>JAMWZD010000018.1:240-1016 GCA_024304995.1 Rickettsiales bacterium | reverse complement strand
CTCTTGCATAATGGGTCAGTGACTTAATCTAGCATGCGAGCTTAAGCCGTTAGGTGTAGGCGAAGCGAAAGCGAGTCTGAATAGGGCGACTGAGTATGTTGGATTAGACCCGAAACCCGGCGATCTAGGCATGAGCAGGTTGAAGGTGCGGTAACACGCACTGGAGGACCGAACCGTTTAATGTTGAAAAATTATCGGATGACTTGTGTTTAGGGGTGAAAGGCCAATCAAGCCGGGAAATAGCTGGTTCTCCGCGAAATCTATTGAGGTAGAGCGTCAGATGTATGCCGATGGGGGTAGAGCACTGGATGGGCTAGGGCTGCGCGAGCGGTACCAAACCTAACCAAACTCCGAATACCATCGAGTCTTGTCTGGCAGACAGACGGCGGGTGCTAAGGTCCGTCGTCAAAAGGGAAACAGCCCTAACCTACAGCTAAGGTCCCCAAGTCATATCTAAGTGGGAAAGCATGTGGGAATCCCAAAACAACCAGGAGGTTGGCTTAGAAGCAGCCATCCTTTAAAGAAAGCGTAACAGCTCACTGGTCTAAATAAGGGTTCCTGCGGCGAAAATGTAACGGGGCTAAAGATATGCACCGAAGCTTAGGGTTCAGAATTTATTCTGAGCGGTAGCGGAGCGTTCCGTAGGCGAGTGAAGCGGGAGGGTAACCGACCGTGGACGTATCGGAAGTGCGAATGCTGACATGAGTAGCGACAAACAGGGTGAGATACCCTGTCGCCGAAAGACCAAGGGTTCCTACGCAATGCTAATCAGCGTA
>JAMWZD010000018.1:0-230 GCA_024304995.1 Rickettsiales bacterium | reverse complement strand
ATCAGCGTAGGGTGAGCCGGCCCCTAAGACGAGCCCGAAGGGGGTAGTCGATGGGAACCACGTTAATATTCGTGGGCCTGGAGATGTGTGACGGATCGCGGAAGTTGTGAGTCCTTATTGGATTGGACTTGCAGCCAAGTGGTTCCAGGAAATAGCCTCTCCATATAGACCGTACCCGAAACCGACACAGGTGGTCAGGTAGAGTATACCAAGGCGCTTGAGAGAACTAT
>JAMWZD010000017.1:512-1089 GCA_024304995.1 Rickettsiales bacterium | reverse complement strand
ATGCCCAGGTGAGGTCATTGTAAAATGGATAGACAAAAAAATACCCGGACCTCTATGAGGACCGGGTATTTTTTTGTATTAAAGCCTGGCAGTGACCTACTTTCACATGGGAACTCCCACACTATCATCGGCGCTGAGCTGTTTCACTTCTGTGTTCGGGATGGGAACAGGTGGTGCCAACTCGCTATGGCCACCAGGCATAACTGGCTGCTTACGTTACAGGTAAGCTAATTCGGGAAGTAAAGTGTTGTCGCTTATGTGCACCCAACTTACTTGGGGTTATATGGTCAAGCCTCACGGGCAATTAGTATTGGTTAGCTTCATACATTACTGCACTTCCACACCCAACCTATCAACGTAGTGGTCTTCTACGGCCCTTCAGGAGCTTAAAGCTCGGGGAAATCTAATCTTGAGGGGGGCTTCCCGCTTAGATGCTTTCAGCGGTTATCCCGTCCGTACATAGCTACCGGGCAATGCCATTGGCATGACAACCCGAACACCAGGGGTACGTCCACTCCGGTCCTCTCGTACTAGGAGCAGCTCCTCTCAAATTTCCAACGCCCACGGCAGATAGGGA
>JAMWZD010000017.1:0-502 GCA_024304995.1 Rickettsiales bacterium | reverse complement strand
CACCGCCGTCGATGTGAACTCTTGGGCGGTATCAGCCTGTTATCCCCGGAGTACCTTTTATCCGTTGAGCGATGGCCCTTCCATTCAGAACCACCGGATCACTATGACCTACTTTCGTACCTGCTCGACGTGTCTGTCTCGCAGTCAAGCACACTTTTGCCATTGCACTAACCGTATGATGTCCGACCATACTTAGTGTACCTTCGTGCTCCTCCGTTACTCTTTGGGAGGAGACCGCCCCAGTCAAACTACCCACCATACACTGTCCCTAGTCCAGATAATGGACCGAGGTTAGAACTCCAAACATACCAGGCTGGTATTTCAAGGTTGACTCCACAAGAACTGGCGTCCTCGCTTCAATGTCTCCCAGCTATCCTACACAAGTAGGTTCAAAGTTCAGTGCAAAGCTGTAGTAAAGGTTCACGGGGTCTTTCCGTCTAGCCGCGGGTATACGGCATCTTAACCGCAATTTCAATTTCACTGAGTCTCGGGTGGAGACAGT
>JAMWZD010000016.1:864-1121 GCA_024304995.1 Rickettsiales bacterium | reverse complement strand
GGTGACTGCGTACCTTTTGTATAATGGGTCAGCGACTTATATTTAGTAGCAAGGTTAAGTGAATAACGGAGCCGTAGCGAAAGCGAGTGTTAACTGCGCATTTAGTTGCTAGGTATAGACCCGAAACCCGGTGATCTAGCCATGGGCAGGTTGAAGGTTGAGTAACATCAACTGGAGGACCGAACCCACTAACGTTGAAAAGTTAGGGGATGACCTGTGGCTGGGGGTGAAAGGCCAATCAAACCGGGAGATAGCTG
>JAMWZD010000016.1:0-854 GCA_024304995.1 Rickettsiales bacterium | reverse complement strand
TCGGACGAATTCCATTGGGGGTAGAGCACTGTTAAGGCTAGGGGGTCATCCCGACTTACCAACCCTTTGCAAACTCCGAATACCAATGAGAACTATCCGGGAGACACACGGCGGGTGCTAACGTCCGTCGTGGAGAGGGAAACAACCCAGACCGCCAGCTAAGGTCCCAAAATATGGCTCAGTGGAAAACGAGGTGGGAAGGCACAGACAGCTAGGAGGTTGGCTTAGAAGCAGCCACCCTTTAAAGAAAGCGTAATAGCTCACTAGTCGAGTCGGCCTGCGCGGAAGATGTACCGGGGCTTAAGCCATATACCGAAGCTGCGGCAGCAAGTTTACTTGCTGGGTAGAGGAGCGTTGTGTAAGTCTGTGAAGGTGAGTTGAGAAGCTTGCTGGAGATATCACAAGTGCGAATGCTGACATGAGTAACGATAATGGGAGTGAAAAACTCCCACGCCGGAAGACCAAGGTTTCCTGTCCCATGCTAATCAGGGCAGGGTAAGTCGGCCCCTAAGGCGAGGCAGAAATGCGTAGTCGATGGAAAACAGGTTAATATTCCTGTACCGGTTGTTACTGCGATGGGATGACGGAGAAGGTTAGGTTAGCCAACTGTTGGATATGTTGGTTTAAGTGTGTAGGCGTGCTTTATAGGAAAATCCGTAGAGCTAAGCTGAGGCATGATGACGAGTCTCAATGGAGACGAAGTAACTGATACCAGGCTTCCAGGAAAAGTCTCTAAGCTTCAGGTAACAAACGACCGTACCCCAAACCGACACAGGTGGATGGGATGAGAATTCTAAGGCGCTTGAGAGAACTCGGGTGAAGGAACAGGCAAAATAGCACCGTAACTTCGGGAG
>JAMWZD010000015.1:607-1155 GCA_024304995.1 Rickettsiales bacterium | reverse complement strand
AAGGTAGCGAAATTCCTTGTCGGGTAAGTTCCGACCTGCACGAATGGTGTAACGATCTGGGCGCTGTCTCAGCCATGAGCTCGGTGAAATTGTAGTCGCGGTGAAGATGCCGCGTACCCGCAACGGGACGGAAAGACCCCATGCACCTTTACTGCAGCTTAGCATTGGTACTGGACAAATGATGTGTAGGATAGGTGGGAGACGTTGAAGCGGGTTCGCCAGGATCTGTGGAGTCGCCGTTGAAATACCACCCTTTGTTTGTTTGGTATCTAATCCCGGTAACGGGAGACATTGCTTGGTGGGTAGTTTGACTGGGGTGGTCGCCTCCAAAAGGATAACGGAGGCTTCCAAAGGTTCCCTCAGTACGCTTGGTAACCGTACGAGGAGTGCAATAGCATAAGGGAGCTTGACTGTAAGGCCGACAAGCCGAGCAGGGTGGAAACACGGGTATAGTGATCCGGCGGTTCTGAATGGAAGGGCCGTCGCTCAAAGGATAAAAGGTACGCTGGGGATAACAGGCTGATCTCCCCCAAGAGCTCATATCGACG
>JAMWZD010000015.1:0-597 GCA_024304995.1 Rickettsiales bacterium | reverse complement strand
CTGGAGAAGGTCCCAAGGGTTGGGCTGTTCGCCCATTAAAGTGGCACGCGAGCTGGGTTCAGAACGTCGTGAGACAGTTCGGTCCCTATCTGTTGCGGGCGTGGGAAGTTTGCGAGGAGCTGACCTTAGTACGAGAGGACCGGGTTGGACTGACCGCTGGTGTACCGGTTGTGGTGCCAACTGCACTGCCGGGTAGCTACGTCGGGAAGAGATAAGCGCTGAAAGCATCTAAGTGCGAAACTCCCCTCAAGATGAGACTTCCAAATAGGGCCCTCAGAGACGATGAGGTTGATAGGCTGCAGGTGTAAAGGCAGTGATGTCATAGCCGAGCAGTACTAATTGCCCAAAAGCTTACCGTACGTGTTACAGTTTCTACAAGATATGTTAAAGACAACAAGAAATTAGATGTCAGGAGACAAGCAAAGAGAGGCCAAGAGGCAGCTTTGCCCAGCCCTGAGTTCTACCAATTTAGGCGGCCTAGCGCAGGGGTCCCACCTCTTCCCATCCCGAACAGAGAAGTTAAGCCCTGCAGCGCCGATGGTACTGGGGTTACACCCGGGAGAGTAGGTCGCCGCCACATTATTAAAAAGCCAACAG
>JAMWZD010000014.1 GCA_024304995.1 Rickettsiales bacterium | reverse complement strand
AGTATTTAGGCTTGGAGGGTGGTCCCCCCATGTTCAGACAGGATTTCACGTGTCCCGCCCTACTCTAGTCCTTCATCATCACTTTCGCATACGGGGCTATCACCCGCTACGGCCAAACTTTCCAGAATGTTCTGCTAGTTGAAATGAAGGCACTGGCCTGGTCCCGGTTCGCTCGCCACTACTACGGGAATCTCTGTTGATGTCTTTTCCTCCAGGTACTGAGATGTTTCAGTTCCCCGGGTTCGCTTCACCAAGCCTATTTTATTCAGCTCGGTGATACCTTATCCACCTCGCCCGGCCTGCCCGAAAGCAGACTGGAAGAAATGGTGAAGGTGGGTTTCCCCATTCGGAAATCGCCGGATCAAAGTTTGCTCACAACTCCCCGACGCTTATCGCAGCGTGCCACGTCCTTCTTCGCCTGTACATGCCAAGGCATCCACCAAATGCTCTTACCTCACGCTTGAGAATCCACACTATCAACGACAGGCCTGCATAGAGCCCGCCGCCTTGCGATAGTGAGGAGAATTATCTCAGCCAGATAATCAATTTGATTAATGTGATGATATTCGCCGCCCAGCCACAAACCCAAAGGCTTGCACCAGCACGACGATACCGCCACGGCATCGATTTAAAAACCCATTCACAATGTCAAAGATCGGCAATCCCATGCAAAACATGGCGATCGCCTAATCCGCACACCAATCGCTTGGGGCGGAATACGCTTTCGTTTCATCTATCGGATATGCGACGCCCGCTGGCCGAAGCCGCGCTGCATCCTGTGTACCTGGTGGAGCCTATCGGGATCGAACCGATGACCCCCTGCTTGCAAAGCAGGTGCTCTCCCAGCTGAGCTAAGGCCCCATATAGGTAATGGTGGGCCTGAGTGGATTCGAACCACTGACCTCACCCTTATCAGGGGTGCGCTCTAACCAACTGAGCTACAGGCCCACACCACTGCGTCCGGCCGCCATTCCCGAGGGAACTGGCTGCCACGAGGGGCGTGAGCCGGCTCAGGCACACAGCTTACAGGCACAGAAGTGCTGCAAGCTGTATCCGATTGATGAAAGGACATGAGGACGACGGCAATGTTCTTTGGAAGCCACGAAGCTCTTCCAGGGGCTAGCCCCGGCGCTTTCGTGAGTATCCTTAGAAAGGAGGTGATCCAGCCGCAGGTTCCCCTACGGCTACCTTGTTACG
>JAMWZD010000013.1:1022-1398 GCA_024304995.1 Rickettsiales bacterium | reverse complement strand
GGGTGAAGTCGTAACAAGGTAGCCGTAGGGGAACCTGCGGCTGGATCACCTCCTTAAACGAAGCCGAAAGCTTCGGTCAGAGTCCACACGAATTACTTGGTTGGCTGAATAAAGAGAGCAGATGGGTCGTTGCAGGCCCGTGTTTTTGGGTCTGTAGCTCAGGTGGTTAGAGCGCACCCCTGATAAGGGTGAGGTCGGTGGTTCAAGTCCACCCAGACCCACCAGAATTGCGTGGCTCGTCGTTGCTTCCAAGCTCACGTGCTACTCGCACGCTACGCTTGCAAGCGCCTAGATCCACACAATTCTATAGCTGAGGTTGAATTGACCTGGCTTGTGTGGAAGATCGAGGGGCCATAGCTCAGCTGGGAGAGCGCCT
>JAMWZD010000013.1:261-1012 GCA_024304995.1 Rickettsiales bacterium | reverse complement strand
GGCGGTTCGATCCCGCCTGGCTCCACCAAAAGCCTGAACGATCGATGCTTTAAACTGACTAACTCCGGTTAGTAGTGTACAGAAACGAATGTTTCATACTGATGAAGCCTTCCTTTCTGATCACTGGGTCAGATTTGCTCTTTAACAAATTGGACGAGATAGAACACGATTGATGGATTCCATTATCTCCGGAATTCATTGATCAGAGTGATAACGATTTCAAGCGTTATCCGGTGTTGTCGTTGAAGTGGTTGTTATATTGCTTCAAGTGGCTGTCTCGAAACAGGGTTCTTTATCAGGCTTGCCTGGTGAGGGATGTTGAATCGTGATCAGTTGTCTTGGGGTTATATAGTCAAGCAACTAAGCGCATACGGTGGATGCCTTGGCAGTCAGAGGCGATGAAAGACGTGGAAGCCTGCGATAAGGTTCGGGGAGCTGGCAAACAAGCTGTGATCCGGGCATTTCTGAATGGGGAAACCCACCGACTTTCGGGTCGGTATCTTACACTGAATCCATAGGTGTAAGAGGCGAACCGGGGGAACTGAAACATCTAAGTACCCCGAGGAAAAGAAATCAACCGAGATTCCCTAAGTAGCGGCGAGCGAACGGGGACTAGCCCTTAAGCTAGACAACTGGTAGGAGAAGGCTCTGGAAAGTGCCGCCATAGTGGGTGATAGCCCCGTATCCGAAACCTGAGTCTGGTGAAATCGAGTAGGACGGGACACGTGATATCCTGTCTGAACATGGGGGG
>JAMWZD010000013.1:0-251 GCA_024304995.1 Rickettsiales bacterium | reverse complement strand
ATAAGAGACAGAGGGAAAGGCGAAAAGAACCCCTGTGAGGGGAGTGAAATAGATCCTGAAACCGTATGCGTACAAGCAGTCGGAGCGGACTTGTTCCGTGACGGCGTACCTTTTGTATAATGGGTCAGCGACTTATGTTCAGTGGCGAGGTTAACCGTTTAGGGGAGCCGTAGGGAAACCGAGTCTGAATAGGGCGATTTAGTCGCTGGGCATAGACCCGAAACCGGGCGATCTATCCATGAGCAGGTTGA
>JAMWZD010000012.1:819-1454 GCA_024304995.1 Rickettsiales bacterium | reverse complement strand
CCACTGGTGGACCAGTTGTCGTGCCAACGGCAGTGCTGGGTAGCTATGAACGGACAGGATAACCGCTGAAGGCATCTAAGCGGGAAGCCCCCCTCAAAACAAGGTATCCCTGAGGGCCGTGGTAGACCACCACGTCGATAGGCCAGAGATGTAAGCGCAGCAATGCGTTCAGTTGACTGGTACTAATTGCCCGATAGGCTTGATTTGATCCAGTAAAAGAAAGACTTTACTGATCAAAAGCATACACACCAATACAGTCGTACATGACTTGGACAACAACCGTATCTCGTTCCTTTCTCGGTTTGGTGGTCATAGCACGAGCGAAACACCCGGATCCATTCCGAACCCGGCCGTTAAGCGCCGTCGCGCCAATGGTACTGCGTCTTAAGACGTGGGAGAGTAGGTCACCGCCAAACCTAGTAAGGAACGAAAATACAACCGTATCTCTCAACGATGAAAAAAAGCGCATAAAACCAGCGCGGGATGGAGCAGCCCGGTAGCTCGTCAGGCTCATAACCTGAAGGTCGTAGGTTCAAATCCTACTCCCGCAACCAACGTTTCCGACCAAGCCCGTGCCAAAAGCGCGGGCTCGGTCGTTTGCGCGTCCACCAACGCCAGAATACCCGCCTGTCTCT
>JAMWZD010000012.1:0-809 GCA_024304995.1 Rickettsiales bacterium | reverse complement strand
AGGCTCGGGGCTTTGCTCCAGGTAGGTCTCAAGTGCGCGCTTCTCGCCCTCCAGGTCCGCCATCCGGTCCTTCATGCTCGGCTGATACATGTAGACTGGCATCAGGCACATAAGCCGCATAAGTCGCCGGATGCGTTGGTAGATCACAACATGGCCCTCGTTCTGCAATTGCCACGTCATCTGCCGCACGCCGTAAACTGGGTTTCGAGGAACTGTTTGTCCATTCCTACTATGAGATCGAGGTTCATGATCGTCTCGCGCATCAGTTCATAGTAGGACAAACGACCGCGAAATCGACAGCAGGAGAAATTGTGCCCCGACAGACATGCTCGGGTGGTTCTTGTCGATCCTCCCGCCCCTTACTTGGCGGTCCAAGGCTTGAGCTTTCTAAACGAGAAAATCGATAGCCACAGCGAGTTCCCCGCTCCTCGCCTGCAGCGCCCGCATCGTATCTTCATCGACCTTGGGGGCCTTCTTGCTCTCCCGCTCGAAGATATCTGCCACCCCGTCCAGCAATGCCTTCTTCCACTGATGGAGCATCGTCGGATGCACGCCGTAGAAGCCACACAGTTCCGATCCTGTTCGCTCGCCCTTCACTGTTCCCAGGGCCACGCGGGCCTTGAAACCTGCGTCATGGTTCATGCGTTTCTCTATGTTCTGATCTTCTCGAACTTGCAGACCATCAAAAGTCAGATCGTAGCTACCGCCACTGTCCGTTCCCGGGGAGCAGCTTAGAAAGAAGTTTGAGCAAGCAGTTCTTGTGAAATCCGCTAGCGTATCTACAAGTCCATCCGCAGGCGTCAAAGTCT
>JAMWZD010000011.1:354-1539 GCA_024304995.1 Rickettsiales bacterium | reverse complement strand
TGGTAACAATCAGGGGAGCACGTCAGACTCCGTCCCCATAGCGAGCGAGGATGGCCGCGAGATGGGGCAACCCGCCCTGATCCTCGACCGCGTCGTGCAGCAGCGCGGCGATCGCCTGATCCTTATCCGGGCCGTTCTCCAGCGCGATCGCGGCAACCGCGAGCAAGGTGCGAGACATAGGGGGTGGCGGAACTCTTGCGCTGTTGGGCGCGGTGCAGGCGGCTGGCATGGGAATGCGCGTCGTCGAACCGGCCAGTCAGGAAAGGGAGTGCGGTCTGCTCCTGCCAAGCGACCAAACACCGATTGCGCCCGGCAGCGAGGCTGCGGGCGTGACGTTCGATCATTGTGTGGGTTTTTGGCGGTGGTTGCGGGAGTTGGATTTGAACCAACGACCTTCAGGTTATGAGCCTGACGAGCTACCGGACTGCTCCATCCCGCGATACCGACTATGTTGGCGCTCTTGCTCGTACGAGCCGCAAAGACGCCAATAGGGCCGCCCTTGCGGGACAGCCCTGTTGACTATGTGAATGGGTTATTTCCCGCATATCCACCGGCTGCAATGCCTGGCGACGACCTACTCTTCCGTACCTTAAGGCACAGTACCATCGGCGCTGTCTGGTTTCACGGCCGAGTTCGAGATGGGATCGGGTGGGGCACAGACGCTATGGTCACCAAGCAATGAAGCCGGTGGAATGCGGGTTTTAAATCGATGTTCACTCAAGGTTTGAGTGGTTTGGGGCGTATCTGGCTGGAGACATTCTCCACCGCACGCCATGCTTACCCATTGGGCAGGCCTGTCGTTGACAGTGCGAATTCTCAAGCATGATATGAACTATTAGGACCGGTTAGCTACACACATTACTGCGCTTCCACACCCGGCCTATCAACGTGATGGTCTATCACGGTTCAAAGATACCTAATCTCAAGGGAGGCTTCCCGCTTAGATGCTTTCAGCGGTTATCCCGTCCATACATAGCTACCCTGCGGCACTCTTGGCAGAATGACAGGTACACCAGAGGTATGTTCACCCCGGTCCTCTCGTACTAGGGGCAACTCCTTTCAAGTATCGACGCCCACGGCAGATAGGGACCAAACTGTCTCGCGACGTTCTGAACCCAGCTCACGTACCACTTTAATTGGCGAACAGCCAAACCCTTGGGACCTGCTCCAGCCCCAGGATGTGAT
>JAMWZD010000011.1:0-344 GCA_024304995.1 Rickettsiales bacterium | reverse complement strand
AGCCTACCATCGCGCGCCTCCGTTACTCTTTAGGAGGCGACCGCCCCAGTCAAACTCCCCGCCACAGAGGGTCCCTACACCGGATAACGGTGCGAGGTTAGATATCAGAAAACAGCAGGGTGGTATTTCACCTATGGCTCCACGACAGCTGGCGCCGTCGCTTCAAAGCCTCCCACCTATGCTACACAACTCTTTCCTAATACCACTCTGAAGCTGCAGTAAAGGTGCACGGGGTCTTTCCGTCTAACCGCGGGTACTCCGCATCTTCACGGAGAATTCAATTTCGCTGAGCATATCCTGGAGACAGTGGGGAAGTCGTTACGCCATTCGTGCAGGTCGGAACT
>JAMWZD010000010.1 GCA_024304995.1 Rickettsiales bacterium | reverse complement strand
AGGCTCCACCAGACAAGGACCCGATTAGATCGCCAAGCACTGTCGAGTGTTTGGCCGTCCAATCGGACGCAGGTGACGCAAGTCGCCGTCTTTTACATCGTATAGAGAGATACATATCAACACTGTTTGGTATTCCCGCGTTAGGGAAATACCTCAGTCTTGTGCCAAGCCTTCGGGCGCGGCGAGCATGTGAATGGGCTGTTTCCTCGGCCTCCCACATGTCTGCAGGCTGAAACGAACAGAGTTGTCCAAGTCAAGTACACTAACCAAATGTCTTGCTGACCTGCACGGGTCGGCAAGGCGGGAAAGTATGCTTTTGATTCAGGAAGAGTCTTGCTCTTTCTGGATCAAATCAAGCGCGAGAAGGGCGTTTGGTGGATGCCTTGGCAGTAAGAGGCGATGAAGGACGTGATACTCTGCGATAAGCCATGGGGAGCTGAGAATATGCTTTGATCCATGGATTTCCGAATGGGGCAACCCACCTGATACTGTGTTATTTATCCGACTGTGAGTTACCTGAGGTTCGTCCTCGAGTAGCGAAGCGGTAGGACGAAATAATGCGGTAAACCAGGTACTTTTAACCTGAATACATAGGGTTTTAAGAGCAAACCCGGGGAACTGAAACATCTAAGTACCCGGAGGAAAGGACATCAATAGAGACTCCCCTAGTAGCGGCGAGCGAACGGGGACCAGCCGAGTCCTGAGAGTGACTAGAACTGTTTGGAAAAGCAGGCCATAGCGGGTGACAGCCCCGTATAGGAAGCTCGATGGAACGTATTAAGTAGGGCGGAACACGTGAAATTCTGTCTGAAGATCGGGGGACCACCCCCGAAGGCTAAGTACTCCTTACTGACCGATAGCGAACCAGTACCGTGAGGGAAAGGTGAAAAGCACCCCGACGAGGGGAGTGAAACAGTACCTGAAACCGAACGCCTACAATCAGTCGGAGCTTGACTGGACTCTAATGACAATCTACCCGACAGGCATCTTGTGCCTTGAGGGGGGAACCGACATGTCAGATCTTGCCGTTGTTACCGATGGTACCTTCGCCGTTGTCGGGCTCGTTCTGGGCCTGATCAACATGGGCACGCAACATTGCCCGAACGAAGGCTGCCTGGCCAAGAACGCGCGCACAGCCTATATCTCCGGCTCTGTCGGCGATGTGGTGTTCCAGGAAGCGACCGTGGGTGAAGAATTTTACCTGCGCAAGCAAACTGGCGTGGCCCGCGGGCCGTTCCAACTCACCTACGGCGCATCGGTCACCGATGCAGGCGGGGTGTGGATCGGCCTTGGCAATACAACGACATACACGACCGCGAACAATCGCTGGTACGCACAGTTCCACACCATGCCCGGGCTTTACCTGCAGGGCGATGAGGTGGATCTGGGTGGCAGCATCCAGTTCCGGTCTGGGATCGAAATCGGATATGAGAACCGCGCAGGGGTGCGCATGGGTCTGTCAGTCGACCATCGGTCGAATGCAGGGCTCGACAGCCGCAACCCCGGCCTTGAAACGGTTCAGTTCCGCGTCTCGATCCCGATCGACTAGTTGGTTCAAGCCCTCAAGCAGCGAAGTGGTAGGG
>JAMWZD010000001.1 GCA_024304995.1 Rickettsiales bacterium | reverse complement strand
AGACAGCCGTGTCTCAGTTCCAGTGTGGCTGATCATCCTCTCAAACCAGCTAGACATCGTCGCCTTGGTGAGCCGTTACCTCACCAACTAGCTAATGTCACGCGGGCTAATCTAATAGCGATAAATCTTTCCCCCGAAGGGCGTATACGGTATTAGCAGTCGTTTCCAACTGTTTTTCCATACTACTAGGTATATTCCCACGCGTTACTCACCCGTGCGCCACTTTATACACCACCGAAGTGGCTTTAATCGTTCGACTTGCATGTGTTAGGCCTACCGCCAGCGTTCGTTCTGAGCCAGGATCAAACTCTCAAATTATAAAAATTTGCCTTACAATCGAAATTGTAAAGATTGATCCTTTTAGCTTAAAAACTAAAATTTCATTTTTGGAAATCACGCACAAACCATCATGTTGTTCATCACCACAAAAGTGGATTTACATACATCCAACATAACCATTCGTACACATATTTATTTGCATAAATACGTTGTGTTCATGTGTTGTACCGATGATTTGCACGATAAACGTTATATGTCACCATATAACCGTACTTATCATCCGTACCTAAACATTCTTTACTTTTCTATCGTTAGCAGCGTGTTGCGAATTTTTGTTTTTCGCTGTATCGCTGCGGGAGTGTTGTTATACACACCGCCCCCAGACTGGTCAACCACTAAAATGCGTTTTTTTGCATTTTTTTACGTTTTTTTGATATTGCAACATAGACCAGCTTATAACTCCCTGTCTAAGCCATTGCTAAATAAAGAAAGAACCAGAAAAAAACAAAAGTGCTATTTCATGATAAAATATCTAATCAGATACTTTATGGCTAGCTAAGAATGTCAATTCCCACTTTTTGATTCAGAAAGTGTCGTCTGACACGATGAATTTTCTAATCCAAATACGGTATTCTGACCATAGGATAAGGTTTTTCACAATGCTAAAGTAAAAAAGGGCAGCCTCATAAGAGGCCGCCCTTTTAAACATATATAAAGACAGGAATTATGCCGCTTTTGCATCCCCCACTTTCGCGCGGAGCGCTTTTGCTGCGCCGACCATGGCTTCCAAAGCGGGCTTCACTTCTTCCCATCCACGGGTTTTTAGTCCGCAATCTGGATTCACCCAGACCTGTTCAGGCTTAAGCACTTTCAGTGCCTTCTCAAGCAAATGCTCCATTTCGGATTGTTTTGGTACGCGTGGACTATGAATATCATACACGCCAGGTCCAATCTCATTGGGATAATTAAAGTCAGTAAACGCTTCCAAAAGTTCCATTGCAGAACGTGAGGTTTCAATGGAAATCACGTCTGCGTCCAATGCTGCAATGGAATCAATAATATCATTAAACTCACAATAGCACATATGCGTATGAATCTGCGTTTCATCTTTCACGCCAGATGCCGAGATGCGGAACGCGTCTACTGCCCAAGCCAAATATGCTTTCCAGTCTTTCTGGCGCAATGGCAACCCTTCGCGCACCGCTGGTTCATCAATCTGAATCACCTTGATGCCCGCTTCTTCCAGATCCACCGCTTCATCACGAATGGACAGGGCAATCTGTTTACAGGTTTTTTCACGAGACTGATCATCACGAACAAATGACCACTGCAAAATGGTTACAGGTCCTGTCAACATGCCTTTCACTGGCTTGTCCGTCAGTTCCTGAGCATATTTACTCCAGCGCACGGTCATTGGCTCTTTGCGTGACACATCACCAAAGATGATAGGCGGTTTCACACAGCGCGACCCATATGACTGCACCCAGCCAAACTTAGTGAATGCAAAGCCTTCCAGCTTCTCACCGAAATATTCTACCATGTCATTGCGCTCAAATTCACCATGCACAGGCACATCAATATCAATTTCTTCCTGCCAGCGAATCGCCTGCTCGGTTGCTTTTGCCAAAAACTCATCATAGGCTTCACGGCTCAACTCACCTTTTTTGAACTTGGCGCGCATTTGGCGCACTTCCTGAGTTTGTGGGAAAGAGCCAATAGTCGTGGTTGGCAGAATCGGCAAGCCAAGATGCGCTTCCTGCTTTTCAATGCGCTGCTCAAACGGGCTTTTGCGATTGGACATTTCAGGCGTTAACCCCTTAATGCGGGAAATCACCTTGTCATTATGAATGCGCTTGGATGTTTTGCGCGCATCCATCGCTTTCTTGTTATTTGCAAATGCAATATCGTCTTTCTCGCCAGATGCTGCTTTTGCCAGCAACACGACTTCACGCAATTTCTGCTTTGCAAATGCAAGCCAGCTTTTCAGCTCGGCATCCAGCTCAGTTTCCAGACCCAGATCAATCGGGCTGTGCAGCAACGAACAGCTTGGCGCAACCAGAATTTTATCGTGTTTTGCCGTGGCTTTTTCCAGCGTTTTCAGTGCTTTTGCCAGATCCGTCTTCCAGATGTTGCGTCCGTCCACCAGACCAAGTGACAATTCTTTGTCTTTAAATGCTTCAAGCACATCATCCAGCTGCTCTGGTGCACGCACCAAATCCACATGCACACTGTCAACTGGCAGTTTCTTCGCCACATCCAGATTTTCGCCAATCGCACCGAAATAGGTGGTCAGCCAGATTTTTACTCCGACTTTCGAGAGTGCATCAAACGCAGTCTGATACGCCGCTTTTTCAGCCTCCGTTAAGTCCAGCACTAATGCAGGCTCGTCAATTTGCACCCACTCACAGCCTTCCGCTTTCAGTTGTTCCAGCACTTCTATATATACAGGGAGTAAATTATCCAGCAAATGCGTGGTCGTCGCTTCCGAATCATGCGTCATTTTGCCGAGTTTCAGGAACGTCACAGGCCCCACCAAGACAGGATGCGCCGCTAAGCCCGCTTCTTTTGCTTCTTTATATGCATCCACAGGCTTGCTGCTTGCCAGACGGAAACTTTGATTTTCTTCAAATTCTGGCACAATATAGTGATAATTCGTATCAAACCATTTTGTCATTTCCATCGCCACTACATCTTTTTTGTCGCGTTGAGAGCCACGCGCCATTGCAAAATAAGTGTCCAGATCTACATTGCCTTCAACCTTGCCATATCGTTTTGGCACCGCGCCCACCAGCGCAATCATATCCAGCATATGGTCATAAAAAGTGAAATCATTGCATGGCGCATAATCAATACCCGCATCTTTTTGCAACTTCAGGTGACGCAAACGAAGCTCTTTCGCTGTGTCCATCAGCGCATCTTTGCTGCTTGCGCCTTTCCAGTAGCTCTCTACTGCTTTTTTAAGTTCACGCGCCGCGCCCACACGCGGGAAGCCAAGATTTGCTGAATGTACCATAATGTTCTCTCTCTTATTATAATGGTTGTTTTAAATGGTTAGCCTATCAGCATTAACATAAGGGTTATGGGGTTACAAGCACTTTAGTATTACGTATGTACTATTTTTATATGTATATACATATTTTATATGTTTATATCTCTCTGCTACCATCCCTGCCTTTGGCATCTGGCAAATTTTGACTATTAATATCGTTAATATCCTGAACATTCTCTATACGTAAATCAATGTGAGGATGTGAGTCAGTATCACCAGTCAAACCATCTGCTTTTAACATTTTCAACGTTTCTAACATTTGATCTCCGTAACCGTGCGTAGCAGCAAATGCGTCTGTATCTAATTCGCGCTCATGAGACTGCTTCTTATCTGGGAAATCAGTTACAACATCGTTATTTATATCATGCCCAATTTCGTGAACGAAAGCACCGATTATTTGTTCAGAATTTGCATCAAGCATGCCTCCAGATATGATAAATAGCTCTTCATTAGCTTCATCAGAATAGGCATGATACCCCATATTCTTATCTGTATCATCCAACTGAATATAAATATTTGGTATCTCTTCTTCAGGATACCCCTCGTAAACTTCACTAGCAACAGATTGCAATATATTATGCAATTCTGGATTCACCTCACTTAAAGGTGTTAAGTTTTTTATTTGAACTGATGCAGCTTCAAAACTATCATCAGGTATATCAGTAGGCATAATGTATCTATAAGTTATGTGATATTTTTTTATGGTAGCATATATTGGTTAATATTTTCATTTTTCTCGTTCGTTGTTTCAACTCGCAAAAATAGGCTTAGGAAAAAACAGTTAGTTGAATTGCAATAATAAGCTTTGTTTACGAAGCAGATTATTATATATAATCTAATATGGATTTAGTAGTCAGCCAATTTACAGAAAAGCTAATTAATGAAAAAAATCGAAGTTATCATCAAACCATTCAAACTGGACGACGTGAAGGAAGCGCTGCAGGAAGCGGGCATTGAAGGCGTGACCATGAGCGAAGTGCATGGGCATGGCAGGCAAAAGGGCAATGCAGACCATTACCGCAGCGCAGAATATGTCGTGGATTTTCTGCCGAAGGTGAAACTGGAAATGGTTGTATCAGATCATAATGTAGAACGCATTGTTGATGTGATTAAACAATCGGCTTACTCTGGACGCATTGGTGACGGAAAAATCTTCATTTCTAATATTGAAAATGCCATCCGCATCCGCACAGGCGAAGAAGGGGAAGAGGCGCTGTAATCTATTCAGGTTTTAACGATTTATAGGCTTAGCTCCATGCACACGCACCATGCTGCGCTGACCGCTATATATAACTGAACCGTCATCCGCAATCATGTGATTATTTCCCTGATCTAGAAAATCATCATTATCAGCGATAGGTATCTGTTGCACGGAAGCGCCTGAACGAAAATCCAGAACATTATATTCATAACCGTCACCACCTCGCCCCATACCAAACACATAGGCGCCGTTGCGGTATCGCCCGATCGTGGGCACACCATTATAGTGCACATTAGGATTAGCCCAACGCAGACGGAAGCGCTTTGATCGTGGCTGCCAGTCCACACGCTGGACACCACGCGGCGTATCTTTTTCAGGATCAAATCCGCCCCATTGCGCAATTACAATAGCATTACCAAGCACTGCAGGCGAATTTTCTGCAGTAAATCCGTCTCCAAGAGGGGTTGAATAAGGCAGCGGCATGATACCCGCCACCTGCCTGCTCTGTCCAGCAATACCACCCCAGTCAGCAGGCGGGGTGTGACGCCAGAAAGCAACAATGTTATTTTTGGGCTGATGCCCATCCACGATCACCAACACTCCGTCATGGCGAGAGCCAAGCAAAGTTGGTGTAGTGCCTGACCCCGTGCAAATCTCACCTCGCGCCACTCGCAGCACTTCACGAAAACGTGAAATCTCTTCATCAGGGTCACAGCCAGGACCTCGCATGTCGTAGGGCGCCATCCATGCCTGCGAAAAAGAAGTTCCGTTCCAGTCCAGCGCTAATACGGCTCGTTGTCCCGCAAGATAAAGTCGGTTTGTTTCATCAATTACAAAACTATTGTGGAAATCTGCACCTTTATCCTGCGGTAATGTATATGCTGATTTTATTTGCCCTGCATCAATATCAATTGCTAATATTTGTCCGTTTTTTGTTAGTGTTATCAATGTGCCATCATAAGCAAGCGAAAAAAGATAAGAGATTTTGCCATAGCGCGATTCATCTATGCTGATTTTATGCTTTATTATCAACTCACTCTCAGCATCATTGGTCTTGTCACCAATAATGATATATTCATTTTCGGAACGGTTTGTAACCACCATATCATTGTTGCGCAGCACCACGATATTCCAGTCAAAATTTAATATACCGCGCGCTAGGTGCAGGAAGTCGATCGCTTCAAATCGATCACCATCAATTACATATTTTGCAACACCATTATCTGGTGTGGTAAATAATGTCTGCGCTCCATTTGGATATGGCGCACGCGCCACAGTCCATGGAGAAACCTTGCCTTTCTTAAGTCCAAATTGTGAGGCAGCATCAATCATTTGCAGTGACAAAGGAAAATGCAAAGACTGCTTCACCTGAAGCGATGCAGTTGCATTATTATTCGCATGAAATATAGGCCAGTTACTTTGTGCAAGATACGGGTTTATTTTTTGCGCTACAGCAGATGATGCGATGATACCAACAGACAGAAACAATGAGTAGAATAATTTCATGCCATAGATAATATCACATCATCATTATTTCAGCAAAATTAAATTTATTGTTTTTTGATACTAATCTTCATTGCCCCTTACAACATCTTGATAAAACTGCCGATATAACTTTATGATAGCGAGGAAATATGGAATTAGACGTTAACCCGATAGATATTGTCAAAACACAGATTGAAGGATTCATCACAGGGTTGATAGAAATTGCCCCTAATGCGATTGCAGCATTATTGTTTCTTCTTGTGATATGGGTCTTCCGCAAAGGCATATTAAAACTCTTCATGAAAGCCACCACACGTTCCCATATGCGTGAGTCCTTGCAAGTGGCACTGCGCACGGTGATCGGTACGATTATATGGACATTTGGTATATTAATTGCCATTACCATCTTGCTGCCAGACCTTACGCCAACAAAATTGCTGGCTGGTCTGGGCATAGGAACGGTTGCCATAGGTTTAGCATTTAAAGATATTTTCGAGAATTTCATGGCAGGCATCATGGTGCTGGTGCGTGAACCCATGCGACTGGGAGATTATATTGAAGTGGAAGATATTAGTGGGCAGGTGAAAGAGATCACCCTGCGTGATACTTATGTCCGTCAAACAGATGGAGAACTGGTGCTGATCCCAAATGCGATGTTATTTAAAAATCCTGTCCATATCCTGACTGATTGGGATGAGCGTCGCGTGACCATCATCTGCGGTGTTGCGTATGATGAAGATGTGGCAGAATCCCGCGAGGTGATACGCAAAGCAGTTCAAGGCGTGGAAAGCGTGATTGACGCAAAGCCAATACAAATCTTTGCGCAGTCCTTTAATTCCAGTTCGATTGATTTTGAGGTAACGTGGTGGACCAAATCCAAGCCAGTGGACATTCGCACATCCCGTGATCAGGTGATTGAGGCAGTCAAAAAAGCACTGGACGAGGCAGGTATAGAAATTCCATATCCTTATCGCACATTGACTTTCAAAGAACCATTGCAACTGCAAAAGAATGAAGCAGTTGCGTAAAACCGTTGACATGCGATAATTTTGGGCTTATAGAGGTCTGCTCACATAAACAAAACCGAAAAACAGACATGAAAACATATTCTGCAAAATTAAGTGAAGTAGAAAATAACTGGTGGGTTATTGATGCTGAGGACGTGGTTCTTGGTCGTCTGGCTGCACAAACAGCATTAATGCTTCGCGGAAAACATAAACCATCATATACGCCAAGCATGAATTGTGGTGACCATGTGGTGATTATTAATGCAGAAAAAATTCAGCTGAAAGGCCGTAAAATGACCGATAAGAAATATTATCGTCATACTGGCTTCCCTGGTGGAATTAAAGAAACAACACCTGAAAAAGTGTTAAACAGCAAATACCCTGAGCGCGTGGTGCAAAAAGCTGTGCAGCGTATGCTTCCTAGCGGACCGCTAGGTCGCAAGCAATTTGGTTTGTTGAAAGTGTATGCGGGTGCAGAACATCCGCATGAAGCACAACAGCCAAAGGTGCTGGATTTTGCAGCACAAAACGAAAAGAACGCCCGTTAAATCGAGTTTGAAGGATTAAGAGAATATCATGACAGAAGCAGCTACAGAGCAACGCGAAGCAAAAACAGACGCACAGGGACGCGCATATGGCACAGGTCGCCGTAAAGATGCAGTTGCACGTGTGTGGGTAAAACCTGGTAAAGGTGAAGTCGTTATCAACGGCAAGAAAATCAACGAATATTTTGCACGTCCTGTGTTGCAGATGATTGTGAAGCAACCATTTGATGCGCTGGATCGCGTGAATGGTTTTGATGTTGTGGCAACAGTGAAAGGCGGTGGTCTTTCTGGTCAGGCTGGTGCGATCCGCCACGGTCTGAGCCGAGCGTTAGACAATTTCAGCCCAGAATTTCATTCTATTTTGCGCAAAGGCGGATTCCTTACGCGTGATAGCCGTGTGGTTGAACGTAAAAAATACGGTCGCGCGAAAGCACGTCGTAGCTTCCAGTTCTCTAAGCGTTAGAATTTTTCTTTCCTCCTTAAACAAAAACGTCGAAGCATTTATGTTTCGGCGTTTTTGTTTGTGTTCCACTTTTCTTTTGATTATCGTCTGACCATGACTACTACATTAAATACTATTATTCTGGGTGCGAGCGGATATACAGGTGCGGAACTGATTCGCCTGTGCCTTGTGCATCCTCATGTCAACATCACAGCACTGAGTGCGCATAGCCACGCGGGCAAGCCGATTGAAGACGTGTTCCCTCACCTGCTGGGGCATGGGCTGCCATTATTGCAGGAAATTGATGATATTGATTTTTCCTCAGCAGATGTCATTTTCTGCTGTCTTCCCCATGCCACCACGCAGGCTATCATTCCTGATCTGCCACAAAGCGCCACGATCATAGATCTATCAGCAGATTTCAGGCTGCGTGATCTGGATGCCTATGCTTACTGGTATGATAAGCCTCACGCAGCACCAGAATTGCAACAGGACGCTGTTTACGGGCTTACCGAACATTACAGAGAGCATGTGAAAACAGCACGACTGATTGCCAACCCTGGTTGTTATCCGACCTGCAGCCTGTTGCCTTTATTGCCTTTGAAAAATAGTCTGAATCTACACGCGCCTATTATTATTGATGCAAAATCTGGGGTTACGGGTGCAGGGCGAAGCATAAAACAAAATCTGTTATTTAATGAAGTGTCTGAAGGTGCAGCGCCATATGGTGTCAATAAACATCGCCATAAGGCAGAATTGGAGCAGGAACTGAACACAAAAAACATCACGTTTGTGCCGCATCTGCTGCCGCAGCGCCGCGGCATGATCGCCACAATTTATGCAAGCCTGAAAGACGGCAATGTTAAAGATGCGCGACAATTGCTGGAAGCACATTACCATAATGAGCCCTTTGTTCAGATCCTACCTGAAGGCGCTATGCCAAGCACACATCACGTACGCGGTTCAAACAGATGCCATATAAATGTATTTGAAGGCACAGGTGAGAACAACATCATTCTTGTCTCCGTTATTGACAATCTGATGAAAGGCGCATCAGGTCAGGCACTGCATAATATGAATGTCAGGTTCGGTTTTGATGAAACGCTGGGGCTGGAATCCCCCGTATTGTTCCCATGAGCATCATCCTTCCCTATAAAGGCGTCATGCCCACCATTGCTGGTGATGTCTATATTGCGCCGAATGCCACAATTATTGGTAACGTCACTATTGGCGCAGGAAGTTCCATCTGGTTTGGCACAGTCATTCGCGGTGATGTTATGCCTATTACAATAGGTGAGCGCACTAATATTCAGGACAATAGCGTTATCCACGTTACGCGCGAAACAGGGCCAACTACAATCGGTTCAGGAGTAACCCTCGGTCACGCAGTTATGCTTCATGCCTGCACCGTAGAAGATAATGCATTTATCGGTATGCGCGCCACCATGCTGGATCATACTATCGTAAAGCAGGGTGGAATGCTGGCGGCAGGAGCAGTGCTCACACCGCGTAAAGAAGTGGCGGAAGGTGAAATATGGGCAGGCAGCCCTGCCACCTTTATGCGTGATATGAGCCAGAAGGAACGTGACTTCATCCCCATATCTGCTGAAAATTATGTTCGCTTGTCGCGTGAATATATGCAAGAGGGCATTTGAGCTATTGCACGCATAAGCGCTTTTCAGTAAAACAGTCACATGACTATTAAAACTCCTCATATTACTGATATTGCCATCATCGGCGCTGGTCCTGTTGGGCTGTTTGCCATTTTTGAGTGTGGCATGTTGAAAATGAACTGCCATGTGATTGACGCGCTGGACGAAATTGGCGGGCAATGCACTGCGCTTTATCCTGAAAAACCGATTTATGATGTGCCAGGTTTTCCGTCTATTGATGCAGCAGACCTTATCCACAATCTTGAGAAACAGGCTGCCCCTTTCAAACCGACCTATCATCTGGGTCAGCGCGTGGATTCGCTGGTGAAGAAAGGAAATGACTGGCATCTGACCACATCCAAAGGCACGCATATTCAGGCAAAAGCCGTGATTATTGCAGGTGGTTGCGGTGCATTTGGCCCCAACCGTCCGCCGCTCGAAGGGCTTGAGCATTATGAAGGCAGCAGCATCTTTTATATGGTGCGCCAGCGCGAACAGTTTCGCGGAAAGCGAATTGTTATTGCGGGGGGTGGAGATTCCGCTGTGGATTGGGCGCTGTCTCTGGCAGATGTCGCGGAACATATTTATGTTGTCCATCGCCGCGCTAAATTCCGCGCCGCGCCAGAATCACTCAGCCGTCTCCATACACTGGCGGGAGAAAGTGACAATCTTGATCTGGTTATTCCCTATCAGCTACATAGCCTGAAAGGAAATAACGGTATATTGGAAGCCGTGAATGTGAGCACAATGGATGGTGAAGTGCGTGAACTACAGGCAGACACATTATTGCCATTCTTCGGTCTGGCGATGGAATTAGGACCAATCGCCGAATGGGGCTTGCAGCTGGATATGAATCATATCACCGTTGACCCATCGACCATGCAGACCAACGCAGAAGGAATTTATGCAATTGGTGACATTGCAACATATAAAAACAAGCTGAAGCTGATTTTATGCGGCTTTTCAGAAGCAGCATTTGCTGCGCATGATGCCCGCAATCTGGTGTATCCCGATGTGGCATATCACTTTGAATATTCCACAAGCAAAGGTGTAGGCTGATATCATCAATATCAGCTACAGCTTTACTATTTAATTTCCGCCGAACAATCCGCCCTGACTTTGCACTTTGATGAATGGCGGAGCCAGAATGATAAGTACGAATGCAGGCAACAGGAACAATACCAGCGGGATGGCCATTAAAGCGGGCAGTCTTCCTGCCTTTTCTTCTGCCAGCATCAAACGTCCCTGACGATAATCATCTGAAAGAACGCGCAATGTGTCTGACAGATTTGTTCCAAACCGCTCTGTCTGAATCAGTGCAGCGACAAGTGAACGAAACGCCACAATATCTGTTCTTTCTGCCAGATTTGCCAGCGCCTGCGAACGATTATTCAGCAATGCAAGTTCCAGACGTGTCTTGTTCAACTCATCAGTCAGCTCAGGGTGCGCATAGGTCAGTTCCGAACAAACACGGTTCAGTGCTGCATCCAATGCTAATCCAGATTCCACACATACAACCAGAAGATCCAGCGAATCGGGGAAAGATCTGACGAGCTTGTGACGTCTCTTCTGTGTTTGATTGGCAATATAAAGACTATCCCCAACAATGCCAATAAGTGCTATAAACATACCAACAGTCAGATATACTATTGAGTTTGATTCGTTAAGCGCCATTGCTCCTTTCAAAATAAGCAATAATCCTACCAACGCTATCAGATATTTAAAAATATAACGAAAGAACAGAAAATAGACACGTCCATTCGGAGAATCAATCCCCGCATTTGACAATTCCTTTTTGGCTGCTTTTGAGGACTTGTCCATATTGATGCCAAGAATACGCATAAAATGGTCAAGCGCTTTGGCAAAACCAGTCACATCACCCTCTAGCTCTGCAGGCGTTTCGATAGACTGATCAAAGCCCATCTCTTCTTTAAGGCTTGTAAATCGCGCTTCCCGCTCAAGATCGGCAATCCGCTTTTTGCGCGTCACCATCATGTCAACGGCAAGCCATATGACCAGGAACAAGGCAGCAATAAAGCCAGCAATCAGATATTTCGTTGTCATAGTGTCAATTCCCGTTTTAGATATCAATATCAATCATTTTGCGCACGACAATCTGTGCGGCAATAATTAAACCTGCGGATATTGCAAGAACAATATTTCCGTTATCCGTGTCAAATAGCGGCTGCAGGTGACCTGGCGACATATACAGCAATATCCCAAACATACAGATTGGTATCGCACTCAAGATGTAGCTGGTTGCACGTCCTTCAGATGTCATTGCACGAATTTTGCGGCGCAGTTGCTTTCTTTTCCGTATGATTTCAGACAGATTATTAATAACCTCACCCAGATTACCACCCGTATCCTGTTGAATTTTCAATACTACTACGAAAAAGCGAATATCAGGCTCTGGTATACGAATGGCAAGGCGCTCTAATGCATCCCCTAACGGACGACCCAGCGCCACTTCATCAGATAATTGCTGGAATTCTGTTTTAATTGGGTCTTCAATATTCTCGCACACCATATTGATGGCGCTATTTAATGGAAAACCAGAACGAACCGAACGTACAATCATATCCAGCGCGTCTGGAAACAACTCAATAAATTGCATATTGCGTTTCTTAATGCGCCCCTGAATGATTTTGTGCCCAAGATATAACGGCACTAAAACGGCAACAATCATCAACGCAGGATGCAGCGAATATTTCGCAATAACAAAAAGCCCGATTAAGATCAACAGCATAATGAAGATGCAGAACATGCCAGCGCCTTCACGCATTCCCGCTTTTATCATATTGACCACAATTGCTTTCCCACCTGGTAGATAGGACAATGTTTTCAGCGTTGCTGAATTGTCTATATCCGCTTTCAGAACCTGTAATGCTTCTTCAGTCTCAGTTCGTGCTACGCCAGCTTCCTTCGCTTCCGTATAGATTTGGTCAAGCGCATTTTTGGTATATGCTGATTTGCCATATCGCCCGCCGCTGAAGACAGCTGCATAAATAGCATAAACCACTGCGCCCATAGCCAAAGCGATACATAATGCAATAATCGTAGAAGTCATAATTATACCGCCCTAGATATTCCTAAACATTCAAGTAATTCGTTGTGTAAACCGTAATATTCCGCCCGCTCAAGAAATCTTGGTCGAATTCCGCTTGTTTGAAATTCACCCATAAGATTTCCGTGCGCATCCACGCCGCCAGCAGAAAAACTAAACAGAGTTTGCGTGGTAATCACTCCACCTTCCTGACCTACTACTTCTTCAATATGTGTAATACGTCGTTTACCGTCGCGCATACGCTGCAGCTGAATAATAAGCTGCACGGCGCTGGATATCTGATAACGCAGGGAGGATTCTGGCACTCTGACGCCTGACATATTGACCAGATTTTCAATACGTGCAAGACAATCTCTTGGTGAATTAGAGTGAATCGTTGCAAATGAACCATCATGCCCCGTATTCATCGCAGCAAGCAGGTCAATCACCTCGTTTCCGCGAATTTCACCAAGAATGATGCGGTCTGGCCGCATACGCAGCGCATTTTTCACCAGCTGACGCTGCGTAACTTCCCCCGCCCCTTCGTTAGATGCTGGCCTTGTTTCCAGTCTCAGCACGTGTGGCTGCGCCATTTGGAGTTCCGCTGCATCCTCAATGGTAATTACCCGCTCTCCAATATCAATATTTTTGGACAGCGCATTCAACAATGTGGTTTTACCGCTTCCCGTCCCGCCAGAGATAATAATATTCAGCCGAATATTGGCACAGATCTCCAGAAAACGCGCCATTTGCGGCGTCATGGAATCGTAATTCACATAATCACGCAGACTAATTTTATTTTTCTTGAATTTACGTATGGACACCAATGCGCCATCCAATGCCAGTGGTGGGATAATCGCATTGAAGCGCGAGCCATCAGGCAAACGTGCATCCACCATCGGACTTGCCTCATCCACTCGCCGCCCAACACGCGTCACAATTCTCTGTATCACGCCCATCAGATGGTCTTCATTCATAAATTTGACATCGGTGAGATAAATCTTACCTGCTTTTTCGATATAGACCTGTTTCGCTGTATTGATCATAATATCAGAAACATCAGCGTCAGCCAGCAACACTTCCAGCGGACCATAACCTAGAATTTCGTCAATAACCTGTGATTTCAACAAATCTATCTGAGCTGCCGTGAGCAATGCATCACTGTCTTTCAGCAACTTTCCTGCCTCTGCATAAATGCGCTTCTTGCGCAGATCAACTGGCAATTTATGTAAGGAAGGCAAATCAATTTTGTCCACCAAATCGGTGATAAGCTGCAAGCGAATTTTGCTGAATTCTGGCGTTTCTAACGCCTTATCTGTAAATTTTAAAATCTGCTGCTGAGCAGACGCATATTGATGATGACCGTGCAGCCCATCTGCTTCACTATATTGTTCCTGAAGGAGACTATTCTTTGCCTTATCAAGAGATTGTGACTCTTTTATAACTGCTGGAACATTTGCTTCTCCTCCCACCAACGCATTTTTAGCGCTGGAAGAAGCAGATGTATCTGGTTCATTAGATGTCAAAGGCGGCTTTTTACCAAACATGATTAAGCCTTTTTATCAGTATCAATAATATGCTGTGCAAACTTCACCAATTCATTGACCAACTGCGAACCACCAATATCAAGCAGAGGAATGCCGCGATTCTCTGATTTGACAATAGTTTTGATGTCATTCGGCAGATAGAACCCAATTTCTCTTGCACAGATGCGTTCAAAATCTTTGGGATGCACTGATTCTTTAAAACGGGAACCACTGCGGTTTATGATAATTTCTATTTGTTTTGAATCCAGACCTAGCTCTGACCAAGTTCTCAGCATACGGGAACTATGCGTAATAGATTTCAGCAGTAACTGCGCGACCAGAACAATTCTGTCACTTGCAGTAAGACACGCCGAAACCCAGTTGCTCCATAAATTAGGTAAATCCAGCACGACATAATCATATTCTTCACTGAGCAGACCGACGAAGTCACGAATAGTCTCAGATTTCACATGTGGCATGAAATAGAGTGATTGCGGAGATGCAATAATATCCATCCTGTCACGATATGGAACAGCCATACGTTTTATCAATGTTGCATCGACCCCACGTTCAGGGTGATCAAAAATTTCCTTGATGCCATAAGATGGAGTCAACTCCAGTTGACGTGCCAGCATACCAAACTGATAATCAAGGTCTACTAACACTACTTTTTTTTGGTGTTCTTTGGCAAGAATATAGGCAGCATTCAGAGCAACAGTACTGGCTCCATCTCCAGAGCTTCCGCCAATCACACTGATCATTTTCCCCTGAATGCCCTGTGCGTTCTTTCGGATGAACAATGCCTGTCTCACCTGCTCTACAGGAACGGGGTAATTAAAATATTCGACAACGCCGCGTTCTTTCAGAGTTCGGTAAAAAGTGATGTCATTGGTTTGCCCTACAACAACAACACGCGTGTCACTTTCGCAATGTTCTGCCAGCGCATCAATTTCAGGTATGATGTCGTCCGTGCGGCTCGCAATAAACAAAATGATATATTTAGGCGAGTATTTGGTCTGCTGGATATAGCTTGCCGCATCTAACGGCGTGCCTTGCACAATATTGGCATGTTGATACCCAAGCGAGGCCACGATAGCGTTAGTAGGCTCGACCTCGTCTGGGTTTGTAACAATTGCTAATATCGGACTATTCGTCATCTAGATCAAGAACCCTCAAATTCAATTGCATCTATACCGAGGTCATCCTGAAAATACTCGGATGCATCAAAGTTTCTGTATGTCTGAATATTTTTGTAGGCTTGCGTACCATCATAGAAGTCCAGCAATGCAGGGCTTACAAACTGACGGCGGTCGCTCACCATCTTGACAATATTGGATGCAACTGAGCATCCAAATGTAGGATGATTCAGATTATACGGATTAATGCGGTTGTCAATATAACGATTTTCGCAGTCATGCGCAATTACACGCTCATATACAAGATTTGTTTCGCTGAAGTCCGATGGAATCCACTCATATTCAACACCGAATACAGAAAATACCTGCTCGACCTGATCACACAGAATGTCACCTTCAACGCAATAAATTTCCGCACGTGTAGGCTGATCTGACTCCACCCAATCTGCAACTTCATCAACAGAATTCTGGGAGACAAGGTCTACCGTTACAATCTCAGAAGATACATCCAGCAGAGACTCAGGCGACCCGCGCTGACCATATGCTTCTGCAGGAATTTTTGAGCAGGATGCAAGCAGCAACGCAGAGGTTGACAGAGATAAGCATGTTACAAGAACTGATCTTTTCATAATTAATCTACCATAAACCCGATTGGGCCTTCAATTGTTGGAGTTTGTGATAATTGGTCTACATCACCATGCAGGCTGCCCATTGCACCATAGAAGAACATATCCATCATGCTGGCTGGTCTGAAGTCATCGGTAGGCAATTTAACATCGTTCGATACGATAGGGTCAACCAGATGCGGCGTAACTGCCAGCACCAGTTCTGTTTCATTGCGTTGATATGACACACTGCTGAATAACGCACCCAGAATTGGAATCTCTTTCACGCCAGGCAGCGAGTTGATACTTGAGGCAAGCTCATCCTGAATTAATCCTGCAATCATGAAGCTCTCACCAGGTGACAATTCCACCACTGTTTGCGCACGACGCGTTGTCAGACTTGGTACGGCAAAGCCTGCCAGTTCCAATGCATTATCATTGTTAATTTCAGATACTTCTGGTTCAACTGCAATACGAATACGGTTTTCAGACAACACAAATGGTGTAAATTTTACAGACACACCAAAAGGTTTGTACTGAATGGTAACGTTTGCAATGCCCGATCCTCCTCCAATACCGTTTGGTACTGGAATAGGGAATTCCCCCCCTGCAAGGAACTGCGCTTCTTCACCAGACAAGGCCACAAGGTTTGGCTCAGCTAATACTTTGAATAAATTGTCTCGCTCAAGAGCGGTAAGAATGGCAGAGATACCATCACCATTTGAGTTAGTGAATAACCCACCCAGCGCACCTCTAACGTCATCTCCCAATGATCCGAATCGACCCAGAGTCTGACCGCCTGCACTATCAAGCAAATCGAGCCCTGCCCCTGTTGCAACATTGACCAGACTGCTGCCATTCTGGCTAACCGCCTGCAGATTCACACCGATATTCTTTAATGCGCGACGCTCAATCTCGCCTACACGAACACGAAGCAACACCTGTTGCCCTGTAGTCACTTCAAGCAGGTTCATCACTTTTGGCTGAGTGGCAACAGCATTTGCTGATGCTGACGCTGTTTGGTTTGTAGAAGGTGAAATGAATTCAGACACAATCTTAACAGCGCGTTCGGCTGCAATCGCACTGCCTACACTGCCCGTTAAAGCAATGTTTGTATTCAGCATTTCAACACCAACCTGCTCATTTGGCATAAACTCTTTTAGCGCTTTACGAATTGCAGGCAAGTCATACCCTACATTCACAGTAATGTTACGAAGCTGACCATTTTCACCAAGAATGCGCACCGTAGTTGTGCCAATTTCCTTTCCGATGACAGAAACGCTTCTTGTGCCGTGAACATAAGCATCTGCTATGTTGGGATTGGCAACAATCACTTCCGTCATGTCGGATGAGACATTTACGAGAGTGGATCTTCCAGCTGGTACGGTAAGCGCCTCTGCAAGTGCTTCATATGAAGTCATGCATAAAGATGCAAGAGCTACAGCATATACTGATATTTTTTTGACTTTTTTGAACATGTTTTTACTCACTAATCTGAACCTTTATTGCAACGCTTCTTCTACTTCTGCTTCTTCTTTGATAGGAATCTCTATATCAGTACGCTGCGTACCACGGATCACCCCTATCACTTCAACTTTTTTCTCCTGCTGAGAAAATTCCTTCAACTGCTCTGTCGATGTAATATTCTTGAGCATGGTTACAATAGGCGCGGTTTCCGTTGCTTTATCTTCTAAAGAACGCAACACCAATGACAACTCGCCCACTTCCTGCGCTAGACGCAGCTCCTGAGCCTGCTCCAGACTCACTTCCAGACTGACAGATTTTGGCAGTTTATCTTTTTCAGAGTTACGGGATTTATTAGCATCAGGATCCTCCACTTCAATAGTAGCAGACTGATTCACCGCCAGCACTTTGATATTAGATAATAATGTTTCAGTAACAGGTGTTTTATCTTCGTCTTTTTCTTCAGCAATTTCTTTAGGATATTCCACATCACGCGTTACTACTACGTCCACGCGGTCACCTGGCACAAGAAACCCTGCAAGACCTGCAATAGCGTCACTCGAAATCGTCATCATGCGCATCCCTTCAGGCAGGTTTGCCGCAATAAAACTCGGATCATCAGGATTTGACAAACGGTTCATGCTGATTGGCTCACCTGGCATGAATACGGAACGTGATACATAACCAAGCACAGACTTACTCTGCTGAGAGTCTGTCACAAAACCATCAATAATCAGGTTTTTTGGCCAACGCTTCACGTCTATCATGCCATCACCAATGACATCACCTAAGTCAATCTTTTGTGCTGCCACAAGAATACTGACAGTTTCTGCATCCTGCTGGTTCGTAGAGACCACGACCGCACCTTTCTCTTTTTCATCGTCCATAATTTCAAGGGCAACAAAAAAGAATATTACAGCGAATATTAACGCTACTATAAATCCAAGAAGTTTCATCGTCGTAGTCTATACCAAGGTAAGTTAATTAAAGTTGAACTCTATAAATATTTTATAAATTACTTTCTACCGTTTTTTATAAGTAACGGTCAAGTAATGAGATATAAAAAATGCATTTGCCCGTCACTTTTTGAAAAACGTTGTTTTTTTAACGCTTCTCGTAAGAAAAGATTAAGAATCATCTTAAACACTCCGCACTAATGCGTTAACATTTTGTGCTTCATCAATCCACTGCGCCACCTGATCCAGATCAGGCACGTCTGGTGAAATGCGTTTTTTGCCCGCTTCATTCACCTGCACCATCGCGTCATGAAGCTGCTGCGCGTCTGCCCGCGCAAGATCACCCACTTCATTAATGCCTGCTGCATGTGCTAATTCCGCATCCTGATGATTGATTGACGGCACACGCATCAGATCACACATAGATGCCCAGTCATGCAACGGTTTAACACGGACATTAAGTTCATTGGCAGCCGCCTCACGGGATGCGGGGTCGTATAGTTTGCAGAGATAATCCGCAATAGTCGCAATGCCATAATCGCGGAACATATTGCCAGTCTGGCGGCCTATTCCCTCCAGCGTTTCTATGCTGTACTCATCACCACTTAAATAGGCAGGCACATCCACTCTGGGGTTGTAAGACTCTGACCTTTCAGTGTTTTTAATTGCTGAAGCTACTGGCGATGCTGCTTTTTGCGGCTGCGTTGCTTCATTCTTCTGGCATTTGCAATAGAGTCTGCAGGCAAGAAACCCCACAACAACCCCACATGCAAAAGCAAGTAGCAAACAAAAGAATATCTGAGAGAGCAAATAAGACATATTACCTTTCTGACCTATGGTGTAACACGAACATCAAATTCTATGCGACGGTTCTTCGCACGTCCTTCCGCCGTTTTATTGCTTGCCACGGGCTTGTCAGGACCATGCCCGAATACATTAAATACCGCTTTTACATCTTTCGAAATAAAATAATCTGCTACAGTCTGCGCACGTTCTTTGCTTAATGCTTTGTTAAGCATGATATTGCCTGTGTTGTCTGTGTAACCATGCACCTCTATTATCGCACCTGCACAGCCTTTTGCAACGGCAGCCAGTTTTTCCAGCAAAGGCTGGCTTGAAGGCTTTACCGTGGCCTTGCCACTATTAAACTGTATTGTTTCTTGTTCCAGCAATGCTGCAAATTCCTTGTCACACTGATCAGCAGCCTGTTCAGTAATTGCTGCTTTCGGCTCTTCCGCCTTAACGGCAGGAGCTGCGACAATAACAGGAGGATTTTCTGACACTTTCTGCGCTTGCACCGTCAACTGATTATTGACGGATCGCACCGCGACCACTTTCTTAACAGAGGCTTCAATCTGTTCGCGCATGGCATCGCTCGGCACTGTCCCCTGCAGCAAAACATCTCTGCCAGAGATGATCAGATCCACATCGCTCATCAAAAATTCATAGCTGCTGGTAGTATCATCCTGAATCTGGGAAATCACCTGCTGGCGAATATCTGCCTCAATTTTTCGTGCATCATGATAGGTGCAAAAATACAGAACACATCCTGTAGCGATCAAAGCGAGCAATATTAGAAATCCGCGCATAGTAATTCTCCCGTCTATCCTGCGACATAAAAGCATTTATATATGGTTAATGCACGCGATATTACGGCGCAGTAATCAATTTTTATGAAGTAATTACTATAATGTGGTATTTATCCTGCAATAGATTTTATTTATTGCAGATATTTTGCAACGCTTTCCATTCATCTTTGTTTAAAACAGGTGTTTCTTCATAATTATCCAGCTGACTGGATATACGCTCTATGCGTTTGTCATGGGCGGGGTGAGTGGATATATATGCCAATGCTTTCGGCGTATCTTTAGCCCGTTCAAAAAATTTGAGATACCCGTCTGGGTTTATTGCCTGTGCTTGAAGATAGTGTACGGCAAAATCATCTGCCTCATGTTCCGCATCTCGCTGGAAGCCGTTTTGCATCAGAACATTTAACACCACCCTGCCATCCACCGCGCTGCTGGTGCCGCCCGTCATTAAAGCGAACATAAATTGTGTTCCAAATGCCCGAACCAGATTTTTTGCCACATGCTGATGTTCCACATGCCCGAGCTCGTGCGCAAGCACGCCTGCCACTTCTTCTGGTGATTCTGCCTTTTGCAGCAATCCCTCAAAAAAGGTTATGCTATCATCTGGCAGGGTGACGGCATTGGTCATCTCATGATTTATTACATTAAGTGATATTGCGGCAGGAACCTTCATGCGCGCTTTCATGGCTTTCAACGCGGCAACGCCTTCAGGGTTTTTGCATATTTTATGTTCCGCAAACAGTTCTTCACGCACCATATCTGACAAGGCAGTTTTGGCGCTGTCTGGCACAAATGGCGCAAATGTTTCACTGACGACAGGTATCGCGGCAAACATCCCCCAGACCAAAAATATGGACAATACCAAGCCACCCGCGATAACACCAAGGTTGGCAGGAACATGAAACTGCGTACGCCCCAGATTTGGGCAGGTGTCGCGCACACGATGCCATGCGTTAGCATCATGAATTTCCAGCCGCTGCTCAGGAAATTTGGCGTTGCCCAGCCGCATCGGCAAGCCGTCATGCATATTGCTGATAAGCGTAACATCTTCTGCCTGCCAGTAATATCGCGCCTGTTCAGTTCGTACGGTCAGATGCTCATGCCCATATCCCAGCGTCACCTCATGCTGCTTAGAGGTTTTGCCGTCAAAGAAATAACCATCATGCATCATGAGAAAATGCCAATATCAAAGCCGAAACTGTCAAGAAAGCCTTCTGCTACAGTGTTGCTATCATCATGCATATTATTGATTTCTTCATCTGTAAATTCTCCTGCCGTGGCAAGATATGTTCCAAAGAACTGCGCCTTGCGGTGCAACACAAATGCTGCACCAAGCCCTAATGAAATGAGAATGATGATCATATTAATAATTTTAAAACGTATAAACTGCCCGCGTGTATAAAATGTATAAAAACGCACCCGCCCAATCAGGATTCCAGAAAAACGGCGGCGCGCCAGATCTGCCAGATAATATTGACGCACCGCATAAAAGGCAAGATAACCGCAGGCGAGTGATAAAACTGTGGCAATAATAAACAGCGCACTGATACCTTCTGAATCACTTGGCGTATCGACAGATAATAATCCGATAAAAAAAGCTGCTGCAACACCATTTACAATTAGTGCGGCAATAAAACCTAGCACTAATGTTAAAAAATTGGAAAGCGCCAGCCCAGAACAATCAAAAAAGAATTGCGTGCGTTGATTGCCAATACTGACATTCTGCACCAGACATTGCCAACGCAGCAATTGTGAACGCGGAATAGTGATACCAAGAGAAATAAAATCTATGAAGTGGCGTTTTAAACTAAGATTCTGATAGGCATTATATCCGTCTTTGTCCATATGACCGCGAATACCGCGCCATAAACTGCGCGTTACACGGTAACGCAATCCAGAAAATATTGCGAAAAAACCTATCAGAATAAAAAATATTGTAAATCCCGCGCCTGCCTGAGGAAAAATACCATTCAGAAACGATAGTAAAATATATAGTGGCAGAATGATCAGAAAGCCTTTAAGCAATTCACCGCCTGTGCCCGTATATTCCAGACGTGATCCCAGCACGCTCGTATGCGACCAAACATATTGGCGAATGCGGGTGCGCCCCCAGAAACGGTAAAAAGAGAGGGTTGCAAAAAATAATGCCAGATTCACTGCCCAGATGCGCGTGATCTGTGATAACTCACCATCATATTCCACACGGCGTAACTTAGGCTGTTCAATATTTTCGGGGTGGTAATATTCTTCTTCCATGCAACCTGTTTTAACGCGAATTATGATAAGAATGCATTAACGCCGCTACAGATGTTGCCGCACCAAGCAAATTTGGCACCTGTATGTTAATTGCATCACGCGCCAGAGTATTAGCGTCATCTTTTGGCATACCTGTTTTCTTTTCAATCATAGATTGAAGCGAGTCCTGCACCTGTTCATTCTGATTGGGAACAATGAAATTCAGCACCGCAACAGATGTCCAGCTCACCACCTTGTCTGCAATCGTCGCTCTCATAGAGCTGTTTTCTGGCAAATGTTTATCCAGCGTATGATTATTCAGGAATTTCATGGTTTTTTCCTGAGCGATTGCGTTCGATGCAATTTTTGCTGCCGTATCAAAAACAACATCGGCATACATATAAGCGCGTTCCCAGTCTGGCGCATTATGGCGATATTCCGTTTCTTCGTCACTTTCAAGAGCTGGGAGTTTGTCCGCCACCCAGTCACCCACGCCAACAGCGGGTTCGATTATTTTTCCCATCACCTGTTTAACGGGTTTAAAGTCATAGACATTATCCAGAAACAGTCCCGTAGCAGCAAACACGGTCATGGAAGTTATTTCTGCGTAAGCCCTGTTTAAAATAACATGACCAAGATCACCTGTTTTGTCATGTACGGTTTTCGTATACCAACTGGAGCGGATGTTGCCACCAACCGCTTCCGCTGCCTCTTTAATAGGCGCGTTTAATTCCGAAGCAACCTTATTCGCCTCGTTCTTAATTCTATCTACCCAGTTACCCATATGCTCCCATTATGGACTGTGAATATGTCGCTTTTATGACATTACACGAAAAACCCGCCAGAACGCAAAGATTCTGACGGGTTGTCACATGAGATTAGCCTGTTTACGCGCTTTTTCTGAATTTTGGCGTAAGGTCGCGTCCTACCTGCCCTTTATAAAGCTGACGCGGACGGCCAATGCGCTGGTTCGGATCTTCAATCATCTCCTTCCACTGCGCCACCCAGCCTACAGTACGGGCAATTGCAAACATCACCGTGAACATATTGGTTGGAATGCCCAAGGCGCGATAAATGATTCCTGAGTAGAAATCCACATTCGGATATAGTTTACGCTGCACGAAATAATCATCTTCCAGTGCAATTTTTTCCAGTTCCATAGCAATATCCAGCAATGGCTCATTTTTAATGCCAAGGTCTTCCAGCACTTCCTTGCACGTGTCACGCAGGACAGATGCGCGTGGGTCAAAGTTTTTATAGACGCGGTGACCAAAGCCCATCAGACGGAACGGATCATCCTTGTCTTTCGCACGTTTGATAAATTCTGGAATACGGTCTTTATTGCCGATTTCCTTAAGCATGTTCAGCACAGCTTCATTCGCGCCGCCATGTGCAGGCCCCCAAAGGGATGCCACACCAGCAGAAAGACACGCAAACGGATTTGCGCCAGATGAGCCTGCCAGACGCACTGTAGAGGTGGATGCATTCTGCTCATGATCTGCATGAAGAATAAACAATTTGTCGATCGCTTTTTCAATGATCGGGTTTACTTTATATTCTTCACATGGGTTCGAGAACATCATGTACAGGAAGTTGCCCGCCATGCTCAACTCATTCTTAGGATACATAAATGGCTGACCAATCGCATATTTATATGCCATCGCGCCTAATGTTGGCACTTTGGCAATCATGCGGTAAATTGCCAGTTCACGTTGCGCGTTGTCCTGAATATCAAGCGAATCATGGTAAAATGCTGACAGCGCACCAATGCTGCCCACCATAAGCGACATAGGGTGCGCAGAACGCGGAAAGCCGCGGAACAGAAACTGCAACTGTTCATGCACCATCGTATGATATGTGATATTCTTGCGGAATTTCGCCTGTTGAGTATCGTCTGGCAGTTCCCCGTTCAACAGCAAATATGCTACATCCAGAAAAGAACAATTATCCGCCAGCGCGTCTATATCGTAGCCGCGATAGCGCAGAATGCCTTTTTCACCATCAATAAACGTGATGTCCGAATCACATGATGCGGTGGATAGAAAACCAGGATCATAGGTAAAATAGCCTGTGTCCTTATATAATTTGCTTACATCAATGGTCGAAGGCCCTTGAGTGGCATGATGGATAGGTAACTCATACGTCTTACCGTCAATCTGCAATGTTGCTGTGTCTGACATAATATCTCCTGTAATTCATATTTTTTGTGCAATGCAGCGTAACAGTATTACCATCAATGAGTAAATTGTTTTTTAAGATGCTGACAAAAATATCATGCGTTTTTTATTTTGGAGGGTAGTCGCCGCCTTATCGTCATTCTTAACGAAGTGAAGAATCCATCTCACCGCTAGCGCAAGAGGTTCTGAATGCTTCGGCTTCGCCCCAGCATAACATATTATGTTAATGATATGCCCGTCTCAATTCCTAAAATGTCACGAAAGAGTAACACATCAGCGCGTATTTTATGGTATTATTAAAGTAACTATTAATAGATTATGAAACAAACACACCACATTCGAGGCACAGATGGCTGAACAGCAATCTAAAGCCAGCAAAGTGTTATCTTTCGCCACCAAACATCCCGTGAAGTTTGGTGGAGCCGTGTTGCGCGCCACCGCTGAGGGCATCACCAACCCCAAAGGACGAAAAACCTACCGTGAAAAAACAGACGTGGAATATACCTCGTCCACGCTGATGCATGATAAAAATGGCGAAGAATATTACCGCATCACTATGGAAGAACAGGAAGGTAAGGATTCTCCGTGGTGGAAAAAAGCACTGGAGCGGGATTACTCCATCGGCATGAGCGCTGGCGGCTTGCTCGCCATGGCAGGGCTTGGTCTGGCTGGCATAGGTATACCCAGCATCGCTTTGGTGGCGATTGGGGGTGTGGTTGGAGCAACCTCGGATTATTTCCGAAACAAGAACGAACTTGAAAATGGTGTGGACATTAAAAAGCCACAATTCATCAACCGCGATATGGTGAAGTCTGCTATGTTTATGGGACTGCTCGCGCTTGTAGGCACAGCCTTATTGATGACAGGTGCAGCAGCACTTGGCGTGGGTGCGGGGCTGCCTGCCATTGGTGGCGCAATTGCTGAAGCCTCTACGGTGATGGCATCTGGCGGGGGTGGCATTGGCATGGCATTTGAGGCAGTCAATGCAGCGCGTATCGGCTTAATCACCACGCCTGCACTCGCCACTGCAGTCTATAGTGTTGGCGCGGCTTATGGCGGCATACGCGGCGCGGAAGCAGGCTACAAACGCATGGAACAGCAATATGAACGCGCCGAACTGAAAAACAAACACCCTGAATTGCGCGTGCTGGCGCGCAGTGATTTTTCACATAACAAAGACCAGACACTGGCAGAAACTTTAGTGCCTGTCACTGCAGCAGCCATTTCTTCCAATGCCTCCATGCAATATGCTCCTGATGTGATGGATGCCACGGAAAATATTGCAGAGAATATCCCCGCAAATAACATCGTCAGCACAGGTGGCAATATTGGCAGCTGGGCGCAGCGCGTCGGCAGTCGCGCAGGCAATGCACAAAGCTTCGCAGCGGCTTACGAAGCAGAGAAGGCAGCAGCAGCGCTTGGTGAGCGCAGTGTTTGATCTGCAGACTATCAAATTTAGGAAATGAATGTTCTCCGTTCCAGAGTAATTGCAGTTTTGCACACAAATGCAAATTTCAATGCACTAATTCTTCATTCTCCACCCTTTGGAAAAGAGATGCTGCACTAACAGCCATAATGCAATATTCAGCCCTGTCAGCACCATGATGCCTGTTTCAACATTGCCATCACTATATCCTGTCATTGCATAACGAAAGCCATCAATCATATAGAAAAATGGATTAGCGTAGCTGATCATCTGGAAAAACTCGGGCAACGCTTTGATTGAATAGAATGTGCCTGAAAGGAAGGAAAGCGGCGTAACAATATAATTCGTAAAGGCGGAAAGCTGGTCAAACCCTTGCGCATAGACTCCGCCTAACATGCCAAGCAATGCCATCATAATGCTGGCGCTCACCACGTAAAATATGCCAAGCAGCGGGTTATGCATAGTGTAGGGGACAAAAATTGCCATCGCAATCATCACCGCAATGCCCACCAACACGCCGCGCGTGATTCCGCCACCAACAATGCCCAGCGTGATCTCCCATCCTTTGAGAGGCGGCATCAGATAATCAATGATCACTCCCTGAATTTTCGCGAGGATCAACGAAGATGAGCTATTTGCAAATGCATTGGACAACACCTGCATCATCACCAGACCTGGCGCAAGGAACACCTCAAACGGCATCCCGCCAATTTCCCTACGCGCTGTGCCAAATGCCAGCGTAAATATTGCCAGATAAAGCAGTGTCGTAATGACAGGCGAAATCACCGTCTGATTCCACACTTTAAGAAAGCGCCATGTTTCACGCTTATAAACGGTCAGCACCCCTAGCCAGTTAGGTTTTGAAGAGGAAAGTCTTGGCGTTATTTCAGTCATAATCCGCTTTATTGTTATTGTCGTTCAACCCTATCCATAACGCGCTAATCCACAAAATGCTAATTTATTGTTTTTAAGAATATCATTAATTATAGGTAAAATTGATTTACTTAAGTTAATATTTATAGTAATTTAATAATATTCGCAAATCAAAATAAGCATTATTCAAGTTATGAGCATTATACTTCGCGCCTTTTATTTATCTTTATTTTCCATAGTGGTCTGCCAGCCACTTTCTGCGGCAGATATTTTTCTAAGTCCGAATGGAAATGATGCAAATAACGGCTCGATAGATGCTCCCTTGCAGCAGCTTGCTACCGCCATAAACAAAGCGGTGGCAGGTGATGAAATATTGCTGCTGGAAGGAACCTATGCCCTGACCAAACCTGTGGTCATTAAAACGAACGGGCAACAGCGCCGCCCGATTATGATTCGCCCCTATAATCAGGCAAATGTGATTATTGATGCATCGGACATGCAGGTTACACAAGGCAAAACACCGTTTGCCATTATTATCGAAGGTTCGCATCTGCATCTGCGTGAACTTACGCTTCAGAATTCCTCTGGTGGCGGGATTCTGGTTCGGGATTCTGAACATGTGACCATTTCCAGCAACACTATCACAGCAAGTACACTGGCAGCCATTAAAGTAGGAACAGGCAGCAGACCGTCACGCAATATTGAGTTATTCGGCAATAATATTTCGCAGATAAAAACGTCTGCCGCTGCCGCCATGATGATTGCAGATGCAGAAAATGTCAGTGCATCTAATAATATGATCTCTGATAATGATACAAAAGGATTGTTCGTTAAGAATTCTAATGATGTTTCCATTGAAGGCAATAAAATATCCAACAATCAATATGCTAATATTCTGCTGCACGCCACGAATGATGCAGAACTGACCGATAACGAAATTTTCAGCGATAATGCAGAAAGTTACGGTATTGTCGTTGGTGAAAAAAACGCAGCAACCCCGCATAGTTTATCTAATGTATATATCATCAATAATGTAATTTATAATATGCGCGGCGCAATAATATTTAATGACAAAACACTTTCTTCCGTTGCAAGCAACACGCTCTGGAATTCTGGTGCGCCATTGCTACATATTGCTCCACTCAAAACAGGAACACATGATATTCGGTTTACGCAGAATCTGCTTAAGAACACAAACGCACCTTACGTTAATAGCAACGCACTGCTGAACAATGTCCGTTTTGACAATAATTGCTGGGATGATGCAGTCAGCATACCATCGCAAGCAACTGCTAATGGCAACAGATCAGGCTCTATCGAACTGCGCAACCCAACTGCATCTGTCACACAAACCCGTAATATCATGTCTGATGATAATATGTGCCGCGAACTGGAAGCTGGCGCACGCGAATTTATGAGCCTGAAACTGCAGGAGGATTATGTCGCTCCAGCCACGGAAGAAAAAGCCCCTGTCATGCAACCCATGCAAAATGAAGAGGAAGCAACACCTGAAATGGCTGATATGGATGAAATGTCGCCCGTCCAGCCTGCCCAAAATGTGCCAGCGCCTATGCCCGCACAGACAGAACCAGAAATGCAGCCCGCAAACAGCTTTATGGAAGATATGCGAATGATGATCGTAAATCTTGTTCGCAACATTGTTGAAGCCATATTACAGGCAATATTTGGTATTGCCGCAGAGCCCCCTGCAGTGACTGAAGCGGAATCCACTACAGGGAAGATGAACCCTTCCACACCATTGACCGCACCTGTCAGCACATCCACTCCTCCAGGCATGGATAATATGACGGGCGGAAAGCGCACTTCTGCGCCTGCTTCTCAACCAGAGCGCAGCAATTCTGGCAATACTAGCAGACCCGCAACTGTGCCAACCGGCTCTAATGCTCCCAAAACCACTAATAACGGCGCAACTCCTTCAGGCGCTGGGGCTTCCAGCGGCAATTCCAAGCCTGCCACAACTGGCACTCCCGCAACTGCAACCCCTACTACCCCCTCCCCTGTTACTGCACCAGCCACACCACCACGCAATAATGTAGATATTACTCCGATACCTGTTTTAGACGATATGTTAGATGCAGACATGGTGAATTATTGCACCCGTTTGCTAAGCAAGTTTGGTTTTGGTGTTACCCCTTCTTTATATCAGGAATATTGCGCACAGACAGACATCCCTGCCTTAAAAGCAGCCATTATGGCGCAGGCCACAAGCGGCGCAGCATTGCCATCCACCTTGCGCGGATTGCCCAACACACGCGCTTATATTGCTGAATATGAACGACTAAGAGGTTTTCCTCGCGTGGAAGGCGAAACACCGCGTCATATAAAATATTCTAACGATGTCATGCGGCAGGAAGTGGCTCATCGAGTTCAGGCAAATGCTACGGCGCAAAACCAGTTTGCAGAGCGTATGGCGCATTTCTGGTCCAACCATTTCAGCATGTCACGTTCAAAAAATGACCGTGTGCGCATGTTAATAGGCGCAGCAGAGCGTGAAGCGATTCGAGCCAATATGTATGGCAATTTTGCAGACATGCTGGTGGCAGTTGCCAAACATCCTTCCATGATTATTTATCTGGATAATGATCGTTCGATTGGTGAAAATTCAGTGATTGGCAAACGTAACAAAAATCGTGGCATCAACGAAAATCTTGCACGTGAGATTTTAGAACTCCACACACTCGGCGTGGATGGAGGATATGTGCAGCGTGATGTTGAAGAGCTGGCAAAAGTGATTAGCGGATGGACGTGGAGTGCAGATAGAGGTGGATTCTATATCAATGTTGAAGGTCATGAACCAGGTGTAAAAACTGTTCTGGGGCGCACCTTCTTCACGCAGGACAGCAATGACGAAAACTATTTGCGTCAGCAGGGCGAAGCAGTGTTGCGTCACATTGCATCACAACCCTCCACCGCGCGCTTCCTGGCCACCAAAATCGTGCAGCATTACATCACCGATACGCCAACAGATGCGATGGTCAATAGTCTGGCAAACGCATATCTGCAGTCAAACGGCAATTTAACAGCTATGTATGAAGCACTGGTCAATCTGCCAGAAAGTTTTAACGGGGTGTTTTCAAAATATCCTATGCCATATGACATCATGATGGGAACCTATCGCCTGCATAATGCTGGTGTGAAAGGCGGTCTGAACAACCGTGAAACGGGACAAAAACTGATGAATGCCATGAACCGCATGAGCGAATACTCACTATGGGACTGGACAACGCCCGACGGCTGGCCAGATGATGCGGGATATTGGAAAACGCCGCAACAGGTTATTCGCACCATTGAATGGTGTCCATATTTCATCAGCAACGATATTGACAAAGACGTTGCGCCTGAAACCATAGTGACACAAAATTTTGGCTCGCAGGCTGGCGCACCCTATCTCACCATGATGGCAAATGATGGTATGCGTGACCGTGAAAAACGCGCTGCTTTGTGTGCATTACAAATTATGAGGAACCGCTAATGACTAATTCTATTGACTTATCGCGCCGTTCATTCTTGTCCATGTCTGCGTTGTGTCTGGGCGGTGCGGCACTTTCCACCATCCTGCCTGCATCCGTGTTAGCGCAACAGACAGATGCCAGCGCCGTTTCTGTGAATCTGAGCTATCTTTCCTCACCCAAAAAGATCGTTTTCATCAATCTGCAGGGCGCACCTGACGGTATGGAATTAATGGTGCCATATGGCGACCCCAACCTTGAAGGGCTTCGCGGCAACATATATCGCGGTCGCCCAGGTGAGATCGCCAATGCCTCTCCGCTCAAGCTGGATGATATGTTCGGTGTTTCAAACAAACTGCCATTCTTTCAACAGGCATATAATAATGGCGAATATCTTGGCTTTCACGCAGCCTCTCTGCAGCACAGCAACCGCTCACATTTTGACGCACAGAATATGCTGGCAAACGGGACTCTGAACCCTGCTGCCAATGCCAGTGGCTGGATGAACCGTCTGACACAGATTGTTGCCAGAAAAGCCAATCTGAATGAAATGGAAAGCACTTTTCTGACTATAGCCCCTTATGCCAGTTCCCCGTTAATGGTAAAAGGACGTGTCCGCCCTATGTTGCTGGAAACAGGGAGACAGGGCAACATGTCTGATGCGTTTTATGACCATCTGGTCAACGACGTGCTGAAACAGCGCACTATTGCCGAACACCAGTCCCGCGAAGCATTGTTGCAGGACGGGCTGAATTTGCGAAAAGCGTTTGATGGCTATGTCGCATCCACTGATGGCGGTGAAAAGGTAAAAGAAGATATTAAGCAAATGCGCAATGATGTGCAGCGCGCAGGCGTGATAGGGTCCCTCATGTCGCGCCCTGATGGTCCGCATATTGCCGTTATGAGCCTAGGCGGATGGGATTCTCACTCTGCGCAACATGTGGATAAGGACTGGGGTTACACAAACACAGTGAAAAACCTTAATGATGTGGTGGAAGCATTGCGCACCAATATGAAAGGCGGCTGGAGCAACTGCGTGGTCATCGTTGGTGGAGAGTTTGGGCGCACCTGCGCAGTGAATGGCACGAGTGGCACGGATCATGGCATAGGAACAAGCTGGAACTTGCTTGGCGGCGCAGTCCGCGGTGGGCGCGTACTTGGTGACTGGCCAGGACTGCGTGACAGTGACATGGTGGACGGACGGTATCTGCGTTCCACCACCAACATGGCATCTGTGTTTAAAGCAATTGTGCAGCAAAGTTTCGAACTCAGCACCGCAGAAATCAACCAGATTTTCCCTGACAGCTCAGATGTAGCGCCGATGCAGGGCATTATGCGCGGGTAATATAAAGAAAAGGCGCGGCTATAATAAAACCGCGCCTTCAATCTGTAAAGCTACTTAAACTTACGCAGCCGCTTTAAGCGATGCTGAGTTGCTTAAATAACGTGCGACATCCAACATACGGCACGAGAAGCCCCACTCATTATCATACCATGATGCAATGCGCACCAGACGGTTGCCCGTAACGTAAACTGACGTTGTATCAACAACAGAGCTATGTGGGTTATGTGTATAATCAATAGACACTAACGGCTCAGACGTCACACCCAACACACCTTTCAGCGCGCCATTTGCTGCTTTTTCACATGCTTCGACGATTTGCGCCACTGTTACATCTTTTTTCGCATTAAAGGTGAAATCTACTAATGATACGTTCGGTGTTGGTACGCGGATGGCGCAACCATCCAGCTTGCCATTGAGCTCAGGCAACACTTTGCCCAGCGCTTTTGCCGCACCAGTCGAGGTTGGAATCATAGACATCGCAGCAGCGCGGGCGCGGCGCATGTCTGAATGTCCTGCATCTACGATATTCTGGTCATTTGTGTATGAATGCACCGTCGTCATGAAACCAGACTCAATGCCGAACTCATCATTCAATACCTGTGCAAGCGGTGCAAGACAGTTGGTGGTGCAAGACCCGTTAGAGACAACATTATCATCTGCGCCGATTGTTTCATGGTTCACACCGAATACAACTGTTTTGGTATCATCCTTTGCAGGAGCAGACAGAATCACTTTCTTCGCACCAGCATCCAGATGCCCCTGCACTTTTTCCTTGCTCAAGAACAAGCCTGTGCATTCCAGCACGATGTCCACATTATGTTTGCCCCACGGAATGTCTGCTGGGTTGCGCTCAGAATACACCTTGAATGACTGATCACCAAAATGGATATTGTCGCCTTCTGCTTTCACATCTTTTGAAAAACGCCCATGCACAGAATCATATTTCAGCAAATGCACCAAAGAATCAATCGGTGAGAGGTCATTGACCGCCACCACATTAATATCCGTATAGCCCTGCTCTTCCAACGCACGCATTACAGAACGCCCAATGCGCCCCAAACCATTTAATCCAACATTCACTGTTGCCATATTCTTCCCTCATTAAGTTATTGGTTTATACTCTATGAGTAGCAGATAATATGGGTTTGTCTAGGGGGAGATGGCAGAAGAATTTAAGTAATTATCCGCTTTTACCTATTCTTCTTTGCTTTTGCCCTTATGGCGCTGTTCCAGCAATCTGGCAAACAGCATAAACACAGCTGCACCGCTCAGCTTTAAATAGGTTTTTACCTCAAAATACTGCGCGGCAAGCTGGCGCACTTCTGGCGAATTTAATGCTGCATCTGGCGTGCTATAGCCCTTTTGTGAAAAATACAGAGCCATCTTTGCATCTGAAAATTCTTTCTCGCCGATGCCCATAATGGAGCCACCATGAAATGCCGCAACGGCGTGCCCCACTACCATGCCCACAATGGCGAAAAAAGCATATTTTACAATGCGTCCTGCAATATTCATGCACATATATTGCCGCTTGAGCGCCGTAAGTGCAACCCTATAATTCCAGCATTATGGCATCATGGTCTGAATAAGGCTGGTCAATCACCTGACATCTGGCATTTTTCGCCAATGCTGGGCTGCATAGGCAAATATCCAGCATCTGCTGGCGTTTATGAAAGCTGAATGTGTGTTGCTCAGGATTGTTCATTAGTTCGAATTGCTCATTTAGCAGCGGTTCCAGCTCACTGATCCCTGCAAAAATATTGCAATCACCCATAATCACAATCTCGCCCTTGCTTTCTTTCACCCACGCCGCCAGCTGCTCGATCTGTGCCTGTCGGGTGGCTGCGCCAAGTGCCAGATGCACAAAAAACACGGTGATGTTGCGCGGCATTGTCACTTCATACACCAGCTTCTTCACCCCTGCATCAAAATGCCTAAGATGCACTTCCACCTCATCTTTTGCCAGCAAACCATTGCATTTTCCCCAGAAAAATGGCGTGCGCGCAATCAGGCTTTCAGGGGCATATTTGCTGTCACACCGCCCCAGTGCATAATCATCGCGCTGCAACACATCCAGATGATTAAGATAGGCAGAATGCATTGAACCCGAATCAATTTCTGCAAAACCGCATAAATCTGGCTGCTGCGCATCAATGATGGCGCTGCATTGCTGCAATATAGCTTTTTGGGCTTTTTGCGTTTTGAAGAGATGCCGAAACAGAAAGCGCGTATGGTGGTTCAGGCTGCCATTAATTCCCGTTGCATATCCTATATTAGCAAACAAAATCTTCATGATTATAGCAATGCATATGCCACGCGCGCCATATATGCCATTATTTTGTGGCGAAAGGGCAGCAATTCCCAGTCATCACAAGTGGCTTCGCGGCTTTCGCGCATATCCTGTTCAAACTGCACTTTTAATGCATTCACATCATCCGCATTGCAAAAGGCAATATTTGCCTCATGATTATGTTTCAGGCTGATTTTGTCAAAATTGCAGCTTCCAATCGTTGCCCAGTCATCAATAATGCAATATTTGGCGTGGCTTTTTCGTGGTGTGTAGAACCGCACATCAATATGGTCTTTTTCATAGGAACGCAGCATATAGCGGTGCAGCATATCACAATAGGTGCTGTCCGTTTTTTCGGGGTGCAGCAGCGTGACCTGAACCCCTTTTTTCGCCGCCTTATGCAACACATCATACACAGGTTCCGGCGGAAAAAAATAGGGTGACATAATCTGGATATGTTGCGTGACAGATTGTGCGCGTTGCATGAACACTTCATAAATATCCATACGGTCTATAGGGGGACATTGCAGAAGATAATGCGTATCGCCCTGCTCAATATGCCGTATATGCAGCGCTTTTTTTTCACATAAATAATCCCACAGCGCATCAAAATGGGCTTGCGGTGCTTCTATGCTATCTTGTTCAATGCGCACCAGCGTTTCACGCCAGCCTTCCATAAAATCCGCAAAACATAACCCGCCAATATACCATACGCTTTTATCTATGATGCACATTTTGCAATGGTTATTGGGGAAAAACGGCTTGGCAATATGTTTTTTGCCAAATCGGAACGCGCTTTCGAAACAGACCTCTCCGCCAGCATCTATAAGCGCATCAGTCAGGGCGTGGTTGAGCATTTGCCTGCTGCCGAGGCTATCCATCATCAGACGTATTTTTACACCTTCTTTGGCTTTGTCGATTAACAGAGAGATGAAATCCCGCCCGCGCGAATCATCACGCACCATATATTCCATGACATCAATTGAATGCTTCGCATCATTACAGCCGCGCTGCAGGGCGTTCCAGCCTTCATTGGTATCCAAACTATATTCTTTCATACGCCCACTCTATGCGCCATGACATAAAATGAACATTATGTTATAAAAAGAACAAGATTTATATTAATCGTTTCACTGCCTTCGCCACCGCCTCAGCCGTAATCCCGAAATGCTCGTAAAGCGCAGGTGCTGGGGCAGATGCGCCGAAGCTGTCCATGCCGATGAATATGCCATCACGTCCGATAATTTTATGCCAGCCCATGTCACATGCGGCTTCCACGGCGACGCATGGTAGGTTGCCCAGCACTTCATCACGGTAAGATTTTGGCTGCTCGAAGAACAAATCCATGCATGGCATCGACACCACACGTGCGTGAATGCCGTCTTTTGCCAATGCGTCTGCGGCTTCCACTGCCAGATGCACTTCTGAACCAGATGCCAGTAGCACTACAGAATCTTTCTCAGATCCGCGCAATACATAACCACCCTTTGCGGCTTTGTTTTCTGCACTATAATCCAGTCTCACCTGCGGCAACCCCTGACGGGAAAGCGCCAAAGTGGATGTAGTCGTATTGTGCGCCAGCGCGAGAGTCCAGCATTCCAGCGTTTCAATGCGGTCTGCGGGGCGATAGACATGCATATTCGGAATGGCGCGGAGTGCTGCCAAATGTTCCACGGGTTGATGCGTTGGTCCATCTTCTCCCAAACCAATGGAATCATGCGTATGCACATGAATCGTACGGATGCCCATAAGGCTACTCAGGCGCATGGGCGTGCGCATATAATCCGAGAAGACGAGGAACGTGCCACTATACGGAATGAAACCGCCATGCAGCGCCAAACCGTTCATGATTGCACCCATCGCATGTTCACGGATGCCATAATAAATATAACGCCCAGAATAATTATCATGCTGCACGGGTGCTTGATCACCTGTTTTGGTGTTGTTTGAGCCCGTCAAATCTGCCGAACCACCGAGCAATTCGGGGATGAGCGGTGTGAGCACTTTCAACACTTCTTCAGACGATTTGCGCGTGGCTTCCTTCACAGGGTTGGCGCACACTTCGCGCTTCATCTCGTCCAATGCTTCCTGCCAGCCACCCGGCAATTCGCCTGAAAGTGTGCGGGCAAATTCATCCTGCACTGCTGCATCTGCTGCTTCAAAGCGTTTCTGCCATGCTTCATAATCATTATGGCTGCGCAAGCCTGCATCACGCCATGCGAGCAAAATCTCATCTGGCACTTCGAACGCACCATGTTCCCAACCCAGCGCTTTTTTCGTTATTGTGATTTCGTCATCACCCAAAGGCGAACCATGACTGCCTGATGTGCCTGCTTTGTTTGGTGAACCATAACCAATCGTCGTTTTGCACGCAATGAAACTTGGCATAGTGGCATTTTTTGCTTCAGCAATCGCCTTGCTGACAGCCTGTGCGTCATGTCCATCCACACGCACTGCATTCCAGCCCAGCGCTTCAAAGCGTTTAATATGGTCTTCTGAGGTCGACAAGTCCGTGCTGCCATCAATGGTGATGCCGTTATCATCGAACAATACGATTAGTTTATGCAATCTTTGATGTGCAGCAAAGCTGACTGCTTCCTGCGCCATCCCTTCCATCAAACAACCATCACCCACTAAACAATATGTATGATGATCCACCAGATCATCCCCATATTTTGCATTCATCATGCGCTCAGCCAGCGCCATGCCGACTGCATTGGCAATCCCCTGTCCCAGCGGTCCTGTGGTGGTTTCAATGCCACTTGCATGACCATATTCAGGGTGACCGCACGTTTTTGAACCCAACTGACGGAAGTTTTTTAAGTCCTCCAGCGTCATGTCTTCATAGCCCGTGAGGAACAACAGCGAATAAAGCAACATAGAGCCATGCCCTGTGGAAAGCACAAAACGGTCACGATCTGGCCAGAACGGCGCTTTGGGATTATGCTTTAAATGCTGCGTCCATAGAGCAGTCGCCGCATCTGCCATGCCCATTGGCATTCCAGGATGCCCTGAATTTGCTGCCTGCACCGCATCCATTGAGAGCGCGCGAATGGCATTAGCGTGATTTTTTGAAGAAATGAGGGAGGAGAAATTTTGTGTCATGCGATGCTTTTAACATGGCGAAGCAAAAGTGGAAAGTTTTTTTGGCGGCAGACTTTTAAGCCTGCCACCTCCATCGTCATGTTGAGCAACGCGAAACATCCATCCCACCATTTGCGCAAGTGGATCTGTATGCTTCACTCTGTTCAGAATGACGAAAGGGTTAATTTTAACAAGAGATTAATAAAGGTTGAATGATGCGTAAAATTTTGCTATATTTGTAAGTAATTCATCTGCTTTCTTTAAAGCACTATTGACGTTCAGTCAGTTTATTATTCCGTTATATTCAGTAATGGCTGATTGATACGTGATGAACGAACACCTATATTTTCTAAATTACAATCATGAAAACTACAAAATTGGCAAAGCTTGTTCCTTTTGTTTTAGCATTTTGCGCTGGTTATGTAACCCGCCTTAATTTTGAACCTAACAAAGTAGAACAAATTGAGGTTCAACCAGTTTTCAGCACAAATGTTATTGAAAGTGATAATGGCTACGAAATGACCATTATTTACGGATCGGAAAAGCGTGTTGTAAAACTTGACAACACAGATTACTGTTTTGAAACATATGACCTAGTTCCTTATTTTGTCTATCACAACTCTTGGGTTAGTGATGAAGGCATTATAGCTTTTATGGAACGAAATGATTACGCCCCTTTATGTGGCGCACCACCTCAGGATGGTGAGTAGCATGAAAACATTAAGAACCCTGTCTTTGACTCTCTTGTATCCAGCTTTTATCTGCATGTTTACTATGCAGATGACAGATGCGGTACGTGGAACAGATCTAGCAACAAGTAGCTTATATTGGAATATTGCCAAGATAGGTGGGGCTGGAGCAATAGGACTTTTTGTTGTTCTAAATCATAGAGACTAAATATTTAACTTAACCCTTTAAAACCCATGTGGCTTTAAAGGGTTTTCTTTTTTCTGGCGTTTACTGCATACGCTTTTATAATGCCATCATGTCATTCACACTCTCACGCTATATTGGAAAACATTTTTTCCTGAATATCTGCATTGCCTTTGGGATTATCCTTGCCATTGCAGGCTTGATTGACATGGTGGAGCTGGTGCGCCGCACCGCCAATAAAGACCATATCCCCTTTTGGCTCACCATGCAGGTTGCCGTCATCCGCCTGCCGCAACTGGCAGAAAAATTGCTGCCTTATGCAGTGATGATTGGTTCCATGATGACATTGATGAAGCTCACCCGCAGCAACGAACTGGTGGTGGCGCGTGCTGCAGGTCTGTCAGTCTGGCGGTTTTTGCTGCCAGGCATGGTAATTGCGGTGTTGCTGGGCGCGGCAAGTATTATCGTACTCAATCCGCTTTCGGCGGCCACTATCGCACGCTATGAACAGTTTGAATCACGTTATATTAACGGCTCTCAACAAGTCCTCTCGGTGGATGCATCAGGCTTGTGGCTGCGCCATGTGGATTCAGGACGTGACACGCTGGGAGGCAAACCCATTGGCAGTTATGTTATGCAGGCCAGCCAGATTGACCAGACCGATATGAGCCTTAGCCGCATCATCATTTTTGTGCAGGATGAAGAACAGGCATTTATCGGGCGCATAGACGCAGATGAGGCCGTGCTCAATAATGGATTATGGAACCTGACAGATGCTACTATCTCCATTCCTGGCAAACTGCCAGAATCCCGCGCTTCATATAGTCTGCAAACAGATTTAAGCATCAAGCAGATTCAGGATAGCTTCGCCGAACCCGCAACACTTTCTTTTTGGGAGCTTTCAGGCTTTATTGACACGCTGGAAAAGGCTGGTTTTTCAGCGCTGAGACATAAATTGCACTGGTACACAATATTGATCACTCCGCTGGTGTTCTGCGCTATGGTGCTGCTTGCATCCGTTTTCTCTCTGCGCCTGCCCCGCCGCGGACGTGCGCTGGCAATGGTGTTTGGTGCAGTGGTGGCGGGGTTTGTCGTGAATTTTGTGACAGGGCTGTTTCACGCATTCGGCTATTCTGGCAGTCTGCCTATTGAACTTGCCGTCATCGCCCCCTATCTGCTGACCGTGATGGGCAGCGTGGTCATGCTGCTACACACGGAAGATGGGTAATTGCGGCATCTCATATTATATGGTATATAACAGATAATCCTTCACATTCATTTGAATGCTTATAACGTCCGTTAGTCTCTATAATCTATGCTTTTGAGCATAGGACTACTGATGTTTGAAGGATGTTGTTTATTCTGTTTTAACATCATGTTTAAAATCGTTATTGGTTTCATTTGCGGCATTTTATTTTATTATGCAGCTACAAACCGAAGTGCGGACGAACCAGACAAAACCATCCTAGAACGTCGCACAGAAGATGCAGGAAAAATCTTCAAAGATATTAAAGAGGATTTTGACAATAACTAACCCATAACCGCCTTCGGTCATGGGTCTTTTTTTGCCTGATTGACAGCATCACTTTCTACGCGCTACAGTGCGCAGATGAAAAAATTCCTTATATTATTATGCTCCCTTACATTAACATCATGTGCCTCCACACAACGCACCGTGCAGGTGGCGCAGGGCTATGATGTGGGGAATTACCGCGTTACGGGGTATAACATAGTTAATGAAAATGAATCCCACCCAATTACTTTTGTTTCTTCCGTGAGTGATGAAGAACAACGCCGCGTGGAAGAAGCGCTCAAAATCATGTTGCCTGTGGCATTGCCAAAAACGACTGGCACGCCTGTGCATCTGGAAATTGGCTTGCGCAATGTAAATCTTTCCACCAGCGCGGCACAGTCTCTCTTCACTGGTGACACAGCATCCATTCAAAGCCGCATCCGCCTCTATGATACAAAAGACCGCAAGAAAGTGATTGGCACATCCTTGGTAAGCGCCTTCGGGCAAGGGCGCGCGGGTATTGTGGGCGCAGCTTCCAGTGCCGATGTGAGCGCGGAGGAAGAATTTGATGCATTAATGGCAAAATATGTTACAACACTGGTTTATACACTTTACCCGAACATGAAGTAAGCGATTATGGAACAATTTACGACACTCAATGCGGTGGCTGCACCGCTATTATTGCAAAATATTGATACGGATATGATCATTCCGAAGCAGTTTTTGAAAACCATTAAACGCACAGGCTTGTCCGAAGGGCTGTTTTTTGAAATGCGTTATGATGTGGATGGCAATAAAGTGGATGACTTTATTTTGCATCAGGATGAATTTAAAGATGCACAGATTGTTGTTGCAGGTGATAATTTCGGATGTGGTTCGAGCCGCGAACATGCGCCGTGGGCATTGCTGGACTATGGCATTAAATGCATCATCGCGCCGTCTTTTGCCGATATTTTTTACAATAATTGCTTCAAAAATGGCATTCTGCCATTGCCTCTCCCTCAAAAAGACGTGGACGCGATTGCAGAAGTGGGGGCACGCGCCGAAAAAATTACCGTAGATCTTGAAGCGCAGGAAGTGCGCGCAGGCAATCACGTGATTGCGTTTGAGATTGACCCCTTCCGCAAACGTTGCCTGATTGAAGGGCTTGATGATATTGGTCTGACATCTGAGAAAACGGATGCCATCAGCGCCTTTGAAGCACAGAACAAAGAAAAGGCTCCCTGGCTTTATGCATAGATTATTACTCGCTCTACTCATACTGGTTGCCACAGTTTCACAGGCAGAAGCCTTCGACAAGACCCGTCTGGTGAAAAACGCCATTCGCGTTTGCACCGAACTCCACCAACAGGAATCCCCCGATTTTTACAGTTGCGTCTCCAAAAAATCACTGGAATATTATGCAGCACTGGGATTGCGTGAAGATGAGCTATACGACAAACTCACCCAATTCGCCTTCACCATTCATGAAATGGATAACGACTTTAAACGCGATGCTCTCAACGCTGCGCAATTCCGCTGGATAGCAGGGCTATATCTGATGAATCTGGTGGATGATTTGGGGTAATCCTAACTCCCCACCCCGCAATCAATGCATTTTTCTGGTGGGCGGGCGGCCATCTTCATGTTTTTTAGCAAGTCTCGCAGTGCCGTGCGCAGCCCTTCTTCAATGGTCGGATGATAAAATGGCATGAGCAGCGCATCATGCACGGTGACGCGCATCGCAATGCACCAGCTGATGAGATGTGCCAGATGTTCATGATGATGCCCTATCATTTCTGCGCCGAGCAGACAGGCGGTGCGATTGTCACCATACACCCTCATCAACCCGATATTATCCAGCATCACCCGCGCGCGTCCCTGGTCAGAATAATCACATGCACCAATCGAAAAATCCACCTCTGCATCAACTAATTCCTGATAAGACTGCCCCGAAATTGCCATTTGCGGGTCTGGGAAGATGATGGTAAGCGGGGTACGCCGCGCCTGCTTGAAGACCTCAGGATATGTTCCTGCATTTCTGCCCGCAATGCGCCCTTCATCTGATGCTTCATGCAGCAAAGGAATATCCCCATTCGCATCCCCTGCAATGAAAATGTGGCTGTCACCACACTGCCCTGACATAGGGTCAAATTCTGGCATTCCTTTATCATTTAATTTTAATGAGCTATTCTTGAGAGCAAGCGTATCAATGTTAGGCGTACGTCCTGTCGCAGCCAACACATAATCACATTCAATATTGCGCTCTTGTTCGTCGTCAAGCGTATAATACAGCACCGCTTTATCACCCTTTTCTTCCGTCCGCGTTACGGTAGAATCTGGAAAAAACTGCAATTCATCCGTGAAAATCTTAAGCGCCTCATTGCGCACCTCAGGGTCAGTAGCAATGCCAGGCTTGTTGCCACGCCCGAACAGATGCACATTCACGCCCAAACGGTGCAATGCTTGCGCCAGTTCCAGCCCGACCACTCCTGCCCCCACCACGGCAACAGATTCTGGCAAATTGTCCCAGTAAAACACATCATCACTGGTGATCAGCCGTGTACCTGCGCCTTTTAATGGTGGCGCAATGTTCGGGCGTGAACCCGTCGCAATAATAATCCGATCTGCGCGCACTTTTTCGCCATTAGAAAGCGCTAACACATGGTCACTTTCAAACTGTGCGGAGGCTTGCAGATGCAGCGCCTTGTCAAAATTCTGAACCGTCTTTTTCACGAAACCAACAAAACGGTCACGTTCATCCCGCACACGTTGCATCACCGCTTTGCCGTCCACCTCTGGCAAGCTGCCCCGCAAGCCATATGCATCAAACTTCTGCGCCTCATGCCGCGCCGTGGCGGGGGCTATCAGCAATTTGGAGGGCATACACCCTACGCGAGCGCAGGTCGTGCCATATTCTCCACCTTCAATCAACGCAATGGAGCTGGTATGTTTGGATGCTTCATAATACGCGCTCATGCCCGCACTACCTGCGCCAATAATAGCAATATCTACTGTATATTTTGTCATGAAAAGAAACTTAGCGCAGTGCACATCAAAAATCTATAATCGCATTTTGCTTGCAGGGGCGCAGTGCGTCTTTTATGCTGCGCTCATGACACAAAAAAATATATTATTACTCGCTGGTGATGGCATCGGACCTGAAGTCGTCAAGCAAGCTGTGCGTGTGCTGGACTGGTTCGGCGCGCGTGGAAACACCACTTTTGCAATGGATGAAGCGCTGATTGGCGGCATTGCCTATGATGAAACAGGCTCGCCTTTCCCAGATGACACGTTGCAAAAGGCAAAGAAGGCAGATGCGATTCTGCTCGGCGCAGTGGGCGGCCCGAAATGGGAAGCACTGGATTATAGCGTGCGCCCCGAGCGCGGCTTGCTCGGCATTCGCAAGGAGCTTGGGTTATTTGCGAATTTGCGCCCTGCTCTTTGCTTTGACGCGCTGGTCGATAGCTCGTCTTTGCGCCCTGAGGTGGTGTCTGGGCTGGACATCATGATTGTGCGCGAACTCACAGGCGGGATTTATTTTGGTGAACCACGCGGGGTTGCTATGGAAGGCAATGAACGCGTTGGGCGCAACACAATGGTCTATCGTGAATCAGAAATTCATCGCATTGCCCGCGTGGCATTTGAATTGGCCGAGAAGCGTGGCAAAAGACTTTGCTCTGTAGATAAAGCTAACGTGCTGGAAGTGACCGAACTCTGGCGCGAGGAAATGATACGCATTGGCAAGGAATATGCCGATGTGGAGTTGTCGCATATGTATGTGGACAATGCCGCCATGCAGCTGGTGCGCAACCCGAAACAGTTTGATGTGATGGTCACAACGAATATGTTTGGGGATATTTTGTCAGATTGTGCATCTATGCTGACTGGCTCTCTCGGCATGTTGCCAAGCGCCTCGCTCGGCGCAGAAGTAGACGGCAAACGCGCGGCGCTCTATGAACCCGTGCATGGCTCTGCTCCTGATATTGCAGGGCAGAATATCGCCAACCCGCTCGCCACTATCTTGTCCGTTGCCATGATGCTACGCTATTCGTTCGATATGCAGCGCGAGGCTGATCTGCTGGAACATTGCGTCAATGACGTGCTGGCAAGCGGCACACGCACGAAGGACATTGCGGCAGAAGGTGTAAGTGTGGTCACCACCACGGATATGGGTGACGCGGTGATTGCGGCGCTGGACGCCAATGAAGCGAAGCTAGCAGCATAAATGGCGCTGGAACTCACGACAGCGCTATATGGCGGATTGGCGGCGTTGCTTTACGTGTTCCTCACCATTCGAGTGATAAAATCACGTGTGCGAAATAAGGTGGCATTGCTGGACGGGGGCATTGATGATGTCTCCCGCCACATCCGCACCCACGCCAATTTTGCAGAATATGTGCCGCTGATTTTGCTGCTGATGCTACTGGCAGAATTGCAGGGCGCACAAGGAGCATTGCTGCACGCTATGGGCATTATCACGCTTGTTGGGCGCATCGCACATTATTACAGCCTGACCAAGATTGAACCCGCTGCCGCCGCCAAAGGCGAGTTTAACATCAAATTGCGGCAGATTGGGATGGTATGTACCTTCACGCCGTTGGTGGTGTTGGCTGTGTTGTTGGTGTGGCAGGTGGTTGTTTAGGCGACTTCCTTTTATCTATTCCATGACAGCAGAAGAAAGAAACAAGCAAGAGCTAAATGCCTTATTGCAGCGAATAGGGCGCATGGCGACGTATATAACCGTGTTTTTTATGAGCGCTCTCTATATTTTTCACATGTTCTTTGCTGCTCATTTAATGGATACGCAAATAACTTTTTCAGATACTGGATTATTCAATATAGCCCCAGAAACAAAAAGCACCAAAACATACGCAACTATTATAGCTATAAATTACATAACGCTATTCTCAGCACCTCTAAGCATTATATCTTTCATCTATTATCTATTTGCAGTGTCAAACATAAGTCTATCTCTGAGTTTCATGAAAGAGAAACTAGCGCAATCTTCGAAGGTAGTAGCTATGGTGATACCATGTATATTTATTGGCTATTATAGCATATTATCAGATGAGCATATTCTGCAAAGCTACTCTATCTTTACTTTTATTTTTGTAAGTATGGGCTTATTGCTTTTCACATATTTTGCGTGTTTATTTGCTATAATATGTGTTCATTTAGTTATTAAAACAAAACTGGAAAAGTAGAGTTTCTACTATAGAAACCTTACTCCTCACCATCCCGCTCATCCGAACTATCCACGTTCACATCTTTCGCTTCTTCCTCTTTCAGCAACTCCTTCTTGCGCGTGCTTGGCAGGGCGGAGCGCAGCTTCTTGGTCTGCTCCTTGCTTCTGGTGGTGCGGTTAAGGGGTTCGCCTTTAATAACCTGCTTGATTTCATCGCCCGTCAGTGTTTCATATTCCAGCAATGCTTGGGCAAGCAATTCCAGCTCCTCTGCATTGTCTGAAAGAATCTGACGCGCGCGTTCGTGTGCTTCTTCCACAATGCGTTTGACTTCTGCATCCACCTTAGCTTTCGTTGTGCCCGCAATATCTCCTGAGCCGCCCCCGCCGCCGAGATACCCCATATCCTGACCACCGCCATATAGCACCGGACCAAGCTCATCACTCATGCCCCATTCAGCCACCATAGCGCGGGCAAGTTTTGTGGCATATTGAATATCAGATGACGCACCAGACGATACTTTATCATAGCCAAAAATTACCTCTTCCGCTACGCGTCCGCCCATCGCCACTGCCAGATCATCATGCATTTTGTCACGATGATACGACACTTTGTCCGCTTCTGGCAAACGCATCACCATGCCGAGCGCACGTCCACGTGGGATGATGGTGGCTTTATGAATAGGATCAGATGCAGGGCAGTGCAAAGACACAATCGCATGACCGCCTTCATGATAAGCAGTCATTTTCTTCTCATCTTCGCTCATTACCATGGATTTGCGCTCCACGCCCATCATCACCTTGTCCTTGGCTTCTTCCATTTCGCGCATAGTGACGACCTTGTTGTCACGTCTTGCTGCAAGCAACGCCGCTTCATTAATCAAATTTGCCAAATCCGCACCAGAAAACCCTGGCGTGCCACGCGCAATCACATGCACATCCACATCGGGCGCAATCGGTACATTTTTCGTATGCACTTTCAAGATCGCTTCACGACCCGTGATGTCTGGGTTTGGCACGGTAATCTGACGGTCAAAACGCCCTGGGCGCAACAGTGCAGGGTCAAGCACGTCGGGTCGGTTCGTCGCTGCAATCAAAATCACGCCTTCATTGGCTTCAAACCCATCCATTTCCACAAGCAACTGATTGAGCGTCTGCTCGCGTTCATCGTTGCCGCCGCCCATGCCGCCACCACGATGACGACCGACCGCATCAATTTCATCAATAAAGATGATGCAAGGCGCATTTTTCTTGCCCTGCTCGAACATATCACGCACGCGGGACGCACCCACGCCGACAAACATTTCCACAAAGTCTGACCCTGAAATGGTGAAGAACGGCACACCCGCCTCCCCCGCAATAGAACGCGCAAGAAGGGTCTTACCCGTTCCAGGAGGGCCCACCAGCAAACAGCCTTTGGGAATTTTTCCGCCCAGTTTCTGGAACTTTCCAGGGTTTTTCAGGAAGTCTACAATTTCCTGCAATTCTTCCTTCGCCTCATCAATGCCCGCCACATCTTCAAAAGTTTTCTTTTCGTGTTTTTCGGTAAGCATTTTGGCTTTGGACTTTCCAAAACCCATTGCCCCTCCGCCACCTTTGCCGCCGCTCATCTGCTTCATGAAGAAGATATACACCCCAATGAACAGCAATAACGGGAACCATGATAGCAACACACCAAGCAAGCCAAGATCATTATCGACATTCTTCGCCGTGATCTCCACATTATTATTTTTCAGCTTATCCACCAGATTAGGATAGGTTGGCACATCCACTGCAAACGCCACGCCGTTGGCATATTCGCCTGTAACAGTCGTCCCAGACTCAGGGGATTCTTTAATGGTGGCTTTTGCCACATCGCCACTTTCCACCTGCTCCAGAAACTCAGAAAAGGTTGGCTGTTGATAGCCAGACGTTTCCATATTATTGCCCACAGCATTAAAGATGAGCAAAAATACTAAAAAAATTCCAACCCAGATAAACAGATTGCGGCTTAAATTTGGCATAAATTCCTATGTCCCTTGTGGTTCGTCATAATGTGCGCGTAAGCTCAAAAGCGTATCGTCGCATGGTTGCGTATAATAATCAATATGGGGCACAGCATAGAGCTGTTCAAGATGCCAGATTGCAGGAAGTGTGTGCAACAGTGCCGCAGGCAATGTTGGCAATGGGTGTTTTTGTGCTTTTAATTGCGCGAAACCCTCTGCACCAAGCGCGCCGCATCGAAATTCTTCCTGCATGGTTTTGGTGATGCAGACATACCCGTCCCATAATGTTTTTTTCTGCATGGGTACAGCATTCTGCAGCCTTTCTTCTTCGCGGTAGATGAGAATATCATCATGATATGGTTGAATGATGCAGTGATGCAGCGTTGTTTTTTTGAAATCCGAACATTGCATCGCATCCACCAGCGGTTCAAGATGTTTAAAACGCAATTCTTCGGAATTAAAATACCTCAGACAATCCGCCACCACCCGCAGCGCAATTTCTTTATGCGTGTCTGAGAAACTGTCCTTCGGGATGGTTGCATACACACCCCCTTTCCAGACCTGCTGCATGATTGCCCAGTCTTTTGCAACATTTTGCAGGCAGTCAGACGCACGCGCAAGATGCGAACATATATTCACAATATGGCGGGAGGTAATGCTTGCCTCTTCCAGCACTGGCAGAACATCGCGCATAACCACGCGGGTGAAGGAAGTATTTTTGTTTGAGGGGTCTTCAATCCAGCACTGACTTTTCTGTTTCAACCTTTCCATCAACTCTTTTTTGGTGGTGTAAAGATAGGGGCGCAGCAAAGTGATTCCGCTGCGTGCAGTGACTGGTTTCATAGCAGAAAGACCATCAACACCACTTCCGCGAGCCATCCGCATCAGAAATGTTTCTGCCTGATCATCTGCATGATGGGCAAGACAGAGATGACGCACCTTATTTTCCCTGCACCAGTCAGTCATTAATCCATATCGCGCATCTCGCGCGGCTTGTTGCAGATTGCCTTCTTCGCGCAGGTTTTTTTCCACCTTAAAAAGGTTGCAATCAATATCATATTGCTTAAGCCATTCGCGCAGCTGCTCAGCTTCGCGTGCTGCTTCAGAGCGGATATTATGGTTCACATGCAGTGCAATGCATTGAATATTGCGCTGTTTGCACCATTCGTGCAGTTCGAGTGTCAAACACAGCGAATCCGCACCACCAGAACAGGCAACGGCTAATGCAGTAATGTCATCTGGAATGATGGCAAACGCATCATGCTTCATGAAGATATCCGCACTCTCGCAACAACGCTTGAATCTGCTTAAAATGCTGCAGCCCTTTGAAGAAATAAACCATAGTGTTTTTATTATCTTTTATGACGATAAAAAATCTATAATGCAGTCGGCATGAAGTGATATCTTCAAAAGGAATAATTTTTTCGCGCAGTAATGTCTGTTGCGTAATGCGGGTTTCAGTGCAGCTAATGCGCGTTTTTAAAATATCCAGACATTCATAAAAACTATACGCTGTGAGGCATAGAAATGTCACAATAATAATGGTGACCAACGCAGCATCCCCCACGCTGTCCATATATGCCATACTTCCGAGCGTATTGATGGTCACATAATAGGTCATCAGCGCGCACAGACAGAAAATAATGGCGAAACTATAAACCGTGAGGCGGTTATATTCTGATGTGATGGGGAATTTCATCATATAAATATATTCGTTATTTGATTGATAATCTACATAAACAACCTTATGATATTCTCATATTTTCTTCTTTTAGGAAGTATGTGTCAATGACCACTTTATCTTATCATAGTAAAACTAATCATGATAAACACTACAATGTCTTTAATGTTTTTGTGGACAATTGTTTCGTTTCTATTATGGGTGACGCTAACGGACTACGGACAAAAGCTTCTTAGGTTTAGAGGGGTTCAACGATATATGTTGATACTGTTCTTTTTACCCGTTTCATTAATTTTGTTTCTATGGATTATCGTAGTAACAAAATTTACCGTTTTCTATGTTGGAAAGATCCAAGAATTATGTAAAAAAATAGAAAGTTTTGAAAAAAAGATTTATGATTTTCTTTCATAAAGCTTAAGAATTAAAATAAAAGAACGGCTACCAACTGGCAGCCGTTCTTTTTTTAAAAATTGAAAAACTACTTACGCAGCTTTCTTTGCAATTTTGCTTGTTTCTTCCATTGCTTCTGCGCAACGCTTATTGATCACGTCAAACGCTTCAAACGCAGACTTAGATGCCATTTCAGAAATTTCACGTGCAGAAGATACACATGTTTCGAAAATTTCTTTAGACACTTCAGACTGCTTTGCAGCATTTGTTTCTGGAGTGGCACTGCCCAGAACATCACGAGATGCAGAAATGCATTTTTCGATGTTGTTCTGCATTACTTCAGCGCTACGCTTATTGATAGCCTGTGCGCCTTCAATCAGTGCCTGATTTGCAGCAGAAGCAGCTTCCATGTTGCGGCGACCCACATTGATGAATTCATTTACATCAATAGATGGTGCAGTGTAATTTTGAAAAGATTTGAAAAAATCTGTAGGGTTGTTAGACATAATTTCCTCTCAGTTTAGTCATGTATTGTTATGACGATGTTATTATCGTTGCATTGCAATATGAGGTATAAAAACAGCCCTGTCAACTATATTGTGCATTGCACAAGAAATATTTATGTCATCTTTATTTGTCAGATAATGTTTTTTACTGCTGTATTATTGCGCAAGCTCTTTTGCCCGCGCAACGGCAGCATGGATTGCATCCCGCGTCAGCCCTTGCAATGCATCGTCTTTCATGAAGACATTCAGTGCAGCAGCAGTCGTGCCTCCTTTACTTGTTACATTAATGCGCAACTGCTCAAGTGACTCTTCTGCAACAGATGCATATGCAGCCGCGCCCAGCACCATGTTCACTGCCAGTTTTTTAGATGTATCAGCATCCAGCCCCTGCTCCATACCTGCCTGAGTGAGCGCATCCATAAATAAATAGACATAAGCGGGTCCACTGCCTGCGACAGCGGTGGCGGGGTCAAACCATACTTCATCCTTCAACCAGCAGCACGTACCCAGACGCTCCAGCAGGGCAGATATAGCATCAAGCTGTGAAGCGTGCGTTGTTGCATCCTCATCTGAAATATAACCGCTCACCACGCCTTGCCCAATTGCCACAGGCGTGTTGGGCATAATCCGCAACAGGCTACATTCTGGCGCCATTGCTTTGTAAAAAATCTGGGGCAGTCCTGCAGCCATTGTCACATATAACGGAGATGCGCCATAATGCGCCACTGCCTGCGAATAAACATCCTTCATCATCTGCGGCTTCACGCCGAGCATCACAATATCAGCATCCTCTGGAGCTTCTGACAATGATGCAACATATTTCACATGCGGCGCAAGCGTTGCCTTTGGGGGGGTTGGCTTGATGATGATGGTGTCTATTGGCGCATTATCATTGATCCAATGCGTCAGCATTGCCCCTGCCATGTTTCCGCAACCAATAAAATGTATCTTTGTCTTTCTCATAAATCACCTTATAACGTGAGAATAATGTTTTTTCAATGCAAGCGCCGCTTGCACTTAATTATATGACAGCATTAATTTCAGCTCACCCCGTTGCCAGCATCATTATTATAAGTGCTGCAATCATCATTCTCATCGCTATTTTCTGCTCAGGACTTCTATCAGAATTGCTGGATGTCATTTTTGAAGCATGGATGGGAATTGACGAAGATTCATAACTATTCTGCCGCTTTGAATGGATAATTTGCTTTCGTCGGGGCGGCAAAACTTCTATAGCATAATCATGCATAACCTTACTCCTGAATTGCTTATCACGGCATATGAATCGGGTTATTTTCCGATGGGGGAATCACGCGACTCTGATGAGATTTACTGGTTCAATCCTGATCCACGCGCTATTATTCCGCTGGATGGGTGGCATATTTCCAGATCACTGAAGCGCACGCTACGCCAGCATCCATATCGCATCACTGTGAATCAGGCATTTGAAGCCACCATGCGCGCCTGCGCAGCCCCGCGCAAAAGTGGAGGGGATAGCTGGATTAATGATAGCATTATTGCAGTGTATCATGAACTGCATGAGCTGGGTTATGCACATAGTGTGGAATGCTGGGACGCAGACCAATTGGTTGGTGGGCTATATGGGGTGTCGCGCGGCGGAGCATTTTTTGGTGAAAGCATGTTCTCACACCGCCCGAATACCAGCAAAATCGCCTATGCCTACCTTCTGGAAATTCTGCTTCATAGAAAATATTCCCTGCTGGACACACAATTCGTCAATGATCATCTGTTGCAATTTGGCGTGAGAGAGATTCCGAAAATGGACTATCTGCGCAGGCTTGAAAGCGCCCTGATTGTTTCTCCCAATCCTTCACATGCTTTTTGTGCATCTGCTATGGAAGTGACATCCACATCACCCAGAGATTTTATTGTCACCACCTCTTCATCACAATCCAGCCCGAACTGACGAAGATAGTCTGCATTGCCTGCAGAGAGGTTATGAGCCAAACGCGCCAGCTGCCCAAGCAATCGGGCATATAATAACTCATATTCGCTCAGCAGGCGCACCTCATTGCATTCTTCTGCAATGCGGGTCTTGTAACGGTGATAACATGCAAGTGCCAGCAACACCTGCTGCGCATGACTCACGCCATATGCCATAGTGGCAAGCATCCGTTCATATGCCATGTAGGCACGCTGTTCAGGATGCACCATCGTTGCCATTTCGCTCACCATAGTAAATGCATCTATAATGCGTCTGTCATGCCACTCCTGTGGCAATGCGTCATAAATCCAGTCGCTGAGCGCCGCGCGATACGGGGTGTCTGCGCGGGATTCTGGCATAGCTTCCACCATTGCCAGCAATGGGTCATAATTCATGTCATCTCGCAATGCATCATGCAACACCCCTTCACGCACCCCTGCAGAAGAAAAAGTCACTTCCGCTGCGCCACATTCGCGCATCAATGCGCGCAGAGCAACTAATGCAGGTATCATGCTTTCCTGCCTTTTGCGTGGCGCGCCGTTAAAAAACACATTCGGCTGAGAGGATTTCACTACCATAGAGGCATAAAGCGCGTCCAGCATGGTGGCATTCATGACATAATCATGCACCACGCGCAGCGGATGGTTGCGCAGATACATATCATGCATGGCAAGTGCGCGGAAACTTCCGCCCACCGCATATATCATATCACATTCCAGCGCGTGTTTATGTTTTTGGCAATGCTGCGTAATATGGCGGTCTATCGCTGCAATTCCGCCTTTTTGCTGCAGATCAATTAAGCCCAGCGTTCCCGTGGCAAGTGAGGATACCCCCGTTGCGCCCTGACCATTTAAGCGAGCAATATCCAGACTTCCTCCGCCCAGATCAGCGCTGATGCCATCTGGCTGGAAGCTGCTGGAAATCACCCCTAACCCTGAATATCGCGCTTCATCCAGACCAGAGATAATGCGTATTTCATGACCCAGAATATCTGAAAGCTCCTCGGCAAAATCCACTCCGTCATCAGATTCGCGCATCGCAGCAGTGGCGATTGCCAGCACATGCTGCGGTTGATGAAAGCGGATGATTTCAGCAAAACGGCGAATTGTTTCACGCACGCGGTTTTTTGCGTCCTCTGCAAGCATTGCCTGACTGACGAGCGATGCGCCCAAAGCGCAGGCCACCTTTTCATTGAAACATTGTTGCGCATGATGTCCGCAAAGTTCATACATCACCAGCCGAACACTGTTCGAACCAATATCAATCACTGCATACATTTATTCTTCACTGCCCTGCTGCGCCTGCTTGTCCTGCACGATATCGAAATAGGATTTAGTCAGCTGATTCGTATGATATTGCCCCAGCTTATACAGCCAACCGCGCGTGCGATCATTAATGGCTGCCGCTTCCTGCTGCGTCACGCTGAAATCCTGCATGTCTTCACTCACTTGTTTGTAGATGCTTTTGTCAGCCAGCGCAGAAATGGCAAAATGATTTTCAAACTCCACGCGATACAGCGTGAAGAGAATCTTCAATCCATCAAAAGTAGTGACGGTCACATTGCCGAGCGCTTCACCATCTGCCTTTTCACGCGGCACGACTTCTGTGAAATTCAGCTTTTCAACAAAAGCTGCGGGAGATACGATCTGATAACGCTGCTTGAGTTCCTTATCTTCTGGAAGGTCAGAAAGCGTAAGCTGCACGTCAGGCGTTTCGCGTGAATAGCGATAAGATTTATGCCCTTCCAGATTATATTCCACCGACCGTACTCGATTGATTTTGACCGAGAATAAATCATAAAACAGCCAGTCCAGTGGATTGGCGCTCACCACCAGTTGCCCTGTTGCGGTGTAGCTTTGCAAATCATCAGCGGATGTGCGTACATAGGTAGCGCTTTTTTCAGGTGTCAATTTACCCAGCAATAGCTGATGCAGCTGTTCTTCACCATCCCATAATGTCAGCGTGAATGCCTGCGGTGCATCCAGCTTCAATCGCGGCAGCAATTCAGGGTTAGCGGTTTTTTTGTCCCGCAATTCACTCTGGGAAAGATAAAGCAATAACTTACGAATCTCTACACTTGATGCGGGATAATCTGCCGCTTCTTTCACGCGCCATTGCTGGTTGCTGTCCATATAGACAGTGATCTGTTCTTCACCACGGCTAACCGAAATGCGGTCCACATCGTTAATATGTGTTTTCAACTCAGGCATCAAAGGCTGATAGCTGCTTTCCGCCTGTCTGTCAGATTGTTTTGTTTCTGGCGTAAAAGCAATGGCAACAGCCAGCACCGCAACACATGCAACCATTAACCACTTCATGAGCGCGCTCCTTTAGTGGTTTTGCCGCGACGCAGCAAGCCTGGCACGAAGAACGCAGCAAGCAGCAATAGTAACGGCACTGCCAGAATATTCAGTAACGCAATATGACTGCCAAGACGTTCAATATTTTCAACCAGTCGGCGTTGCACCGCGCGCAGTTCTTTTCTGGTCTGCAAAAAGACATCCCTGAATTCCTGCACCTGTTTTGACTGATCTTCATTGAAAAGCTGTGATCCGTCCTGCGGGGTGGATTGCAGCTCTTTCAGCTTGTCCTCCATGCCGCGCAATTTGCTTTTCAGGCGTTCTTCCTCATCCCGAAATTCCAGTTCAGCCTGTTGTTTCAGGTCGTCCAGCACATCAAAACGCCTGTCTTCGACACCGCGCGTGCGCAGATCTATCAACGCATCTGAACCTGAAAGATAATCCAGAATATTCATCACTAACGCGCCATTATCTGCCGTAGTGGCAACCATCTGCGAATCAAAGAAATTTTGGGACTGCACCCAGAATTCATCTCTCAACATGTCCGTATCAGCTACAATAACCGCCTGAATGGATGTTGCGCTACCCTTAATATGGTTTTTATTTTCTTTCACAAACTCATAATTCTCATCAAATGCAGAACTGACTACACCTTTCACATGGCTTGCCATAATATATTCTTTGCCTGCAGGAATATAATTGCGGTAAAGCGATAATACATCACGCTGTTCGCGTATCTTCGCCACATCCACGGTGGAGGCAGCAGGGCTGGATACGATTAATGGTTCAAGACGCACTTGTGGGTTGTCCTTAATTTCAAGATAGCCAGCATCAATCAGACGGACATTATTAAGCGCATTGGTGATGACAGATTCCTGCTGCAAATATTCTGCGGTCAGATTGAGCCATGTCACATTTGGAAAAGACGCCAGACGGGATGCACCTGCCGTCACCTGAACGGGCATGGCTGCAGCTTTTTCTGCTACCACCATATCTGGCGCAAGGCTGAGACCCCAATGCGAAAGAATGGTATCAAAACGGCTGGATTTAATCGTTTCCCTTGCGATATTGGTGTAACTATCCAGAAACATCACCACATTTCCACCCGCCAGAATATATTGCTCGATCGCATATAATGTTTCATCTGGCAGGCTATGCGGATGCACCAGCATCAGAATATCCACTGATTCAGGCACAATCGTTGCATCTGTTGGCAATACGGTCACGTCATATTTATTCTGCAACTGTTTATAAATAACCCACGGTCCTGTAATTTCCTGCCCAATGCCACCGCCACTGCCGCGCATGGGCAGCTGGCTTATAATGCCGAGCTTTTTCTTGCCAGGTTCTGCCACATCATAAAGCAGGCGCGACACATCATATTCCAGAAATGCATCGCGCGCAGGGTCAATAAATGGCATTGCCACTTTGTCATCCGTGCTGTTTTCAATGCTCAGACCAAAGTAAAATTTGTTCCCTGCGGTGTCCACGGGAATCCCTTCCAGCCCATTCGCCACTGCCAGGTCTTCTTCTTCGGTGAAGGCTTTTGGATTATAATAGGTCACTTTTATTTTCCCATCAGAGAGTGCTGCATATTGTTCCAGCAATCCGCGCACCCGCACGGCATGATTCTGGAAAATCGGCAGTCCATTTGCCTGTGATTCCGAAAAGAAATACCGAATGGTGATTGGCTCTTTCAGTTCACTGATAATCTGTTTAGTGTTTTTGCTTACCGTGAACACCTTATTTTCGGTAATATCCACAACCTTGCTGTTCAGCATGGTTTGCGCCAGATAATTCACGCCGACCAGCAGCAAAAATCCCAGCAATAACGTGAAAAACAATGAACTACGTGAAAATGATGCGCGCATTATCTTGCTCCTTTCACATAATTGATGATGCTGTGTGTGGCGAACAGCCAGAACACCATCATGCTAATAAAATATATGATACTTTTCACTGGCAGAATGCCTTTGGTGATGTCCTGAAAATGCGTTAGCACGCTAAGTGAGGTAAGTGTGGTAATTACCGCCTGCGGCATCCAGCCCTCAAAGAAATTCACCACCAGTGAAAATCCCATCATGGCAAACACCATGCATAAAGCCGCGCTCACCACAAAAGCAATCACCTGATTGCTTGTGGCAGCAGACACCGCTGAACCAATTGCCAGATATGCTCCCGCCATCATCGCACTGCCAATATAGCTTGCAAGAATGACTCCATTGTCAGGCTCACCCAAGTAATTCACCGTAATCCAGAGTGGCGCAGTGCCGCACAATGTCAGAATTACGAAAATCCATGCTGCAAAGAATTTCCCCAGAACCAGCTCGCGCGGGCGCACAGGCAGCGTCATGATCAGCTCAATCGTGCCACTTTTGCGTTCTTCCGCCCAAAGCCGCATGGAAATGGCAGGCACAAGAAAGAGATAAAGCCACGGATGCCACATGAAGAATGGCTGCAGATCCGCCACACCACGCGTGAAATAGTCCCCCAGATAAAATGTAAATGCGCCTGTGCTGAGCAGGAACACCACCATGAACACATAGGCAACGGGCGTTTGAAAATACGCAACGAGTTCACGTTTCATCACGGCTGTGGTGCGGCTCATGCGGCAACTCCTTTAGTATGTCTGTTTTCTTTCGCAATATCGCAGAAAATAACGTTTAGATCATCCTGCTTGAAGCGTTCGCGCAGCTGCTTCGGTGTGCCATCGGCTTTTAGCTGCCCGTTAGCGATAATCACAGCGCGGGTGCAGACTGCGTCCACCTCTTCCAGAATGTGAGTTGAAATGATAATCGCCTTTTCTTCTTTCATGGAGGCAATTAAACGGCGCACTTCTTGCTTTTGCAGCGGGTCAAGCCCGTCTGTTGGTTCATCCAGAATTAAAATATCAGGGTCATGCAATATTGCCTGTGCCAGCCCTACACGGCGTTTGAAGCCTTTGGATAGCGTGTCTATTGCTTGGTCAAGCACGGCTTCCAAACTGAGATATGCCACGACTTTATCAAATTGCTGGCGGAAAAAACTTTTTGGCATATGGCGGATTTCTGCCACGAAATGCAAGAGCTGCCGCGCCGTCATGTCAGGATAGAGCGGCGCTCCTTCAGGCAGATAGCCAATGCGCTGGCGCACTTCAATGATGCGTTCATCCACATCAAGCCCGTCTACACGCACTGTGCCAGCAGTGGGCGATAGAAACCCCGTAATCATACGCATGGTGGTCGACTTTCCTGCACCGTTGGGCCCCAGAAAGCCCAGCACTTCCCCACGATTCACATTAAAGGAAACATCATCGACTGCCTTATGGCTGCCAAAATGTTTGGATAACTGGTCAATCTCAATCAATGCGCTCATAGGCGCTAATGTAGGCTTGGGGGCGGGATTGTCAATATAAAGGGTTTTATATTGCGGTTAGCTAAACATTGCTCTAGCTTAGTGTTGTTCAATTATCAGTAAATTTTCTAATTTACAAATAGCCATGACGCTGCAAGAATTTATCGACAGTCTAAACAGCAGAAATCTAACATACAAAGAATATAAGTTTACGACTTTAAGAGAGATAGGGATACTTATAACAAGACGTTTCCTATTACTGAACATGAGCGCAAACATGAAGGTCATGGTAACAAAAAACCAGACTTTCTATGGATAATATCGGAAACGTCGTTGAACTATCACGAGAACGTATCAGACAATACGAAAGAAAACGTCGTAAATTTGACAAAATTCGAAAAGACGTAATTACGATTTACTATCGTATGTTCTTACAATTATCTGAGATGTAATTCACTAAAGGCTTCTAATTAGTAGAAGCCTTTTTTTCCTCTAAAACCACCGAAACAGTTTAAACAGCACTGCCTGCACTGCCACCAGCACCAGCAAACTGCCGCTGAATATCCAGAAAGCATTGTCATTGTCCACGCCAGGCATTCCACCAATATTAATGCCAAACAATCCTGTTAAAAACCCCAGCGGTAGGAAAATGGCGGAGATAACGGATAAAACATATAAATTGCGGTTCAGCCTGTCTGAAAGCAGGTTTGCCAGTTCATCCTTAATAATCTGTGCGCGGTCACGAATCGCATCCAGATCTTCCACATACCGCGTAATCTGGCTATGCTGCTCTTCCAATGTGCGGCGATGTTCTGAGCCAATCCATGATAAATTGCTATTCCGCAACTGATATATTGCTTCACGCTGCGGGGCAAGATAGCGCCGAAACATGATCGCCTGAATGCGCACATCCACGATCTGATCCCGCAGAGATTTTCGCGGCTCTTCCAGCAGGGATTCTTCAATATTATCCGTAATATCATCCAACCCGATGATAGTGGGGTCAAGCCGTGCAAACAGCCGCTTGATAAGCTGGCAGACAAAATCTCCCGCATCGTCAATATCATTTTTCTCTGTGAGCATATGCGCCATATCCCCCACTGCTTTAAGTGTGCGGCGCTGCACGCTGATAATGCGGTGAGCATCAATCCATATGCGAATAGACACCATATCTTCAGGGTCTGCATCATCATTCAGATTCACGCCTCGCAGATTAATCAGTGCGCCATCACCAATCTGCGTCATGGATGGGCGCGTGCTTTCCGCAATCAGGGAATCCACAATATAAGGGTCCAGATAGGATAACTCTTTATCCAGCCATTCCTGCGCCCCTGCTTTGGTGCCATCAATATGCAGCCATGCCAGCGTGGAAGACTCAAGATATTCGCTGATTTCCTCACGCGGCAATATGCGGTGTTCACATGTCTGGTCTATGCAGAATGAATAAAGTATAAAAGGATGTGCATCAGCCATAATCTTAAGACCGCGCTAATAATCCTTCTTCAAGAATCAATGGTTCATAATGTTTGAAACAGTTGCCTGCCTGCGCTTTAGCGGCATACATCGCATCATCCGCCTGCTTCAGCAACGCTTCAACGCTCACATCATCTGCATCTTCTGCTGTGGTGATGCCAACGCTCATGCCAATAGTCACATCTCTGCCTTTAATGTTCATCGGCGTGTCACAAATATCCAGCAATTTCTGCGCCACGATTTCTGCATTCTGGTCATTGCCACAATCATCAATTAAGACTGCAAATTCATCTCCGCCAAAACGGGCAGAGGTGTCATAGGGGCGCAGGCACTTATTGATTTTGACTGCCAGCTGTTTCAGCACTTCATCTCCTGCCTGATGACCGAGCGTATCATTAATAATTTTAAACCCGTCCAGATCTATGAAAAGCAGTGCAATATGCCCACCGTGGCGACGCAGTTTTTCATATGCAATCTGCAGGCGATTTTCAAATAATGTGCGGTTGGCAAGCCCTGTGAGCATATCATAATGGGCACGTTTGATCAGCACATGCTCATGTTCCTTGCGCAGTAATGCATATTTCACCGCCCGCCCTACAGATTGTGCATCCAGCGAGCGTTTGAACAGATAATCCTGCGCGCCCTGCTCAATCGCCTGAAAGGCACATTGTTCTTCACCATTGTCAGACAGCATGATGATAGGTAGATGCGGAGAGGCCGCCAGAATTGATTGAATTGCCGTAATGCCTTTTGCATCCTGCAGATTGTCGCTTAACACTACAATATCGAAAGAGCTATCCGCCATGCGCTTAATCGCACCAGCAAGATTGCCTACCCGTTCAATATGATAGACCGAAGTCATAGACTCACAGATATATTGCTCAATTAATGCTGAGTCTGCTAACGAATCATCTACCAATAAAATTTTCAGAGGTGCGCCGCTTTTAGGGGCAAATGGATATGTTGTCTCAGACGGCATATAATATTGTACTGGTTTAATGGTTTATTCAATTTAAATTTAGCTACAACTTAAGCGATTGACAATATATTAACCACTAAGAGCCTATTATCAATGACAATTATTATCGTTGAGAGTGATGCTACAACAAGAATGTAACATAAAAGAACAATGTGATGCATATCGCAATCACCATGCCGCTGGGTCTGACAGCCAGCAGCATGAGATTATGCGCATGGTTGAAGAGATTGCAGATCTTGGACACTGGACGCTGAATGTTAATACGGGTGAGATTTTCTGGTCAGATGCTATTTACAGGATTCACGGGGTTACACCAGAAGACTATTCACCACAATTAGACAACGCTGTTGATTTCTATCATCCTGAAGATCGGGAGATTGTATATGAAGCATTGGAACATGCCAAAAGAACAGGCAGCGCGTTTGACTTCAGATTGCGCATAATTGGTGGAGATGGGGTGTTGCGCTATGTGCGCTCAAAGGGCAAAACCATTAAGGATGCATCAGGGAATACCAACATGATTTTCGGTGTATTTCAGGATGTCACAGCATTGGAGAAAGCAACCCGCGAACTGGACGATATGAAACATTTCAGTCAGTTGATTATGGATAATAATCCTGACTATGTCTTTGTGAAAGACGAAGAATTTAAAATAGTAAAAGCCAATAAAGCATTTCTTCGCAACTACCCCGAAGAGCAGCGGGACAAAGTCATCGGATATACTACTTTAGAAGATTATCAGCCAGATGAAGTGGATATTTTCCTGAAAATGGACAAAAAAGCCTTCAAAGAAGGTATATCTGACACGATGGAAACTATCAGCTTCCCCGATGATAGCACCAAAATTCTCCATACCAGAAAAATTCGGTTTGAAAACAAGGAAGGAGAATGTTTTATTCTTGGGCTAAGCAGTGATGTGACCGAACGTGAACGTCTGGTGGAAAATCTGCGTGTTTCTAATGAAGAACTCAGCCGCTTTGCCTATATATGCTCACATGATATGCAGGAACCGCTACGCATGATCAGCAGCTTCACGCAACGTTTGGAAAAACACCTTGAAGCAATATTGGAAGAAGATGAAAAAGCTGCAAAATATTTTCATTTTGTGAAAGATGGTGCATTTCGCGGACAGCAGCTCATTAAAGATATTCTTGAATATTCCAGATTGGACAAAGACATTGAATTGCACGAATTCATTGACTTGCAAGACATGGTTGTTAGTATCCTTAATGACTTCTCTGTCACCATTGAAGAAAAAGGAGCAATCACCGAAGTGGGCAAACTTCCTGTCATAAAAGCGAATCGCAGCCAGATGTATCAGCTATTTCTCAATCTTATATCCAATGGGTTAAAATATCAGCAGAAAGACGCCTCACCTGAACTACGCATTACAGCAGAACGGATTAAAAATAACTGGCATTTTTACATTAAAGATAATGGTATAGGCATTGAACCGCGTCACCATCATGTTATCTTTGATGTGTTCAAACGGTTGCACGGGCGCAGTGAATATAGCGGCACTGGCATAGGACTTGCAATATGTAAAAAGATTGTCGAATCCAGCGGTGGGATGATTGAAGTTATCTCTGACATTGGCAAAGGCACAACCATGCATTTCACATTACCTGCAACGATGGAGGTTAAATCACAATAATGACTAAAGAGCGCAGGGCAGTAAATATTTTAATGGTGGAGGATAATGAAGGAGACATTATGCTCACTCAGGATGCATTAGATGAATGTGGCATAAAGCATAATCTGATCATTGCGATGGATGGCGATGTGGCAATGGATGTGCTGTATAAACGCAATGGTCATGAAGATGCGCCTACGCCAGACATTATATTACTGGATTTGAATCTGCCAAAGCGGGATGGGCATGAAATTCTGGAAACCGTTAAGACAGACGAAATGCTGCATATGATTCCTGTGATTGTCATGACCAGTTCAAAAGCAGAAATTGACGTTCATAAAAGTTATCATCATCACGCAAATTGCTATGTCGTCAAACCTGTTGATGCAGAATCATTTACAGATGTAGTGAAGAAAATTGAAAATTTTTGGGTGGATATTGTCTATCTGCCAGAGCAAAATCGTTAGGAGCAGTAATTCGAAAAATGCTTAAGGATTCAGATGAAACAATGAATGAAACAGAAATTACCGCGCAGGAAGCGCTGCGCGAACGGGTCATGCAACTTGAAACGCAGCTTCGTGATGCTCAGAAAAAAGCAGAGCATATTGAAGAAGAATATCAGCAATTCGCCTATATCGTATCTCATGATCTAAGTGCGCCATTGCGTCAGGCAGAAGGTTTTGCCCGCATCATTAATCAGAAATATCATGGCACATTTGATGAAAAAAGCCAAAAACATATGGAAATGATTCTGACCAGCACTGCAAAAGGGCAACGCCAGCTTGATGCATTGCTGCGCTATTCCCGCTTAAATACGCGCATGAATGCGTTTAGCGAATCTGAATTGCAGCGTGCATTTGATGCTGCCATGAACCGCCTCAGCCATGTGATTGAAAGCACTCACGCGGAAATCAATTGCGGTTCGCTGCCTTCAGTTAATGCGGATATTGACCAGATGCAGATATTATTTACACATATTCTGGACAATGCCCTGAAATTTTCGCGCAAACACACCAGACCTATCATCAACATCACCACGACCACAGATGATAAATTCCATATTATTTCATTCAGTGATAACGGCATTGGCATAAACAAAAAACATCACGAAAAAGCATTCAAAATTTTCCGTCGTGTGGTGGAAGATGATGCTCAATTTGAAGGAATGGGTGTTGGACTGGCATTAGTACGCAAAATTGCGCAGCATCATAATGGAGATATCCGTATGCATGGCAACGAAATGGGCGGCACGACCATTGAGCTTACGCTGCCAGTCATTTCTTAAGCAGCGTTCAGCACCGCATCTAAAAAAGCCTGTCCGTAACGCTCCAGCTTCGCTTCACCCACCCCGTTTATGCGCAACATGTTGCTCAGGGAGTTGGGTTTGTCCTGCGCCATGTGAATGAGCGTTTTGTCACTGAACACCACAAAGGCAGGCACATTGTTCGCCTGCGCCAGCTCTTTGCGCACGGCTTTGAGCGCTTCATAAAGTGGCATATCTGCTGCATCCACTGCCAGCGTTGCTGTCTTGCGCTCTTTTACTTCCTGCAATTCTTTTTCCTGCAACTCGCTCAAACGTATTGTCTGTTTTTCTTTTAAGAAGGCTGCGCCTTTATCTGTTATAAATAATGTGCCATGATGCTGCGTATTGACGCGAATTAAATCGGCTGCCAGCAATTGCCTGAAAATATGCTGCCATTGTTTCTGGCTTCGGTCTTTGCCTATGCCGAAAGTGCTTTGCTGATCATGCCCATTGCTTTTGATGCGGTCTATGCTGCGCCCCAGCAACACATCAATTACATACATCGTGCCGAAACGCTGCCCCGTACGATACACCGCAGAGAGCGCTTTTTGCGCATCTATCGTCCCATCGTAAGTATCTGGCGGATTCAGGCAATTGTCACAATTGCCGCAAGCCTGCCCGTCATCTCCGAAGTATCGCAGCACAATCTGGCGGCGGCAGGCGGGGCTTTCGCATAACCCCAGCAACGCATTCAGCTTGAAATGCTCCAGCTGCTTTTGTTGCTCTGGCGCGTCGCCATTGTCAATCCATGTGCGCTGCGTCACGGCATCATCCAGACCATACATCATATAGGCGTAAGCGGGCTGACCGTCACGCCCTGCCCTGCCTGTTTCCTGATAATAGGCTTCGATATTTTTAGGAATGTTCATGTGAATCACAAAGCGCACGTCGGGTTTGTCAATGCCCATGCCAAAGGCGATGGTCGCCACCATCACCACATGAGGATCCCGCAAAAACGTTTCCAGATTCTCGGCGCGTTCTTCCTTCGGCAGCCCTGCGTGATACGGCAAGGCAGGAATCCCTTTTTTCTGTAAATATTCTGCGGTGTCTTCCACCTTTTTGCGCGAGGTGCAGTAAACAATGCCTGAATCATCCTTATGACGCGTCTGCAGCCAGTGCCAGAGTTGCGCACGGGCATTATGGCGGGCAACAATATGATATTGAATGTTCGGGCGGTCAAAGCCGCTGACAAATTCCGTGCCGCTTTCCAGTCCAAGCTGCGCAATAATGTCTCTGCGCGTGGGTTCATCTGCCGTGGCGGTCAGCGCAATGCGTGGCACATGAGGGAAGTGCGAAACGAGCTGGCTAAGCTGCGTATAATCTGGTCGGAAATCATGCCCCCATTGAGAAACGCAATGCGCTTCATCAATGGCGAATAATGCAATGTTGCAACGCTTCAAAAAGTCCAGAAAATCTGGCATAAGCAACCGCTCTGGCGCAACGTAAAGCATGTCCAGTTCACCGCGAAACATCTTGCTGCGCACTTCAGAAATGTCGTCATATGCCATCGTTGAATTTATCGCCGCTGCCGCAATCCCATATTGTTCCAGCGCACGCACCTGATCCTGCATCAGCGCGATTAAAGGGGAAACAATCACCGCCACGCCTTTGCGCAACAAGGCGGGAATCTGATAACACAAAGACTTGCCGCCGCCAGTTGGCATCAGCACAAAGGTGTGATTGCCCGAAATGACATTATGGATAATCTCTTCCTGCGCACCGCGAAACTGGTTGTAACCATAAATGGTTTGCAGCACCTCTTTCGCTGTGGTCTTTGCCGTAATCTCCACGTCTTATATCACACCCATACACCAGTTGATGATGGCTTTTTGCACATGCAGGCGGTTTTCCGCTTCATCCCAGATGGCGGATTGCGCCCCATCAATGACTGAGGCGCTCACCTCTTCCCCGCGATGGGCTGGCAGGCAATGCAGGAAAATGGCTTCCTGCGCGGCAACATCCATCACTGCGTCATTCACCTGATAGGGTGTCAGGGCGCGGCGGCGCGTCTCACTATTTTCATATCCCATAGATACCCAGGTATCTGTCGTGATCACATGCGCGCCCTGTGCGGCTTCGGTCACTGAATCATACATGACAATATCCGCCCCTTTCGCCCGCGCCGCTTTGACAATAGACGATTTTGGCTTGAACCCCTTCGGGCAGGCAATATGCAAAGAAAAGCCGAATAGCGGCGCAGCATTAATCCAGCTATGCAGCACATTATTGCCATCCCCTGCCCAGACCACTTTTTTGTCTTTGATCGTGCCAAGCCGTTCCTGCACAGTCATAATATCAGCCATAATCTGGCAGGGGTGCGTGGCATCCGTCAGCCCATTAATGACAGGCACTTCGGCGTAATGCGCCAGCTCCACCACATTTTCATGATACATGGCACGCATCATGATGCAATGCACATAGCGCGACAACACCCGCGCCGTATCCGCAATCGTTTCCCCTCGTCCAAGCTGCAGGTCACCCGCTGAAAGAATGAGTGGATTGCCGCCCAGCTCACGCATCCCCACTTCAAAGGACACTCTTGTGCGCGTAGAGTTTTTCTCAAAGATCATGGCGAGCGATTTGCCTTTTAATGGCTGCTCATGGCTTCCGCGCTCCACTTTCAGTCGTGTTGCTTCCCCTAAAATGCGTTTTAGCGTATCGGCACTATGATCATTTAAATTGATGAAATGGCGTACGGTCATGACATGTTCTCCACAAAGTTCTGGCAGCCTTTATGCAATTTATCATAGGCCTGTTTAATATGTTCGGCGCGGACTATCAGCGGTGGCAGAATACGAATTGCGTCCGTCACAGCAGGACAGACCAGCAACCCCTGATCGCGTATTGCAGCGCTTAATGCATATTTATCCACTTCGGATTGCATACCCAGCCCCAGCATTAACCCGCGCCCGCGCACTTCAGTAAATAACAGAGGGAACGCCCCCACCAGCCATTGCAAATGCTGCTGCAACAATTCCCCCATATCACGCACATGCGCGAAAAATCCGTCTTTCTGCATCACCTCCAGCACTGCCAGCCCCACGGCGCAGGCAAGTGGGTTGCTGCCGTAAGTCGAACCATGCGTGCCTTGTGTCATGCCTGATGCGGCGTCGTTGGTGCAGAGCATTGCCCCCAACGGAAACCCGTTGCCAATCCCTTTGGCGCAGGTCAGAATATCTGGCGTAATCTCTGAATGCATATAATCAAATAATGCGCCCGTGCGCCCATATCCACATTGAATTTCATCTAAAAACAGTAATATGCCATGTGCATCACATAGCTCACGTACACGCTTTAAATAGGCTGCATCATGCACGCGCACCCCGCCTTCACCCTGAACAGGCTCTAACATAATGCCCGCGGTGCGCTCGTTAGTCATCGCTTCCAGCGCATCTGCATCATGAAACGGCGCATGACGGAACCCGTCCATCAAAGGCAAAAACCCTTCCTGCGATTTAGGATTGCTACACGCTGCGAGCGCGCCAGTCGTGCGGCCATGAAACGCACCTTCCATAGCAATAATCTCGGTGCGATGCGTATCCCCCTTTGCATAATGATAACGGCGGATGGTTTTTATTGCCGCTTCCACGGCTTCCGAACCTGAAGAGCAGAAAAACACTTTATCTGCAAAGGTCGCATCGGTCAGTTTTGTGGCGAATGCGCGAAGCGGTGCATTGTCAAACAGGTTGGAACAATGCCACAATAATTCCGCCTGATCATGCAGCGCTTTTTTCACTGCCGCGTGCCCATGCCCAAGCGCATTCGTGGCAATGCCAGACGAAAAATCCAGATAAGCGTTACTATTATCGTCAAACAGCCAGACTTCTTCCCCGCGAACCATAGTAATGTCGGTGCGACGATAGACGGGAAGATACGGCGAGGAATCAGATGCAGTGTTCATAAAAATTCACATTAAAAACGGATTATGCTAAGATTTGCGCGCATGGTCAAGCAGATAAGACTTGCAAATGCGTCATATATAGGTTAGCCAGAGCGCGTTTACACAACTATCATTTTTAAAGGGATACCAATATGACTAAACGCACACTTTCTATTATCAAGCCAGACGCGACCGAGCGCAATATCACTGGCAAAATCAATGCAAAGCTGGAAGAAAAAGGCTTTCGCATTATCGCGCAGAAGCGTATTCACCTGAGCCGCCGTGAAGCATCTCAGTTCTATGATGTGCATAAAGAACGTCCTTTCTTTGGCGAATTAGTGGAATTTATGGTGTCTGCTCCTGTCGTTGTTCAGGTGCTGGAAGCTGACAATGCAGTGAAAAAATATCGTGATGTGATGGGCGCAACCAACCCAAAAGACGCTGAAGCAGGCACGATCCGCAAAGAATTTGCAGAATCCATCGAGCGCAACTCGGTGCATGGGTCTGATTCTGACGAAAACGCAGCAAAAGAAATCGCGTTCTTCTTCAGTGGTACAGAATTGGTTGGATAATTAACCATATAATTCTCCCTTGAAGGGAGAGTTATTTCGTCCGTCATTCTGAACGAAGTGAAGAATCCAGTGACTCTTGCGTAGATTGGCAAAAATAGATTCTTCGCTTTGCTCAGAATGACAAACTTGAAAATACTTAAATCTTTTGTTTGACAGAATGTACCCCCCCCCCCCGCTAAACCTAAGGTTTAGACACTACGGAGACATTCTATGAACATATCAGCCTTATCAAATACCTATCTCAATGCATTTAATCCGAATGTATATACATCACAAAATCGTGATGTGAAAGCTGCACTGGATGCAGGGGTGTTTCAAAGCGCTTACGAGCATTTTGTGAATTTTGGCCACACTGAAAATCGCAGCTTTAGCGCATTTTTTGATGGTGAGTTTTATCTACAAAATAATCCTGATGTTGCCAGAGTTGCAGCAACGGGCGCAACTAGCGCTTACGCACATTTCCTGCAATTCGGACAAGCCGAAGGACGCGCAGCATTTCAGGGCTTTAATGATGCAGATTATCTGCAAGCCAATAGTGACGTTGCAAGCGCAGTTAGTGCAGGCATTTTTAAATCTGGCTGGGATCATTATGTACGATTTGGCGTGAATGAAGGTAGACCAGGTTTTACCACACGCAATATTGAATTTGGCACTGACGAAGCCAATACGTTGACTGCTCAAGAAGGAGAGTTGGTATTCGGACTTGGTGGAAATGACACTATCACTGCTGGTGTAAACTCTAATTTTGATACAGTAACAAACCCAAATGTTTCTAAACTTTACGGAAATGAAGGTGCTGACACATTCGTATTTAGCTCAAACTCGCTAATACAGATTACTCCAACAGTTATTGGTGACTTTCAGCTTTCTCAGGGTGACCGCATACTTGTAAACATCGCAGGGTTTGATAATTTTGAAACAGTTCAAAATTCTTCATTTGTGGATGCTGCGGGCAATAGTGTAATTTTAGGAACTAGAGTTATTATAGAAGCGGTATCTGAATTAGATGCTTCGATGTTTGATTTTATTTAACACCTTTAATTAAGAGGCAACACCGAAGAATCCACTTCTCCGCTTACTACTAGCGGAAAGATGGATTCTTCACTTCGTTCAGAATGACGATGAAAAACCGCTGTAAATTACAGCGGTTTTCTATCCCCGCTCCCCCATCAATACCGTCCCCAACCGCACATGCGTTGCGCCGAAGCGAATGGCGCAGGCGTAATCTGCGCTCATGCCCATGCTGAGATTGGAGAGCTGATAGCGTTCTTTCAGTTTCAGCATTAAGGCAAAATAGGGCGCGGGCGGCACATCATGTGGCGGGATGCACATTAACCCCGTCACATTAATATGCTCCAGCGTATCACAATGCTGCAGCAAATCATTCAGTTCCTTCGGCAGCACGCCACCTTTTTGGTCTTCCTCACCAATATTCACCTGCACATAACATTCCTGCACCTTGCTGATTGCAGCCGCCTCTTTATTGATCGCATTGGCAAGTTTCGCCCGATCCAGCGTTTCAATCACGTCATATAATCCCACCGCTTCACGCGCCTTGTTGGTTTGTAACCCTCCAATATGATGCAGGCAGATATTAGAATATTGCCTGCAAAGCTCGTGCCAGCGCTGCGCTTCCTGCACTTTGTTTTCTGCAAAGGAGCGATGCCCCTGCTGCAACAAAACTTCCAGTTTCTCCAGCGGCTGCCCTTTCACCACGGCCAGCAATTCAACGCATTCCGCTGCGCAGGCAGACGCTTTATGCAGCCCTGCAACCTCATTTTTCAGATGAGAATATTGTGAAATAAGTGCGTCGTAAGTCATTGTTTGTTAATATTTATATGTTAGAACCTTAGGAAAGCTCAGCAATAGCACTGTGGTGCAAATAACACAACCGCAGAGTCACACTATCGCTTTTAAAGAAAAAACTTTCCTTTCGCTTGCAGATGTGTATAAAAACGTCCTATATAGGTGGCAAGGACGCGCGACTGTCGTGCCTCAATTTAACAACGTGTAATAAATAATAGGATTTAATCATGAAAAAACTATTACTCGGAACTACTGGGCTTGTTGCTGCAACTTTGGTTGCTTCAGCTGCTTCTGCTCAGACTCCAAAAGTAACAATCGGCGGTTTTGCTGATTTCCAAGCTGGTTATATCAGCGATGATCTGGATGCTAACCAGCGTTCACACAGCTTCCGTAACGATACTGAAGTATCTATTCGCGTAGATGGCAAGTCAGAAGCTGGTCTTGGTTATGGTGCGGTAATTGATCTTGAAGCAGACGTAACTGCTGATGCTAACGGCGAAGGTCTTAACGCTGCTCGTACTTATGTATACTTAGATGGCAACTGGGGTCGTTTCGAGCTTGGTTCAAACGAAGGTCCTGCTGAGACTATGCGCGTAGATGCATCTTCTTTGGCTGCTGCAACTGGCGGTATTGACGGTGACTGGGTATTCTTTGCAAATAACGCTGCTGGTGGTTTCATCACTACTCCATCTTTGCCTTTGGCACATGGTTCTGTGAACCTGCTGAACGACGAGTCTGTTGATAACGCAAACAAAATCACTTACTACTCTCCACGTTACTATGGTTTCCAACTTGGTGCTGCTTACCAGCCTGATAGCGGTGATCGCGGTCAGTTGACTAAGTCTGGTGAAAACACAATCGGTCAGTTTGGTGAGACTGTTGATCTTGGTCTGAACTACGAAGGTACTTATGATGCAGTATCTTTCGCAGCTGCTGCAACTGCACAGTTTGGCGACGCTGAAGCAAATCAGGAAGATCTGATGGCTTATAATGGTGGTGTATTGATCGGCTTCGCTGGCTTCCACCTTGCAGGTTCTTATGGTGAGTGGGAAGGTTCTGTAGATACTTCTCTGGCTTCTGTTGCTAACAATGCAGAAGGTGACTACTGGACTGCTGGTGGTGGATATGACTTCGGTCCTTTCGGCGCTTCTTTGACATACCTGAACAGCACATATGAATTGGGTGCAGTTGAGAATGACTTTGAAAACTATGTTGCTGGTGTTGATTACAAGCTAGCACCTGGTCTGACTCCATACGCAGAAGTATCTGTATATGAGTTTGATGGTCAGGGCACTGCTGGTGACAATGATGGTACAGTAGTAATCATTGGTACTCAGGTAGCATTCTAATCTGATTAGATACTATCAATTAAAAGGGCGGTTCATTGAACCGCCCTTTTTTGTTTGCTCTAAATATAGCCTCGCTCTGTCAGAGCTTATTGCACATTCATCAAAAACACACTACACTGCGCCGCAAATAATATGGGGAGCAATTATGACAGCACAGATTATTGACGGAAAAGCCTATGCAGCCACGCTGAAAGACCGTTTGAAAGACAAAGTGTCTGCTTTGAAAAATAGTCACAACATCACACCTTGCGTATCATTTGTGCTGGTTGGTGACGACCCCGCAAGTCATTATTATATTAACTCCAAAGCCAAAACCTGCGCCGCTATTGGCATAGAATCCAGGGATTATAAATTACCTACAGACACCAGCAGAGACGATTTGCTGAAACTGGTGAGAAAATTGAACGATAATCCAGATGTTCATGGCATATTAGTGCAGCTTCCCCTGCCCCGCCATTTGGAAGAACGTGAGATCATCAATGCCATTTCCCCTGAAAAGGACGTAGACGGCTTTCACCCGCTAAATGCTGGCAGACTGGCAACAGGTGAGGATGGTATGGTCGCCTGCACACCCCTTGGTTCACTCCTGCTTATTAAAGATGCTCTGGGCGATGATTTAACAGGAAAACACGCGGTAGTAATTGGAAAATCCAACATTGTTGGAAAGCCTATGGCGCAATTATTGCTCAATGAAAGCTGCACGGTCAGCGTCTGCCATTCCAGCACAAAAAATATTGAGAAGATCACATCACAGGCAGATATATTGGTCGTGGCGGTGGGTCGCGCAGAATTGGTCAAAGCTGGCTGGGTGAAAAAGGGTGCGTGCGTGATCGACGTGGGCATTAATCGCGTGGACGCAAACAATGACGGCAAAGGCAGGCTGGTGGGTGATGTTGCATATGATGAAGTTGCCAAAAAAGCAGCCTGCATTACACCTGTTCCAGGGGGCGTTGGCCCGATGACCATTGCCTGCCTGATGCGCAATACAGTGGAAGCCGCGTGCACACAGAATAATATCAGCTTTGACGTATAAGAAGATAGCCTCGTTTTGCATAAATAATCAGCGCTGAACCTATAGTGCTGACGATAATTGTCAGTAACGTTAGCGGCGTAACAGATAATGTCATGACCTGCCAGATGCCAATAATCACTAGCGGGTGCAACAGATACATATAAAGGGATATGCTTCCAATCACCCCTGAACTGCTGCGTGAGGCTACGCGAATCACATATGCGCATAAGGCGGGGCAGAATAAATAAAGTGATGCGAGCACGTCAAACGGGCGGCGCACGCCCTGAAGATATAGCATCTCATAATTAATGTAGCTTTCTGCCAGCACCAAACAGAATGTGCATAACGCTATAACCCCTGTCCATTTCATCTGATGCCATTGATACTGCCTGATAAAAACCCCAAGAGCGATGAATGGATAAGCGAAAAACACCGCATTGCAATAATACGGAATGGCAATTTTAAACAGCCCGTAATTATGTCCATATTGCAGTATAATGCCTGTGCAGCCAGTCAACACAACACAGGGGATAACCAATGGCTGGCAATAACGCTGCAACAGATGATACAGGCTCAGCCCCAGCATCAGCGCCACTAAAAACCATAAATGATAGTAACCATAGAATATGTCCTGCCATAATGGCGCTGCGGGGCGCATGTCATAGGGCAGATCAAATGCCCAGAAGGGCAGATATATGAACATCCATATGCCATAGAGCGCTGCAATCCGCTTAATAGTTCTGACGTAATGCAAGGGCTTGAAAAAATAACCACTTAGCACGAAAAAGCACGGCACAGCTATGCGGAACACACCATTCACCAGCACATAGCTGACACCAGCATTTACCTCTGCCAGAAACTGACAATGCAGCCCCACCACCATGCAGGCAAGAACATATTTGAGGCAGTCAATTTCAAGAGCGCGTTGCATATATACTCTTATGCCATAAAGCCCGCATCAGGAAAAGATTTAGTGCTTTTCTTACCTCTCAACTCATGCTTTGATGTGAACATGTTACAATGTGATGTTGTCAATCTTCGCCAGTTTTATTCCAGCACACTGGGGCAGTGTGTCCGCCGTGATATTGGACGCGCTATTGCCCGCATGTGGGGCAAGGAAAGCATCACCGCACCCTATGCGGGGATGGGGTTTGCACTGCCATATCTTCGGGCATTTCTGGAACGCTCAGATGCACCGCTTTTGTCGCTTATGAATGCAGAGATGGGCGCGATGTACTGGCCAGCAGACACGGAAAATCATACGGTTTTGTGCAAAGAAACTGATTTGCCTTTGCAGAATAATACACTAAGCCATGCCTTATTATGCCACCATATTGAACATACGGCGCATATTAACAACCTGCTCACAGAGCTGCATCGCGTGCTGAAACCTGGTGGAAAGGCACTGGTGATCGTGCCAAATCGCATGGGGCGCTGGGCTGCCAAAAGCAATAACCCATTTGGCGCGGGTCACCCATATCAGATGGCGCAAATGAAACACCGTGCGCAATCCAACGGTCTGACATATGTGCGCGCCGCCACCGCATTATTTTACTCTCCTACCCAATGGCGCTTTATGATTAAACTTTCCCCCTTCCTTGAATTTCTAGGCAGAATATTACTGCCGAATTTTGGCGGGGTGCTGCTGGTGGAACTGGAAAAACAGATTTATGCTTCCATTCCCGAAAAAGGGACGAAAATTAAAATTCCGATGCTGCACCCCATCCCCTCAGCGCAGCCTTCTGGCAGGCAACAATCATGAGCTATATAAAAGAATGCGCGCCACTTATAGAAAAATATGACGGCTTCATTGTGGATTTGTGGGGTGTAGTGCATGATGGTAGCAGCCTTTATGACGGCATTACAAAAACATTAGAGGCGATTTATCAGCAAGGTAAACCGCTGGTGTTTTTGAGCAACGCTCCCCGCCGCTTAAGCCACTCTGTTAAAAGGCTGCAGCAATTGGGAATTAAAGACAACTATTACCGCGCAGTGATTACTTCAGGTGAAACGACGATTGATTATGCAACAAACACATATGATAGCTGCGCATTATACTATATTGGCCCCCAACATGACGCACCATGGTGTGAGAAAAAGCAAATGCTGGTTAGCACGAATTTGCATTACACGGATGATATGACAGAAGCTAAGGCCGTATTATGCGTTGGTCATGAATATGACAATCAACCCAATGCTGAATTAATGCCTGCCTTGCAGCAGGCACATCAGGCAGGGCTTCCTTTACTATGCGCCAACCCTGACCGCTATATCGTAACGCGGGATGGCTGGGAATGCCGTTGCGCAGGTGACATTGCTGATGCTTACGAAGCGCTGGGCGGTACGGTTGAATATTTCGGGAAACCCTATCAGCGGGTTTATGACGAAGCGCTACGCATCCTTGATATACCGTCCAATCGCATATTGGCGGTAGGTGATAATCCTGATACGGATATTGCTGGCGCACATGTTATGGGCATAGATTCGCTCTTGCTCACGCAGGGCGTGCTGTCTAACATCCTGCGCAATGTCTCGCAACAAGACATGATGTATTATGTGCGTGAAAAAATGATCCCTGCGACGTATGTCGCGCGTGCGTTCAGCCTGTAATTACTCCATCCCAATAGGGCGCGACAGCAATTCATCAATACCATGTTCCAGCGTCAGATTGCCTTTGAGGATATTTGCTACCATTACGCATATTGGCATACGAATGCCCTGCTTGAGCGAAATCTCATAGACGGCTTCTGCCGTCATCACCCCTTCTGCCAATCGCGCAGAAGTGAGTTCTGAAATATCATCGGTCAAATGCATCTGCCCGATTTTGCGCCCAAATGCCATATTGCGTGAGCGTGTGCTGGTGCAGCTGAGAATCAAGTCCCCCATGCCCGCCAAGCCGTTCAGTGTAGCAGGGTCCCCACCTTTCACTTCTGCCAGTCGCTGCATTTCCACTAAACCGCGCGTAATCAATGCCGCGCGCGCATTTTCTCCCATGCCCGCACCATCTGCCATGCCACATGCCAGCGCAATAATATTTTTCACAGCACCACCAATCTGCACTGAAATCACGTCATCTGTCGCATAAGGACGAAACAGCTTTCCCCCCATTGTGAACTGCAAACGGTCGCGCACCGCTTCATTACGGCAGGCAAGCACAGTGGCGGTGGGTTTCCCCTTCGCCGCCTCATCCGCAAAATTGGGACCAGAGAGAATGGCTAGCGGATTATAAGGCAGGATAGATTCAACAATTTCAGACATTAGCGCCAGTGAGCCACGCTCCACCCCTTTGGCAGCTACGATAATGTCCACATCTGTATCTATCATATCCGCTAATGTGATGCAGGTGGTGCGCACCGTCTGCGCAGGTACGGCCAGAATAATGCTTTTAGATTGTGAGACAACGGACATATCTGATGTCACATCAATGGCAGGTTCAATGAACACGTCTGGCAGATATTGTGTGTTCATCCGCTCGCTGATAATGCTTTGCATCAGCACTTCATTGCGCCCCCACAATGCAACATCTGCCCCTGTACGATTAATAATAACGGCAAGCGCCGTTCCCCATGCGCCTGATCCGATTACGGTGATATGATTATTATCCATCCACAAGCATTAGCGAGTTTTGCGCATATTGTCACCGAAATCCTACATGAAATTTATCGGATCAATATCAATTTTTACCGCTATGGAGTTTGGCACACGCACGGATGCCTTCCATGCGGACATGATACGCTGCACATGCACAGCCTTCGGCGCGCGCACCAAAAAACGGTGGCGGTATTTATTACGGAGCTTATACATCGGCGCTGGCGCTGGCCCTAACACCAGCACCTCCTGATATTGCGGTTTATTGCGATGAAGTGCAGCTGCTGCGTCACAGGTTTGCTGCTCATTGACTCCCTCAATAATCAGTGCTGCCAGCCTGCCATAAGGTGGCATGAGCGCTTCTTTGCGCAGCGCCAGTTCGGCATTAATGAATGCATCCCTGTCCCACGCCTGCAATGCCTGCATCATTGGATGGTCAGATTGATAGGTCTGCAAATACACATTGCCGCGCGTTGCCTCCCTGCCCGCACGCCCTGCCAGCTGATGCAACAACTGATAGCTTTTCTCAGCCGCCCGCACATCACTGCCTGCTAAGCCCGCATCGGCATCAATAATGCCCACCGTTTCCAGCTTTGGAAAATGATGCCCTTTTGCCAGAAGCTGCGTACCAATGGCAATGTCAATCTCCCCGCGCTGCATGGCGTTCATCAGTTTTGCCAAGCCTTTCGTGTCACCTGAGAGCACCTCCACGCGCGCATCAGGGAAATATTTTGCGACTTCCGCATGGACACGTTCTACGCCAGGACCGCATAAAATCAGATGTTCTTTATCCGCCTTGCATTCAGGGCAAGCAGTGGGCGTGCTGGCGTGATATCCGCAATGATGGCATTGCATGAGATTTTGTGACTCATGATAGACCAGCCAGCTGGAACAATGCGGGCATTGATGGTGATACCCGCAAGTGCGACATAACATCAGCGGCGCATAGCCTCGGCGGTTGAGAAAAAGCAAGGATTGTTTGCCTTGCTCAAGCGTAGTTTGCAGTGCGTTGATGATGGTTTGTGAGACAAAATACTGCTTTTCCAGCGTTTCATCCTGCATTGCCACCAGATGAATCTGCGGCAATTCAGCTTGCGCACGACGGCGTTCCAGCTTCACGCAGGCATAGCGTCCAGTATTGATATTTTCTACCGTCTCGCAAGATGGCGTTGCCGTTGCCAGCATCACAGGAATCTGCTCCTGTGCAGCGCGTAACACTGCCATATCCCGCCCGTGATACATCACTCCATCATCTTGTTTATAGGACGCATCATGCGCTTCATCCACCACAATCAGCGCCAGGTCTTTATATGGCAAAAACAAGGCGGATCGCGCACCAATCACCAGTTGCGCCCCGCCATGCATGACGTGTAGCAAGGCTTGCTGACGAGCAGCGGGAGTCATGGAAGAATGCCACAAGGTGGGTTGAATGCCAAAGCGTTTGGCAGCGCGTTTAACAATTTGTAGGGAAAGCGCAATTTCAGGCAGCAATATCAGCGCCTGTTTGCCTGCTTTCAGCGCAGCTTCCACCTGCTGAAAATAAATCTCTGTCTTGCCAGACCCCGTCGCCCCGTCCAGCACTATGCGCGGTGATGGTTTCGCCATTTCCTGCTCAATGGCGTTGAGCGCTTCCAGCTGTTTTTTGGTAAATTCTGGCGGACTCGGGCGCAGCATGGGCGCTCGTGCATAATCATGTGACGTGTCCACCTTCTTTAATGCCCCTGCTGCCACTAAGCTATTCACAATCGCGGCGCTGCATCCTGCGTCTTTCAGGGTTGCCAGCGTTTGTGGCATTGTGTCATCACTGCATAAATCCAGAATTTTTTGGCGTTTCTCTGTGATTTTCACATTCTCAGGCACAGACTGCACAGAAACATAATGCGTCACGCTCTGCTTCTTCTGCGCAATATTGGCGCAAGGCAGCGCCAGCTTCAGGCAATTCCCCAAAGACGCACAATTATAATCCGCCATTTTTTCTAATGTCGCGCGCAGTGGCTGGCGCAGTGGTGGCACGTCCAGCACTTCTTTGACAGGTTTTAATTTAGCGGGCGCAAGCTCACACGGCACATCATCCCAGACCACGCCTGTAATGGTTTTGCTGCCCAATGGCACACGGACATATGTACCAGCGTCCAGCTTACATGAATGAGAATAATGAAAAACAGACGCTAAATTCAGTGGCAATGCCACGCTGATAATCGCGCCTTTTTCAGGCATATCTTTAGCCGCGTGCTTGTTTTATTTTGATTTCTCGGGCGCGGGTTAAAATGGCATCTTCAATTTTTCGCGCAGTGTCTGCATTCGGTGCAGCATCTGCCCAGCCATTTTCTGTGCGCACCTGTTTGAACGCCGTCACTTTGATCGCATCAGCACGCAATTTCTTGTCCAGAATCAGCACATTCAATTTGAATCGTTCATCTGGCGTTGCTGCATCTTCATACCAGTCTGTTAAAATCACACCGCCAAACGGGTCAGCTGAGGCAAGTGGAAGGAAACTTAAAGAATCCAGCGCTGCACGCCATAAATATCCGTTCACTGCCAAAGGAGACGCAGTGCTGCTGCCTCCCTCATCCTCATCGCCGCCAAACACGGTGATGCCCATGCCATCCCCCGTTAAGCGCCCTCTGCGCTGCACACGCTGCAAGTCCGGGCGCACGGGCACATCCTGCTCCAGTTCGGCGCTATCACACGCGACCATTAAAAATGCTGTTGCTAAAACGGTGAAAATGGAAAATTGTCTCATAAAGAAAAAATACGCAAAAGCGCATGAAAGGCAAGTGGAAAGATAATTATTTCGAGAGCAAAAAAAGACTGCACTAGTTTGCAGTCTGTAAATTAAGATTATCGTTGCAGCCGTATATTATACACGTCAACAAGCAGTAATATTGTCCAGCCAATGCATGATGCCGTATGACCAATGTGAGTCAAAATCATTGAAAGGCATGTAACTAAAAGGAATATGTCCATGACATCCTCCTGTAAAATATACAAATTCACGCGGTGCGTATAAACATTTAAAAAATTAAATGCTGAAATTTAAAAAGATTATATCAAATTGAAACAGTTCGTTCAAATAGCTTATGCTGCTGCGATATTATCTATCAATCGTGTCTTTCCCAGTTTCGCTGCAATAAATAACCGTGCATTTTTCTTATGTTCAGTGAGTTGCAGATTTTCTGCATGGCGCAATTCCAGATAATCCACGTTAAACCCAGCCTTGCCTAGTTGGTTTCGTGCTTTTGCCAACACTGCTTCGGTGATGCTGTCACCTTCTCCACTGCGCAAGGCTTGCAGGGTTTGTTGCAACATTGGCGCAATGGCGCGTTCCTCCGCGTTTAAATATCGGTTGCGGGAGGACAGCGCCAGCCCATCTGCTTCGCGCACCGTGGGTACGCCAATCACCTCATCCACCAAAAACAAATCCTTGTTCAAACGTTTAATAATCGCAAGTTGCTGAAAATCCTTTTCACCGAAAAAGGCTTTGGTGGGGCGCAGCAGGGAAAACAGCATGGTCACCACGGTCGTCACTCCGTCAAAATGCCCTGGGCGATGCGCCCCGCACAGCATCTCCCCCAAATCGCGCACCTGCACATGGGTGCGGAAACCTTCGGGATAGAGCGTGTCTGCTGATGGCGTGAACACCACATCCACCCCTTCTGCTTTGAGCAATGCAAGATCATCCTCAAGCGGGCGCGGATAGGCATCTAAATCTTCATTCTCCCCAAATTGCAGCGGGTTGACAAAAATGCTCACCGCCACATGACGGCACTGCTTTTTTGCTTCGCGCACCAGCGTTAAATGCCCTTCATGCAATGCGCCCATCGTCGGCACGAAACCGAGTGAGCCTTGCAAAATGGCAGTGGCGTTGCGTAATGTGATGATGGAATCGGTAACTAGCATGAGGAGTGTTATAAAATTTGTGCTGGCACAAGGCAAAACAAAAATGTTATGCAATATCATGCCAAATTCACCCCTCTCTTTATATAATCACGCTATACAGCAATGTGAAATCCAGCAGGATGACGCACAGATGCAGATGGTGCAGCTGTTGCAGGAGCTGTATCACCAGACGCAGGCACAGCCAGAAAAACGCTCGCTCATTTCGCGCTGGCTTTCAAATGATGAGCCACAGCCAAAAACACAAGGCTTATATCTCTGGGGTGGTGTGGGGCGCGGCAAGTCCATGTTGATGGATATGTTTTTTAAATCTCTGCCGACTAAGCGCAAATGGCGCGTGCATTTTCATGACTTTATGCAACGCGTCCACAGCGCCATGCATGAACACCGCAAAGCAGGGCTGGATGACCCATTGGCGCAGGTTATTAAAGAGACAGTGAAACGGTATGACATTCTCTGTTTTGATGAATTACAGGTGCATGACATTACGGATGCCAGCATCCTCTCCCGCCTGTTTGAAGGATTATTTGCAGCGAATATTATTGTGGTGTTCACTTCAAACCGCCCGCCAGAAGATTTATATCTTAACGGGTTGCAGCGCGAACGGTTTTTGCCGTTTATTGCCCTGCTGAACGCACGTCTAAAAGTGCATGAGATTCAAAGCGAGAAGGATTATCGCCACAGCAAAATTGCCGCGCTGACGCAGCGCTATCTTTGCCCGATTAATGCAGAAAACACTGCCAATCTGGAAGATATGTTCGCCATGATGTGTTCCCATGAACCTGCACAGCGCCAAGAAGTGATGCATAAAGGGCGGACGATTCACGTGCCGCGAGCATATGGTGATGTCGCATGGTTTGACTTTATGGATCTGTGCGAACATGCATTTGGCGCGGGAGATTATCTGGAATTAGCCACGCAATATAAGGTCTTCTTCATCGCTAATATTCCGCAACTTACGAAAGATGGACGTAACGAAGCCAAACGCTTCGTGACGCTGATTGATGTGTTATACGAAGCACACGCCACTTTGTGCTGCACCGCGCAGGCAGAACCGCAGGAGCTTTATGTGAGCGGTGATGGCAGCTTCGAGTTTGAGCGCACCGTCTCCCGCCTGCGCGAGATGATGAGTGAGGGGTATGGGGAGTAAAACTCGTCATATTGAGGCTAGCGAAATATCCAGTGAGGCTGGGTGCTGGGGGAAGCATAGATTCTTCACTTCGTTCACAATGACGAGATAGTAATCCCACCGTCACCAAACCGACATAAAAATCGGGTATGATGCAATGGTAACAACCAAAAGGTTTGATATGACATTTACACTTTCCCGCACTTACATTCCTGCACCACGGGCAGATATGGTCGTTCCACGGCTGGACAGGCTGGTGGCATTTACGGCGGCGGAACGTTCCAGTTCTTTAAATGAATTGTTCCCCTCAACAATGCAACACAGAGAAACCGAGCGGGCGTAACACTCTTCCCCTTCCTGCTAAGCGCATCCATTCATACCATCACCTTATTCACTGAAATTAAGGAGATGAATGATGAGCAACACTGGAATCAACCCCCTACATTACCCCGCGCAACGCAGCTTTTGTGACGCAACCATCAGCGCAGGCAACAATATTTCTGAAAGCATTGCCTTAAGCGGCTTGCATATGGTGGCGATGCAGCGCCCTGCAGGTTTGAACATTAGTAGTATTTCGTTTGAAGTGTCTAAAAATGGAACGGACTGGCTGCCACTGCGCGGGGCAGACAATACCAACCTGACCTTCACCATCAGCAATGATGCAGCACATCAGCGCCTTGCCAATATTATGGATTTTGAAGGCGCGGATTATGTGCGTCTGGTGGCGGGCAGCACCGTGGCAGCAGATGCTACCTTCACCCTTGTGCTGGCGAATGTATAATGGCGTTCCACCATTTTTACAATGAAACTGCACTGGGGCGCTTGCTATCTTTAGCAGATATTTCCAGTCTGCAGCTTTGGTTGAACAGCCTCAATGCGCAAAAGACAGGCGGACTGGTGCAGCAATTTGATGACCAGACTGGGAATGCCAATGCCGCAACTGCCCCAGCAGCCAGCAATGAAGCCACTGATAATGGCATGACCGCACATGGCGCAGCTGGCATTGCATTTAATCAAACCTCAGATAATGACTATTATGTGCTGGAAACGCCTGTGACCTTATCAGGCGAACATCATATTTTCATGTTGCTGCGTTTTGATGCCTCCCCCACAGATGAATTTGTGCTGGGGCTGAATGGCGCAAACGGCACATCGCAGAGTGCTGGCACATATACTGATGCGCGTTTCCGCTGGATAGGCGAAGGGGAGGCGTTTAACAATAATGCACTGGTGGGCAATCTGTCATTGCAGGCTGACAAACTCTATCTGATAGAGTTGCGTCGCACGGCAAGCGGGCGTGAACTCTGGATTAATGGTGCGTTGGATGCAAGCGACACCCGAACAACCAGTTTCAGTTTTGACGTATTGGGGAATTACCGCGCTTCAGCTGGGAACACTTCCTTTCAGGGTGTGTTTTACAGCCTGTCCGTGTTTGATGGCGCACTTAGTGATGCACAGCGCAGCGCCATCTATGAGCATTATGGCACTCTGTTCTTTGGCGCATATGAACGCGGAGGCTTCAACCGTCAGGCAAGCGTTGCGGCGGATAATAGTCGGGATTACACATTGCCAGACCTTGCCGCCACCGCGCTTCCCGCTGGCACAATCAGCGAGCCAGCCTACATTATGGTTGAAGATGGGGAATATATCACCCAGCTTCCCACCATTTTGAAAGACCATACGCATATATATGCAAAAGGAAATGCCGCCAATGTGCAGATGCTGGTGGATGACCAAACCAGCCCCACGCAGATCCAGAACAACTCCGCGCTGGATATGTTCGCAGTCAATGCGTCTGTTGACGGCGGCATCTGGACATCCCGCAATGCACGTTATGGTTTGCACAATGAAATGGGCGCATCCTCTGCAAATTTAACGCAGAGCTACAAAAACGCAACCTTCATTCATCTGGGCAACGCGGGCGCACGCACGGCGCAACCAACGCAGACCATCTGGTCACCCGCATTCGCGCAGGCGGGCGGCATCTGCACAGGTGGTTTGATGGAGTTTGAAAACTGCACCTTTAAAGCAGCTTATGGCGGCATTTCCATGCACAACCAAAATGCAGTTATGGCGGATGATGCAGTCATCACTTACAAAAACTGCACTATCAGCATTGAGGGAAATGAGGCGCATTTCCCATTATTGCCGTGGGCAGCACGGTGTGAGAGCATTCTTGGCACGCAAGCGCTCACCACCGTGGAATATGAGAATTGCACCTTTAATAAAGGCTTTCTGATGATCACGGTGTCTGCTGCGCCGCCTTTGCACTCCAACCCGTTTGATGCCAAAGCCGAAGCGATTGAGTGCATCCCACTCATCACAGGTGCAAATAATAACCTGAGCTATGCAGGCAACGGCGCAGCAGGCATTCGCTTCAAGCAGACGGCACTGGCGGTATGTTACGACAATCCGCAAACCAGCGGCAGCCTGTTCATTAATTCAGGTGGGGGCAATGATGTGCGTCCGCTCATCTGGGGCAACCGCACCCGACGTGAGTTAGGGTATGGCAATAATAGCTTCACTAATGGTGCGCTGGATATTTCAGGTTCATATGGTGCAAATTCGCTGGCAGGCAGACTGGGAGATTTGCGTAGCAGCCCGCGCACTTTTGCCGTCAATTCACAAATTGTCACGCTGGATAAGGATTATCGGGGTTTAAGCAATGCCGATATTCTGGCAGAGATGAATGCGCAAGTGACATTAGTCACCATCTATGAGCATCACCTGATGGATGACTGGCGACCACGGCTGGACAATTTCACGACGGATTATACCTGCAGCAGTGCGCAGTCCATTGCGCCAGCACAGCTTGTCACTTTGCCAAATGGCAGGCTGGCAGTCGGCTGGGACTATATCCAGCCCAACCAGACGGGCAAGGTGCTGTTTGCAGGCAAGGTTACGCAATATACTGCCAGCCAGACCGCACGGGATGCCATTCTTGCCAATCCAACGCTTACGGACTTGACAGTAGAGATCATATAACTGATTGCTGCATGAAAGCCACGCCCTCCCTTTCATGCAGCATTTTTTTTGACGGACGCATAATCGCGTTGCATCACTTTGTTTTTTATGTCTTATTACGTGCAGAAATGTCAGGGAGTTCAAGGTATGACAGCACGTGCATTTTTCGGTTTATTCGGCATCCTCTTTTTAGCTGCTGCGTGCAGCAACCCCTCGCTGGACAAATTGCGCCACGCCGAAAAGAAAGGCACACCCTTCCAGCAATCTCTGCAGGAATATTACATGAAACTCGCTGAAGATGAGCAGGATTACGGTCGTGACGGTCTGTCGCAGTATGTGGTGGATAAAGGTCTGCGCGCGGCATATGGGAATGAAGTGCTGCCTGAATCACTTAATGATAAAGAACATTATAACGGCTATATGCAGGAACTGCGCAAGGCGCATATTGCGTTTGAGCTGATAAATAATGCGCACACAAAAGAAAAACTGCCAGATGACACAGCACGCACCCAATCCCTGTTTGATTGCTGGGTGCTGAGAGCCAATGTCGGCGCACCTAAAAACCAGATAGAATTTTGCCAGCAATCCTTTTACAACGCCTTCACTTTGCTGACGCACAAATCAGACCGCAAGCAATATGATGCGATTGTCACCAAGAATCTGGATGCGCCGCAGCCAGAGCTTTCCACATCCTACCTGATTTACTTTGACTGGGACAGAGCCACGTTAAGCCAGATTGCACAAAACAACCTGCGCACCATTGCCAATGCCCTTAAAAGCATCACAGAACCATTTACACTGGCACTAAACGGACATACGGATACGTCAGGCAGTGAACAATATAACCGTGAACTCTCTGAGCGCCGCGCAGGCACAATCCAGCACTGGCTCAGCAAGTTCGGCATTAGCAAAGACATTATGACCATCTTCGCTTTCGGCGAATCTGACCCGCTGGTGAAAACGGGAGATGGGGTGAAGGAAGAGAAGAACCGACGGGTGGAGATTTTTATTGAGTAGGGTTTGGGCGGTGTTTGATAGCAATGCACATAGTAACAAATGGCAAAGCTGACACTATTATTACTATTGCTAACCAGAATATCATGGCAAGCTCGAAACTAAATCTTTCAATTAAGGTACTTATTGTTGGTATCGCAAAGATAAAATATCCTGGAAGTGCAGCGCAAAGAGCGAGATAATGTCCTATATTCCATTGCTTATGTAATTCCTTGTCACTTTTTGCTACGCAAAAAAATACTAATCCTGCAAGCCCGCTTAAACCTATACCACTTAAAAATATTCCTATTATCCATAATGGTGCGAGCAATATACAGGGCAAAATACCTCCATATAGCATCCATCTATTATAGTTTTTATCTGTCATATTAATTGCTTAACCTTATTCTATCATTTCTATATCGCTCATCTATAATAAGCGTGTAGATCAGTTCGTGGCTAAAAAAGAGGTTTATTCTTTCTATCATTCGATACTGTCTAGTTCTAGTTTGAAGTTATATACATCTATTTGTTTTATGTATGACCCTTTTCAGTTTTTTTTAGGTCTATACCAAAAAGCAAGAAAACAACTTATTATTACTGAGATATTAAACCCCAACACTAATATCATTAGAAAAGCCGTAAGCATTTTATAGTCATATAAGGATGCCTCTTTTGCAGCGATGATTGCGAAAATTACTAGCGTTTTATTGAGATATAACGCGTAAGAAGCATATATCAGACCTATGATCCCTATTAAATACTGCCACCAAGACCATAATTTTTCGGCTTTTTTTGTTTTTATCGCGGCACAGAAAAAAAGCGCTGCTATAGCGAATCCTACCGTTGAGAGCAACGCCGCCATTATAGCAACAGTCGACCAGTCTTTATAGGTTATTAGATAAGCAAATGGCATTAAAATGGCAGGCAGTAACGCATATTTATTTATTTTACTACAATAGTTTTTTTTATTCATCGTTTTCTCTGGTTTAAAGCGATATGCGATTGAAGGTTATAAAGCCGCTATATGTGCCAGTTTCGTAAGTTTCTTTTTGTATGTTCTTAATTTAACACAACCATATTAATTTTGCGTTTGCGCATTATGCCTATACCGCCACACCAAAAACAACGCCAGATACGGACTCCATAACAGCATATTCAGTACCAGCTTCACCTCAAATTGCATCAGTTTACGATAGAGGTCACTTGTATAACATATCACCATAAACCCCAGCAAGCCAAACGCTGCCCATAATGCGCTGATGGTGTGTTTGCGTGTCCACACTTGCAAGCGCCCATCTTTTGCCTGCCGCTCAAAGAACAGCCACGCACCACAAAACCCACCAAAACCGCAGAGAACGTAAAATATTATGTGTAGTGGAGTATATACCATCTGAACATCCCCCATCACCACCGTCTGATATGCGCCTATCACCAGCATTATTAGCAGGATGGGAGACAGTATCATGAACACCATACTCCCAGCAATTAACGGCGCAAACGCCGCACAAGGTAACAACCCAAAAATGGTGAGGATGGTGTTATAATATGTGGGAGGTTTCACCCGCTAATGCTCTTAACAAAACCATATCTTTGGAAAAGTAACATTAGATAGGGCGAAACGGAATTGTTGATGGAATTACTCTGTTTGCCATATCACCTCTGCCAATTTTTTCTAGCATACGAATTACTGACTTCTGCGATAACACAGAAGAATTAGCTGGACCCAGTATAATTTTGCTTACCAAATTGTCTAATGTAACATCGCTAGATATTAACCCATCAACAGGTTCTAATTTCAATTTCAGTTTCGGCTCAATACCTTTTGAGCTTATGAAATAACTAAACATAGGATGCAAAAGGTTGTTTACATCTAAGCCAGGTATATAAACAACTCTCCATTCTTTTTCTTCTTTAAAACCCTTGTGTTTTGCAAAAAGAGAAAAAATTATTAATCTTTCAACTAAATATTTAGCAGCTACATGTAACTCTTCATCCAAGAGCTCTGATTGTCTTAGAATCGTTGCAAATTCAGAAAATTTTGATGAAATCCAATTCTCTCGTTCTTCTCTTGACGCATAACTTACTTTGGAACATATCAAGGGGGTGTTTTCTTGCACTTCCAACTTTGAGAAATCAAATATTATGGAAACACCATTTCCTTGTGCTCCGTAGCCGCGCCACATTGATAGTAACCCATCATTGTCAGTAGGGTCATGCTCAGAAAGGCAAAACGCATAAATATTAAATGCATGTTCATCCTCAAAATATGAGATATAATGATTAAATTGTTCTTCTAGTATCAAAAATCTTTTCCTAGTGCCACAAGCTTCAAAAATATCTTTATCATCCAGAAATAGTTTCTGTCCCATGAGCAAGCCATAACGAAGCTCTTCTAAATCGTTCATAAATAAAGGATTAGAGAACCATATCTCATTATTCTTTATGATACCTTCTAAAGATTGCACGGAAGTATAATGAGCTAAAAGCGGTTTTAAATTAGGGAAATTTCCTACTTCATCATCCTTTAAATCCTGAAATAGTAATTCAAATAATTTATATCTTTGGTCAATCATACAAAATCATACAAGCTTAATTTCCAAACAAGGTTAGTCAGCATCTAGGCACTCACCTTTTCCGCCTCCTTCACCTCCAGCCCTAGTGTCACGCTCTGTTCGGCGATGCTGCCTGTGGCGGTGTTTGCGCTGGTTGTTTTGCCATACGCAATATGCTCGGTCAGTGTTTGTGACTTGACGTAGGCTTCAAACTGTTTCACTGCATCTGTTACGCTAGCATCTGCATCAATGGTTAAATGAATGCGATCTGCCACGTTGAAGTCTGCATCCTTGCGGGATTGCTGAATAAGGCGCACCATATCACGGGCGATGCCTTCTGCACGTAGCTCCTCTGTCAGCGTTGTATCCAGCACCACCAAACCATCCTGCGCGGGCAATGCGCCTGCGCCCACTTTCACGGTGGATTCGAGCGTGTAGTCAAACTCTTCAGCCAGCAACTGTTCACCTGCCAGCGAAATCGTGCCGTCTTCCTGTAAACTCCACTCGCCCGAACGTGCAGCCGCGCCCACGGATTTCATCTTGGCGCCCAGACGCTTGCCAGCCACTTTAAAATTCACTTTCAATTGTCGTGTGGCAACGACGTCTAAATCGTCTGAAAATGCCACGGCTTTCACGTTGGTTTCATCTGCAATCAGCTCTTTGAAATACTCCTGATGGCTGGTGATATTTGCGCCATATACCGAGAGTTCCGCCAAAGGCTGACGAATACGGATATTCACGTCATTTCTGATGCTGTGTGCCGTATTGCAGATTTCCTGCACGCGATCCATATCCTGCATCAAATCGCTTTCGTCTTTGAGTGCGCGGAGTTCTTCGGGGTATGCTTGCAAATGCACGCTTGCGCTTTTGCTCATTTCCCCACCATTGCTTAAACCTGCAAAAATGCTCTCTGTAATTTGCGGCAGGAACGGCGCAGCCACGCGGCAAACCGTATGCAACACGGTATAGAGCGTATTATACGCATCCAACTTATCCGCACTGCGTTCCTGACTCCAAAAGCGCGGACGGCAACGGCGGATATACCAGTTATTCAGCACCTCTAAAAACGCACTGATCTGCGTGGTGGTAGATGGCGTATCATACGCATCCATAGAGCCGCGCACACCTTCCACCATGCTGGCACATTTATTGAGAATATATCTATCCATCACATTCTCAGAAGTCACAGAAAACTCCGCCTTCACCCCATCTGCATTTGCATACAAGCAGAAAAAATGATACGCATTCCAGAGTGGTTTGATATATAAGCGCACCGCATCACGAATGAACAGTCCCTCGGGGTCAAGGAACAACTCATTCCCGCGCATGATAGTCGAGGAGAGCATGAACCAACGCAACGCATCTGAGCCATATTTATTGAATAAATCATTCGGGTCTGCAAAGTTTTTCAGCTTCTTGGAGAGCTTCTGTCCTTTATCATCCAGCACCACACCATGACAAATGCAGTTTTTAAATGGGATATTGTCAAATAGTGCGACCGACAACACCATCATATTATAGAACCAGCCGCGCGTCTGCGCTTCATATTCCACAATGAAATCCGCAGGATAATTCGCTTCAAACCAGTCTTTATTTTCAAACGGATAATGCACCTGCGCATACGGCATAGAGCCAGATTCAAACCAGCAATCAAACACTTCAGGCACGCGCGAAATGGTATATTTTGGGTTGCCTGGGTCTGGCTTGGTGAGTTCATCAATGTAAGGCTTATGCAAATCCGTGACATCTGCATCAAAGAATTCATTCAGTTCTGCAATCGAGCCGAATACATAGAGCGTATCATTCTCAGGATTGTCCGAGCGCCACACGGGAATGGGGCAGCCCCAGAAGCGTGAACGGCTGATGGACCATTCGCGGGCATTGTCCAGCCATTTGCCGAACCGCCCATCTTTAATATGGTCAGGAATCCAGTTAATGCCTTGATTCAGCTCCACCATACGGTCTTTAATTTGTGGCACATCCACAAACCAAGATGACATGGCTTTATAGATAATCGGTTTATCGGTGCGCCAGCAATGCGGGTAATTATGCGCGTAATCATCTTGTTTCACCAATTGCCCGCGTGCTTTCAACCACTGAATAATCCGCAAATTTGCCAGCCCGTATTTTTCAAGCTGTGCATCTGAATATGGTTCGTCCGCGCGTTTGCCTTTGGTTTCCTGAATCACATTTAAGCCTTTGAGGGATAGCGTATGCGCCTCCACTCGGCTCTCACCCTTATCAAACTCCTGTGCGTTAATCAGGAAATATGGTCCTTTGGAATGCGCAAATTGCACATCGCCGAGCTTTTTCATGCCCAAAGATTGCATCATAATATGGCTGCGCGGGTTGGATTCCACTGCCCCGCCTGCAATATCCTGCAATTTCAGCGTTTCGAAACCGAATGCCAGTGCCGCGCGGCATAGTTCTCTACCATAGCCCGCACGCCAGAAATCTGGCATCAAAGCTGCGCGGAGTGTCGGGCGGGCAGGATAATCTTCACATTGTGCAATGAAGTTCAGCCCCGCGCGCCCAATAAATTCACCTGTTTCTTTGTGATACGCCGCAAACTGTCCATATCCATGTTCTTTAAAATGTTTGAGGTTATTGGCAAAATTTACTTTGGCTTCTTCGACAGTCAGCAGCCCATCATTCACCGTTGCCATCACCGCTTCATTGGTGTGCAGTTTGATGAAATGTTCTTCGTCTGATGCATCGAGTGACTTTAAAATGCAGCGGTCAGTTTCAATGATAATCTGATCATAAATCGCATCCGTATAACGCCCCTGCTCATCCACTGGCACGACGACGTCTATGTTATTTTCTGCACAGACGCGCTGATCATCCTCACCAAAGCCAGGTGCCATATGCACAATGCCCGTCCCGCTACCTGCTTCAATGAAGTCTGTGCCATCCAAAATGCGGAAAGCATTGGGGTGGTTGGCGAAATACGGGAAAAGTGGTTCATATTCTAAGCCGATTAATTCATCACCCGAACAACTCCCCCCTTGAGGGGGAGTCAAAGCGGCATTGCCGTTTTGGTGGGGGGCGTTGGGTAATTGATTATCCCCCCCCACCGAATCGCTTGCGCTCTTCGACTCCCCCTCAAGGGGGGAGTTGTGTTGACGAATAAACCATGCGTCACCATTTTGCTCAATTTTGTAGGTAATCTCTTTGCTTGCTGCCAACGCAAGATTGCTTGGTAATGTCCACGGAGTCGTTGTCCAGGCAACAACATACACATCTTCATTTTGCAACCCTTTGATATTGTGGTTCTTCAACTTAAAACCAACCTCAACCGCTTTATCCACCTTCTCCCGCGTCGCGTCATCCATGCGAATCTCAGAGGTCGACAGCACCGTCTCCGCTGCCCAGCTATACGGCATCACTTTGAAGCCTTCGTAAATCAGCCCCTTTTTGTGCAACTCTGAGAACGCCCAGAGGACAGATTCCATATAAGGCGTGTCCATGGTTTTATAGTCATTCTCAAAATCCACCCAGCGCGCCTGACGGTTGACGTAGGCTTCCCACTGGTCACGATATTTCATCACAGATGAACGGCAGTGATTATTGAATTTCTCAATCCCCAAATCCATAATTTCCTGACGCCCTGAGACGCCAAGTTCTTTCTCTGCGCCCATTTCCGCAGGAAGCCCGTGACAATCCCACCCGAAACGGCGCTCGACACGTTTCCCAAGCATCGTTTGATACCGCGCCACCACATCTTTTACATACCCCGTGAGCAAATGCCCGTGATGCGGCAAGCCATTGGCAAATGGAGGGCCGTCATAGAACACATATGCATTGCTTGCGCCGTCAATCTGTTCAGCACGTTCATCGACTGATGCTTCAAACACCTGTTCGTTGCGCCAGAAATCCAGCACCTGCTCTTCAAGTTTCACAAAATCCGTATCGGACTGAATCTGGGGGTAAAATGTATCTTTTGTCATGGCTGCCACAATAAAGACGCACTGACATTTATGCAACGATTATCACGCAACTGTAACAAAGTCTTAAACTTGTTTTAATGCTTATATGCTACTTTCCTAATATGAATGATAAACGCCTCACCACACGCATGGTCAAAGTCTGGGACAAACTCGCGGAATTGCAGCCCCCGCCGCTGTTTGCGCAGTTTAATTATAATACCATTTCAGACATCTGGCAGCAATGTTGCGTGCTTAGCGTGAACCCTGTTACTGATGATAATATCAGCTTTAACATTGTTTTTCTGGGAGATAAAGCGGGAGAAGTGATGACAGATCAGTCCGAAGGCGGCAAGCTGACACCAAAAACATTTGATAAAATGTATAAAAAAATGCTCTCTGGCATTGCTGAATGTGTGGATGATCGTGAGGTTAAAATCAATACTGGCTCTACCGTGAATTATGCGAACAAGGTGCTGAAATATCGTGTATGTCTGCTGCCCTTTTCTGACAGTCATGATAATGTAACACATATAATAGTTGGTTTTTCGTGGATGCAATGTTAAGTAATTGTTTTTTATTGAACGATTGCACCCATTATGACGACGAAACAGACAACACTCATCACTTCGGGACGTGACCATACGGAATTTGCCAGTGTCAACCCGCCAACCTACCGCGCCTCGACCATTCTGTTTGACAATTTCGATGCGTTTCAGGAAGCCTATTATGCGCGCGCACCAAAGGGGCTGGCATATGGTCGTCAGGGCAACCCCACCACGCTTGCCTTGTCCGATACGCTTAGCGCGTTGATTGATGCGGATTATACGTTGCTCACACCATCTGGATTGCTCGCCATCACCACTTCGTTGCTCGCTTTTGTGAAATCAGGTGACCATATTCTCATTTCGGATAGTGTGTATGGTCCTACCCGCGCTTTTTGTGAGCATACGCTGGGCAAAATGGGCATTGAAACCACTTTTTACGACCCCGAAATCACTCCTGCAGATGCAAAAGCCTTATTCAAAAATAATACTGTGTTGATATTCATGGAAGCGCCTGGTTCAATGACGTTTGAAATGCAGGATATTCGTGGGCTATGCACACTGGCGCATGAGCATGATTGCATCACCATGATGGATTATACATGGGCAACACCTTTATATATCAAACCATTTGAACTGGGTGTGGATATTGCCATTCAGGCAGTCACGAAATATCCCGCGGGGCATTCAGACGTGGTGATGGGCGCAGTCAGCACCAAAGCGCAACATCAAAAAGCGATTGCAAAGTCGTCTATTCAGCTTGGTAATTATGTGACAGGTGACGAATGCAATCTGGCGCTGCGCGGATTGCGCACCATGAAAGCACGGCTGGAAATGCAGGTGCGCCATACGCATGAGGTGATTGCGTATCTCAAAGACCAGCCAGAAATTGCCGAAATTCTCTACCCCGCAATGGAAGGCGCACGTGGACATGACATCTGGAAAGAGCAGATGAGCGGCGCATGTGCCTTGTTCGCCGTGGCGCTCAAGCCAGACATTTCACGTGATGCAGTGGCCGCCTTTTCAAATAACCTGCATCATTTCGGCATGGGCTTTTCGTGGGGAGGCTATGAAAGCCTGATGATTCCATATCGCCCGCAGGAATCCCGCATAGCCACGAAAGACCGTTGGGAAAAAGAGCAATGGCTGCTGCGTTTTCATATTGGCTTGGAAGATCCGCAGGATTTGATTGCTGATTTACGTAGCGCGCTTGATGCGATGCGTGCAAAGTAATTGCATTTAAGAATATAATAGATTAATATTACATTAACCATTTATTTAGCCATTCGCTAAATTATAGATTTTTATCTTTTTTTTTGCGCAATGCGCTTTAATGGCATGTCCTATTATTACCGAGAATTATGTTTATCTCTCAAAAGAAAAAATTATTTCTGGAACGTTCTTTTCTGTTGTACATTGTAGTCGATTATCAAAGAGATATATATTATATCCCCAACCGATATATAACCACCGCGCGTACTTTGAAAGAAGCGTCGCTGGAATGGAAACGACTAACTGAAGAATATAGAAACGCATATAAATGCAAAGTGATTGTCAAGCATGCATCTTTATTGAAAAAAATAGAGAAAATATGGCTTAACCACGATCTTGAATTTACCAGCCACTATGGTGAATTTATGATACGCTAAATATTTTATCAGACTCCCGCCACTTTGGCAGGAGTCTTTTCTTTTGCGGTACTTACGCAGCCAGCTCAAAAATGGCATCCACTTCCACAGCCACGCCAAATGGCAGACTGCCTGCACCCACCGCAAAGCGCGCATGAGCGCCTTTTTCTTTGCCGAACACATCCACCATCAGGTTTGATACGCCGTTTGCCACTTTCGGATGATCGCCAAAATCCGTTGTGCTGTTCACAAAAATGCCCAGCTTCACCACACGCGCAATTTTGGACAGATCGCCACCGCAGGCTTTTTTCGCCACCGCAAGCAGATTAATGCCGCAGACGCGCGCAATATCCGCCGCTTCTTCGGGTGTAATATTCTCACCCACCTTGCCTTTGCCCACAAGCTCACCCCGCTCCACTGGCAATGTGCCAGACACGATCACCTGATTGCCTGAAATCACATAAGGCACAAAGTTTGCCACTGGTGCAGGCACATCTGGCAATTCAATTGCTAATTCCTGCAGTCGTTGTTCAATATCCATGAATCCGTTCCTTTTCGGTTTTAAGACTTATCTACACTATGTTGTAGCGTGAGTAAACATTATGATTACACTGAAATAATCAATAAACTATTCTGTAATTCATCTCATTATATGAACGGTTTTTTTACTATTTATCTCAATGATAGCGGAATAATTACGACACCCATGCGCAGGTTAGACACAGACATATGATCATCAAAAATTTTCTGGAACATAAGCCTGTCAGTCTTCTGACACTTGCTTATATTGTCGGGCTCTCACTTATCGCGGGCATGTCGATCGGTGCGCATCTTGTGGTGAAACGTGTGATTATCGAACAGGAAGAATCTGCCCGCACCATCAATATTGCAGGTCGGCAGAGGATGTTATCCCAAAGAACAGCATTATTCATGACGAACACCATAATAAATAATAATGCTGATGCTCAGAATAATTTACTGGAAAGCATCAATCTGTTTGAAAAATCTCACCATGCACTTACAAAAGGAAATACGGATATAGGGCTATCTGGCAATCTTCCTGAACCATTGCAGAAAATCTATTACCGTGAGCCATACAACTTGGATCAAACCGTTCGGCAATATATTAAGGATGTTCGAGCCATACTGGCGGATATTAATAATGGCATTCGCATTGATTCACAAACCTATCAACGAGCCAAGACCCTGGCTGAGGGTAAATTACTGAATGATCTTGATGTGGCGGTAATCGCATATGAACGAAATTCTGATGAAAAAATAAAGAATCTGGTAACCATTCAGGGCATTTCTATTTTGGCAATATTGGGCATCATCCTGCTGGAAGCTATAGTGATATTCAGACCATTAATCACCCGCATCAAGAAATATTCGGAACGTATGGAAACCATTGCCAGTACAGATGAACTCACTGATGTGTTAAATCGTCGTGCTGTATTCGAGATTATCCACAGAGAATTACAACGCGCGAAACGCCATGACCATGATCTGGCATTGCTGATTTGCGACATTGATCACTTCAAAAATGTGAATGATGAATATGGTCATCAGACAGGAGATGAAGCATTAAAGCATTTCTCACATATTGTTGAGACATCCATCCGCGCGGAAGATGTGCTTGGACGGATTGGCGGCGAAGAGTTTCTTATTTTACTGCCGCTGACAAACAAAGAAAAAGCGCTGCTGGTGGCAGAAAAACTACGGCGCAATATTGAGGAATATCCTCTACATATTGACCATAAAGGCAAAAAACTTTCGCTGCCAATGACAGCCAGTTTCGGTGTCACCACATTTGACAAATTTACAGATAACCACTCTAACGACTTATATAACAGAGCAGATGAAGCATTATATGCCGCAAAGGAAAATGGGCGCAACCGCGTAGAAGCGCGGTAAGCCTGCGCATTAAACGCAATGTTCCAGATTATATCAACCCTTCTCCATATGCATACTATATTAAAAAAAATCCCGCCAGAGGTGGCAGGAAATGAAGTCTATGATATGATAAGCGCTACGGTGAGCGGCACTGTCAGTATTGTGTTCAATATTGAAAATAAAAACACCAATCTTTCAGTGAAAGAACCATCAATCACACGATAACGCGTTTTGAATATCTGGTTGCTTGTCATGGCTGCACGATACCATATTTCCATTATCAGGAAATATGTTAGCTTTTGATACAGCACACAAAGCCATATGCCAAGAAAGAGTGATCCTGTCAGCATCGCTCCTGTTGCAAGCGCTCGCGCAAGCTGCATGAAAATGTCCATAATAAAAAAAGTACCAATAAAGGTGTATTCTATTGAAAGGTTACAGGAATCTTTCCCCTGCATATATTATGATGCAGACTAAGTTTATCCCAGCTCCAAAAAAGGCAAAAAAGTCTAATACCCTGTTATCATCTTCATCAATATAAATCCAATGCCCAAATAATATGTTTATCATCATCACCAGAGCATAAAATATGCACAGATACAGATAGTATGATACTAAGAGTACGATACCACATATAAGCAAGGCAATAAGACATGCGAAGGTAATCAAAACAGCGTCTTTGATGAACGCGAATAATATATTCATTAGAAAAAAAGATGCTTTATAAGCATAAACGAGTGTTAAACGCAGTAATATCGCAATTCACTAAATTTGCAATAAAAAAGCTCCGAATGAACTTCAGAGCTTTAGCGTGTTGTTATTTATCCAATTTCTGACAGTACGAAAGAAAAGGTAAGTAGAGTATTTATGAGCGCAAAACAGCATAGTATAAATGGAAAGATACCATCTTCAGCCGAAAAATACGCATCAAACAATGTGTTGATGATAAATAATATGCTCGATATCACAACCCACAGAAATACCCAGCTTATCCAGAAATATAAAATCAATGCGCAAATGCTGAGCACAATGATGATAGTGGATGAGAGGGGGACTAAGACGTAGTCGGATAATGATGCTACGCAAAATAAATCAATCATGAAAAAAATGCACCTAAATGGTGTATGCGAATGTGTGATTTATGCATAGAGCAAAAAGGGCTTGAGGGGAAGTATATTATATTGGTTTTTAAATACGGGGGAAGGCTTATTCCATATAGAGGCTACACACCAGATTCTAAAGCTGAACACGTCCGTCTAAGCATCCGTTCGGCTTCGCTGTCGCTCAACCTCCAAATGATAAGACTACCGTGATTTACACATAAAAAGCATTCTCAATGCTTTTTATGTGTAAATGGTAGGGGAAGAGGGACTTGAACCAGCGAAGCAATGCTACGCATTGTTCGCAACATAATATTAAAAGGGGGTTCAGGAGCAGTGCTAAACGCTGCACGGGAAACCCTGATTAAGAAACGTTTGCGCAACTGGTAGGGGAAGAGGGACTTGAACCCCCGACAAAGACGTTATGAGCATCCTGCTCTAACCAACTGAGCTATTCCCCCACACTGCACCAAAAAATGCTTATCCTTCATAATAAATAAACAAATGAAATGCAAATGTTTCTGCAAATTGTGTTATGTTTGAAGATAAGGCAACAATAAATAGTAAGACTAATTTAATCTTTAGACGCTACATTACAAGATACTAAACAGGTAGTAACATGTACGATATGCGCGCAAAGACGATAGAGGATGAACAGTTGGACACACCGCAGAAAACCATATTAATTGTTGAGGATAATGACTTGAACCTCAAGCTGTTCCGAGATCTTCTGGGCGCTAATGGCTATAAAACCATTGAAACCAAAGAAGGCTATGAAGCGATTAACATTACAAAATCCATTCATCCTGACCTGATTCTGATGGATATTCAGTTGCCTGAAATTTCAGGGCTGGAAGTCACAAAGCGCATTAAGGCAGACCCTGAAATTGCTCACATCCCCATCATCGCCGTAACTGCTTTTGCCATGAAAAATGATGAGGAAAAAATCCTTCATGCAGGCTGTGAGGGGTATGTGTCCAAGCCTATCTCTATTGTTGACTTCCTGACTTCCGTAAAATCCTTTTTAGAACCTAAAGCCCAAGAGGCACAATAACTTCCCATGACTGCATTAATCCTCGTTGTTGATGATATACCCGCAAACGTAAAACTTCTCGAAGCCAAGCTGGCGAGCGAATATTATGATGTTATCACGGCGGAGGACGGGTTCAAAGCGCTTGAGCAGATTCGTGAACACAAACCTGATATGGTGCTGCTCGATGTGATGATGCCTGGTATTGACGGCTTTGAAGTATGCCGCCGCATCAAGGCGGATATTGAAATATCCCATATTCCCGTAGTGATGGTAACAGCGTTAAGTGATGTATCTGACCGCGTGAAGGGGCTGGAAGCAGGCGCAGATGACTTCATCACCAAACCAATTAATGATACCGCATTATTTGCCCGTGTAAAATCTCTCGTGCGAATTAAAGTGCTGCTGGATGAACTTCGCCTGCGAGACAAGACAGGAAAAGAAGTTGGCGTGCTGAGTGAAGAAGAAAACAGCTTCACGGCAGATGTATCTGGCTCACATATCGTACTGGTAGAAGATGATATGGTGCAGTCACGCAATATCTTAGAGCGTTTGAACTCTACCTATGATGTGCATCATTATCAGGATCATGAAGAAGCATTTAATGTGCTGAAAGAAAATCAGATACAGACAGATCTTATTGTGATTTCCACCATGTTGATGGACACGGACGGAATGCGGCTGGCGGCACAACTGAAAAATGTGGAACATCTGCGCAATGTACCCACCATTGTGTTGGTGGATGAAGAAGAAACCCATCTCATGCTGAAAGGGCTGGAGCTGGGCATTAATGACTATCTCACTGTGCCTGTTGAACTCAATGAGATGGAAGCACGCATCAAGACACAGATTCGCCGCAAGAAATATCAGGATGCACTAAAATCAAATTATCAGGCTAGTGTCTCTATGGCAATTACTGACAGTCTGACAGGGTTGTATAACCGAAACTTCCTTGATGCGCATATTCAGAACATCGTGAATCAATCCATCCAGAATCGCAAGCCTTTCTCTTTGATGATTCTGGACATGGACCATTTCAAACCAGTGAACGACACGTATGGGCATGATGTGGGGGATGAAATTCTGCAGCAGCTTGCCAAACGCATTGTGGATGCGGTGCGCAGTTCAGACCTGGTCGCGCGTATTGGCGGGGAAGAATTTATGGTGCTACTGCCTGAGACAATTTTATCTGATGCTTTTCATCTGGCAGAACGCGTGCGCAATCACATTGCCAATTATCCTTTCAGCATATCACATGAAGAAGGGCAGATTACAAAAACTGTAAGTATTGGGATTGCCGAATTGGGCATGTTGAATGATAATACATCTGCCCTCATTAAACGCGCAGATAATGCGCTCTATGATGCAAAAAATGGTGGCAGAAACCGTGTATGCCCTGTTCCTGCGGTGTTGTCTCCTGGTGGCAGCGCAGGAAATTCTGTGTTTAAACCTGTGGGGACATATAGTGCCTCACCATCTGTGCAGCCTGAAGTGCATCCCACGCGGTATGATTATAATAAATTTTAATGCAGCACCAGCCTGCGTTTGCGCACCAGCAAAATAACGCCATACATGCCTGTAGCAGCAGCCATCCCTGGCAACACTTCATAAAGAGATGAAGCATAGCCCAGCGAGCGCCAGCTGCACGCCACTGCCAACCCACTTACCATAATACATAATGTTTCCAGCGCCCCCAACTTCCTGTCCCATAAACGTAGCAGAATGACAATTCCAAGTGCCGATGCAAGCGCAGACCATGAAAAGGTAATCAGTGAAAAGATACTGTCATTATTTAACAATGCTATGCAGCAAATAAAAACTGACAGACATAATGTCGCCGTTTTCGCAGCAATAACGGATTTGGATATATTCGGAATGATATGTTGCGTGATGGCAGCAGAACATGAAAGAATCTGAGAGTCTGCCGTTGAGATGATTGCCGCAAACAACCCTGCCATGACCAGCCCTGTAAGCGCTTCTGGCAGATAGAGTTCAGAGAGGTTCAGCATCGCCAGCTCTGGATCATCCAGCTCAGGCAGTAATATTCTGGCACTCAAACCAATGGCAATTGCACTGAACGCAGTGATAATGCCACAGACTGCGCGTATGTTACGTGCTTTTGCAATATTATCTGCAGAGTCTATTGCCATAGCGCGCACCAGAATATGCGGCTGTCCGATAGCCCCAAAGCCAGCAACAATCCAGCCAATGAAAAATGCGCCAAAGCCGAACATTAATGAATCTGGCAGGAGCGCAACAAGCTCTGGAGATTGCTGCGATAATTTTGGCAAGAGCGCACCTGCTCCGCCAATATGATATAGCGATACGGTCAGTATCAGCAATAACGCCCCAATCATAACAATGGTCTGGGCTGCATCTGTCCAGATGGATGCGCGTATGCCGCCTGAAAAGCAGTAACACACCACAATGATGCTTCCAACGATGATGCCTGTGCTATAATCCCAGCCAAACATACTATGGAGTGCTTTGCCCCCTGCAAGCAACTGCGCTGCGGCATAGATGCTTAAAAATATAATGATAATAGAGGCTGAAGCACGCGCCACTTTGCAATAGCGTCCGTCAACGGCAAGCAACCCCGAAATGCTGTTTATTTGCTGTTTTTCTGTCACTTCACGTATGCGCCTGAAGGCAACAACCCACGCCATATAGTCACCAACCGCCCAGCCTATCGCCAGCCAGATGGAGGATAATCCTTCTGCGTAAGCGTAACCCACCTGCCCTGTGAACAGGAATACGCTTTGGCTGGTGGATAGGGCAGATAAGGCGATAAACCACGGATTAACGCCCCGCCCTGCGAGAAGATAATCCGTCGTGGAATTTTTTTTGAATCTGGATGAACCAATTCCAATCGCTGCAAATAACAGCAAACATGCGATGAAGATAAAAGTCGTCATTATTATACTCTGTTAAACGCAAAGTATAATAAAGTGGCAGGCATCAAGAGACGATAGGTTATGTCTCGAGAAAATCTAATGGTGCGTTAACATTTGTCAGATGTCCAGATGCAGGCTGCGCACCCGCTAACGGCATATTATGCCAGTCAAAACTGTCAAATGCGTCGCAGGAGATGCAGTGCATTTTCCAGTCTGCTGCGTTATATCCGCACATGCGGCAGTGCCATGATGGGTCAGGGCGGGCATGTTTCAAACGCTCAAGCCATTGATTAGCCTTTTCGTTATCCTGCAATTCTTCGCGTTCCAGTGTTGCCATCAATCGGAAAATGCGCATTTGCGGCTCAATTTCCAATGCGGCTTTCAGATGATTTCTTGCCAGACTCCATTGCTGCGTCAGCACAGCGACTTTGCCAAGCAGGATATGGCTCTCAATATGTTCAGGATGCATTCTAAGCAGGAGCTGCGCACGTTTGATGGATTTGTCAGTGTCACCAACAAAATGTTCTACAAAAATGTCATTTAATTTTGCATGTGGCGCTACTTTCCACGCTTTGCACAATGCTTTAAAGCCAGCACGTTCATTGCCTTCTGCGCATAGCATGGTGATGTAATGATATGATGGCACAAATGCAGGCGAGGTTTCAAATGATTTCTTCAAATGGTTTTTATCGCCAATTTCACCGTGGCTATATTGCACATAATATATCAGCGCATTAAAATGGTCTTTTTCCTGTTTCGTGATCACTTTCTGCCGTGATGCAACAGTAACGACACTGCGTGCTTCATTATATTCAGACGCAAGCAATAGCCGATCCAGATAGGCAACCACCGAATCTTTAATGTCAGGACGCAATTTATAAGCACGCTTTGCCTGTTCCATCGCATCTGCATCATTATGTTGCATAATATGCTGACGAGTTAAAGCACGGGCAGCCAGATAATGAGTCTGCTCATAGTCAGATAATTTCTGAAAGGATTCAATTTTTTGAACTTCATTGCCCTGTTTAGATGCCAGATGCGCTTCCAGCAAAGCTGTTAATGAATTGTCACCAATATTGCGCTTTGTTTTTTTCAGCAACGCATCTGCCTGATCATAATTATGGAGTGATAGTGCCACGATAATATCAGTAAATGTCTCATATGCTTTATCATGATGTTTCAGCGCACGCCCTTTTTTGAAGGATTTTGCATGATAAAATAATTTCATTACCACCCAGAACAGGAAGCATGAAGCAATGATCACCAGCAATGTTGCAACCAGCACCACCCAGAAAGATGTCTGAATGCTATATCCCAGCCACTCTAATTCCAGATTGCCAGGATTGTTGCTCACCCATAATGATGCGCCTGCAATGAGTGCAATAAATAATATCAGCAATATAATCCGAATCAGCGTCATAGGATGTCCCGCATCTTTTTAAGTTTGTGGCGCGCCTGAATATTGATACGTGCCTTACGCATGAAGTCTGAGAAATATTTGCTGTTCTCTACACTTAATCCTTCAAGTTCACTGATTGCCTGATCCACATCACCCTGCTGCAATTCCTGTTCAGCTCTGGCTATGATGGTTTCATCATCTTCCCCTTCGTGAAACCCTGTTTTGCGCACCACCACTAAAGATTTAAACCAATGTGTTGCATGTGCCCATGCACCCGCAGCTTCTTCTGGTTGTGATGGTGAAAACGCTGCTTCCACTGAACGGGAAAATAACGCTTTCAACTGGTCAATATCCGCAATGCCCGTGGTCACTAATGGGGCAAAAAACGCCATATCATCTTCAATATATTCAGGAGCATATTTCATTAAACGCCTGTAAGCAGTTTCTGCGTTCTTCCCTTCCAGCATCAGCTCGGAAAATACATGGAATCGTTTCAGCAATTCACGCTGCTCTTTCGTGTCACGCTTTGCTTTTTTCAGTGATCCCCGTAACGTTGACAGTTCAGCTTCCAGTGCATCAATTTTTTCCTGATAACGTTGTTCTAACGCATCATTTTCTGCGTTCAGGCGCTGCAATTTTTCTGCATTTTCTTCAACTGCAGTCACCGCGCTTTCTTCACGTTCCTGAGCCTCATCTTCATCCTGCGTTGGATTTTCCTGTATGGATTCGGGTATGGTAACTTCATCCACCGTATCATCAATAACATCTGATAAAATATCGGGAAATAACACAGGGTCGGGAATATCAGCTTCTTCTGTGTCTGACGGTGTAATATCTTTTGTGTTTTCGTCTTCAGCGGGTGCTGTTTGTTCACCATTATTCTCAGCAACTTTTTCTGCCAATGTCATATCGGCGCGTTCTGGAATATCTGCTGCAGGTTTTTTTGGGGATAATGCTTCTTTTTGCGGTTGCTCATCTCCCGCCTTAAACACATCCAGCTTCTTGTGCGTTGGTGTGTCACTCGCAAAACCAAATCCGTCCCCAATACCGTTGAAGGTGCGGGTGATTTTAGTTTTCACATCATCAATCCGATCACGATTCTGCCACACCATCCCTATCACCGTAAACAAAATAATCAGGAACACAAAGGCTTTTAAATGACGAGTCGTTCCCGTTTTTTGAAAAATATCGTTAGAATCTTCAGGCGCATCGCCTTTGACCGTTTTAGATAATGGTTTATTTTCCGCAGGCTTTTTGTCTTTCTCCGCAGAGTTTTTGTCAGTTGGCGCAGCGCCCTCTGGTTTTTTCACATCTTTATCTGTTTTTTTGTCCGTCATAGAAATATGATAATGCCAAGCATCTCCATAAAGATGTTATAAGTTTTTTTAGTCACCTGCTGCGTCTGATTCGTCATCATGGGTTACTGGAATGATGATTTCCTCAGCCTTGTCATCTCCCTTCACCACTTCACCTACTGTCGTGTCCGCGTCATCAGTCGCTTCCTCTTCCTTTTCTTCCTCTGTTACAGGTGGAGCAGGGTAAGGAACAGGGTTAGCGCTTAATGTTTTCAAATATGCCAGCAGATCTGCACGATCTTCAGGTTTTTTCATGCCTGCATAGGCCATTTTTGTGCCTTTGACATATTTTTTAGGCTTCTCAAGAAATTGTGACAATGCCTGATATGTCCAGTCACCTTCAAATTCTGCCAATGCGCTGGAATATGAATAATCTGCATGGCGCGCAATATCAGCACCAACAATATTATACAGGTTTGGACCCACCTTATGTGCGCCACCTTCCTGAAAATTGTGACATGCCAGACATGCTTTTGTCAGTTTTTCACCTTTCGCTGCATCTGCTTCATCAAAAAATGCAGCGATCTGCACAATCTGTTCTTCTGCTGGAAGACCGCCTGCAGCAGGAATTTCCGCCACCTCTATTTCATAACCTCGCGCCACTTCTTCGTGGGGTTCGGGGTCATATACTGCATTGGTTACCATGCTTACTGAGAGAGCAATTACGCCTGCAAGCAACACGGCTGCAGCAATTTTATTCAATTCAAATCCGTCCATGAGTCTTCACTAATACCAAAGAAATTGAGTTTATCTATGCAACATATATATGGATTTTGGCGGTTTTGTGCAAGCAACAATGCGAAAAATGCTTATAGCACCTCAATAATTGCTGGTTCTGGTGCAATATAGACAAGTTTGCACCGCAGAAGATGCTGCGGAAAAACAGCTGATACCAACTCTTTGTACGCCTGCATCTGTTGATAATACGGCTCTGGCGCACGTCCGTCTTTTGGGAGGCTTCCATGTTTAAAATCTATAATTGTAACGCTGTTATCGTTACAAATCAGTCGGTCAATCGCGCCATTAAGGTAACGCATCTGCTTATCCAGCCCTATTAGCTGCAATTCTGCCTGAGCGGGCGCATTCAACAGACTGACGATATCCGTTTCAGTGTTCAGCCGTGAAAAAATTGCTGCAATATGGTGCTGAATCTGTGCATCATACTGCCCTGCCACATGACGGATATAGTCTGGCAATGCTTCCATAAATCTCTCAAATGGAGTGTTGCACTGCAATTCTAAAAAATAATGAAGCAATGTGCCATACTCATTGGGAGAGATGCCTTGTGGAGCCCATGCTGCACCAGATGATTTATACTCTCCTTCATATAAGGCAGAAGGGGAACGCCGTTCCTGCAGCAGGGTCACGTTGAAATGCTCCTGTTTCAGATGGTCTGGCAACTCTACAGAATCATCATCTTTCTGCTGCATCTGTATTTTTAGCGGTTTACTCCCTGTTATGACGTAATGATCACCAGTGCGTCCTGCTTCATCACATGGTGTGCAGACCGCATTTGAACGTTGCATAGCCCCCTGCAGCGCGGCATACCATGAGTCATCATGAACATTCTTTGCGTTTTTGCCTAAATAGCCAAAACAATGCAATTCATCCCTCGCGCGAGTGAGCGCCACATAAAGCAGGCGATAATATTCGTGCAATTCTGCTTCTTTGCCATGTGCCACCGCTTTGTCAAATATGCCGCTGCGATCGGTTGCAGCGGGTCTGTAAAGCATCAATGTGGCGTCATCCTGTTCATAAGGCACGATCAATTCTCTGGATATGGGAACGCTGGTCGTATCTGGCAGAATAACAATAGGCGCTTCCAGCCCTTTGGAACCATGCACGGTCATAATGCGCACTTCATTGCCGCCTTGCTCCATATCCCGCTTGATGCTTTTTTCCAGCGCTTCCATATGTTCCACAAAGTTCGGCAATGTGTTGAGTGCATCGTTACTGAAGGATTCAGCCTTATAAAGCAGATTCTGCAACACATCGCGCACCGCTTCTCCCATGCGCGAAACAAACTTATCCATCCCGCCAGAAGCAAACAGTATATGACATAGCAATGTATATGGTGGCATTTGACGGCTCATCTCGCGCCATGTTTCAATGTCTTTGATAATATCTGCGCAGAGTGCATCAGAATGGGTGCGCAATGCCCGCCACACACTTTGCCCGTCAGCGCGGCTGGCGCAAATATCTGTCAACTGGTCATAGCTGGCATTGTAAAACGGAGAAGTCATCAGCGCAGCGAGTGACATATCATCATGCACATCTATCAACACACGGCAAAGCGCCAGCATATCCTTAATGGCGATATGGTCATGCAGGCTGAGACGGTCATTGCCCGCCACTGGCACGCCGCGTTTATGCAACTCACGTGAGAGCGCATCCACCAACCTGCCGCGTTTGCGCACCAGAATCAAAATGTCACCAGGCTGGATGCTGCGCCCCGCCACCATGCGTTTTGCCTTCAGCCAACCTTTCACTTCATCTGCCACCTGTGTTGCGCATCGCTCCAGTGGAGACTCTGCCATCTCCACCTCATGTGGCAATGTCCACGGGGCGCGCGAGGTTTTTTCTTCCTGAATGAAAGCAGGATGCAGCACCACCTGCCCTGCATCATCTGCGCGAAAAGCAGTATGTTTTATTGGCGTATCACCTGATGCAATCGCATGATGCAGATCATCTTCAGCGAATACCGCATCCACGAAGGAAAGCACCGTTTGCACAGAGCGGAAGGAAGTATGCATTCCCACATCTTCAAATGTCTGCATCACCTGCGCTGCAGCCTGTTTGTAATATGTCCGTTCATCGGCAAAGGCTTCGGGCGCTGCGCCCTGAAAACGGTAAATAGACTGTTTTTCATCCCCCACCACAAACACTGTCCGCGCGTAAGGCTTTGCCCCCTGCCCTGCAAAAAAATCCCCTGTGAGCGCGTGGGTAAGCTGCCATTGCTCTTTGGACGTGTCCTGCGCTTCATCAATCAGAATATGGTCGATCTGCCCATCTAATTTATACAGCACCCAGTCAATCATGGATTCATTATCCAGTAAGGAAAGGCACAGCATGATGAGGTCATCAAAATCCAGCGCGTGATGCTGCTCTTTTATGTCCCTATAAAGCTGGAAGAAATGATATGCCACAATCAGCAGAGCATGGCTGATATGTGCGTAATGTAGGATGTTGAGTTGCTGGTTGTATTCCGCTACCTGCTGCGTAAACCGTTCCAGCAATTCTGCATCATCAGGATGAGCTTTTTGAAACGGTTTGGCAACAAACCCACTGTGAATTGCGCCTGCATTGGTCGTCAGTGGAGGAGCAAGATAACGCGCGATCGTTTCTGGTGTGATGTCACATGAGAAAAATGCAATTGCCTGCTCTGCACGGGGGGCATTTGCCTCCGTCGCCATGTCATGCAAACGCTGCGCCGCTGTTTTATATCGCGCTTTGGCTACATCATCATAAGCAAAACATGCATCTGCAATGGTTTTGGCAGTTACATCTGGTGCGATTCCTGCGGCATCATACAGCAGTGCCTGCGCCTTGACAAAATGCGCCTCGCTGCGCACCGTCGGCGCATAAATGCGTCGATTAGAGATAATTGCTTCCAGCATTTCATCAAACCGATATTCGGTAAAATGATCGCTTAATACGTCTATTGCTTCATTTAACGCATCATCATGCTGGTGATAGACATATTTAAACAGCTTTGTTTTCGCCTCACTCAGAAATTCACGTTGCTGCGCATCATCAATCACGCTGAAATGCGGGGCAATGCCCGCTTCCACAGGAAATTGATTCAGCATATTCTGGCAAAAGGAATGAATGGTCAGCACGCGCAACCCAGGGGACGCATCTGCAAGCATGAGGAACAAACTCCGCGCGGTTCGCATCTGCCCTGCATTCGTGTCATAGCCCTGCAAATCCAGCAACGCAGCGCGCAATTCTTCTTCTGGCAGCAACGTCCATTCCCGCGCTTTCTTCGTCACGCGTTCCAGCATTTCCGCAGCAGCTGCGGTGGTATAGGTAATACACAAAATATTATCAGGCGAGACACCTTGCAGCAGCAAGCGCAACACCCTGTCCACCAGCACCTTCGTCTTGCCAGATCCCGCACTTGCCGCCACCCAGACGGACGATTTCGGGTCAGAAGCGCGCTGTTGCAGTTGGGTTGGGGTATTCTGAATCATCATTTATCCATAGCGCATGGCGCGAGCGATGCATACTGGTTTTATGCCAAAAACACCACCCCACCAACCACCACCGCACATATCGCTGCCAAGAGCACTGCTCCCGCCGCAATATCCTTTGCATGGCGCACCGCTTCACGCTTTTCAGGGGAGACAACATCGCAGAGATATTCTATGGCGGTGTTAATAGTTTCGGTTATCCACACTAATGCAATCGCAAGCGCGAGCAATGCCCAGTCCTGCGCATTAATATGCATCACCACGCCAAGAACCATCGCGCAACCAGCCACAGCAACATGAATCCGTGCATTCGCTTCGGTTTTCAAAACGCTGCGCAATCCTGCCAATGCATATTTGAAACTGCGAATCCGCGCGGAACTATATGACGGCTGTACTACATCACCCTTTCGCCATTCCAGCGCTGTGTTTTTGCGTTTTAGCAATAGTGCAATAGGAAGCACAATAATGCAGGAAAGTAAGACGCAGCAGATCATGACGCAGCCTTCACGATAATTTCTGTTCTGCCGTCCAGCATCACGTCACAGTCTATGTTGCCATCTTCATCTGCCATAATTCTCTTATCATTCAGTATGTAAGCCTTATGCGACACACATCCTGAAATCAATATCTGTGTGACAAGCGTATCATGCGCAGGATAGAGCACCAGATACAATGCGCCATCAACGCATCGCGCTTTGGCGATGGAAGCATGGTCATAATCTATCTGTGACAGGTGCAACCCTTCATGCCTATGCGGTGCTTGCACTAGTTCTGCAAAACCACCCTTCCCCATCACCCGCGCCATAAACACATTCGCGTGTGCCCAGAGTGATGCACCTTCATAATGCGCAGCGCCCTCTTTTAATGTGCGTGGGTAAGATGCATCAAATAGCGTCAGTAATTCACCCGCCATTGCGCCATCGCCCATTTCCTGCGCTGCGCAGGCAGACGCGGCATAGCTTGAAGCGCGTGAGGGGTGATAATTCCCCACATCAATCGCCCAGCAGGCGCGTTTGAGATTTTTATTGCGCAAAACATAACGTAATCGCTTCCATTGCCTTCGCGCTGTTTGTGGCAATATGCTATGCATAAACAAACACGGAAATGCCTGCGCCACCAGCCCGCCCACATTCGGCGCAGCAAAGCCTGTGTAGCTGGAGCGAAACGGAATAATTGCACCATTCGCTGCAATATAGTCACTTTCTAAAGCGCCTTCAAAATGTGCCTGAACGCTTGCCCAATGCTGCGTGCCATAGCGCGCATCATAGGCTTGAATGGCGCAGGCAGTCATCATGTTGCATAAGGGATATATCCAGTTTGGCTCGCATGGTAGCAATCCATAAAATGCGTGTTGATATTGCGCTACCAACCGCTCAATCATCTCATGAATGGTATAATGAAAACGCTGCCCGTCTGGGTGCGTGCAACGCAACGTGTTCATATTCTCATCACGGTTTGGTTGCAGCAACATTTGCAGCGCGACGAAGCCAGAATACATAATATTATCTTGTTTAATCGGGTCTGCACCCAGCTTCAAATTGCCCCATGCATTTTCCAATGCCCAATATTTCCAGACTTTGTGCAATTCCTGTTTGCGCAGCAATTTATGCTGCGCATCCTGCAAATATGCCGTTGCAGCAGGGCAATAATGTTGTTGCACCACTGACAACGCATAAGAAATGAAATTCACCTGATAGCGCACAGCACCCGTCTGAAACTGATCCGTGCGTTCAAACCCATTGAAGGACTCCACCTCCTGCAAGGCTCTGTCGAGCAGCAGGCGCATATCCTGCACTTGCTCCAATGAGAGCTCATCTGATGGTGTGGATACAATATAGTCTGGCTCATATGCAGCGTTGATGCGCTGTCTTATCCGTTTCCCCTGAATCCGTGCGATGAATTTATACACTTCAAAACAGAGAATGACCGCAGGTGGAAGGATGAATAAGATGGTCGCGTCACCTGTCGCTTGTTCATAAGGATAAAACAAAGTGGCGCACCATAATAGTAGCGGCAGCACTACATTCCCCGCCCCTGCCCAGAAGATTAAAGTGAGTGCGAAGGCGCATAGGGTAAGTGCACATAATCCATAACTCCCCTGCACCCAAAACCCACCCGCAGGCATAATCATCGCAGCGCCGAGGGGTCGCGTGGCATCACTTAACGCATAGAGAAATGCGCCGAGCAAATATAAACACCCATACAGCCTATATAATTTTCGCTGCCTTTTGGAAGACGCTGCCATATAATGTTTTGGAAATGATGTAAAAGTCTCTGTCTGCATAAACACAGACTAGCGTTGTCATGTGCAGGGAGTGTGGTGCGAATAATGAAATTATGTGCAGATAGTGTGCAGAAATTATAAAATACTAACGCCGTATTCAGCGTGACATTGCTTTATTACGGCGACTTTCAACAAGTGAAAGATTTGAGGTTCTACATATATTTCTATATGGAACTAACATTTTTATTATACTATAAATTAATATCATCGTCAAGATGCAAACCTATTGCTTTTGCAACCGTTTTTCTTGCCTGAATTAAATGTTCCAAAGGCAATGCATATGTCCAGTATTTACGTTTTCCTTCTTCTGTTTTATGTGTCCAATACATAGTGAGCCTTTCATAGGAAACACTATATATCATGTCACCTTTCAACCAGCATTCAGATGTAACATTTTGTGGCAATACTCCATTAATGGTAAGTTTCATATGGTAATTTTGAACAGGGTTAGGTTCAGTTGTACTCAAAGCCGCAATAATACATGTTTTTTTTCTGGAATTTCGAGGAATAGGCGACAACACCAAGACAGGTCTTTTCTTTGTCATTTCAGGCGCTGAAAATTTGCTGAAATCGCAGCGCAATATTTGTCCTGCTTTCGGTGGGTATTTTATCACAACTCCTCCAAGCTCCACCGTGCTTTCGGCTCAATGTCCAGCCCGTCTGCATCCAACCCCGCATTCATACGCTCCGCTGCTGCCCATGCGATCATGGCTGCGTTATCTGTGCATAGACTCATGGGCGGTGCGACAAAGGGTATTTCCAGCGCATCAGAAAGTGTCGTGATACGCGCGCGGATAGCGCTGTTGGCAGCCACTCCCCCTGCCACCACAAGCGTTGAAGGCGTGATACCGCGTGCAATGCACTGCTTCGCCGCGCGGGAAAGCCGTTGTTCCACAATGTCAGCCAGCGCGTCTTGCAAACAGGCTGAAACATCTGCCTTGTCCTGCTCGCTCACCCCATCATTGTCCAACTCCAGCAAGCATGTGCGCACCGCCGTTTTCAGCCCTGAAAAAGACATATCGCACCCTTCTCGGTTTAAGTATGGTCTTGGAAAAGCAAACCGTGCTGCATCCCCTTTTTTGGCGTAGGCTTCAATCATGGGGCCGCCAGGGTATCCCAGTCCCATCATTTTGGCGGATTTGTCAAATGCCTCGCCAATCGCATCATCCAGCGTGCGTCCTAATATCTCATATTCCCCTACGCCGCGCACCAGCACCAGCTGGCAATGCCCGCCAGACATGAGAAATAATAGATACGGAAAGGGCACATCGGCGCCAAGTCGCGGTGACAACGCATGTCCTTCCAGATGGTTGATCCCGTAAAACGGTTTTTGCAATGCATATGCCATGCTTTTGCCCATCATCAGCCCGACAATGACACCACCAATCAACCCAGGTCCAGCCGTGGCAGCAATCGCATCCACATCACCCAAAGACACGCTTGTTTCTACCAATAATTGCTGCGCGAGCGGTTCAATATGTTCAATATGCGCCCTGGCAGCAATTTCTGGCACAACACCGCCATATGGCGCATGGGCATCTATCTGTGAAAAAAGTGTTTGCCCGACCAGTTCGCCGTTTGTGCGCACCAGCGCCAATGCGGTTTCGTCACAGGAACTTTCAATGCCAAGAATAAGTTTTGAGGTCATAAACCTTTTATACGCTGCACATGACTGCGCCGTCAATTATAGACAGATACGCATAAAACCGATAAGCCTTATATTATGCGTATTATTTCTGCCGTTATTGCTCTTGTTACTGTGGGCGCGCTGGCTGGCGCAGGGTTGGCATATCGTTATGGCACGTTGGGTGCAGCAGACATGACAAACGTGCGTGAGCGCGTCACACCCAAACTCACAAAAAAACTGAAGGGCGAAGGATTAACACTCGGTGCGCCCGTGTTTATACGCATTTTCAAGGAATCCAGTGAACTGGAAATGTGGGTGAAAAAAGGCGAACGTTTCGCGCATTTCAAAACCTATCCCATTTGCACTTTTTCGGGAGGGTTAGGACCAAAACTGAAAGAAGGAGACGGACAAGCGCCTGAAGGGTTCTATGAAGTGCGAAAGGAGCAGCTAAACCCCAGCAGCCGTTATCACCTCTCTTTTAATCTCGGTTTTCCTAATGCATATGATAAAGCCCATAACAGAACAGGCAGTTTCTTGATGGTGCATGGCAATTGCGTATCTGTTGGATGTTATGCGATGACAGATGCGCTGATTGAAGAAATTTATCTGCTCGTGGAAGCTGCGCTGGAAGGCGGGCAGGCTTTCGTGCCAGTTCATGCATTTCCGTTTCGCATGACTGACAATGCCATGCAGGCACATAACAATTCTGAATGGATGCCGTTTTGGCAAAACCTGAAAGAAGGGTATGATGCGTTTGATGCAACACACTTCTCACCTACTATTTCCATTTTAAGCAAAAAATATATTTTGTTGAAATAAAAAGAGTTTTGAAATACTAATAAAGCATACTTTATTTATGCTGGATTATGTCTAAAGCAAAAATATCTCATGTATCTGCAGCGTCATGGATACAGGCGTTTGAAGCTATTATTTCTAAAAAGAACAAAGATGTGTTCGATGCATATAGTTGTCTAATCAATAAAAGTCTGGATGTTTTTGAGGAACGAGGTACATCTTCACGTTCCTATCGAAAATATGTGAAACGTGAATTTGCGAAAGCATTGCGAGTGATACGAAAACGATATCAACTGCCTGATAAAACCTGCAGACAATATATTGAGTTTTCGAACAGTTTTTTTGATCCGCAACTAAGAGGGCTGAAACTTCCTATAGATTTTCTCTTTAGTGATACGCAATATGAAAATATCAGATTTGCAAGTTTCTGGACAGAACTTCTGGAAGAGTTAGTTGCAGAATCCAATAGCTGCTCTGAAATACATATGTCTCTATCTGCTGCTAAAATTCTGGAAATTCAGTTTTTTGTAGGCAGAACGCAATCACTAAGGTTTGTTGCAGAACGTGCATTAAATGATGCGTTAAAGGCGCGTTCACTTAACGCATCTCAAGCCGTTTATATATGTGGGCTGTTCGGCACCAGGTCAGGAAATTATGGTGCTCACTATAATAATCTTACTGGCAGAGTCCGTATCTGGGCGCTAAGCTATAATAAATAAATTTAGGGCGCGGCTTTATGCCCCGCCCTCTTCTTTTAAACCATGCAAATTTATTTGCTATTCTTTTTTGCCTTAGGATTTGCCTTTGGCTTTTGCTTTTCGTCAGTTGTTTTTACTGATTGTTTGTTTTTGTCATTTGAAGATTGTTTGTTTTTTTCCATGATGGTTACTCGCTCAAAAAGTTACGTGGTTTCTTCCACACAATGGAAGTTACTAAACAATATGTAAGAAAGCGATGCGGCAATGCGTCCAAAATCATCAAAAACTGATTAGCATCATCCTTGTAATTTCTCTCATAATGCGCATGATAGGCAATTATGACGGCACAACAACTTATTCTCGGTTCACGCAAATCACGTCTAGCGCAAAAGCAGGCGCAGCTGACACGCGACCGTTTGCTGGAAGCGCTGCCTGATGGGACAGATGTAAGCATCAAAACCTTTCAGACGACAGGAGATGCCTATCTTGCAGGCGCATTGTCGGATATTGGCAATAAAGGCTTATTCACAAAGGAAATTGAACATGCGCTGCTGCGCGGAGAGATTCACATTGCCGTGCATTCCATGAAGGATATGGCGACCACTCTGCCTGAAGGGTTGGTGATTGCTGCCATGCTTCCGCGTGATGATGTGCGTTGTGTGATGCTTTCCAAACACGCACGCAGCATTGCGGAACTGCCTGAGGGCATTACGCTCGGCACGTCTTCCCTGCGCCGCTCCGTTCATGTGCAATATCAACGACCAGATATTAAAGTGGTGGGGTATCGCGGCAATCTCGACCGCCGCATTTCTCGGCTGGAAGCGGGTGAAGTGGATGCATCCCTGCTGGCAAAGGCTGGTTTGGACAGGTTGGGAATTGAGCTGGATTATGCCACCCCTTTAGAGATTGACGAAATGCTCCCCGCCGTGGCGCAAGGGGCAATCGGACTGCAATGCCGCGCAGATGATGCGCAGACGATTAAAGCACTACAACCGCTTAACTGCTCCGCAACGCTGCAATGTGTGGAAACGGAACGCGTGATGCTGCAAGCATTGGACGGCTCCTGCCGCACGCCAATTGCTGGTTATGCCACGCTGGACGGTGCCACACTGCATCTGCGCGGGATGCTGGCAAACACTCGCGGTTCGGCTTTGGTGCGGCAAGAAATGAGCGCAGACATTAAAGATGCTCGCCAGATCGCACTGGAAATGGCAGAGCATTTAAAACGCGAACTTGCCAATCATGGCTAAAACGGTCTGGGTCACCCGCCCTCACCCACAAGCAGAAAAAACGGCGGATGCCCTGGCAAAACGTGGGTATGTGCCGCTTGTTTCTCCTGTCATTGAACTTCAGGAATCAGACGCTGCCTCAGCATTATGTCAGGCGAATGATGATGACACTCCTATCATCATCACGTCACAATATGCATTATCCATTATTGCAGATCATACGCGAAACAGGGCGCGGAAAATCTATGTTACAGGAGATACGCTGAAAGTAAAAGCAATAGCAGAAGGCTTTGCGCGGGTATACGCGGCAAGTGGAGAAGCCAAAACCATCCCTGATTTGCTGAAAGAGGAAACATCCGTCATCTATGCACATGGCAACCATATTGCATTTGATATGAAACCTGCGCTGCAAAAGATGCATATGACATATAAAGCGATTGAACTCTATCATTCATGTGCAACATCGCGGCTGAGAGATGATGTGATTAATGCCATTCATAACCAGAGCTTATCCGCGATTTTATGTTACTCAGGATTTTCGGCGCACAGTATGATTGCATTGTTAAAGCAATATGACTTGTTGCTGCACGCGCAGAACATTCCCATAGCCTGCATCAGTCAGAATATTGCTGAACCCCTCAAAAAAGCTGGCTTCATGCATATTCACATATCTGAGCCATCTGCAATACTGGATTCATTGCCTTGTTAATTGACGTTCTGTTTATGGTTTTCACAAAGTAGCGGATATATTCCTGAACTTTTTCATTACAGACTCTGTTTTATAAAAAGGAGATTATGATGAAAAAACTACTTATGACATTATCCGTCTGCGCACTTGCTGCTCAAGGCGCACTGGCAGGTCACCACGAAAATATGGAAACACCAGAAATCATGGCAGCGAAAGATTTGCGCTCTAAAGGCGTAGATTATTTTGCGAAAGAGGGGCTTGGCAAAAAAGTGTATAATGGTGAAAACCATGTTGCCACGGTTGCTGACATGGGCATCACAGGCGACGGCAGCATCAAATTTGTCGTTCTGGATGTAGATAATGATATGTCCACTACAGATGATCAGGTGGCTGTAAAACATTCCGCGCTGAAATGGAATGAAGCAAAAGACAAGCTGATGATTCACGCAACTAAAGAGCAGTTAAAAGCAAAATAAATACTTCATGATTGCACTTTGTGTCACAACCAATGCATTTTTGACATAAAGCACTAAATAACGCTGTCTGACATAGCTTAGGCAGCGTTTTTCTTTGCTAAATTGAATGTTTTGTTTACGATTCAAGCATGGAATCTGACACGCTTACCATTCTTCCGCTCGCGCCGAAATATTTCTGGCTGGCTCTTGCTGCGCTTTTTCTGGCGCTGGAAGCCTTTGGCGTAATGGGTGTGGGGCTGATGTTTGGCGGACTTGCTGCCTTGCTGGTTGGCATTTTAATTGAATTTTCAGTGATTGGCGAAAACCAGATTGTAACCCAGCTTGCCGTCTGGTTTGGGATTACGGCGCTTTGCGCTGCCCTGCTTTACAAACCTATGAAACGCTGGCGCACCACCAGCAAATCTGGTCAGCATTACGACAATATCGTCGGTGACACGGCAATCGTGACTGATGGTGATCTTTCGCGGGATGCGCAAGGAAAAGTCAAATGGTCTGGCACGGTGATGAACGCCTCTATTGACCCGCAGGCATCCATTGACCGTTTTGAAGACGGGCAGACTGTGAAAGTCAGCGAAGTCAGAGGTAATACATTCTTGGTGTGTGCCACGCATGATGAAATTAAACGACCAGAAGAGGACTAAATGGACGTCGTATTTTTAGCAGCTTTATTTATTGTAGGATTATTTGTTTATAAAGGCATTAAAATTGTCCCGCAGCAACAGGCGTGGATTGTTGAGAAGCTCGGAAAGTTTGACCGCACGCTGGAGCCTGGTCTTCAGTTTCTTGTACCATTTATCGAGCGGGTGTCCTATCGCCATTCGCTGAAAGAATATGCACGCGATGTGCAGGAACAAACCGCCATCACACGTGATAACGTCTCACTCATTATTGATGGTGTGATTTACGTGCGTATTATTGACCCCAAACAGGCATCTTATGGCGTGAATGACCCGATTTATGCGGTAACGCAACTCGCGCAAACCACCATGCGTTCGGAAATTGGTAAACTAGCACTGGATGAGTCTTTCGAAGAACGTGAAACATTGAACGCCAATATCGTCCGTGCGATTAATGACGCAGCGCAGACATGGGGCGTGCAATGTATGCGTTATGAGATTAAAAACATCAACCCTCCTGCCAATGTGCTGAAGGCGATGGAACTGCAAATGACGGCAGAACGCCAGAAACGCGCAGAAATTCTTGAATCTGAAGGTGAGCGTCAATCCAAGATCAATATTGCAGAAGCGGATAAACGTCAGGTGGAACTGGCATCTGAAGCGGCAAAGATTGACCAGATCAACCGCGCAGAGGGGGAAGCTGTAGCGATTATGTCTGTTGCTGAAGCCACCGCGCGTGGAATTGAACTCGTATCTGAAGCGATTACCAAACAGGGCGGCGAACAGGCAGTGGCACTGAAAGTCGCAGAACAATATGTCAATGCCTTCTCAAAGCTGGCAAAAGAAAGTACCACCGTGTTACTACCTGCTAATGCAGGTGATGCAGGGTCTATGGTGGCACAGGCGCTTGGCGTGTTTGATGCAATCAAAGGCAACCAAAATCAGGCTCGCGCGGTTGAATCTCCGTGGGATAGGTCATAAATTACGATTAAACAATCAATAAAGGAATCAGTGAAACCGCATAGTCCCCTCTTACCCTATTTTCTGTTTTTCAGCCTTATGATGCTTTGCGCTGCCATGCCAGCACAAGCAAAACACGCGCTGACCCTTTTTGGTGAACCAAAATATAAAGCGGGATTTAAACATTTTGATTATGTGAATCCTGATGCGCCGAAAGGGGGTCAGGTGAAACTGGCATACCCCCTCACCTTTGACAGCGTAAACCCCTTTATTCTTAAAGGCCTGGCGGCTCCTGACATTAACCAGATCTATGATACGCTGATGGTTGCATCGTTGGATGAACCACAAAGCTATTATGGGTTGATTGCAGATGACGTGCAGCTATCAGAAGATGGTGGGTCGGTGGTATTCCGCATTAACAAAAACGCAACATGGCATAATGGCAAACCGATTACTCCTGAAGATGTAGTCTTTACGCTGGATATTTTAAAAGAAAAAGGACACCCTGCCTATCAGCTGCGCTACAAAGAGGTGGAGAAAGCAGAAAAGCTCGATGATCGTCGCGTGCGCTTTCATTTCACCACCACAGAAAATCGTGAACTTCCTTTTATTGTTGCGTCCTTGCCCGTGCTGCCAAAGAGCTATTGGAAAAATAAGGAGTTTGACAAAACCTCGTTAGAAATTCCGCTCTCATCAGGTCCTTATCGCGTTAAATCCATAGACCCTGGTCGGTTCATCGTTTATGAGCGCGTTGAGAATTACTGGGCGCAGAATCTCCCAACACGGGTTGGTCACTTCAATTTTGATGCAATCCGTTATGATGTCTATCGTGATAGCACCGTTGCGCTGGAAGCCTTTAAAGCGCATGAATATGATATGCGTGAAGAATATATCGCACGCAACTGGGCGCTGGCTTATAATTTTGATGCGGTGAAAGACGGACGTGTAATTATTGATGAAACGCCAAACAAAATTCCACGCGGAATGCAGGCATTCATTTTTAACCTGCGTCAGGAACGCTTTAAAGACCGCCGTGTCCGTGAAGCGATTGCGCAAACATTTGACTTTGAATGGATGAACCGCACCTTATTTTATGGCGCGTATGAGCGCAATACGAGCTTCTTCCAGAACACGGATTTTGCGGCAACAGGCGAACCTTCAGATGAAGAAACTGCATTATTAATACCCTATCGTGATGAGTTGCCGCCCGATATTTTTGGAGATGTGGTGCTTCCCCCTGTCAGTGATGGTTCAGGCTTTATTCGTAACCGCCTGATAAAAGCAGATAAGCTGCTCAAAGCAGCTGGCTGGATTATTAGGGATGGCAGACGCGTGAATGAGAAAACAGGTGAGGTAATGAATATTCAGATTCTTGCCCGTCAAAGTACGATGGAACGCTTGGTTGCTGCCATGCGCCGCAACATGAAAACGCTGGGCATTGACCTCACGTTCAGACCTGTGGATGACTCACAATATCAAAAACGCCTGCAAAATTATGATTATGACATGACCGTGGTATGGTGGAATCTTGGTGTTATGTTCCCTGGCAATGAACAGCGCGGCTTCTGGCATTCTTCACAGGTGGACGTGCCTGGTGCTCAGAATTTGTCTGGTTATTCTTCCAAAGCGGCAGATATGCTACTGGACAAAATTGCCAACGCTAAGGATTATGATGAATTGCTGGTCGCAGCGCGTGCTTTGGACAGAATCCTGCTTCATGAGCATATTGTCATCCCGCATTTTTCCATCTCTCATTTTCGCATGGCATATTGGGATATTTTTGGCATACCAGATGAGCGCCCTGCATATGGACGTGCATTTGAAACATGGTGGATGAAATAATGGGCGCATATTTACTCAAACGACTTTTGCTGATTGTGCCTACCCTGTTTGGCATTATGCTGCTTAACTTCGTGATCATTCAGGCTGCTCCTGGCGGTCCTGTAGATAAACTTATATTTCAACTGAGTAACCCTGAACTGAACACAGATGCAACATCTGGCTTTTCAGGCAGTGGCGCAGGCGAAGCAGGCTCAGCAAGCTCGTCACAAGCAGTGCAATCAGGCAATACGTCACGTTCTGCACGCGGGCTAGACCCCGAACTGGTCGCCGAAATTGAACAATTATACGGGTTTGACAAACCTGCTCATGAACGCTTTTTCCAGATGCTCGGGCAATATATACGCTTTGATTTTGGCGAGAGTTTCTTTCGCAATGAAAGTGTGATCGGATTAATCAAAGAGAAATTACCTGTGTCCATTTCACTGGGATTATGGACCACCTTAATTATGTATCTCATTTCTATTCCGCTTGGCATTAAAAAAGCCATGAAGGACGGCTCAAAATTTGACATTACCACCAGCTGGATCATCCTGATTGGCTACGCAATTCCCAGCTTTTTATTCGCTATTTTGCTGATTATTATCTTTGCAGGCGGGCAATATCTGGACTGGTTCCCATTGCGCGGGCTGCAATCTGACAATATCAGTGAAATGACGACGTTTGAACGCATTCTGGATTATCTGTGGCACATAGTCCTCCCTGTCACGGCTATGGTTGTCAGCGCGTTTGCAGGGTTGACCATGTTGACCAAAAACTCTTTTATGGATGAAATTTCCAAACAATATGTGCTGACCGCACGCGCCAAAGGCTTGACCGAAAAAGAAATTCTGTATCGCCACGTTTTCCGCAATGCCATGCTCATTGTCATCGCAGGCTTCCCTCAGGCGCTTCTAAAAGTGCTGTTTACTGGCGCATTGCTCATTGAAGTTATCTTCTCACTGGACGGGTTAGGGCTACTCGGCTTTGAAGCCGCCATTAACCGTGATTATCCTGTGGTGTTTGGCACATTATTTATCTTCACTCTGTTTGGGCTGATAATGTCTCTTATTGGCGATATGATGTACGTACTAGTTGACCCGCGCATTGACTTTGAAAAGCGAGGTGCAGCATGAGTTTGTTCAATTTAAGCCCGCTGGCCAAACGGCGCGTTGCTGCTTTTAAATCTAACACGCGAGGCTATCGCTCTTTATGGATATTTCTGGCACTGTTTTTCATCACACTACCTGCAGAATTTATAGCAAATGACAAACCTATTATTGTTTCCTACAAAGAATCGCTCTATTTTCCTGTGTTTAAAAACTATCCCGAAACCACGTTTGATGGATATTTTGAAACAGAAACCAACTATAGCGACCCTTTTGTTATTGAACAGATTCAGGAGCATGGGTGGATGATAAAACCACTTATACCCTACTCCTATCGCACCATAAATTATGATATCCCGCGCGCGCCTGCGCCACCTTCTTCTGAGAACTGGCTGGGAGTGGATGATCAGGGGCGTGATGTGTTAGCACGTGCCATATATGGCTTCCGACTATCAGTATTATTTGCGCTTATTCTTACCACCATCAGCTCTGCTGTTGGCATCTTTGCGGGTGCAGTGCAGGGATATTTCGGTGGTATGACTGATTTATTATTACAGCGCTTTATAGAAATCTGGTCAGGGCTTCCAATCCTTTATTTATTGATTATCCTTGCCTCTTTCGTCGAGCCGAGCTTTTGGTGGCTGCTTTTGTTGCTATTATTATTCTCATGGATGGATCTGGTCGCCGTAGTGCGGGCAGAGTTTTTACGCGCAAGAAATTTCGATTATGTGCGCGCCGCACGTGCTTTAGGGGTTAACGAGTGGGTCATTATGAGACGGCACGTCCTTCCTAATGCGATGGTTGCCGCACTGACATTTTTGCCATTCATCTTAAATGGTGCTATCACCACGCTGACCTCACTGGACTTTCTGGGCTTTGGTTTGCCCGCAGGCTCACCATCGCTGGGTGAATTGCTGGCGCAAGGCAAGAACAACCCAACAGCACCGTGGTTAGGAATTACTGCTTTCACCGTGCTTGCGACATTGCTCACATTGATGATTTTCATTGGAGAGGCACTAAGAGACGCGATGAACCCTCATAAAGTATGGGAGCAATCCTGATGTTGCTTGATGTCCGCAATCTATATGTGCAATTTACCAGCTCCAACGCCGCAACGGTACGCAATATTTCCTTTAAAGTGGAAGAAGGAAAAACAACAGCATTAGTAGGAGAAAGTGGATCAGGAAAATCCATTACGGCAATGTCCATCGTTGGCATCAACCCTGCTACCCACTGCCCTCTAGGGGAAATTCTCTTTAACGGAGAAGATATATTACGCATCTCCGAGGCAGAACATAGACGGTTGCGCGGCAATGAAATTTCTGTGATCTTTCAGGAGCCTATGACCGCGCTCAATCCGCTGCATACTATTGGAAAACAGATTAAAGAGGTGATACTCTATCATCAGCCAGAGCAAGAGTCTCATGCAGATGATATTGTCTCCAGTTTACTGGATGATGTTGAGCTATCTCACCTGAAAAATCGTCTGAATCATTATCCGCACCAGCTATCTGGCGGTGAGCGTCAGCGCGTAATGATAGCTATGGCACTGGCAAACCGCCCTCGCCTGCTTATTGCAGATGAGCCAACCACGGCTTTAGATGTCACTACGCAAGCCGCTATCATTGCCCTGCTTGAGCGGTTACAAACAAAATTTAATATGGGCATCTTGCTGATCACTCATGATTTGCATCTGGTGCACTCAATAGCAGATACCATTGTGGTCATGAAATCAGGTGAAGCTGTGGAGGAAAACAGCACAGAGCTTTTATTTAATCAGCCAAAGCACGCCTATACACGCATGTTGCTTTCTGCACAACATGACTCAAAACCAGTCAAAGTGTCAGAAGATAAACCAGTAGTTCTGGAAGCAAAGAATTTATCTGTATCTTACGCAGGAAAACAAGGCTTTTCATTACGCAAAAGCCCTCAGAAAATTGCGGTTCATCCACTTGATTTTACGCTTAAGCAGGGACATACATTAGGTGTTGTAGGCGAAAGCGGTTCAGGAAAAACCACATTAGGGTTAGCCTGCGCCAGATTATTGCCTAGCTCAGGAACGATAGTGTTTCAATCCCAAAATATCAGCGATGTGTCGTCCAAAAAGCTGCTTGGGATGCGATCAAAGTTACAATTCGTGTTTCAGGACCCCTTTTCCAGTCTTAATCCAAGAATGAATATTCATCAGATCATCGCTGAAGGATATGAACTGCATAGGGGCAAATCGGGCAACACGAATCAGGCAGTGGCAGAGATTCTTAAAAAAGTAGGGCTGAAGCAGGATATGGCCTCGCGTTACCCTCATGAATTTAGCGGTGGTCAACGACAACGCATTAATATTGCTCGTGCGATGATTTTAAACCCAAGCTGCGTTATTTTTGATGAACCTACATCAGCACTAGATATATCACTTCAAACGCAGATTATTGCGTTGCTTAAAAAACTTCAGAAAGAAAATGAGCTAAGCTATATCTTCATTAGCCATGATATTGCAAGCGTTGCAGCAATAAGCCATAATGTTATGGTGATGAAACATGGTCGAGTGATAGAATCAGGCAAAGCGCATGATATTTTCTATGCGCCAAAAAATGAGTATACAAAGACTTTAGTGGAAGCAAGCTGCATTAATGAGCGATAATAATACTATTTTTGCACAGGCTACACCAGCAGGTAGATCAGGTGTCGCCGTCATGCGTATTTCGGGCAGTCACGCACTTAGCTCGTTGGAACAGCTTGGCGTGTCCCCTGCCCTGAAACCCAGACATGCATATTACCGCACATTAATTAACCCCAAGACTGGTGATGTTATAGATAATGCGCTAATATTGTTTTTCAACGCCCCACATAGCTTTACAGGTGAAGATGTAGTTGAAATACAATGTCACGGCAGCAAAGCAGTGTTGGAAGAGCTCACGTCTGTTCTGCTGTCACTTAAAGGCATCAGATATGCAGAAGCAGGGGAATTCACCAAACGCGCTTTTTTTAATGGCAAAATGGATTATGTTCAGGTTGAAGCACTGCATGATCTTATCGAATCAGAAACGCCAAAACAAAAAAACCTGGCATTAAATAATTTAAATGGCTCGTTATCAAAAGAGTATAATAAGTTATATAATGTATTAGTTGAAGCCAGGGCCTTCTGTGAAGTTTTTTTAGATTTTCCCGACGACGACTTGCCGCAGGATGTGTTTGAGCAGATCAATAATAAAATTGATATGGTGGCACAGGGAATCGTCACGTTACTAGCCTCAGCAGATTATGGCAGGCAGCTTAAAGAAGGGATTAAAGTAGCAATCATTGGAAAACCAAATTCTGGTAAGTCAACATTACTTAATGCGCTAACAAACAAGGATGCGGCTATTGTGTCTGATATTCCTGGCACGACAAGGGATATCATCGAAGTTTCAGTGGATATCAATGAAATGATTTATAATTTTATAGATACTGCTGGCATCAGAGAAACGGACGATGCTATAGAATTATTAGGTGTGGGCAAGGCAATAAAAGTTGGCGCTGCAGCAGATATAGCATTAATATTATTCGATGTAAATGAAGGTTGCGACGAAAGCATAATTAAGAATATAAAAGCTAAAAACACTATTTACGTTGCTAATAAAATTGATCTTGCTACAAATTACAATGTTTCACGTGAAACAATTTGCATATCTGCTGCTAAAAAAATAGGTTTAGAGAAACTGAAAGAACGGCTAACTGATGTTCTGCCAGATCGACATAATGAAGATTACATCGTAACTCGCCAACGACATATTAAGCATTTACAAATTGCGCTAGATAATATAAACAACGGAATTATAGAAGACGATTTAGTGCTTAAGGCATCCTATTTAATACAAGCATCTAATGAACTGTTATCAATATTGGGAAAAATTGATTTTGAGGATATATTAGATTCATTGTTTTCATCATTTTGCATTGGAAAATAATATTATGAATACTTACGATGTAATTATCATTGGCGCTGGACATGCGGGCTTAGAAGCGGCCATTGCTGCGTATAAAACTGGCGCTAAAACTTTACTTATTACTAAGAAAAGGGAAGATATTGGCAAATTATCCTGCAACCCTGCTATTGGTGGCGTAGGCAAAGGAACAATAGTTCGCGAAGTGGATGCATTAGGCGGATTGATGGCCAAAGCAGCTGATGCCTCTGCCATTCATTGCAAGGTGCTCAACCAAAGTCGAGGTCCAGCTGTTCATGGACCACGTGTTCAGGTGGATAGAGAATTATATGCTAAAGCTGCCAGTCAAATATTCTCTGAATATAATATAGATATTCATTATGACACGGTATCATCCATTGAAATTGATAGTGGAAACATTCATAGTGTAAGCACTGAAACATCTGAATTTAAATGCACCGCCTGCGTTTTAACTACAGGAACTTTTTTAAACGGACTAATGCATTTCGGAGATAAGAAAGTATCAGGAGGTAGAGTTGGCGATTCCGCTAGTTTGGGTATTACAGAACAGTTAGTAAAATCAGGGTTGAAATTCGAAAGACTAAAAACAGGCACTCCAGCACGAATATTAGCTAGCTCTATAGACTTTGCAAAATTAGAAAAGCAGTCAGGTGATCTTCTTGCTCAACCCATGTCTTATCAGACAAAAAGAATAAATGTGCCTCAGACTACATGCTATATTACCAGAACATGCAATGATACTCATAATATAATCAAAGATAATTTGACAAAGTCTGCCGTCTATTCAGGAGCAATTAAAGGCAAAGGTCCCCGATATTGTCCTTCTATAGAAGACAAAATAACTCGTTTTTCGCATAAGGAAAGCCATCAGATATTTCTTGAACCTGAAGGCTTAAACTCAAATTTGATCTATCCAAACGGGATATCAACCTCATTGCCGCCTGAAATACAATTACAGTTTATTCAAACCATTCCAGGGTTAGAAAAGGCAGAAATAGAACAATATGGATATGCAGTTGAGTATGACTATGTTTGCCCTACCCAACTTAAAATGACATTAGAAACCAAGTCTATATCAGGTTTATTCCTGGCAGGACAAATTAATGGCACAACTGGATATGAAGAAGCGGCAGGTCAAGGTGTTATTGCTGGCGCAAATGCGGCAAGATTTTCGTTGAACTTGCCAGCTTTTATCCTACAAAGGCATGAATCCTATATAGGCGTAATGATAGATGATTTGACCACAAAAGGTGTTACAGAACCATACAGAATGTTTACGTCGCGCGTAGAAAACAGGCTCTCATTAAGAGCTGATAATGCTGGGCTTAGACTATATGAGAAGGCATATCAGCATAATCTTATCTGTAATAATACATATATACACTTCAGATGCATGTCTCAAAAAATTGAGGAAGTAATAAATAATATGACTTCATATATGTTGTCATTTGATGATATGATTACATATGGTGTTCAGCCTCCTAAAAATGGTAACAAAGTATCTGTTTTAAAAGCAGCCGCTAATCCAGATTTTGCATTTAGAGAGGTGTTGATAGATTTATTAGGAGTTGAAGTTACGGAAGAAGTTTTTGAACAGCTTTTGATTTATGTGAAGTATCACGGGCATATAGATAAGGAACAAAATACTCTAGACAGAATGAATAACTCTATAAACATAGACATTAGCTCAATAGATGACTATTGCAAAATACCATCACTATCAAATGAAACCATTGAAAAACTAAATATTGCTAGGCCTAAAACAATTTCTCAAGCATTAAATGTCTCAGGCATAACTCCAGCTGCAATCATAACTATTCTTGCGCATATTAAGAAAGAAAAGCATGTATAATAACGTAATTGTTTCACGTGAAACAATAGATTTGCTCAATCATTATGAGCGTTTGGTAGTTAAGTGGAACAAAGCGCTAAATCTTATCAGCAAAAATACAATTGATAATTTTAAAGAACGGCATATTTCTGACGCGCTTCAACTATGCAACTACATAACGCCTAATCACAACACTATAGTTGATTTTGGTAGCGGCGGAGGCATCCCTGTAATTATACTAGCTATTGCTAATCAGCAAAAACATTTTATAGCAATGGAATCAGACAGTAGAAAATGTGTATTTCTCAGAAAAGCTGCTTTAGACTTAGGGCTACAAAATATTGAAGTAATAAATGATCGAATAGAAAGCACGGATAAGATTGAGGCAGATTTATGCATCTCAAGAGCATGTGCACCACTTGATCTTTTGCTGTCGTTCACAGTTTTGCACGGTGGAAACAAACCAGAAGCACTCTTTTTAAAAGGAAAAACGTTGCATAATGAAATAACACTTGCGAAGAATTTCGACTTTCAATATTCTACCTATGCAAGCCAAACTAATCAAGATGCTTACATCATTAAAATTGACCAGATAAGACAAAAATGAGAATAATATCTATAGTGAATCAAAAAGGTGGTGTTGGAAAAACGACAACCACAGTCAATTTGGCAACGGCCCTTGCAGCAATTGGCAAAAAAACCCTGCTCATAGATCTTGACCCTCAAGGGAACGCAAGTACGGGATTAGGGCTTAATTATGATGACCGGGCTATTTCTATATATGATGTAATTATTGGAAATAATAATGTGGAAGATGCGGTGAAACCTACAGCCGTTCCATTACTTTCCATTTTACCATCTAATATAGATCTTTCAGCGGCTGAAATTGAACTTGTAGGATTATCGAACAGAGAGAAGCAACTTAAAAACGCGCTTTCTAAAGTTGAACTTGAATATGATTACGTCTTGATTGATTGTCCCCCTTCTTTAGGTCTAATCACTATGAACGCTTTAGTTGCCTCTCAATCTGTCTTCATTCCACTTCAATGTGAATTTTATGCGCTTGAAGGTCTTAGCCATTTGTTGAAAACAATACAACTGGTTCAGAGACGCATTAATACAACACTGGATATTTGTGGCGTGGTGCTCACCATGTACGATAAACGAAACAAGCTTACTGAGCATATTGAAGCAGATGTTAGGGGGTTTCTAAAGGATTTGGTGTTTAATACTGTAATACCAAGAAATATCAGACTCTCAGAAGCCCCTTCACATGGCAAGCCCGCTATCATATATGATATGAAATGTGCTGGCTCTAAGGCATATATAATGTTGGCTAAGGAAATGATTACGAAAGAAAAAGTGCGGCAACCTATAGGAGAAGCCATATGAACTCACCGCTTGGAAAGGGTCTTTCTGCTTTGATGGCAGAGGATTATAGTCAAAAAACCGAAGTTGGACTGCAAGGTGATCATGTGGCACGGCTTCCAATTGGGAACCTTACCTCAGGGAAGTTTCAACCACGTCAGTATTTTGATGATACTTACCTGAACGAATTATCAGAATCTATCCGTGAAAATGGAGTAATGCAACCTATCATCGTTCGCTCATTGCAGACAAAACGCAACGGCGCATCTTACGAAATTGTTGCAGGGGAACGGCGTTGGAGAGCGTCAAAACTGGCTGGTTTAGAAGAAGTTCCCGTAATTATAAAAGAACTTGAAGATAATAAAGCGCTTGAATTAGCCCTTGTTGAAAATATACAGCGTCAGGATTTGAACATTCTTGAAGAAGCAGAAGGTTATCAGCAATTAATAGATCAGTTCTCATATACTCAGGATGCACTTTCAAAGGTGGTTGGAAAAAGCCGAAGCTATGTTGCAAACGCTTTGAGAATGATTAGTTTGCCAGATAATATTAAACAATATCTGAATCAGGGCGTTATATCCTCAGGACATGCACGAGCGTTGTTAACCGCAAAGAACGCAGACGCGGTGCTTAAAAGAATTATCAAAGAAGATTTGAACGTCCGCCAGACAGAACAACTGATTAAGCATGGTGCGCTGTCTACGGATTCAGAAGCATCATCAGACGTTATTGAAACAACATCAGCCAAGCAATCAAAACCAAAACAATCTTCATATTCGCCGAACCGCCAAGGCAGTAAAGACCCAGATATTATTGCGCTGGAAGAACGTATGTATGATAATACGGGAATAGCTATTATTATAAATGATAAAAATGGAAGTGGGAATATCACCATTGATTATGAGTCATTAGAACAGCTGGATGAAATATTACAACGTTTAGGGAATATATAATTCCGTATGCGGAATAAGGTTCATGTATATCTCCTATCTGATTCCACAGGCGAAACAGTAAATTCTGTAGCGCGGGCGGGGCTATCACAATTTGCAGGAGTAGAAGTTATAGAACACCGCTACACTTTATTGCGAAGTGTTGCACAACTGCGCCGCGCGTTTGAAACAATAGACAATACCCCTGGTCCTATTATTTACACATTAGTAAAAAAGGAGATGCGCAACGAAGTGCGAACTTATTGCGATGAAAAACAGCTGCCCTGCATATCCGTTTTAGGTAATCTCATCACTCAAATGTCTGCTTATATCGGAATCGCAACATCTTCCACGCCAGGCAAACAACATGCTTTGAATGATAATTACTTCACAAAAGTAGAGGCGGTCAATTTTGCTCTGTCACATGATGATGGACAGAATGCCTGGAATCTGGATGCCGCGGATATTGTGCTTGTCGGACCATCACGAACGTCCAAGTCTCCCACATGTGTGTATCTGGCACATCGTGGCTTGCGAGCGGCTAACGTACCTTACGTGCAGGAATGCCCGTTACCAGATACCTTATTTGAGCTATCCACACCGCTGATAATCGGGCTGACGATTGATGTAGAACGACTATTTCAGATTCGTGAGTCCCGCCTTGCAACTATGGGACATATGGAAGAAAGCAGCTATATCGACAAAGAGAGAATTAAACAGGAAGTGATGAGTTCTCGCCGCCTGTTCACAAAGCATCGCTGGCCTGTGATTGATGTCACCAGACGTTCTGTGGAAGAAACAGCCGCTCATATTATACAGATATATGATCGCCATCGTCAGAATGGCATGAGGGAATCCATATGAGCGCATGGAATGGCAAAGCTAAACTTGTTGGAGTCATTGGCGATCCAATTGCGCATAGCCTCTCTCCAATGATCCACGAATACTGGATAAGACAGCATAAACTGAATGCTGCTTATGTGCCACTGCATATCAGCGCAGATGATTTTGAACATTATCTACCTATGCTGGTGAACACTGGTTTTGTTGGCTTTAACATCACCCTGCCCCACAAGGAACAGGCATTTCAAATGATGGATAGTGTTGACATGACAGCGAAAATATGTGGATCAGTGAATACTATCATTGCAAAAAAAACGGGTGAACTACACGGAATGAACACAGATGTGTTCGGGTTTAGCCAGCTGCAGAAACCTTTTGTGAAAAAATCAGATATTTCGAAACCTTACATTGTGATTGGAGCGGGAGGCGCTGCACGTGCGGTGATTTTGTCTGCTACAGATGCAGGATACACACATATTATTATCGCAAACAGAACCATAGAAAAAGCACAGGCTATTTGTGATAGTTTTGCAAAAAAATTTGTAGACGTAAAATATGACGCTATCTCTCTGCATCAGCTTGAAGATGCAGCGTCAGATGCATCATTTCTGGTGAATTGTTTGTCCCTGCACGCTCTAGAAGCTATAGACATGGATGCACTGATCCATATTACCCCTCAAAATGCTGTCTGCATTGATATCTCTTACGGGAAAAGCGGAACACCTTTCACACTGGCAGCAGCGCGCCATGGTCGACAATATACGGATGGAGCATTAATGCTGCTGCATCAGGCAGCTCCTGCCTTTGAACAATGGTTTAAAATGATGCCTGAAGTGAATGATACATTGATTGATATGATGCGCCGCGCTGCCTTATGATACATATTGGACTGACTGGTGGCATTGCATCTGGCAAAAGCACGGTCGCCAGATTATTTCGATATCATAACGTTCCCGTGTTTGACGCAGATGCAACCGTGCATGAGCTTTATGAACGCGCTGATATTATAGCGTTAGTTGGTAACCATTTTCCATCTGCTATCAAAGATTACGCCATATGCAGGCAAAGCTTAGGGCAGTTGTTGCAGGCATCCCCCTCTTCCATCGTAAAGCTGAATGCGCTCATTCACCCTTTAGTGCGACAGGAAGAACAGAATTTTAAAAAAACCCATATTGCGCTTGGCACAGATACCATTTTAACCGATATACCGCTTATGGTGGAAAGCAACGCCTGCTCAAGATATGATGTCCGCCTCATGACGCAAGCCCCATTATGGTTGCGCAAAAAACGTGCTTTTACACGTTCTGCCCAAATGACAGATGAAAAATGGCAGCTTATACTCAGCAAACAGGTAACGGATGCAGAACGCAGAAAACATATGGACGGCGTGATACATACCGGGCTGAACAAAAATTACACAATGCAGCAAATAAAACACTGGCTCAAATTGCTGGGGAGATAGAGCATGGAACGAGAAATATCATTTGATACGGAAACAACAGGGTTTGAGCCAAAAGAGGGGCATCGCGTTGTAGAGATTGGCTGCGTGGAGATGATTGGGCATGTGCGCACGGGCAAAGTGTTTCATTGCTACATCAACCCAGAACGAGATATGCCAGCACAGGCTGAAGCAGTGCATGGGCTTTCAGAAGCATTTTTAAAAGATAAGCCTGTATTTCACAAGGTTGCGCAATCTTTTGTGGATTTCGTGGGAGATGCCACGCTTGTGGCGCATAATGCCACATTTGATATGAAATTCATTAATTTTGAACTCGAAAAAGCAGGCTTTGCCCCCTACCCTGTCAGCCAGTCAAAAGATACGCTGGATATTGCACGCAGAAAATATCCTGGTCAGCCTGCCAGTCTGGATGCGCTGTGCCGCCGTTTTAACATAGACCTTTCAAGCCGCACTAAACACGGGGCATTACTGGATGCTGAATTGCTGGCAGATGTCTATTTGGAATTAATGGGCGGCAAGCAAAGCTCTCTTATTCTGCAAAAAGATGAGAGTGATGAGGCGCAGCAGGGTCAGAAGGTTCAGTCTGTTCCCTTTCCAAAGCGGCATTTTTCAGTATCTGACATTGAATTGCAGCGTCACGAGGAATTTGTCAAAACCCATATTAAAAATGCGCTGTGGGAGCAATATAATATTGCACCTGAATCAAGCTGACGCTTGTTTTTCACACCTGTTTGACATAAGTTAGTGCTATGACAATCGTAATTCCTGTACATGCAATTATGGCGGGTCTGCTTGCAGGCGGGCTGTTTGGCATGGTTACTCTGGGTATCATCACTGGTGTCACAGCGCCCCTCATCCCAGTATTTCTGCTGGTGCTGGCAGGCATGATGTATGGGCGGGCGGGCATACATACTGCTGCAGTCTCCGCCCTGCCCTCACTTTTTTTAACTGCACCATTGCCTGAAGCATTGTTAGTCTGCGCAACCCATATCATCCCCTGTGTGTTAATGGTGCGCACATTGATGATGGCGCTGGTGCTGGATAAAGACCCTCCGATTATCTTATGGTCATCTCTTGGCTCTGCCGTTCTGGCAGCTTCCCTCTATGGCGCGCTATATTATACTGCCATGATTGCAACAGATAATGCTATGCACCAGCAAGTGGTTGCGCAGATGCAGGCACAGTTTGACACTGCCATGATAGAGCTGGAGCCTGAGATGGCAAAAATGGCTGAGACCATATTAAATCAATATGCTCATGTTATTCTGGCGCTGGAATATTGGGTGGTGATTATGGGCATCACTGCTGCCTTGTTCTTCGCCCATTTTGTGGCAGAAACATATGGTTTGCAACGCCGCCCTGAATTGCAGCTCAAGCCATTTGCGCCCCCTGCTCTGCTGCCTATGCTGATTGCAGTTGGCAGCGCCTGCTCCTTTTTGCCGTATGCATCTGTTGCAGCGGCGGCGCAAACAGCCACTATCATAATGTTACTGCCCTATTTCTTTTCGGGTCTTGCTTCAATACATGCCAGATTGCGCGCCTCTGACCATACCGCTATATTATTTATTATATTTTACAGCGTGATTATTCTGTTCATTGGCTGGGCACCGCTTGCCATCACTTTATATGGGTTGACGAGGCACGTCAGCAGCCTGAATCGCACCTATTTTCGTTAAATCGTAGGTTATACTTGCATTTGGCAGAAGAACCCTCTATAGAGGACGGCTAACATAATATATTGAACACAGGACATTATCATGGAAGTGATTTTATTAGAGCACGTCTCACGCCTCGGCAATGTTGGCGAATTAGTCACCGTGAAAGACGGGTATGGACGTAACTTCTTGATCCCCACAGGAAAAGCCATTCGCGCAACTAAAGCGAACGTGAAAGAATTTGAAGCGCAGCGCGAAGCACTTGAAAAGCAGAATGTTGAAAAACGCGAAGCTGCACAGAAAAAAGCAGATGGACTTGGCACGATTTCTGTAAAAGTGATACGTCAGGCAAGTGATGATGGCAAACTGTTTGGTTCTGTGGCGGTACGTGACGTGGCAGCAGCATTGCAGGAAGCAGGATATGACGCAGAACGTCAGCAGATTGATTTGCTCTCTACTATTAAATCACTTGGTCTGTATCAGGCAACGTGGCAGTTGCACCCTGAAGTGAAAGTTACTTTCGATATTCAGGTTGTGCGCAACGCAGAAAGCTCTGCTTATGACACAATCGAAGAAGATGACAAAAAAGAAGAGCCCGTTCAGGAAGACGCGGCTTAATATTTACGTCAAAGTAATTTATCTCCCGTTTTAGCTGGCTTGTATCACACACTGTTTTATGGTACAATTCATGTTAAAGCGGGAGATTTAATATGCAATTAACACAAAATTCTTATAAATTCACACTGGAAAGCATTCGCGAAAAATTGCTTCCTGTTGGTGAATTTTTGTATGGTTCAACTGAACGTACTTATATTACATTAGCTGTTACCTTCGGTATGCTGGTAACTGGCATTTCCATGATGCAATATGCAGCAAGCGGTAAAGCTGCCTGCGCTATGATTGGCGGTTAATCACGCAATCATGTTTTTGCGCCAGTCGCGCAAAAGAAATCGTGCGGGATGTAATATATCTGAAAAATATGGGGAAGGGGGCATATAGCTCCCTTTCTTTTTAGCAGTGATCATATTCGCTATCATATGCCCTGCCAATGGCGCAGAGACAAGCCCTCGCGCAGCATGTGCCAAAGATACATAGCAATCTGGCATTAGGGGCATCGTAGCCTTTATCTCCTGAAATGCAGCTTTGCTATAAGCCGTTTCTTTTAGCTGTTCAACAAGCGACATATCATAAAGCGCTCCCACGATAGGCATCCTGTCTGCACTGACTGTGCGAGCAGCCACGCGCCCCTCGAGCAACGTTTCATCCATAATGCTGGAAAAGATATCTGGAAACTGAGTGCGAACCAGCTCGCAATTTATCTGATGGTCTGCAAGCGTAACGTTATGTGATGCATCATCTTTTCGAAATGTTGCTCCCACATAATGCACCCCGTTCACATTCGGTGTCATATAACCGCCATAGCACAGCACATGCGGGAGGGGGGCAGCAACATACTGTTCAGGAACATAGGTGATCTGCCCGTTAATAGCCCGCATAGGCAGACGATGCGGCAATAATTGCGCTGCATCCCGCGCATTGGCGATGATCAGGCTCTCAGCGTGATATATCTCACCTGAAGCATTTATCAGTTCCCAGATGCTGCTTCTGTTAATGCTGGTAATCTCACAACCAGAATGCACTGTGATGTTGTTATGCTGCAACATAGCATGTATCCATTCTGGCACGTCCACCCAGCCAGACTCTGGGAAGCAAAGCGCTTTTTGTAACTCATCCCAATGGGCAATGCGTTTATCCAGTTGCAAATCCTCGCATATGCGCTCTAAACGCGCTGAATGATCCGCATCCTTGCCGTAATCCTGCATTCCGCATAACTCAAAACCATCAAATGCAATAGATCGCAACAGGTTAATGCTGTGCTGATACCCTGTCAGATAAAACAGGGTGGCTGCATCCCATTCTTTTGTGAGTAGCGGATATAATATACCTGCGGGATTGCCAGACGCCTCCTGAGCGCAGTGATTATGGCGCTCAAAGAGAGTGACCTCATGCCCCTGCATCGCACAGGCATAGGCAGCAGCAGCGCCAGATAGACCGCCACCAATCACCGCCACATGAGTGCTATGAACCGAGCAGGCAGCAGGCGCTCCTGATTTTGTGCCAAGCAGCATATCCCGCTTGCGTCCATACCCGTTCTGCTTGCGCACGTCAAAACCCGCTGCCTGCAAGCCGCGCTTCACCGCACCTACAGATGTGAAACTTGAAAATGTACCGCCAGCCAGAGTGGTTCTGGCGATCTGATCCAACAACCTATTCTGCCACATCGCATCATTCTTCGCAGGGGCGAAACCATCCAGAAACCATGCATTCACTGAATTGTCAGGCAGCTGGGGCAGGGCGGTGGCGGCTTCATCAAAATATAGCGTTAAAGTGACATCAGGCGCAATGTGGCAGTGATGCGCGCCCCGTATCAATGCAGGATAGCACCGTAATAATAACTGACTATATTCCGATAATTCAGGGAGGGCGGCATGTGCCTTTTGCAGGTCAGCTAACATCATAGGATGTTTTTCAATAGCGACATAATGCAAACGTCCGCCATTTTCAGCCTCTCGCCAGTAACGCAGTGACAGCAGGAAGTTTAATCCTGTGCCAAATCCCATTTCACCCAATGTGAATAATCTGGCATTATCAAAACGCAGGCGAAGCTGATTCGCAGCCAGATAGGTATGTAATCCTTCCTCTATCCCACCCGCCTTTGAGAAATACACATCACCATAGTGACGGGAGATAGGCACGCCATCTTCAAAATAAACGTCAGCGTGGGTCAGAGGAGGGGTGGTGCGGTGCATAAAACCGTTCATAGCACAGCATTGCTTGTCATTCACCCCATTTTCACCTATAGCCAATCTATGATGATATTAGCGATAGACACATCACGTGGAGTCACATCACTTGCGCTTGGCAGCAATGGCAAGGTAATTTCCAGCCTGCATGATGACACCCCCAATCAGCAGGCGGGGGGGTTAATTGCGCAGATAGATGCGCTGCTTCAACAGGCAGATAGTGCGTTGAATGATATACAGCTTATCACAACCACCACAGGTCCTGGTGGGTTTACCTCTGTGCGCATCGGCATCGCTGCGGCAAGGGGGTTGGCATTTGCATCTGGCATTCCATGTCACGGCGTCGCCTCGCTGGAGCTAATGGCATATTATGCCGCAAAACAGCTTAAAGAAGGTGAGCCATTTGAATGCCTCATTCCTGCAGGGCGAAAAGACCATGCATTTCAGCGCTTTGAACTGACGCAGGGCAGGGCAGTGGCAACCGCGCCTATGGCACTGCGCCGCAATGATGCCATCAACCATGCAATAGCGCGATGTAGCACACAGGAAGCCTTAGGCAACATTCTTATGCAAGCTGATGCATTTGCGCCCACATTGCTGCATTATATGCATAATCACACTATTACAGACTTTATAAAGCCTACCCCACTTTATATCCGCGCGCCAGACGCCATTGCAGCGAAACCATTTTTGAAAAATGCGCTTTCGTCATAAAAATGTCATGGCGGTGTGGTATAAACGATTGATGCGGAGAGATATATGAGTATTGGGAATATCATAAAAGCGACATTTGCGGGTGTTGGGATTGGCGGACTAATTGGTGCGGCGTTCATTGAAGATGGTATCGGTCAGTTTGCTTCTGAAACGTTTGAAGATTTGGGGCAGGTAGTAGAACAGCTTAGTGAGGCATATTCCAATGAGCCAAACGGCGCGAGTTCGCTGACCTCTGTTCTTATTAAAATTCAAAAAGAAGCTCCCGAATTTGCTGCGGATATCAGAGACGCGCTGCCAAATGCACGTGAGGCGACAGATCTTGATGCCTTTGTAAAAGACCTCCCTGACATTCCTGACATTCCTGACGATATACGTGCAAATGTGCTTGAGCCAAAAGATATTGAAAGCTACGAGCATTTTAAAGATAATTATAAAACCATTATGGGTGCGTGGGCAGATGCAGCAAGAACGTCATCGGATGTTCTGTCTGATATGAGTGACAATATTGGCAAAGGCGCGTTAGTAGGGGGCGGATTATTCGCTTCAGGCGCAGCCCTGAAGGACGTACCTTCATGGACGGAAAAAGTGGCGCATTCAGTGGATACGCGGGTGCATGGTAAAGGTTAGAACCTAACTTATCTCAATAATCTGCTGCTCGGTTAAATTCCCTGGAATCAGCATCATTGGCATCATCAGTTTTTCGCCGAGTTGGGTGGAAAGCCATGCTACCAGCTGCCCGCGGGATGAGCCAGAAGTTGCCACCCCAAGCACCAGCATGTTCACGCCATTATCTTCCTGCGCTACCTGCACGATAGTTTCGCCAATCGGGCCTTCCCGCAGCATGAGATTAGGCTTTTTGTGCGTAATTTCCTCCGCCACCTGCGCCAGTTTGTTTAGCAGAATCTGTGCTTCTTCAATCTGTTCTTCACGGATTTTCTCTGAGACGTGCAGCAAAGTCTGCGCTTCTGGTGGTTCCATCACATGCAGAATATCCACCAGGCCGTTACGTTTTGCCGCTTTAATACATGCCAGACGCAGCGCCACTTCTGATTCGGGGCGCTGATCGACGCAAACCAGAAATTTCAGCGGGTTTTCAATAGCGGAGCGATAACGCGAGACATCCCCCGTCTCAATTCTGGCAGCGGGGCGCGGGGCGCGTCTATTGTCCTGTCTGTCGTCTGTCATTATGTCCTCATCTCAATCATCGTTTGCTGAAAAGTTTGATAGCCAGTAATCCGCCAATAACTGCCATTAATATCGCCACGATACCATATAGCACGGGTGATTCATGCGCCAGATCATAAACAAATGCATCCAGCCCGCTTTTATAAACAAAAATCGGCGTGGTATGCATTCCGCTGATTTCTCCATCATTCACAAGATAGACTTCAGCTGTATACGTTCCTGTGGGCGTATTGTCAGGAAACTGAATATTGGTTCGAAACAGCCCGCCCCCGATGAAAGTGATATCATCTGTTTTTGCATTATAAAGCGACAAGGTGCGCATTTCCCGCAATAATGCACGCGCGAAAATTTCACGTTCGGCGCGGTCATCTTCCGAAATCATCATCATGTTATTGGCTCCGAAACGCTGGATGGCGTAGTTATGGCCAATCTGCAGCGCATCAAAATAGATGCTTTTTTTGATGTTTTCATAGGGGCGGGAGGACGCTACTGAATAAAATGAAGGTATGGCATCAAATATCTGTGTTTTGCGATTCACCCAGATGCCATAGACCTTTTCTTTTTTGCGTATAGTCGCTTCCTTGTCTGGGCCGCGCACTACCACGATAATATCACCCGGGTCATTTCGCACACCGAATAATATTAGTTCTGTTCCATCAAATTTGGTGTGAATCGTTATCTGATGGCTGGAGACTTCTGCCACTAATGGACGGTCTGCCAGTGCGGGAAACGCGCTACAACATAGGAAAAACAGTGCTAGCAATATTTTCATGATGCACCTGTCAGTGTGACCGAGAAAAGATTATCAGGCGTAGCCACCAGATTAATGCCCAGTCGCAGCGCAACACCAAGCACGATCAGCGCCAACAGCCCGCGCATAATCTCCTCTGGTAGCTTCACGCCCATGCGCGCACCAAGCTGCGCACCTATGGAAGAACCCACCAGCATCAACCCTGCCAGCAGAATATCAACACTTTGTGTGGTAATCGCATGAAGCAATGTTACGTTTGCCGTGACAAATATCACCTGAAATAACGATGTTCCCACCACTACCGATGCTGGCATACGCAGAATATAAAGCATGGCAGGAATCATAAAAAAACCGCCGCCAATGCCAAGAATGGACACCAGCACACCAATCATTAATGATAACCCAAGCGGCAGTAATATACTCATTTCCAGATCTGATTTTGGGAACGACACATGCAACGGCAACCAGTGCATTAACGGCTTTTTGCGTTTATGTTCCGTCACATTCGGGTCAACTTTAATTTCTCTGATATTGCCTGATTGTGGCGCGTTCACTTCAACATGTGCTGCCACCAATATCTCATCCACCTGACGCTTACGGCGTTTTTTTGCAATCGCCGAAATGCTTTCCGCCATCATAGAGCCGCCAATTAATGACAGGAACAGCACATAGCTCAGCGAAATGACCAGATCAATCTGCCCTAATGTTTTGAGATATGAAAAGAGCCATACCCCCAATGATGAACCAATCATCCCGCCAATCAGCAGCAGACTGCCCATTTTGAAATCAACATTGTCTTTCAGCCAGTGCGAATGAAAGCCTGAAATGGATGACGCAATAATCTGGTTAGCAGAACTCGCCACAGCCACAGCAGGGGGGATGCCCATAAAAATGAGAAACGGTGTGAGCAAAAACCCGCCACCAACACCAAACAACCCCGCCAGCACCCCTGTTCCCGCACCAAGGGCGAGCAGGGCAAGTATGTCAATCGACATTTGCGCGATGGGCAGATAAAGAATCATGTGGCAATCATATCAGACGATGGACAGAAATTTACAGTAAAAACTCTCTTAATCAAAATTGGGGGTTACATTTTGTTCAGAGATGCGATATAAAGTTACGTTAACAATATATAACTATAGATTTACGGAAATAAAGATATGGGTGTTTTACGCAACTTTGCACTGCTTAGTGCAGCCTTAATGATGTTGACTGGATGTATTAGCCGTGTTGCTGATAGTGATCTTGAGCCAGCGCCGTTTGAACCAGATCAGATCGCAACGATTGATGATCTTGCGCCATACAAAATTCAGGTGGCAGATGTGCTGGAAATTAAATTTCCTCTCAGCACAGAATTGAACGAAACAGTGACTGTGCGTCCTGATGGAATGATTTCAACAGCGCTGGCTACAGATGTTGAAGCATATGGACGTACTCCAAAGCAGGTGAAACTGTCTTTGCAGAATATCTACTCTAAAATTCTGCAAAATCCTGAAGTGGGTGTGATTGTAAAATCATTCGCTCCGACACGTTTTTATGTCACAGGGGAAGTGCAGCGCGCGGGTGAATTTATCAACGTTGGACCAAACCTGACCTTCATGCAAGCCATCGCGCGGGCAGGGGGCTTAACAAACACTGCCAGCATTGATGATATTGTTATTCTGCGCCGTGGCACAGGCAATAGCGGTCAGGTCTTTAAAGCAGACTTTGAAGCAGCAAGCTCTGGTGAAGACCCAAGAGCTGATATACGTTTAGCACCATATGATGTTGTTTTCGTACCACGCAGTGGTATTGGCAACCTCGGTCTGCATTATGACCAGTATGTCAGACAGTTTATCAATCCTAACTTTACGCTGGGATATCAGTTAAACCCTGAAGAAAACTAATTTATTGATTGATATTGCTGAATAAAAGAATTTTCGCTTGCAAAGCAACTTTACTTCGGTTAATACAATGTTAATAAAATAATAAGGTGATAAGTCGCTCTTTGTATGATACATACGGGAGCGACTTATCATATAAACGCGATACTTCTACGGACTTACTATTATGACGTCATATCAAGACACCCCTCCTCAATCTAATGTAGCTGGGCTTGCCTATAGCCGAACAGAAGGGATGGCAGCTGATCAGAGTCTGGATCTACGTTTACTATTTGATATTTTCAAACGTCGTTTATTGTTTATCGGGTTAGTAACCATCATTTGTGTGGCGCTTGGCATCCTGTATCTTGCAGTGGTGAACCCGTCCTACACTGCCACCACAGTGATGCAGCTAAACGTGCAGCCAAACACCGCCCTGTCATTAGAAACCGCCATCATGAGCAGTGAAAGTGATAATGCGGCAATTCAAAGTGAGATTGACGTGATTCAGTCCAGCCCTGTAGTGCGCCGCGTAATAGAAAAACTGAACCTGCTGAACCATCCTGAATTTAATTCAAAAAGCGGTTTAAGCAGCTTTATGAACAGCGTGAAAGACAAAAAACCCGAAGCGCCAATAGACCAGCAAACGCAACTGATCAACGTAACAGATACCGTGCAGGACAATCTGACCGTCAGCAAAGACCCGCGCTCTTACACGGTGCGCATTGCCTATCGCTCTCATGACCCCAAGCTGGCGCAAACGATTGCAAATTCCATAGCGTATGAATATCTGGCGCATCAGGTCAATTCCGATCAGGCATTCACGAACAAGGCAGTGGAAGAATTAAAGCCCCGCATCGAAGAACTTAACAACAAACTCAATGAGTCTGAAAAGGCAGTAAAAGTGTTCAGACATACTCATAATCTGAGTGATTTTGGAGACGGGCTTACATTGGGTGACAAGCGCGTGGACGAGTTGAACAAACAACTGGTTGAAGCACGCGCAGAGTTGGAGCAAAAGCTCGCCCGCCTGAACAATGCCAAACGCCTTATCACCAGCCCTGAAGGGTATGATACGGTAACGGAAGTGTTAAATTCTCCACTTATTCAACGTTTGAGAGAGCAGGAATCTGACATGCTGACAGAGCGTTCTGAACTGACGAATTTATATCGCGCAGGACATCCTAAAGTACAGAATATTGACCGCGAAATCAGCATTCTACGTTCAAAGATCAATCGTGAAGTGGGAAAGATTATTCAGAGTTTTGAAAATGAAGTGATGATCGCCCGCGCTAATGCACAATCTCTGGAACGCAAATTAAATGATGCCAATTCACAAGTGGCTACTACTGAAGAATATCGCGTGCAACTGCTGGAACTGGAGCGCGAAGCGGAAGCAGATCGTGCATTATATGAAACGTTACTGAACAACTATAAGAAAGCACGCGAAACCAGTAATCTGGAAAAAGTCAGCGCCAAAATCATTTCGGAAGCGGACATTCCATTGAAGCCTTCGCATCCAAAGAAAATTATCGTCCTGCTTGCCAGCATTATGGGCGGATTATTTTTAGGCTCTGCTTTAGCGATTATCCTGGAAGTGCTGCATAAAGGGTTCACTACTATCAGCCAGATTGAGCGCCAGACAGGCGTGCTTGCGCTGGGCATGGTACCACGCCTGCCATATAAGGATCGTGACCGTAGTGCAAAAGCCATATTAGATGATGCAAACTCAAAATATAATGACGCGCTGCGCTCCATTTTAACACTTATCAAGCTTAGCCGCGCATCTGATACGCAGAACGCGGCGTTCAGAAGCCTGCTCACCATCCCATGTGCTTACGGGAATAATAACAGTGTTTTCACCGTGTCGCTGGCGCGAAACCGCGCTGCTCAGGGCAAAAAGGTCATTTTTATTGATCTGGATATATATACCGCACCCGCGGCTTACATCCTGCCACCGCACAAAGAAGAAGCACGGGACATCTTCATGCATAGCGACCTGATGCTGGAACAGACCATTCAGGAAGATCATTTAACGAATATGCATTATATCGTTCCAAATCCTAAAATTCGCTATAACTCGAATATACTGGAAAGTGACACCATCAAGAATATGGTCAGACGTGCCAGCGAGCATTATGATCTGGTGGTAATTAATGCCCCTGCACTGAGCGACCATTCAGATGCGCTGCAGCTTGCCAAACTGGCAGATGAATCCATCCTGACAGCAGCATGGGGCGTTACGCCGAAGCAAGTGGTGGAAGATGCAGTACGCCTGTTTAAAGCGGCGCGCGCAAAACTTTCGGGCATTGTGCTGACTGACGTTAAAAAATAGTCCTTATAATCATGAATGCTAAACTAGCCTCCTTAATAAAGCGTGCGCTGCATGTGCCGCTAATGGATCAGATGATGGTGAGCGCCACCAACTTTTTGATGTCCGTCGTCATCATCCGTCTGCTGGGATTGGATGTATTCGGTGTGATGACTATCATGCTACTGGTGGTACTGTTTTTCCAAAGCATTCAGAATGCCTATATCCTCTCACCTGTGCAAACACTCTATCATCAGCGAAACAATCCGCGTGAATATGCCCGCCATAGCTTTGCAACACAGTGCATATTCGGGCTTATATCAGCGCTTGCAGCCGTCGCCTTTCTGCTGGTGTTCCGCCATTATTCAGATGTGGAATATGGCAATGATATTATAATACCTGTCTTTTTTCTGGTGCTTTCGCGTCAGATTCAGGAATTTATCCGCCGATATGGGTTTACTGTGGGTACACCCCTGCCTGTATTTATCAATGATATTATCGCATATGGCGCGTATGTTCCCATATTACTGATATTATATTTCATAGAAATGCTGAATTTAAGCAGCGCATTATGGTCTCTGACTATATTGACCATGCTTGCCTGTCTGCATGGGTTAACCTTCCTGCCATCGCCTTCATTCACGCGTGAAACAAAGGAAATTGCAGTGGAACATGCGCAATATTCCAAATGGCTGGTGGGCACGGCATCATTGCAATGGCTGAGCGGAGATTATTTCATTTTTATGACTTCTGTAGTAATGGGCACAACCTCTGTGGGTATTTTGCGCGCCGTAGAACGGATCATGGCGGTGCTGAACATTCTGATCCTAACAATAGAAAATATTTACCCGTCAAAAGCCGCCGCGGCTTATAAGGAACAGTATAAAGCGGGGCTATGGGTCTGCGTTAAATCTATGTATAAGCGCGAAGGGCTTGCCATTCTGGCGATCTCTATTGTGTTATGCGTGTTCGCCGAACCAATGCTAGCCTTAATATATGGTGAGAATATGCGCGAGCATGGCTATCTGCTGCAGTTTTTTGCGCTTGCTTATATGTTCACCTTCATCCGCCTGCCTATGCATATTATTCTGCGCACCTGCCACCGCACCCGCCCTATTTTCGCATCTTTCTGTGTAACTGCGTTATTTTCACTGGCAACCGCGAAATGGTTGATCACTGATTACGGTCTGAACGGCGCTGCAGTGGGCATTGTTGTGACGCGCATTCTGACAGCCTTATGGTATGCTGTTGCTGTGTGGCATAGTGACAAAAAAGGCTTCATCGCGCATGGGGAGGAAACGTGATATACACACATCCAGTTGCCAGCAAACGCATTCAGCTGATGCTGCATGTACTGAATCTGCTGTTCTGGACGGCAATTTGCTTTACTCCGCCAACGGATGATTACGGAAAAGGGATTATTGGCGGTGGCATCACCCATCCATTCTATATCATTAAAATTCTGGGCGTCATTGCCCCTGTTGGACTTGCTGTGCTTTATGGCATCACATCCGCACATTTCAGAAAAGCCATTGTAAGCACGCTATATGTGCAGCGTCATGTCTATTATTACGTATTATTTTCTGCCATCGCGCTGATATGGGCATATTTCCCAACCGTGTCAGCAGGAAAACTAATCATCTTTTCTCTCTCACTAGTGGCATTAACCATGCTTATCAGCATGTATTTCCACTTCATGAATGTCGCCGCATACCGTGCGATGATTCGCCATACCACGACTGCGTTTTTGCTCTTCACCGCCTTCTTCTTTGTGAATTACATTATGGGGCTGAGTCAGGGACTGGATGTGGACGCGATGCGTGAAGCCGTAGCCTCTCACTTCGTGCACCCTAACATTGCCGCTGCCACTGCCATTTTTGGCTCTGTGTTCCTGTTTTTCATTACTACCGCTAGCCCGCGCACCACGCAACTTACGAAATGGGTCATCATTGGCGCATCCTGCGTCATCACACTTGCAGTGATTATGGGGCTGAACTCGCGCGGCGGGTTAGCGGCAGCATTAGTTGCCGTTGGCATTGCCTTCATCATCCGCGCACCCCTGGCAGGCTTTGCAACCGCCATTATTGGCGCAGCAGCTGTTATTCTGTTTATTGGCTTTTCGCAAAATATCATGATGTCCATACTCAGCAAAATGTCACGAAGCGGGGACATTAGCGAAATTTTCACTTTAACAAACCGTTCCATCATCTGGGACACCATGTTTAGTGATTACAGCACCAAAGACTTTTTGATCGGTCATGGATATGCTGCCGTGTCCAACACATTTGGTGTCGAAATATCCTCTAATGGCTATGATTATGTCTTCACCTTCGGCGCACATAATATGTTCTTCCAGGTGCTGCTTGGCACAGGATTGTTTGGGCTAATTCTGTTTCTCATCATCCTGCTGCGCATTGGGCATTACGGCTTCAAACGCCATTTTTCCACTCTAGTGCGCACCCGCCCGCATATCCCTGTGATTATTCCGTTTATCTACGTGCTGATTCAGGGCTTGCTGGAACATTTATTCGGGCTGAACCTCAGCCCCGCCTTCGCCATTTTGCTAATGGTGTTCACCGCTGGCATCATGGATGATGCGTACTACAAACAACAACCACAAACCAACAGACCGCTATGATACGCAATCTCTTCATCACCTTACTGCGCAAAACAGGAAAGGATTACACGCCATCCGAGAAAATCCCTACCTCTGCCTTTGCGCATGAACTCATCACACGCTGCATCACGTTGGCGCGTGGTTTGATTCGTTTCCGCAGCAAAATCTTTGTGGATAAAGGTGTGCGCGTTCGTGGAAAAGCGTTGCTAAGCCTGGGCGATTTTTCCACCGTGCAGGAATTTTGCAATATTGATGCGGTTTCAGAAGATGGCGTTCGCATAGGTGCGCGGTGCAAAATTGGGGCCTATACGCAAATTCGCTGCACCAATCACTTTTCCAAGCTGGGGAAGGGGGTGCGCATGGGCAATGACTCAGGCATTGGGCAATTCTCCTTCATCGGCGCAGCAGGGGGTGTGGACATCGGCAATCATGTGATTATGGGGCAATATGTATCTTTCCATGCGCAGCAACATGTCTTTGATAATCCTGATCTGCCTATTGCCAAACAAGGCACCACAGCAGAAGGCATCAAAATTGATGATGATGTCTGGGTCGGCGCAAAAGTCACTTTCTTAGACGGTGCACATATTGGCTCGCATAGTGTGGTTGCAGCGGGATCAGTTGTGCGCGGCACATTCCCTCCAAACAGCATTATTGGCGGCGTACCAGCGCGTATCCTGCGCCCCACACATGGACAAACTGAAACAGATTTAAAAGAGACAATAAAGACGGAGAAAGCATCATGAACGAAGTAATCACACACGACAAAACCATGCGTATTTTATGCGTGCATCAGGGTTATGAGCTATATGGCTCTGACCGTTCATTTATGCAAACGATTGAAGCGTTGAAGGTCAAATATCCCAATTCCATCATTACTGCCATCATCCCGAAAAGAGGCGAGCTTTATGAGCCATTGCAGGAAGTGGCAGACGTGGTGATGATTGATCGTCTGTGGGTGCCACGCAAGGCAGAGCTGAAAAAGTTGTTTACCACGGAATTGGTGCGATTCCCATTTGCGGTTTATCATGCCTATAAGCGTATGAAGACATATGATATGGTGTATATTAACACGCTGACGATTATGGACTATAATGTGGCAGCACGGTTTGTGAATACCCCTTCCATCATCCATGTGCGTGAAATTCTGGGTGGCAAAGCGAGCAAGTTGTTTTCTGCTGTGCTACGTTTCTCGCGCGCGCATATCTTATATAACTCGGTAGCAACAGAAAAAGCATTCAGCCTGCATCCGCGCCAACCACGCGAAGTAATTTATAACGGTGTCGAAATTCAGAATGAAGTGCCAGCACCTGTGGTCGAAAAAGACGATACGCTTAAATTGCTGGTGATTGGGCGTTTTAGTTCATGGAAAGGGCAGGACGTGCTGGTGGAAGCCATCGCAAAACTCTCTGAAGCAGAGCAACAAAAAGTTGCCGTGCGTCTGGTGGGTGGTGTGTTTGAAGATCAGCACCATTTCAAAGATGATGTGCAAGCGCTGATTGAGAAGCATAACCTACAAGACACAGTCAAAATCAATGACTTCACGTCCGATACGGCAGCGGTATATCAATGGGCAGATATTTTGGTTGTTCCATCCAAAAAGCCAGAACCATTCGGGCGCGTGGCAATTGAAGGCATGTCTTACAGCCGCGCAGTGATTGCGGCGGATCATGGCGGATTAAGCGAAATCGTTCTGGATGGGGAGACAGGCGCACTGGTTGCACCTGATAACGCCAACGCGTTAGCAGATGGCATCCGCACTTACCTTGCATCACCTGAAAAAGTGCAACTTCACGGAAAAGCAGCCCGCGATCGTTTTGTGAGCACTTTCTCGCAAGACCGTTATGCAACCTCTATTGGTGAGAGCTTCGAAGCACTATATAACCGTGAAGGCTGGAAGGCAGCATCACGAAAAGCCGTCAATATTATGGGTATACGCGGCGTTCCTGCAGCTCATGGCGGTTATGAGACATTCGCTGATTATTTCTCACGTTATCTGGTGGAAAAAGGCTGGGACGTTACTGTTTACTGTCAGGAAGAAGGCGAAGGTGAGATGTATACCGACACATGGGAAGGTGTGACCCGCATCCATATTCCCGTAAAAGGGGACGGTGCAAAATCAACCATCATTTTCGATATGAAATCTATTTGCCATGCAGCAAAAACAGGAAAACTCGCGCTGACACTGGGCTATAATACTGCCATATTCAACACATGGTTTCGCATAAAATCTGTCACTAACATTATCAATATGGACGGGATTGAGTGGAAACGCGGCAAATGGTCTACGCCGATTAAAATATGGTTCTGGTTTAACGAGGTGATTGGCTGTTTCGTATCCGATCATATGATTGCCGACCATCCGCAAATTAAAAAACATTTGCAGCGCATTGCGCCAGAGAAAAAAATTACCGTCAGTGCTTACGGGGCAAAAGAAGTGAAGGATGCGGACGCAAGTCTGCTGGAGCCGCTTGGTTTATCGCCGCATACATACAGCACGGTCATTGCCCGCCCGGAGCCAGAAAATTCCATTCTGGAAATGGTAAAGGCATTTTCCGCCAAACCGCGTGACACCAAACTGGTGGTGCTTGGAAATTTCAAGGAAGATAATGACTATCAGCAATCTATCAAGCAAGCTGCCAGTGATGATGTCCTCTTTCCAGGTGCGATATATGATAAAGACGTGCTGAACGCACTGCGTTTTTACGGACTGATGTATCTGCATGGTCATACAGTCGGCGGCACGAATCCGTCCTTGCTCGAAGCCCTCGGCGCAGGCAACCCTGTGCTGGCGCATGATAACCACTTCAACCGCTGGGTCGCGGGTGAGGGCGCAGCTTATTTCACCAATCAGGCAGAATGCGAAGTGCAGATGGACAGGCTGCTGGGTGACAAGGAAGCATTAAAAGCCATGAGCCAGGCCAGCCGCGCACGTTACGCAGAGGCGTTTACGTGGGATGCGATTTTGCTGGAGCAGGAGGAGATTCTGAAGCGGTTTTTGTGATGAAGAGTGTCCAACTAATGCTCTGAAGCTTAACTTTGTTTTTTCTATACCTAGTGTACGCTAAGGTGCAAACTCCAAGGTTAACTTGGCACCAGAACTTATCAACTCGCCAAATACCCCTAATATATTTGATGATACATTAGGGTTATTTGTTTCTTGCGATATAACGATTAGCCAATCTAATATTTTTTTGGTGTTATCATTAAGCTCGTTATAAGTAAGGTTGTCTTCATTTATTTCGCTTTGTAGTTTTTTAATTAAGGAGTTAGCTATAATCTCATCATACAAATATACTTCTTCTTTTTTAAGTTTAGACATTTTATGAAATATATCTTCACCGCCAAATTTAGAAATAGCACGTACAATTTCACCACGTATCAACATGTTCTCTTCTGTTTTCAATATTTGCAGTAACTTCGAAATTAACGCTTTATTATATTCTGATATATCAAATAAAGCTCTTACAGTAGCTTTTTTCACGTTATACGAGTTTGATTTTTGATATAGATGCAGAATTTTCTTAGTAATCTCTTTGTTATTATTATTAAACACCAATTCTAAATATTGCATAGCACCTACAATAACAGCTTCATTACGATGATTTAGTGCAGCAATAACTGTATCACTAGGTGGAATTTTTGGTTTGTTGGTTTGTTGTAACTTGGGATAAAAATGCAAACACGGATCAGTACCTAAATTTAACTCTTCCGATAACTTATTATCTTTTTTCCAAGTTTCAGGAACAGATTCACTGCTAATTGAGCGAACATACTTGTCTAACTTATTTAGAATCTCAATTCTTTCTGTGCCTCTTGCTAATGTTTGGATACGCATAGCAACTCGTTCATTTAAAAGAATGTCTTTTTCCTCACTATTCTTATTTCCTGAGTCAAAGATAAATATTGCTCCTGAGTTATCAAAACTATCTTTGCTAATATTTTTTATAACATCTTTAAGTGGTATATATATCCATATAGCCTCCTGCTCTTTAGGAGCCCTCATAAAAAGATGCTGGATATACTTTTCTGGAATCTGAAAATAGGTATCAGCTATTTTTATAGTTACTGGTGTAATACTTTCTGTAGGTGTTGAATCAGGCAAACAAGCAAAACCATATTTTGCAAGAAAAACCAATATAAATACTAAAATAATATTTTTCTGCATGTAATTCTACTTTTGTAAAAAATTACAGTAGCACAAACTTATTTAAAAATTCTTATTCGGATCGTAATTATTCTGATCACTATCTACCGCGCGGCGGTCGTTGCGGATGCAGACGCTGTTTCCTCGGGTGAGGGACGCCTGTACGCATGTGTCTCTGTCCACATAGATGCATTCTGAAGCCAGCTGTGATGTTACCACGCAGAAGGGATATACGCCAGCTTCCAGCGGCAATTCGTCTTCATTGTTTACGCATACGCCTGCTTCAATGCGTGCCTGCTGGTCACATAATGCTGCATCATGATATATACATAACGGACTCATGCCGGGTTTAATCAGGCAAAATGGTGCGGCTGAAGCGGCAGACGCCATTAGCAAAACACCCATTAACATGCATATACGAATCATCATTAAACCCTCATTTCCGCGTGGGTGTAGTGTAACTTGCCAGTAACGAACTGTAAAGCAGGGATTAACGCTCTAGTGACTGCCCCACGCTGCGGCGTTGATCTTCTGCCTCCGCCCAGCTTTTGCCGTCTGCACGCCCTGCATCCATGCCCATATTATAAGCAATGGCTTTGTCGCGCGCGGGTGCATCACCCAATGCGTGTGACAAATTCACGGCGTTGCGGCGGGCATTCAGTTCTTCACGGTCAAACGAGACATCAACAGATTGTTTCCAGCTTGCAAACCCAGTAGCCGCACCAATTAACCCTGCGCCAATGGCAAGTGCGGGCATAGCTGCGAGACCAAATCCACCTGTTCCAAGTATAAACGCACCTGTTATAGCGACAGTGGAGATACCACCCATCACTCCAGCAGAAATTTCCTTGCTGCGGACTTCCTGCTTTAATGTCTGATATTCTTTGTCTTCACGTAAACTTGCCATGATTTACAGTATGGCACAGTTTTATTGCAGGATGATGACGAATAGAGTACATTATCTATTAACTTAGATTAGTAAACAATGCATAACAACACACAAAATCACAACGACAATGTATATTTGAAGGATAAAAATAAAAAAATATCTCGCCTGCAAAAAGTTATTATTGATGGGAGAATAGCCTATACTAATAAAATGGCTCTGGCTCTTACAGTTGGAATGACTATTGGGAAAATATTTACCAGCAACCTTATTAAGGCGATATTGAGTATTGGAATTCAGTATATAATATTTCTTGTAATTTTTTATTTTCTTTATTCGAGAACATATAGAAAAGCGATTATTGAACTTCAAAGCCTGCATGCTGCAATTCCTCCTCAGCCTACAAACAATACTCAAACTTACACTGTAATCGCCGTTACTGCGGTGATACTCATGCTGCCACTAGTTTTTAAAGATAGTTTATACGACTATCTTAAATCACAACATTTAAAAGCCCGAAAGGAAGTAACAAATATTGTAAATAATTCAAAGTTAGAACTGACGATAGCAGATGAAAAAGGTAATAGTACTATCCTGAACATACCTTACGCATATCTTCACAGAACAAAAATTCCATCTTCCCTTTCTATATTTCCAAAAGAACTCGAAATATCCTCTGTTTCATTGGCTGCAAAAAGTAGAGACTTTGAACCACTAGCAAAGACTTCCAGCGGTCGAACCATGGATTATATGCAGGAACAGATAATTTATATGCAGTTGCCAAAAGAATATTCAACTGACCGTAATCTGCTTTTTGCCACTGCATATAAGTATTTACTTACACAAACAGAAAAAAATGCCATTCAACGCAAACAGATTAATCAGCTTGATGTTTTACAGGCAGTAATCCCAGTTAAAACAGAAAATACGGAATCAACTGTTGAAAGAGTATTTGTTGCCAAACCTATAGATAATGAAGCATCTAATCTGGTACTGCTTATTTGCGATAAATCATTATGTAGTATGAAGACAGAAATAGACGGCAAGTTTATGGTAAACTCTACGTTCAGCGCGAATTATGCTCAAGATTGGAAGCTAATGGAAAAAAATATCATTAGATTAATGAGAAATTTTATCAACAACGTAGACCCTAACTATTCATAGAATCAAAAAACTCGGCGTTGTTCTTGGTGTCTTTCAGCTTCTTTTGCAAAAACTCCATGGCGTCTGCAGTTCCCATAGGGTCAAGGATGCGGCGGAGCATCCATACTTTTGCCAAATCGCCTTTTTCCATGAGCAGGTCTTCTTTGCGTGTGCCAGACTTGCTGATGTCGATGGCGGGGTAGGTGCGTTTGTCTGACAGCTTGCGATCCAGCACCACTTCGGAGTTACCTGTGCCTTTAAATTCTTCAAAGATGACCTCATCCATACGCGAGCCTGTGTCCACCAATGCAGTGGCAATAATCGTCAGAGAACCACCTTCTTCAATGTTTCGCGCAGCGCCGAGGAAGCGTTTTGGGCGTTGCAGGGCGTTGGCATCCACACCACCTGTCAGCACCTTTCCAGACGATGGCACAACCGTGTTATAAGCACGTGCAAGACGCGTGATAGAATCCAGCAGGATCACCACATCTTTTTTATGCTCTACCAAACGCTTGGCTTTAGAAATCACCATTTCAGCCAATGCCACATGGCGGTGCGCGGGTTCGTCAAAGGTGGAGCTGACCACTTCCCCTTTGACCGAGCGTGACATATCCGTCACCTCTTCAGGGCGTTCATCAATGAGCAGCACAATCAATTCACATTCTGGATGATTCTCAGCAATCGAATCTGCAATATTTTGCATCAACACCGTTTTACCCGTCTTCGGTGGCGCAACAATCAGGCTTCGCTGTCCTTTACCAATCGGCGCAACAATATCAATCACGCGGCAGCTTAAATCCTTCTTGTTTGGATGCTCAATTTCCAGCTTGAACCGCTCATCTGGGAAGAGGGGAGTAAGGTTGTCAAAATTGACTTTTTTCTTTGCTTTTTCAGGATCATCAAAATTGATAGTATCCACTTTTTCCAAAGCGAAATATTTTTCGTTGTTCTTTGGTGCGCGAAGCTCGCCTTCCAGCGTGTCCCCTGTGCGCAGATTATGTTTACGAATCATCGCATGAGACACATAAATATCGTCTGGCCCTGCCAGATAGTTTGCATCAGGTGAGCGTAGAAAGCCAAAACCATCCTGCAGCACTTCGATCACACCGCCACCATGCACCACTTCGCCACTTTCGGCGTGGGCTCGTAAAATCTCAAAAATCAGCTCCTGTTTGAGCATTCCGCTTGGGTTTTCAACGTCATATTCTTCTGCAAGCGCAAAAAGTTCGTTTGGTTTTTTGGATTTTAGGTCTTTAATATGCATATACATTGTGGGGGTAAATTAAATAATAACGGCGTCACCGTTTGGATGACGCCATCATTATCAAATTGGTTTCATAGGTCAAGCGGTTTTTTTAACCTGTGCGCCCCAATGTTGGTGTCTTTTGTAATATTTCGCTTTTGCTCGGCTCACTGACAGTCTGCGTTGGCAACTTGTTATCATTATGCGCCTCTTTCGCTTCAAACTGCGCTTTGCTGATAAGCTCCTTTGAAAAATCAAGATAGACATCGGTTGTCGCCTTCCACTGGAATTTCTCAATGATCTGTTCTGCCCATTGCTGCGTGTTGGCTTTGTAGGCATCATAATTATTGTTCATTTCTTCCATCGCATCGGCAAATTGTTGTACCGCATCTGCACGTTTGGTGGCTTTTTCAGATGGCGAAGAGAAAGTGATGATGCTGCGATTCGTATCATCCTGCTGATCTGCTACATATTTCGCAGCATTATATTTTGATGAAGCGATCATCGGCACACCTGCGCCCACCTGCTCAATCGCCACAATGCCCCACGGTTCATTCAGGCTGGGTGCAAGTCCTACCGCACCAGGAAGTTCATATAATGTGCGAATATCCTGTGCCTGCAATTGCGGCAACAACAATACCTGATCACCAATATCATATCGCTGGATGATATTTTGCAGCGTCACATCCATTTCGCTAAATGGTTCGTCTGGTTTGTGCGATACCAGCACCAAAGTGGCATCCTTGTCACCTGTGCGCGCGACATATTCGCCAAATGCATCCAGCGTTAAATCTGACCCTTTGCGCTCATCGGGGCGGGAAGCGGCAATGAAGGTAGTGCCTTTGGTGCGCTGTTCCAAAATATCATCCTGAAAAGCGTTGAACATGCGGTCAAGATTTCCTGATTTGACAGGAATTTCATCGTGATATAGTTGTTCTTCAAAATCCGTTTTTTGCGATGGTGCATAAGCTGATTTATAGATTTCCACAGCGCGGTCAATTATCGCCTGATTATCTACGCCATCAAATACATTCGGGTTGAATATTTCGGAGTTAAAACCGTTCAGCACGAAATTATTCGGCACTTGTCCTTCTGTCCAGTCCTGCACCTGCTGCTGCATTTCCTGACTCACTGCCATAATACCATCAAATTTCTTCAGATTTTCACCAGATTCCATTGTCATGCGTTCCAGTGATGCATATTCTTCTACAATGGCAGACAGGCGTTCGCTCTTTAAAAAGTTCGTGATGTTTTTGATGGTGGCAGGGCGGAATTTTGCTTCCTTCATAGCCGCATCAAGCGCATTTAAATCATCCGCTTCATGATTTTCAACATAATCACGCATCGCATCTGAAACCACTTTAGGGTCTGTTCCTGCTGCCATCAGGTCTATCATCTCGCGATAGCTTTCGAGCAACGGCATCGCTTTGATTTCTTCCACCACTTCAGCAGGTGCAACGCTTTCATTAATGCGATACTCCAGATTGGTCAGCGCGTTCTTCAACAATGAATTGAGCTTGTTTATGCCCAGCGTATGCGGCGTGTAAAGTGACACAACCGTGCCTTCCTGCATATCCTCTTTCAGCTTCTCTTGTGTGTGCAGCACGGTCTGTCCTGCATCAATATAATTCCCGTCCAGAATGATATTTTTATCCTGGTAATTCTCAATATTATTTTGAATAAAATCTGCTGCCGCCTCTGCCATGGCTGGATAAAGCGTTTCATAGCGTTTCATTGTTTCTTCTTTTGGCACAAAATGTGAGCCTGCATCATCCACAACAACAAAATCTTCTGTGCCTGAAATGCCCGCTTCTTTGAAAATGCTAAAAGGCAGATAGACAATATAAGCGCTTTCCTGCCCGTCTTTTGCGTGTTCTACGATTAACGGTTCTGTTGAGTTCACATCACCATTCATGGCAAACATGAGTGAAGGCATTTCCTGCGCCGAATGAAGCAGGCGCTCAAGGTCTGCTGCCGTCTGTCCACCATTATCAGGCAGTGTAACGCCCTCTGCATTGGTCTTTCCACCCAGAATACGCGTATAATTGGCAATGTTCAGATTGTCGTAAATCTCTGAGTTGATCGTATTATACCCTGCATCCACCGAGCCTTGCAGGTGGAAAATGGCGAGGATAGTGTCTGTATGATTGAAAGATTTTGGTAATGCAGTAACGTGATTGGGGGTGAGGGTTGCAGTCATGGGTAGCTGTTCCGTAGATAGGTTAAATATGTTTATTATAGTTTATATCTTCCTGAGCACGTGCGCGTTGCAGGGACAATGAAAAATCATCATTCAGAATGAGGGATGAATCCACAATATCTTTAATTTGCTGCGGCATCACACCATCTTTCGTGAAACCAGCGCGTTCAATCTGCTGTGCTACAATATCATTTAAAGGATATTCAAATTCAACTTCACCCGTCGCAATATCGTAGATTTCATATATGATGGTTGGCAGGTGTGGCTTATTATGCAGGTCAGTATGCATCTGGCGGATTTTTTCGTATATCATCCCTTCCAGTCTGGTATCTGCCATAGCACCATTTTTCAGTTCCACCATACTATGGGATGCAAGTGGTTTGGATGCTATCTTTTCTGTAAAATTCATAGGCGTAAATATGTTTATTCTCTGATATATACAGAGCATCTATGACAGCTTTGTGACAATTCGTCAATTATAGTTAATTATTTTTATTAATTATTAATATGCGAAGGGCTTAAATACTGCTGCCCAGACAATCACTATCAAAAGCAAAGTAGGCACTTCATTAACAATGCGGAAATAACGTTCCGTTATGACTGCTGTTGTGTGCATGAATTGCTTGCGATGCACGGCAAACAAACCATGCGCACCGCTCATCAGTAGCACACATAACATTTTAATGTGAAACCAGCCGTAACTATAGGCTTCTGTCATCACGGCAAGCCACAGCCCCAAGCCCCAGGTCAGAATCATGGCGGGAGTCATAATATATTTCAGCAATTTGCGTTCCATCGTTTGAAACAGTGCATCCGCTTCTGAACCATGCGTGGTTTGCGTATGATACATAAAAATGCGGGGCAGATAAAACATGCCCGCCATCCACGAAACAAAGGCGAGGATGTGAAGGACTTTAGCCAGATGATATAATTCAGCGCTCATAGACAGGCTATAGCGCAGATTGCATCAGGCTGCAAATTCATATTTCAACTGTGGTCGGTTTTTGGCTTTCAGCATGGCTGAGTCTGCCTTGCCTACAAGCGCTGAAAAATCTTCCCCATGTTCAGGATAAAGCGCAATGCCCATACTAACATTTATCTGAATCTCACCCTGCGGATGCATATAAGGTTTTTGAAATGCATAAAGCAGCTTGGTTGCTGCCATAACGGATGCATCACGCACGTCTTTTCCCTGATTATCCAGCAGAATGACGAACTCATCCGCCCCATATCGGGCAATAATATCTGATCGGCGAATATGTGATGCCATGCGCACCGCACATTCTTTTAACACATCATTGCCAACATCATGACCATGATGTTCATTAATATGTTTAAAATTATCAATATCCACAAACAGCAAGGCTTCTTCTCGTTTCCAGCGTTGCGCTTTCACCAACGCTGCATTGACATATTCCTGAAACAGCCTGCGGTTTGGCAACCCTGTCACATCATCAAAATTGGCCTGCTGGAACAATTTGCGTTCAATCACCTTGCGGCGAATGGGCGTCTGCACGCTCCGTTGCAACACCTTGCTGTTGCAATATCCTTTCACCAAAAATTCCTGCGCACCATTATCTATGGTTTCCATAGCATAGGTGTCATTATCCACCCCGCTTAATACGATTACAGGTATGTCAGGGTTTTGGTCTTTAATCGCTTTGACATTATCCATGCCTTCAATATCTGTCAGATGCATATCAAGCAATACCGCGTCAAACGTTTCATTGTTCAGGCATTTCAGCGCACCACCAAGACTGACGCGTCTGGTAATATCATAACGATACTGGTCAGGGTTCTGCATGAGAAGTTCCTGCATAAGATAGGCATCAATATCATCATCTTCCACATGCAGTAATTTAATTCGTGTCTGTCCCATAAGATACCCGCCAGCATTCCGTTGCAACTAATAGTTACATATTACATTTTCAGAATCCAGCGAATTTTTAGCTTTTTCAATCAGTTATTTAATATTTTCAAAAGAGTACAAATATTATTTATATATCTCTTATACACGTTACTCGATATTAATATTAATTATTTAACCAGTATAATGCATTAATAATTCATGTTTCAGGTTGAGCCAGTCGGCACGGGCATTTTTCCCAGCTCTCACTACAATAGCGACGTTTCTCGGGGTTGATCATCTCCTCATCTTTTTGAGCAGACATGCATAATTCTTTTAGCCCTTCAATGAAGTATGGTTGTGTGCCAAGCGCTGGAATACGGTGATATTCTTTCACGCCGTGATCTTCTGCCAATTCGCGATATTCAATATCCAGTTCGACCAACGTTTCAGAATGCTCGGATACAAAGGCTATCGGCACTAAAATGATAGGCACGCCATCTTTTCCTGCCCGCATAATTTCATCTTCCGTCGAAGGTCCAATCCATTTTAACGGCCCCACACGGCTTTGGTAACAGACCACATAATCCAGATCATCATACATCATCAATTTAACAATACGCTCGGCCGTTTGTTCCACCTGCCATTGATAGGGATCACCATCTTTAATGATTTTCTCTGGCAAGCCATGTGCTGAAAATAACACACGCGGCTTTTTTTTCGCTGCAACATTGAAATACACATCCTTAAGAAGTGCCCCATGTGCATTGATGAAAGATTGCTGATCCGAATAACAACAGATTTTTGTCGTAGGCACATTCAAGCCTGCATTTTTGGCAGCACGCTCCCAATCTTCTAATGATGAACCTGTGGTGGTGGTTGAAAATTGCGGGTAAAGCGGCAGCAATATCACATGGTCTGGCGCATAGTCTTTCACCTGTTCCACCACTTCTTCACTCATTGGATGCCAGTAACGCATACACATAAATACTTTTGCGTTACCTTCTGGCGCGAGCGATTCCTCTAAGGCAGCGCGTTGTTCTTCGGTTTGCTCCAAGATAGGGGATTTTCCGCCAATCTCATCGTAAATTTCTTGTGCTACTGTTGCTCTGCGCCATGAGATAAACGATGCTAATGGACGGCGAATAAAGGTTGGGGCGCCAATAATGGCAGGGTCATTAAACAGATTAAACAGGAATGGTTTTACCGCGTCTTTATTGTCTGGTCCTCCCAGATTGAATAAAATAATCGCGGTTTTGGTATCGTTGGAAATGACGCGCTCATTCATGATGTGTTCCTGATAGAGTTAATTAATGCGCCCAGATGTTCTGGCGGAATGGTGGGGATCATACCATGCCCCAAATTAAAAATAAACGGACGATCTGCCATCGCATCTATGATGCGACGCGCTTGTGCATTACTTCCCGCAGAATCTCCCAAAAGCTGCAATGGATCTAAGTTTCCCTGCAATACGATGCTTTTGTCAATGTTGAGTGCAGTGATATCCGTACATTGATCCACCGATAACCCATCAGGCTGCACGGCTTCGGCAAAGGCTTCATACGCACGCGCACCAATGGCGCGGGGGAAGCTGATCACGGGCGTGTCAGGGCAGGCTTCCTTGAACGATGCGATGATGCGCTTATGCGGTTCATGCAATAATGCTTCATGATGGGTGTAAGGGATATAATCCGCCCAGCTATCAAAAATCTGCACCGCCTGCGCACCCGCTTTCACTTGCGCAATCAGGTGTTGTGATACGGCTTCAATAAGGAATTCCATCAACCCGTTCACCAGTTCCTTTTGGTGATAGATAGCACTGCGAGCATCGGTAAATTTGTTTTTGCCATGCCCGTCCAGCATATAGCAAAGCAATGTCCACGGTGCGCCCGCGAAGCCGATTAATGCTGTTTCTTCTGGCAGTGCGGCACGCGTTTGTTTTAATGCTTTATAGACTGGTGCAAGTCTGTCCGTCATGCCATCCAAAGACAATTTCCTTGCATCTTCAAGAGAGGTAATCGGTTCCAGCTTCGGACCAAACCCCGTGACAAATTCCACATGCTGGCCAAGCTTATGCGGAATCACTAAAATATCCGAAAAGATAATCGCTGCATCCATCCCGAACCGTCTGATAGGCTGCAGGGTCACTTCGGTTGCCAGTTCGGGCGTGTAACACATGGTCAGGAAATTATCTGCGTTTTTGCGCACTTCACGATATTCTGGAAGATACCGTCCTGCCTGTCTCATAAACCAGCAAGGAGGCGTATCACAGTGATAAGCCTTGTCTGTTTTAGCCACATTGAAAACATTCAGGAAGGGATTCATGTGCGACACTATAGCCAGTTTTATAGCCCTGACAAGCATTGCAAACATTACATTTTAAAAACAATAATAATATTAATATATTTTTAAATAGTTGATGATAAGAGTGGTTTCCTATGAAAGATGGGGATAAATATTGCTCATTTTTTATCGTTTATTTATACCCAGATATTTCCTGTGAGTATTATTTAGTATAACATATATAATGCATTGATATTAATGTGCTTCTGAAAATAATAATATCATGCATAATATGTTATTCACATATTCTGTATAAGTTTTTCCATAACAGGATAGCAATGCATAATCATACGGATGGCGACGTTATAAAAAATGACAGAATGTGGAAAAACTATAATTTTTTTTTGCACACGCAACAGCAAACAGATTTATCCACAATTTTATACAAATTTTAAATTGTTAAATAAGTATTAATATGTTATATCTCTGTTAACTAATTTATATTAGTATTTACTTATAACTCAATCAAAACAGGTTTTCTATGACACAGCATCCACTTCCAGAAACACAACATTTCATCAAAGGCACAGACGAGAATGACACTTTAGTAGCAGAATTTGAGCATACTAAGATTGTTGGCAGGGATGGCGATGATGTGATAACTGGCAGCAGCGGAACAGATGAACTCCGTGGCAATACGGGCAATGACACGCTTAACGGTGGCGATGGCGATGATCTTGTTGGTGGTGGCCGAGATAATGATGAGGTCAGCGGTGGTGCAGGCAATGACACTGTAAATGGCTGGCTCGGTGATGACACCTTATATGGAAATGATGGAGATGATTTACTCCGCGCAGGAAGTGGCAATGACATACTTGAAGGTGGGTTGGGTAATGATACTTTAAATGGCGGTGCAGATAATGATCTACTGTATGGTCAGGAAGGCAATGATCTTTTACGTGGCGGGGCAGGAGATGACAGTCTTGACGGCGGCGATGGTCATGACACACTTAATGGTGGAGTAGGAAATGACACACTTCTTAGCGGTTCTGGGGATAATCTTTTAAGAGGCGGTTCTGGGAACGATATTCTGCAGGGTGGCATTGGCAATGACACGCTGAAAGGCGGCAATGACAATGACACGTTGAAAGGCGGAGACGGCAATGACGAGTTGCGCGGCAACAAAGGAGATGACTCTCTGGAAGGTGGCGCAGGGGATGACCTTGTCGGCGGTGGTGACGGCAATGACACTGTGAAAGGCGGAGATGGCAATGACACCGTTAATGGCTGGCACGGCAATGACCTGCTGGAAGGTGGCGCAGGGGATGACTTAATCCGCGGCGGAGACGGCAGTGATACAATTTTCGCAGGGGATGGTGATGACACCGTATATGCGGGTGCAGGTGATGACACAGTCATAGGCGGCAATGGTCATGATTATATTAAGGGCAGTGACGGCAATGACTTCCTGCGTGGTGATGATGGCAATGACACACTCGAAGGTCTTGGAGGTGACGATAAGATTTCAGGCGGTCGTGGTGACGACTTGATCAAAGGCGGAGCAGATAGTGACAATCTTCAGGGTGATGATGGCAATGACACTATTATCTCTGAAAGCACCGATGGCATTATTAACGGCGGCCGCGGAAATGATATTCTGGTTGGACTACATTCTTCAGGCTTGTTTAGTGGTGGCGATGGCGCAGATATATTCTCATTTACTGGAGTAGGTGCACAAATTCGCGACTTTTCTGTTTCCGACATGGATGTGGTTGACGTATCCAGCGCGGCATCTTCTATGGATGACCTGACATTTACAACAATGAGCATGACGCATCCAAATTTTAGCGGTGGTACTTTATCAGTTGAGGGTACATTAATAGAAGGCGACGGGTTTAACGTGTTTGTTCATAATATCAATGTAGAAGAAATTACAGATGCGTTTTTTGTCTTTGCTGATATGTAATTTTAACACTACAATAAACAATCGTAATAATAAGGTGCTGAGCGATCAGCACCTTTTTTCTGTAAAAACGCACATTTTTTTGATTGACACTTGCAAAAGCAAATAAATTGAGCTATTACACGCGGTTCGAAAACAAATACTATTAGAGAGTTGTGATGAATACAGCCGTTAAATTTAATGCTGAAGCACGTGAAACATTTGGAAAAGGTCGCTCACGCGCATTACGTAATGAAGGTAAAGTACCATCTGTAATGTATGGTACGCATTGTGAGCCGATCCACTTTGCGCTGGAAGAAAAAGAAGTTAAACGCGAATATTTCAAAGGTGGGTTCTTTGCGAAACTGATTGATATCACTATTGACGGAAAAACCTATAAAGGTGTGCCGCAGGATCTTCAGTTGCATCCAGTGAATGAAAAAGTGCTACATGCAGATTTCATTGCAGTGGAAGAAGGTGCTGAAGTGAAAGTGTCTGTTCCTGTGAAATTCACAAACTATGAGCGTTGTGTTGGTGTGAAGCGTGGTGGTGCGCTGAACGTTGTACGTTATGATGTGGAACTGATTTGTGAGCAGGACAAAATTCCTGAAAGTATCACAGTGGACCTGACCAAACTTAACATTGGTGATTCTGTGCATATTTCGTCTGTGGATCTTCCTGAAGGCACACGTTCAGCAATTGACCGTGATTTCACCATTGCTGCAGTGGCAGGTCGCGTGAGCAAAGCAACACGTGAAGCTGAAGCTGAAGGTGGTGAAGGCGAAGAGTCTGACGATTAATTCGACAATATTCATGAATCTGAAAGGTTGCATAATTCGCTTTATGCAACCTTTTTTATTGAAAGAACATCCTATGACCTATCTTTTAGTGGGGCTGGGCAACCCAGGCGCAAAATATGAAAATACACGCCATAATGCAGGATTTATGGCATTGGATGCATGTGTGCGCGATTATAATCTGCTCTTACAAGGCACTAAATTCCATGCAGATTATTTTAAAGGAACGATTGATGACAAGCCCGTGATTGCCATCAAACCGCATACTTTTATGAATAAGTCAGGTGTGGCAGTCAGCGAAGCAGCACGATTTTTCAAAATTCCGCCTGAACGGATTATCGTGTTTTATGATGATCTGGATCTGGTGATCGGCAAATGCCGCATCAAGAAGAGTGGTGGTCATGGTGGTCATAACGGTCTGAAAGACATTGATCATATGGTTGGGAAGGATTACTGGCGCGTGCGCATGGGAATAGATCGACCTGCGCATAAAGGACAGGTGACATCATATGTGCTCAGCCCGTTCGACAAAGACCAGCAGCCAATCATAGACGATTTATCAGATGCTATTGCCCGTCATGTCCCGTTGATGCTCCATCAGGACGCTGAAAAAGCGATGACGGCGATTGCGCTGGACATGAAAGCCCGTATGGGGTAACCCAACAACAGAAAATGTAGAGGACAGATATGGGATTTAGTTGCGGAATTGTGGGATTACCAAATGTAGGAAAATCTACCCTGTTTAATGCGTTGCTGGAGCAGCAGCAGGCGGAAGCCGCGAATTATCCCTTCTGCACTATTGAACCGAATGTCGGGCGCGTGGCCGTGCCAGATGAACGACTGCAAAAAATTGCGCAGATTGCTGAATCTAAGGAAGTGCTACCAACACAAATGGAATTTGTCGATATTGCTGGGCTGGTGCGCGGCGCAAGCAAGGGGGAGGGGCTGGGCAATCAGTTCCTCTCACATATTCGTGAAGTGGACGCTATTGTTTACATGCTGCGTTGCTTTGAAGATGATGATATTACCCATGTGGAAGGCTCGGTTGACCCGCTGCGCGACTGGGAAATTATTGAAACTGAACTTATTCTGGCAGATCTGGAATCGTTAGAAAAGCGCAAAACCGCTCTGGAAAAGCGCAAACGCGGCAATGACAAGGAAGCGATTGCATTATTGCCATTCGTGGAACGAGGCATTGCACTGGCAGCGGAAGGCAAGGCACTCCGCCCATTACTCGCAGACGCAGTAGATGCGGATGAGCGCAGATTGGTGAACATGCTGAATCTGCTCACCACTAAGCCTGTCATGGTGGTTGCAAATGTGGATGAAGAATCCGCGGCAGAGGGCAACAGCATCAGCGAGAAAGTGAAAACTTATTGCGCAGAGCATGATCTGTCGTTTGTGGTGATTTCTGCAAAAATTGAAGAAGAGATTGCCGCGTTAGAGAGCGCAGAAGACAAGCAGGAATTTCTGGATACTCTAGGACTGGAGCGCACAGGACTGGCGAATATTATCATTGAAGGTTATAAGCTGCTCGACCTGCTCACCTTCTTCACGGCAGGGCCAAAAGAGGCTCGCGCCTGGACGGTGTGGAAAGGGGCAAAAGCACCGCAGGCTGCAGGGCGCATACACACTGACTTTGAAAAAGGCTTTATCCGCGCAGAAACGATTGCCTATGATGATTATATCGCATTGAATGGTGAACAGGGTGCTAAAGATGCAGGAAAAATGCGTCTTGAAGGCAAGGAATATGAGGTAAAAGACGGAGACATCTTCCATTTCCGCTTTAATGTGTAGCTGCATTTTGCGCACGGCATAAAAATAGCATATAACATATGCATGGATGCATTTACTTCATATGATTTTGATTTTCGCATAACGCTGCTATTGCTGGCGCATATTATTGCCCTGATAATAGGAGGGCCGCGCTGGTTGCATCACATCATATTATACGACCTGCCTGCACGATTGTGGAAACGCTTTTTAAGCGCTTTAGAGCAGAAACTGAATCGGGTGGGGCGCACTACACGCGCAAAGTCCGTTCGAGGGCGTATTGTGTTTTATTTTGCAGCTACACTATGTTTTGTGCTGGGGTTTGCCATTATGTCTCTTTCGGTAATGACTGAATGGGGTTGGGGGGTTGAACTGATAATTCTGGCATATCTGCTTCCAGCGCGTGCGTCATTGCTGGTTCTGCTGGAACTGAAAGAGGGAATTGCTCAAAAAGATGCTAAAAAAACATATGCATGTGCCAATACGCTGCCAACGGTGGTTACAGAGCAAAAAGATATTTACGGGGCGCTTCGTGGCGCTATTTCATATGCCGCAGAATGCATCCCGCGTTATGTGATTGTTCCAGCCTTATTATATATGCTGACGGGCATCATAGGGGTGCTGATTTACCGCCTGATGAGCATCTGGTCTGATATGTTCAGCCAGTCACAGCATATATCATATAGTAAAACAGCACATTTATGGACACGGATTGTCAGTTTTATACCGTATCATCTGGCATGTATTATTTCGTGGCTGGCGCTGGCATTTGTGCCAAAAGCATCTGTCCCCAATGCAGCGCAGGCTTTTTCGGGATCATTAAAAGGGGCGCTGGCAGTGAAGCTGGCAGCCTACGGCTTTGGGCTGACACTTGGTGGAGTAGGGCTGAAGGACTCATACGGACATAATAAAACGTGGGTTGGCAGCAGGGCAGATGGCAGAGCAAAAGTCACTGTAAATGACCTGTCACGCGCAATCGTTTGGAATGCATATAGTCTTGCAGTATGGATGGTGGCGCTGATGGTTATTGCAGCATTCAGGCTGCAATAACCATCACTGTTTTTTTAGCGTGTCACGCGAATTGTGTTATTATGCGTGATAAATGCATGGTATGGCAGCTTGTTCATGAAACGGAATAAGACAAATGCCGTTAGCAGGAAGGTGAGCGCTGAGGATAGGAAATATCCATACCCATAATATGGGAAGCCGAAGATGCCGTTCTCAAAGCCAAAAGCTGGCTGATACAGCATGAAAATCAATGTAAACACAATATTCGACATCAGGAAGAAGAACTGCAACCACATTACGCGGCTTCTGCTGTCAAAGTAAGATAGAATAATCATCATAAACATGGCAAGCACGTGCATCATGCCACCAAGCACACCAAGACGGAAAATACCGATCTGGCGATAGCTGATATTCAGCGCATCCAGAATCTGTGCAGCAAGAACAATCGCCAGAAAGCTGATTGCTCCCTGAACCACCATAAATGTGCGCGAATGATGCAACACACTATCCAGCATTTTCTGCCCATTTTCACGAATGGTTTTAAACGGTTTATGCTCCAGAATATCGTCATAATAACGGCGGTAGCGCTGAAAGAAGTTGGTTTCTACACTAAATACGAACACCGCCATAGACGGCACGATAGTGACGTACGCCAAAAACATCGCGCTATCATAATCAGGATACATGATCATGTTGGTGGCAATGCCGCCATCACGATAAATATTGTCCAGTGCTTCTGGTGCAAACCACATAATTAGCTTATCTACCCAGATGGCGAGATTATAAAAGAAGCCGCCAAGCGCCAGTTGATAATAGCTGTTGAAGGATGGCATCATATCAAAAGGTTTGCCGTAGCGGTACGGATATTCTGCGAAGACTTTCGCCACCAGCGTGAACACAATAATTGCAATACCGACGTTAAATCCGTTCAACATGCCTACTGCGCCATATTCATCCCGCAGATAATGTGCGGCTAACACCGCAACTAGCATACCAATGCCATATGACCAGTTTACGGCGTGAAAGTCCTTCAGCGCCATCAGATAGACACCCAGCAGCCATACGCCTGTCAACAAAAACAGATTGCCAATGGCAGAGAGGCGCAGCGCCAGCGTTAAATCAAAATAATAGCCGTAAAAGAACAGGGCAGGAACAATCTGGATGGCAAAGAGCAATACTAGACAGCCAAGCAACGTGGATGGCACATTGGTCACGTCTTTTGCACTGATCGCGTCAGCAATATAGCGTGTAATCACCATGAAGACGGGAGAGGAAAGCACCAAAGATGCCGCCAGATTATAGACCAGAATCACGCGGAAGACGATAAGGTCTTCATATGCCAGATTATTGGCGTAAAGAATCGTGATGCCCGCAATTGCAAAAATGGTGAACAGCCACGGTCCTGCGGCTGCCAGTCCCGCGCTGGCATAAGCAGCCACCACGCCCATGATATTGTCATGGTCAGCGAGTTTTTTTAGTTCAAATCCAATACCTGCCATGTCTTAATCCTCTGATAATGACGCATAGAGCTCTCTATAAGCGAGCTGTTGCTGTGATTGGGTGTAATAACGGTGCACGCGCTGTTTGATGGCATGTGAGCATTCCTGATAATAGGCAGGATCGCTTAACAAACGAATGGCAGCCTGCGCGGTTGCGCTTGGGTTTGCCAGTGGCACGACTGCGCCCCCAGCGCCGAGTTTCGGTTCTTCTCCGTCTGGTCCATAAATCATTTCTTCGCAAGCACCAACGGAGGTTGCCACTACAGGAATGCCTGCAGCGCCTGCTTCCAGAATTACAAGCGGCTGCGCTTCTGAAATGGAAGTAAAGACGATTATATCCACTTCAGGCAAATAATCATCAATACGTACAGAACCTGTAAATTCCAGTGAATTTTCTAGTCCTGCATGTGCAACGATCTGACGGCATTCTTCGTAATATTCGGGATCTTCCGTTGTGTTCCCCATAATATAAATTTTTACCTCACCCATTACAGAACGGATGATGCCGCAGGCACGAATGAAACTTTTTACATCTTTAATTGGCACAACACGTCCAATCATAGCGATGGTGGGAACATCATGTTCTTTGCGCTCAATCGCAGAGAAACGTTCAATATCAATCCCGTTGGGAATTACCATCAGTTTGTGCAGATCTGCTCCGTCAGAAAGCTGCGCGATCTGATTGCCCTGATACAGGGTAACAATTTTGCTGCTGCATTCATAACAGATTTTGGAGTAATTGCTGAATGCATCAATCCATAAATCCCTCAAATCTGCGCGCAGATCATCAATGGTGAGCTGTGAGGAGGCTGTTTGTTCCAGCCAGTCTGCTGACGCAATTTCTATGCGGCGTTCGCTTGTGTAAATCCCATGTTCTGTGAGCAGAGCAGGGCGATCCTTTTCGATGGATGCGCGTGCTGCCAGCAAGCCAGCATAGCCCGTACAAATAGTATGATAAATATCGGCATCAGGCAGGGGTGCAAACAGGATGGAGAACACCGAACCGAGCAACGCACGCCATGACCAGAAATAATCCAGCATAGAGCTTTCGCGGTAACGTGATTCATACATTTCCACCAGCACATTCCATGCATCTTCACTATTAAGCAGATAATCTCCGCCTACACGATTTTGCACAGGTTTTAAAATCTGGATGAGATTGTGGAAATCTGCACGATCTGCCTGATTATGCAAAATACGAGACAAAATAGGCTGCATCTGCTGCATCAAATTTCCAATCGGCTTGCCGCTCTTCTTTTTAAATTGCCCCAGAAACACATTTGTAACGCTGACCACATTATCAGGCAGTTCAAAAATCACTTTCGGTGCTTCTGTCCCTGGCAGCAGGGATATAATATGGAAGGTTTTATCGCTCTGATTGCGTATCAGGTCATGTGTCCAGCTGGAAACGCCACCTTTCACATAAGGGTAGGTTCCTTCCAGCACCAGACAAACATCTGCATGACGCTTGAAATCATCGGGTAGTTTCTGTGAAATGCGCTGCTGTGAATTATTCATTCCCTGCTCCCCAATATTCAACGGCACGCACAAGGCGCGGACGAATGCTTCTCATATCCTCAATCGCGTCCTGACATTCAGGTGCAATGCGGCGTAGTTCTTTAAAACGACCTGCTTCAAACAAGGCTTCCACCATCCATAATTTTAACGTGTCATTGCCGTAACCCGCTTCAATACAGTCATTGAAGAGTTCCAGCACCTGTTCATATTCACCTGTGCGAAGCAGCAGGCGACCTGCTTCGATACGCGCTTCAATATCTTCAGGACGACCTTCCAGATATTCACGATATTTTTCCAGTGCTTTAATCTGGTTTTCTTCTTCGCGTGCATCATCCAGCAACCCTGTGAAGGCATAGCTGTCATAATAACGCGCCAGCCCCAGCTTTATTTTCATGTCGTTAGGATGTTTCTTTTCCAGTTGCTCAATTTTCATCAGCATAGAACTGAACTGATTTTCAATTTTAGTGATGGATGATGCTGCCTGAACGCGGATGGCGTTGCTTTCATCCTGCAAGGCTTTCTTGTATGCAGGGGCGAATGTTGGATTGAAATGATCTGTCATTCGTGAAAGGGCGCGACGTTTCTGTGCTTCAGTGCCAAGAGTAATCACGTCGATAAACGGCACAACATTATAGATCTTCGCGCCTTCATCTTTTCCTGTTTCAATCAACTCATAAATTTCTTCTTCATGGGTCAGCACTTCTTTTGGGAAAATGGTCTGATACCAAAGTGAGAAGGGTTGTGCGACCATATTATAATATAATGATGTGACGCAGCATATCACCATCCCAAATGCGCCGAATACACCAGATGCCAGTGTTGAAACGCTCAGCACATAACCATAACGAATATCACGTCCCAATTTGGCGAACGACCAAGTGATGAGGGTGGCTATGATGAATAGTGCGAAATGAATGATAACAGCAAGGGACAATGAAATATGCCCCCAGAACAGCCAATAGCTGTTCAGCGCGTGTAGGCATGTCCAGATGATGCTGATGATAAGCGTAATAATCTCATCACTATGCTCCACCTTTTCGCGCTCATGCAAATCTTCGGGGCGGAAATATTCCTCTACCGTATCATACGCTTTATTCATGGTTTAAACCTCATGAATGGGAGTAAGTGAGAAGGCGAACTGCGCACCACGCGCCTGTTTTGAAGCCGCGGAGAGCAACTCTTTTTCAATCTTGCGGCGCACCACTTCTGCCCCTTTGGCATCTGTTGCAGGCAGAATAATCGCAAAGTTGCCATTATTTTGCTGATGGTCAAAGGCAAAATCAACACTACGCAATGTTTTCTGCACTGTTTGCGACAATACTTTAGCAACAGAAATTCGCGTGTCCACATCCAGCGCATCCACATTCGCAACACTAATATTTAATGTATAGACGTTGAATTTTAAACGCTGCGCCAGTGCAGAAATATAATCCTTGTAACGATTGAAGAAGCTGCGCGTCATCAGATTATGTTCTGGATTGACGGTAGAGCTTTCTACGGCGGTCTGGTAATGCCCTGCATTAATCAGCGCCAGTGTGATCCATTCACAGATGGCGCGGAATGTTTCCACTGTATTCAGGTTCAGTTCCAGAAAGGGCATATCCTCAATTTTTAACATACCGAAAACGGTCTTGCTGTCCGGGTCAACTAATGGTCCTGCCAGAATACCTTCACCTGCTAAAATGCGCTCATGTTCTTCATTCACCACGCTAAGCAACTCACGACGACCCACCATCGACTGATATAGCTGTGTGTGTGAGCGATATTCTGTATCCAGCTGATCAGAATCTGATGCATCCCAACCACTGCTCATACGTCTGCGCAATACGTCTCCGTCCAACATATAAAGCGAGAATTTCTCACACCCCATAATGGAGGTTACTAAGTTGCTGACACCGTCGATCACATCATCTGGATGCAGTTTTTCAATAGACTTTGCGGCGCGGTAAGCTGCGGTTTCTGTGCGCAACTGACCTGCAATATTCAGTTCCAGCTTTTCCTTGCGCCCTTTTGCCTGCTCATAATAACGGGCAAAGGTCGTTTCGCGCTCTCGGCTATCTTCCAGTTCTTCACGTGTTTCACGCAGATGGCGTATATGACGCAGAGAAATTTCACCGATGACAACACCACCGACCAGCCATAATATCGGGCGAATCGCAATTTCATACAGCCATGCATAAAGATCCTGATCAATGCCCTGTTCAGGGATGTTAAACAGCAACAATGCCAAAGATGCAGCAAATACGGCAATTAGCCCTTCCATTGAACCATAAGTGGCTGCGATTATCAGCACAATAATCCAATATGGATGTGGTGATGTCTCCATAAATCGGGGGCTGGCGCCCACCAGATATTCAAGCAAAAACATGATGGCAAAGAAGATAGCTATTTCTATCAATGCACTCAGTCGTAATCCCATTATTCTGCGATGTGTTCTCATAGGTTAATCTCTGTAACTATTAATAACGATATTGTAATCTGACGCCCGCGCGCGTAACGTCACCTTCATTTGGTCCGCCTCGGAAACCGTACCCTGCGCGACCCTGAATGGCAACACGATCTGTCAGGTAGCGCGTAAGGCGTCCTTCCAGCAATGGCCCTGAATCACCTGAAATGCGGTCATAACCGTAACTGGCGAATCCTTCTGCGACTGTATCTTCATCAATCTGATGATTTCCGAAGACCGTTAATGCATGTACTTCACGGCTGTCCATCGGGAAGCGCTGGAATGGAACGCCATTCTGATCAATGCCATTTTCTTCATCAATTTCATATTCAGCATCCAGACCGTACCCTACTGCAACATAAGGTATGTCCAGCACCTGACGTGCAACAGTTGCAGTAACAGTGCCTGTGTCTGACACATTGTCAAAATCCTTGACGTTGTAGCGATTATACCCCACCTCAACATCCGCAGTGATTCGGTTAGCAAAGGATTTGCGGTGACCCACAAAAATGCGGTCGCGTGTTGCATCTGTCAGCACGCCTTCCACAAAATCCCAGTTAGGGCGGTGATATTCAGCACCTAAACGCGTATTGCCAAGCGGGTTGATGAAGGCGTGATATAAACCGATACCAGCAGTATTATTGTTTCCAAAAATCGAAATCTGCGACTGATCACCATTTTCTGTGAAGTGACGCAGGAACAATTCGCCACGCTGCTTTTGGTCATTAAACTCACCAATCTGTCCGTTTGGGAGCGTCAGCACCTGTGAGTCTACGCTATCATTTTGAACAACGATCCCGATTTGGGTGTTCTCATTCAGGTCATATTCACCACCAATCGTAGTGATGAATTCATTATTATCTGCCAGCTGCCGCCACTCCCCGTCAATATAAATGGTTGAAGCATGTTCGCGCTCAATACCGCGCTGCAATGCGAGAATATCTTCATTTTCAGGCTGCAATTCATGCGCCTTGTCCACCAGCCTGCGAGCATAAGGCCAGTTGCCTACAAAATTCTGAATGTTAGCGGTAAATCCTAATACTTCAGCGTTTTGAGGATATTCATTCGCCAGTTTCTGTGACGCTTTTGCCGCTTCATATTCATTCCCTGTTTCCACATTGTAACGTGCAAATGTCAGCGCATTGCGAATGTCATAATTCTTTTCCGCGATTGTCTCAAACTGGTCTTCTGTTTTTTCAGGATGAATCCACGTTGTGCCATCCGTACTGTTCATCACTTGCAGACGATAGCCAGGCTTTGCAACAATCATGGTTTCTTCATAGCCTTCCTGAGTGTAGCTCAACCAGTCATACTGATCGCTTTGTGGCATAGTGATAGACTCAGTCTCCCCGTGCTTTAACAAAATGCGCGTATTGCCATCAATCAAACGGTACGCCGAAGCATTCAGCGCAGAAAGTGACATTGGGGTGAGGGCATATTGTTTTATGGCGGGGTCTTTCCAGTCCTGCAAGGATGGTTCTACCAGATCATAGTTTCTGGTTTCCAGCAACATAGAGGAATATTCAGCTTTTAACTGACGACTTTCAGGATTGGCAGCAATTAATTCCTGAAAACGCGCTTTTGCTTCATCCACATTGCCCGTATAAGCATAGGCTCTTGCTGCCATAGACTGCAATTCAGTATCTGAAGCGGGTGTTTGTGCCGCCATGTCTATCACACGCTGATAATATACCTCCGCTTCTTCATTTCTGCGCTCGCGGCGAAGCAGTTCTGCATAGTAATATTCAGGGCGGTAAAAAGAGGGGATGCTCATTGCACGCTCATCCGCACCAGTATTGAAGTAATGCGAAAGCAGTTCTTCACTGCGGGAATAATCCGCTTCACCATAGTAAGATACGCCCAGACGTGCGAGCATTTCAGGATGATCAGGTGACAGAGCCAGTCCGCGCTTGTAAGCATTGCGCTCAATCTCATTCAGATTATAGGCATTGGCAAATTCCGCGTAGCGGTTCAGGCGCTGCAATTCATACGTATTGTCAATCCGCGGGGCAATGTAATTCGCTATAATAGTTTTGCCTGCTTCAGGAGTCTGTGTGCGCTGAACATAATCTAGATAGCGCTCTTCGAAGATGCGTTGCTCAAGAAGTTGCGGGTAGCTTTCCACCATGCCTGCAAGCTGCTCATCTGTTACACCATTCGCCATTAAAGTGATCCATTCCTGCTGCTCTTCTATTGTGTCAGCATTGGCTGCGCGTTGGTTCAGCCAGCTTAACGCCTCTGCGTCAAACACAGGGCTCCAGATATACACAAGCTGTTTCACCATGTCTGAATCTGCAGGTTTGTCTTTCGCCACATCCATAAAGATGGCTTCTGCATCTGCTGAGTATCCCTGTTCGAGCAGATTATAGGCAATCTGCGAACGTAATGTATCATTATTTTTGTGACGCGCCGCTACATCCATCCAGAAATTGCGATAGGCCTCATTGCCACTGCGCTTCTTAAGATAATCTGCATAGAGAAATGCCCATTCATCAGGACGCTGCAGCGCAAGGTTGCGTACATAAGGCATAACCGTATGCTGCTGACCGCCATCCACCAATGCATATATGATATTCTGGCGACGCTTATCGCTGATATTGCTGTTAAGCACTTTGCTGCCATATTCAGACAATTCACGTGCATATTCTGCTTTTTTGCGTGCCAGTTTTGACAACACGAATAGATAATCATTTTCAGCGTTTGCGCTTTTGTCTTTGTCTTCGCGCAGTAACGGCAATGCATTTTCATATTGCTTGGCGCGCATGTAAGTCTGCGTAATTAACTCACGATTTTCAGATGAGTCGTCTTTTTTATAGACATATTCTGCAATATCTCCTGCATTCTGATATTGTCCATTATTTGCTGCCAGATAATATGCGGTAGTAAATGTGTCCTGTGAGAGATATTCAGGGTCTTCAGCTAAGAAAGCATCAATCACATCATTATCCGCTTTAATCGCAGCTAACGGGAACCATACCGCATCAAATTCAGGGTTCTGACGCATTTCTCGTGCGCGGTTAATCAATGCATATGCATCATTGTAATTCTTTGATTCACGCAGTAATTGCGCCGTGGCAACAATATCCGCATCTGTCATGGTCTGCACAGGCGGAATCATCTCAGAAAATGCAGTGACACAAGGCGCTACATTCTGTTGAGCGCATAATTGCGCCAGTTGCAGACGTTTTGCAAAAGAAGGTTGTGCTTTCAGGCTTTGCACCACAAGCGCAGGGTTGCGCGCGCCTTCTGCCACAGTCAGCATGGCGAGCAGATAATCATCATTGTTGCGCTCAGCCACCTGCACCGCACGTGGTTTCAATGCCTCAAGCAGAGCTGGTTTTTTATAGCGCAGCCCTACATCAATCATGGCGATAACTTCGTCTTCTTCAAGATTATTATATGGAATATCCTTGATTAAACTATTTGCCAATTCATCATTGCCATATCGAATGGACAGAGCCACCATTTCGTCATAAAGGCTGGGATGCAGCACACCATTATCATATTGTTGTTTTAAGATACTATAAGCCGCTTCAGAATTATCGGTTGCGGATAAGATGCTGACATATTGTGATAGCAGGCGAGGGCTTTTTTCAACTTCATTGATATAACCACGAATAAATTCAAGCGCTGCCTGTGGGTTCACGCGGTATAACAACACGTTAGAAATATTGGAAATCTCGTCACGCGAAAGGTTTTTGTCACGCAGGAACAAGGCATATTTCTGAGCATCAGCAAATTTTTCATTTTCAATCAGCAGGCGCAGTTTCAGTTCATAATCATCAAAAATAAATTCGCTGGCGTAACGTTCCTCAAACAGATTCATTACTTCCAGCGCTTCTTCATAACGCTTTGTTGATGCTAACAAACGTGCCAGTCGTCTGAATTCCTGTGCAGAGCCTTCGCCTTTATTGCCAATAATTTCAAACATTAAAGGAATGGTTTTTCCTGTCTTTTCAGACAGCAAATATGCCGACTTCAGTTTGTCACGATATTCAGGCTTGTCCGTTTCACGCAATATGATTTCAAGCTGTTCAGTCGCATCATCTGGGCGTTGCGCCAGATCATATAGTTCCAGCAATTTAACGCGGGCTTCAATATTGTCTGGATTCAATTCAACAAAACGTTCCATCACTTCAACTGCGTTGTCAATCTGCGCATATTGCAGGTAAACATCTGCCAGATTGGAGGCTGTGCCAATAGTCAGTTTTTCAGTGGAGCCAGGGGCCTGCGTTCTTTCATATTGTGTTTTATAATCCCCAAGCGCTTTTTCAAACTCTTTGTCTTTATAAGTAGTCAGTGCGATTTCATCATTAGAAGGTACAAGATAGCGACTGAAAAAAAAGGCTGCGACAACGAAAATGCAGGTAAGAATAATAAAACGGACTTTTTTCATAATAGCTACTTTTTTTGAGCGTGTGTTTTAAATAGTTTATTGCACAGGTACAATAGAAATTTCGACTTCAGACAAATCACCGTTTTGTAAAATGAGTTTAATATCATGTTCGTCGCTAACATTATAAACACGTTCCATCAATAATTTCTCCGAGTTTCGGGCAACAACATGTACTTTTTCCTGCTGCGGCCAATAAATTTGCATCACTTGTTTGCCAATTCCAGTGGCGCTCACTCTTAACATGTTTTTAGTGTTTTGGAAAGACTTTATTAACATTCTGCTGCTAATTATATATGGCATCTCTGCATTTACAGGGAAACGAAGTTCAGTGATGGGTTCTAACGCGATTACCGCTTCCTCGGATTCTGGCGCTAATGCGACATATAAACTTCCCTGATAATGTTTCTGTCCTATCACCCCGACAGAACGATTCCAGTCAAGCGCTTTAAGTGTAGCATTGTCAATACGGAACGTATTTAATTCTCCACGGTTTGTGATGCGCCATTTCATATTGCCTTCAGGAATGACATTGGCAGAGAAATACCCATTCGCAATATCAACATATGTGCTGGTGAAGACAGGAATAATATCCTGTGACAGAGCGTAATTTAAATTCTGCTTTACCGCTTCAAGAGAAGGGCGTTTCTGTGCAGAATATAAGTGATAGTAAATATTAAACGGGCTGACGCGCCGTGGTGATTCGGTGTTTTGCACAGTGTTCACCAGATGTTTAAACCCATAAAAACGGTCATTCCATAACTCAGTATAGGTGTTTTCGTTGCTATTGGATGAATAGATCTGGCGCTCATTTCCAACTTTCAGCCCCAGTGGCGCTACGTAAGAATAAGACGGGTATTCAGGGTCAAAGCGGCTGTCCCCACCATTAATATTGACGTAGCCATTTTCGCGCACCACGCGCAATGCATTTTCAGGCGGGTTGGTATCTCCTGACCATTGCAGCAAACGCACTTCTTTTTCAGCAGGGGCGAGAGACTGCATATATTCTACAGACCCTTCTATTTCTGTGCGCATGTCAAACGGCTCACAGGCATAACTGCGGGGGGTCACATAATCATTAATAAAAAACCCGCCTTTCCGCCTGAAGGCAGGGTTTGGATTTAACGTTTCAGAATGTTCCGTCGCCTCAATAAATTCGCGCCACGGCTCTTCAAGATATGTACGTGATGATAAGGCAGAGCTTATGGCCCCATACAGAGAGTTAGTGCTGCCTGGCAATTCAGGATAGTCGCTTAAAAACTTTACCTCATAAAGTGGATTATAATGCTCAAAATAACGCCATAAAAGTGGATGGCTGAATGTATGGCTGGCTGGTTCTACATTGGGCAGGGCAAATGTATCAATGGCAATCTGTTTGCTTTCGGGCAGACCATAACAATCCGTGCGCAAATCATTCACAATCGGTGCGACCGTGAAAGGGATATTACTGTAAGGTTTTAAGATTTCTTCCAGCATCACTTTGGAAGAAAGGGTTTTCTTTTGTGCATATTCCTTAATTTCAGACACATTGTTCCAGCCATCACCATCAATATGGCTGTAAAAAATGCGCTTCCCTGTGATTGTGGTTGCATCTGGAATAGGGGTATAGTCGTCCAGCAAAATAGTGCGGAAGAAATAGAATGGGTTAATCAGCCAGCGCTGCGATGTTTTCGTTTCTTCTTCATTATTTTCTGTATAGAAGAACTCATAATCCCGCGCTACGTAGCCGCCTTTTTCATGGGTGATGACCAGATCAGAATATTCATCAATATTTTCATCTGTGTAGCGCCTTACCGTTAGATGGCTGGTCGCATCTTTCGTTGCTTTTACACCATTAAAACTGGGCAAAATACCAAAGTAATTGCGTTCATACTCCACCATTTTGGGGTTTTTCAAGATAATGTCTGCATTATAGGTAATATTTGCCCACTCATCTTTTAACGTGAACCCGACTTGCTTTAATACGTCATTCGCATGTTTCAGATTATCTTCTTCAGTGATGAACTTGCCGTCAAATCCGACATCACCCATAAATATAAATTTCTTATTTTTCCTGATGCCTTTTTCAATCCAGTCAAGATAAGCTTTACCATCCTTGAAATGTGAACCCGCAGGCAACCAGAGCATCATGCCTGCAACATCATCTCTCCATTCAGGTAACGGGTCATCCAGACTATAATATTCCATATGAAAGCCAAGATAATTTAGCGGCATTTCAGAAGCGCGATGCAACATCGAAAAGCGCGGAGTCGGGCTTTGTTCCTTGTCATAAAAACTATAAATAACACGGGGCAGGGCATTCTGAGCGATCGTTGGCATCGCCAGAAATGAGCATAATATGAAGGTAATGGCAAAGAGACGCTGCATCATGACCGTGGCTCCTCATGAATTCTGTTTAATTCAATAGAAGTGACGTAGGGCAGAAATCCTTGCGTGCGTTGCCTGTCATAGATTGTTTTTACAGTCTCTTCATCCTCCATGTCCCAGTAATCCAGCGATAATATTTTTATATGGGGTGCTTTGCTTCTGAAAGCGCTGACTGTTTCAACCAGTTGATCATACGTACTGTCTGGAAAAAAATGATGATCGCCTTCATTTCTGTCATAATCCACCAGAATGCTCTCCACCAGCATATAGTCAATATCCAGCAGAATATCAGGGAGAATTGCAAAGCCACGATTTGTCATAATTTTCAGATTTGGATAATGATAACGAATAGTGCGAATCATATTTTGCGCTGCTTTGATCATACCGCTATATTGCTTAGGGTTTTTGCGTTCCAGATCTTCAGCGCGATCCAGCGTATCAAGAAATACTCCGTCAAACCCCTGTTCCAGAATATCAGGAATAATATTTTCAATAATATATTTTGTCCATTCGGGTTTGCGCACATCAATCGCATAATGTCCTTTCCACTGAGGGTTTTCTTCCTGAGGAAGCATGAATTGTTTCACCTGCTCATAATCTGCGCGATCCTTCTCCGCCTCTGCCAGGCTGACATAACCAAAGATCACTGCACCGCGTGACTGAAGGTTTTTTAGTGAGGGATGTTTGTCACGGTCAAAAATGATAATATCATAATCCTTAAATGCAGTGGATTCTTCGTCATTGGCATAATAAGCGATCCATTTTTGTTCATCCTGAATATAGCGCATATCATTTTCTGCACGTGTAACGCCCGTTGCAGCTGCCAGCAAGGCAAAAAAAGTGATGATCATAATAGGTAATCTATGCATTTTGATATCGCGTAGTTGTTTCAGGTGCGTCAGCTTTAAGCCATGAAATGACTCTGGAAAGCCCGTCATGCAGTTCCGTTTCTGCATTGCATAATAATGTGTTTTTGGCAAAGTCATTGCTGCCTAAAGAGCAATATATATCGCCTGAACGCGCCGCGCCATATAGTGGGTTAAACTCTACCTTGCAGATATCCGCTAATGTTCTGGCAAGATCATTAATGGTGACAGACTGATTTCGGCAGACATTGAAAATATAATGATTAGCGACGCTGTCACTATGGCAACGTGCCATTGCAGCCATTAAATGCGTCACCACATCTCCCACATACACAAAGTCTCGGCTTTGATTGCCATCTCCATTAATGGTGATGGGCTGACGGTTCAGCAGCCGATGGGCAAATATGGAAATTACGCCAGAGTACGGGGAATGGGGGTCTTGCCGTTCGCCATATACATTAAAAAATCGCATCCCTGCGCTTGGAATCTGATGAATTAATGTACCGACCTTTGCATGACATTCAGATGCAAATTTATCTGCACCATAAGCTGTCAGCGGTCGTGCTACTTCAGTTTCTTTAAGTGGCATCGCATCATTATCACCATAGATGGCAGCCGAGGACGCATAAATAAAAGGCACAGGAATGGTGCGCTTGCTGATAGCGTCCAGCAAAGTAACTGTTGCCATCAAATTCGCATGGGTTGTTTCGCGCCAGTGAGTGCGGCTCATATCAACAGAAGCAATGGCAGCCAGATGAAATACGCCATCACATTGATTCACTGCGCCTTGTACTAAGGTTGCATCTGCTGCATCCCCCTCAAGCACGATGGAATCAGGATGGATGTTTTCAGCCTTTCCTGTAGAGAAATTATCTATGATGGTAACTCTATGTCCCATCTGATGCAGACGGTCACATAAATGATGTCCTATAAAGCCAGCGCCGCCTGTCACAATGTAATGCATATAATTTCCTGTTCGAGAGTGATAATACTCTATTTAACCTATATTTCACAGGATTTAATGCACAAACGCTGATAGCGCAAACAGCAAACCGCGAAAGATGAAAATCAGGTTTATTTTTTCATCTCACGTTGCCGCATGGGCATAGCATCAATTTGAGAAAATAAGCTATTTGGTGCAGTATAATCATGCTCGGTGCGTTTAATCTCGCCATCTTTGCCGATTAACAATAAGGTAAAATCAGAATTATCTGTTTCATTTTTGAACGCATCAAAAAAAGTGGTGGCAGACACATGCGGCAAAATGGCATTGTCCTGTTTTGCGTGGCTGTATCGTACTATATCATACACAACAATGTCACGTTCCTGCAGCGCGGATTGTGCGTCCTTCAATGCTTCACGCTGTTGAATATAATCATCATTCGTTTCATCTTCAGCAAACAGCATCACCACCCGATCTTCCCATAGATGTGATTCCAGCAATGAATTTGGCGTGTCTTCTGCTTTGGCGGTCATAATCATGATGAGGAGTAAGAGGGGAAGTCCGATGTAAAATGCGTATTTCATATTAGCTATATAATAATAGATTAAGTTGCTATCAATGATTGAACGGTTTTTGCAATCGCTTCGGCATCTAACCCTGCATCGCCATACATGCGTTCTGCATCTGCGTGATGCTGGAAACGGTCGGGCAGGGTAAGGCAGTGAATTTTGTGTAACTGGCTCTGATTAATCTCCGCAGCCGCTTTCAGCACTTGTGTGTTGAAGCCACCACACACACCTTCTTCAATGGTGACGATGTGGTCATGTGTGTCCAGCAACTCTGCAAGCATCTCTGCGTCAATCGGTTTGGCAAAACGCGCATCTGCCAGTGTGACGGGAACATCCAACGTTTCCAACGCGGCTTTGCAGGCGTTTAACCGCGCACCGAAATTGAAAATGGCGATTGTCGCGTCTTTGGGGTGCGTAATCATTCTGCCTTTGCCAATCTCCAAGGCTTGTGGGGTATGTGGCAATTCCGCGCCTGTGCCTTCTCCGCGAGGGTAACGAAAGGAGATGGGGGAGGAGTTATGCAATGCTGCCGTATGCACCATATGCACAAGTTCAGCTTCATCTGCGGCTGCCATCACCACCATGTTGGGCAGGGTGGCAAGATATGCAATATCAAACATGCCAGCATGGGTCGCACCATCTGCGCCAACTAGTCCCGCACGGTCTATCGCAAATCTCACAGGCAGATTCTGAATCGCCACATCATGCACAATCTGGTCATAGGCACGTTGCAGGAAGGTGGAATAAATCGCTACAAAGGGTGACATGCCTTCCGCTGCCAACCCTGCGGCAAAGGTCACTGCGTGTTGTTCGGCAATCCCTACATCAAAACTGCGCTTCGGGTGCGCCTTTGCAAATGCATCCAGCCCCGTGCCAGACGGCATGGCGGCCGTAATCGCTACGATCTTTTCATTGCGATCTGCTTCGTGAATCAGGCTTTGCGCAAAAACAGACGTATAGCTTGGTGCGGCAGCAGTTTTTTTGTTCTGCTTGCCAGAGTCTTTGTCAAAACTACTCACGCCATGATATTTTTCATGGTTGGTTTCTGCCGCGCGGAAGCCTTTGCCTTTTTTCGTCACCACATGCACCAGCACAGGGCCATCATGTGGTTTGTTTTTCAGGTTGCGTAACACGGGCAGCAAATGGTCAAAATCATGCCCGTCCACAGGACCGATATAATACATGCCGAGTTCTTCAAAAATCGAACCACCGCCAACGCCCACGGTACGGGCATAGGTCTCTGCGCGTTTGGCAGCGTCTCGCAGCGGGTGGGGCAGGCGGTCTGCGACATGTTTGCTGATGGAGCGAAAGTGATTATACGTCCGCGAGGTGGCAAGGTGTGACAAATGCCCGCTCATCGCGCCCACCGCAGGGGCAATGGACATTTCATTATCATTCAAAATGATGATTAAGCGCGAATCCAATGCACCCGCATTGTTCAGCGCTTCATATGCCATGCCCGCGCTCATTGCACCGTCACCGATCACGGCAATCACATCATGGTCTTGCCCTTGCATATCCCGCGCGACTGCCATGCCCAAGCCAGCCGAAATGGAAGTGGAGCTATGTCCTGCGCCAAAGGCATCAAATTCGCTTTCCGAGCGTTTGCAAAAGCCTGACAAACCACCTTCTTTGCGGAGTGTATGCATTTTGTCACGCCTGCCAGTAAGGATTTTATGCGGATATGCCTGATGCCCCACATCCCAGATGACTTTATCAACTGGGGTGTTGAACACATGATGCAGCGCGATGGTAAGTTCTACTACGCCAAGCCCTGGCCCTAAATGCCCACCAGTTTGTGAGACACAATGAATCAGCTCGTCGCGCAATTCCGCCGCAAGTCTGGGCAAAGAGGCATCGTCTATTGCCCGCAAGCGGTGGATATTGGTGATGGTGTCCAGTAATGGGGTGGAAGGAGTGGCGGAGGCGGCAGCGTTAGTCATGCATTGTTTGTAAAGCCTTGTCATCTTCCTTGCAAGCATTTCGCTGCGCCACGCTTCAAAGAAGAAGTGTATATGCAGCGCTCTAACACTGCATCCCCCCAAATGCAAAGCGGTATATATTTTAACGTATCAGTAACCTTTGCGTGGTAGCTTTTTCACATGACCAGACGCACACCGATTACCCCATCATTAGCCAGCAACCCACGTGACCGCGTGTATTCTGGCGATGATTTTATAGATTGGGTGCGCGAAGCAAAAGATGCAGCCTGCCTCGGCGCTGATATATTTGAGCGTCACTTTGATATTGACGGGCAGAAAATGGTCTGCCGAGTCGCATTTTACTGGTCAGGCAAAGCGGATCAGGAACCCCGCATTGCCAAGCTGGAATGTGTGCCAGAAAGTTTTGATAGCTGATAGGTAAACGTGCGGGTTACAGGCTACCCGTTCTGCACGGTTTAATTGTCGCAGCCTGCGTTTTTTTCCGTTTCAAACGCCAGTCCTGCCACTTCAGGGTTGCGGGATTTGTAGCGTTTCTGAATTTGCGCCAGCACCACACATGCCTGATCCGTTTTGCCCATATTAATTAAAGACTTTGATAATTTATACAGATTGTCAGGCGCTTTAATGCCTTCTGGCTGCACTTCAAATCCGCGGCGAAATTCATCTGCTGCAGACGGGAAATCGCTTCTCACGTAATAGGTTTCGCCCAGCCAGTAATGAGCGTTGCCTGCCAGACGGTCTTCGCCATGTTGTTTTAAGAAGGATTGCAGGCTGTCACGTGCGCGGTCATAGCGCTTGTCACGCACGAGGGAGACGGCATAATTATAATGTTCACGGGCATTGGTGAAATTGTTCACCTGTGGTGATGTGTCATTTTCTTCAGGGGCAGCGGGGGACACATATGCATCGTCACTGTCTGAATTTTCGATAATATCGCCTACAGGGTCTTCACTTTGTTCTGGGCTTTGTGCTGGTTTGGTGAAAGGCAGTTCCTTTGCTGCTGGCGCTGCTTTCACAGCAGGTGCAACTGCAGGGGCTTCCACCGCTTCAGGAGTGCCTGTTGAAAGCGAATTTCCTTCCAGCTCATTAAAGCGGAATTCGTAATCTTCAGAGGTGCGCTTCATTTCCATGCGCAGTTGCGTAATCGCGTGTCGGTTTTCTTCAGTCGCACCGCGCAGACGGCGAAGTTCTTCTTCCATGCGTGCAATGTCTGTCTGAATCTGTGCAAGCCCTGCAGGGGAAGCGGTGGCTCCGCTGCCAGATTTGAGGTTGCGAACAGAGGCTTCCAGATTGCTCAGACGCTCATCCAGATTGGGCATGTAACGTTGAGCATCTGCTGTGGCAGATGTAAATAACAGTGCGGTCAAAGCAAGGGAGGAAATAATGCGCATCTATGTCACCTTTGAAGTAATTAGTTTTAATCTTGATATTGTTGCTAGCACGTCAGCAAACGGAAAATCCATAAAAAAATGGTTTTACTGTCTATCGCCGCATAAAAAAACGCCAGCCATAATATAAATATGACTGGCGTTTAAAATGTATGGATGCGGTTAAATTAACGCGCCAATACAGTTACAGCACGACGGTTCTGAGCCCATGCCTGAGCATTGCTGCCCAATACTGCTGGACGTTCTTTACCGTAAGTGATGGTAGTGATGCGAGATGGTGCAACACCAGCTGCAATCAGAACGTTTTTCGCAGCATTAGCGCGACGCTCACCAAGAGCTAAGTTGTACTCACGAGTACCGCGCTCATCCGCATGACCTTCAACAACAACATTGATGTTGCTGTATTTGTTCAGCCAGGCAGCCTGACGTTGCAATGTAGCGCGACCTTCAGCGGTTACTACAGAACTGTCAGTAGCGTAATATACGCGATCGCCAACATTGTTCACGAAGTCACCTTCAGAACCTGGACCATCTGTTGGGTAACCAGAATCTCCAGTTACGCCAGATCCATCTTCAGGATTATACGTAGTGTCAGTTTCATCATATGGGGTTTCGCACGCTGCAAGGAAAAAAACGCAAGACAGCACGGAACCAAATTTTAGAATATTATTCATGTTTTACCTCTTTATATAATAAGCTGTTATCATCTACAGGTTTTTTGGGTTTTATAGCAAGAAAATAGTGCGTAAAAACTGCAATAGTTTCACTAGCTATGCACCCAATGTTAAAACGTGTTAAATTGGCAACAATGGCGACCATGCAGGGTCTGACGCATCCGTTGCTGTTGGCACGCGGCGCAGGTTACGACCCGTTACATCCACCGAGTAAAGCTGGTTGCGTGAGCCACCGCTTGCCTGACGCATGAACATGATAACACGCCCATTGGGAGACCATGTCGGCCCTTCATCCAGCCAGCTTTCAGTGAGCAAACGTTCACCGCTGCCATCGGGGCGCATCACGCCAATATAGAAGCGTCCGCGCGTTTGTTTTGTGAAGGCAATCAGATCACCACGTGGAGACCATACAGGCGCAGAATAGGCTCCGTCACCAAAGCTGATGCGGCGCACTGATGCCCCATTCGCACCCATTACATATAGTGCCTGTTTTCCGCCACGGTCAGACGTAAATACAATCTGGTTTCCATCAGGTGAATAAGACGGGGAGGTGTCAATCGCAGGGGAGCGCGTGAGCTGACGCAAACGACGAGAACGCAGATCCATCTCATAGATGTTGGTTGTACCTTCCTTCGCAATCGACATCACCATGCGGTTGCCATCATTATTGAAGCGTGGCGCAAAGGACATGCCTTCAAACTGACCGAGCGATTCTTCACGACCTGTCTGCAAATCCCGCAGATATACACGTGGCACACCGCCTTTATAGGACATATACAGAATTTCCTGAGAGTTTGGAGAAAAGCGCGGAGTCAACACCAGATCACGACCATTTGTCAGATATTTCTGGTTTTCGCCGTCCTGATCCATAATCGCCAGACGTTTGATGCGCGCCTTGCGTGAGCCTGTTTCGGCAACATACACAATCCGCGAATCAAAATAGCCCTCTTCGCCTGTTAAACGCTTGTAAATCTCATCGGCGACCAGATGCGCAATCCGTCTCCAGTTGCGGGTGAATGCATCAAACTGGCGCCCTGCCACCTGCACTTCTGCCTGCACATCATACAGGCGGAATTTCACCTGCATACTGCCTGAACCACGATTTTCAATTTTGCCGACAACCAGTGCATCAGAATTAATCTGACGCCAGTCCGCAAAACGGGGCGTTGCCGTGCCATAATTGATATTTTCAATATAGGCGCGTGGGTCCACAATTTTAAACAGCCCCGAACGCTCCAGATCCGCCGCAACTACTCTGGCAATATCATTGCCGATCTTGGAACTCTCACCATCCTGCCCGGCAAAAGCGGGAATGGAAATCGGAAGCGGCTGAAATGTTGGATTGGTAATATCAATCTCAATCCGCGCGCTTGCAGGCGAGGAGATTAGAGAAACACTCAAAAACAGTGCAAAAAAGGCAAACAGAATACGCATAGTTGTCTCAGTCATATTAAATTATTGACTAATCTTACTAGGCGCATCTGTATGCAAAATCAATGATTAAGTGTTGGGTTAGGCGAAACCGAAGTCGGTTTCATCTAAGTTAGCTACGTGGTTACCGTTCAAATGAATAATGAAATTCAACCCTTCAACGTAAGTAGTGTCTATTGCAGCATGATATCTTATAAAAATATCATTTGCTTCTAAAATTCCGTTATCATCAATTGCTGTAATATAATCAGGTAGTTTTATCAAATCTATACCATCTTCATAATCTGAGATAATGACGCCTTTGGTGTTGCGAGCAAAGTTGTGAGCCTGAAATGAAAAAACGTCATTCCCTGTTCCGCCGATTAAAGTTGCTTCTCCGTCTCCAGCTATTAAGGTATCGGCACCACTACCACCATTTAGGACATCTTCTCCCCATACTGAGATTAGGCTGTCGTTACCAGATTGACCATATATTGTGTCATTTCCATCATAAGAATACACCGTGTCGTCTCCTCCACGACCCAGTATAAAATCATCACCTTCATATCCATCGATCTTGTTATTATTATTGTCACCTTTAATGGTGTCATTAGCTAAAGAACCAATAATATTCTCTATGTTAAGTAACAAATTATTATCAGCAATTTCTTCCGCTTCGTAAGGATTTGCAAGATCAATATAAACGGAAGTTTCTTTGTCATAGAACCCTGCGGTATCTGTTCCAGCACCACCATCTAACGTATTATTTCCATAAAAATCGCTTAATTCATCATCACCATTTTGCCCGTACAGGGCATCGTCTCCAAAACCTCCGTCGATGAAGTCTCTTCCACCACCACCAAATATCTGGTCATTACCATCCATTCCATCTAAGAAATTTAGTTGCGCATCTCCTTTTATCTGGTCATTGAAAGCTGAACCTCGAATGAGATCAATATTATGATATTTATCACCTTGTGCATCAAGACCATTTTGACTGCTATCAATTAAACTGATTTTCACCGCGTTGCTGTTTTCGTATGAAACAATATTAAATCCTCCGAGACCATCAAAATAATCTGGATTTTCCGTGGCAAGCAATGTGTCACGACCTTCGGTGCCAATAACTTGATTTTTCATAGTTTCCTCACTGTTCAAATGTTCATTGTATAAAGCCACGATGCTTGGCGTAATATACCAAGATTCCCCGGCATAAATATAAAAATTGGGTTCATCAAAATAATCAGGATAATTCATCGCATCTTCAATCAGGAGAGAACCCCCATCTTCAAAATGCATTGTTATGTCATGTTCCTCAAACTCAAAATCAATGTCTTCGAAATTAATATCATCAAGATTGATAATGACACCGCCATTAGGCAAGTAACCTCTTAGTATTTCTTCTTTGAGATTTATCGTGTCATTTCCATCGCCAAGAGAATAGCTAACAGTATCAGACCCTTGTGATGTAAGAATAAACAAATCATCTCCACCGCCTTCAACCTGTAGGTCAAATCCACCACCATAGCCATAAATGGTGTCTCCGCTTTCAGGGGTGGCAATTGTCAATTCCCGCATCACATCATAGAGTTTTATCGCGTCATGATGGACGAACTTTAAATATGCATCATACGATGCACCGCTATCATCACCCCTAAAACGAGTATTGTAAAAATTTTTAAGTAAAATAGATTGGTTATTTCCAAGAGAAACCTGGAGGTCATGTAAGTTAGGTCTTTCAATAAGTAGATTATCTGGTTCAATACCCTCACCAAAGAATATCGTATCTTTTGGCGCAAATTGTTCTATCGTGTCATTCCCATCGCCGATATTATAAATAACGATATCTACATCATCATTATATCTACCACCAGACAATACAACTAAATCATCCCCTTGACCTGCATATACTAAGTCATCGGAGCTACCATAAATAGTGTCATCTCCATCGTACCCAAAAAAGGCGTTTGTAAATTTGTTGTTAATACCATCTTCATAGGTAAGAACATCATTGCTGTCTGAACCAAGTGCAATATCATTAATATAGATACTGCCTGTTTGCGTGTTTAATATATTATCCAAAGTAAATTGCATAATCTCGGCGTTTATATTGCTGCCACTAAAATCTTCTTTAGTCTTGGCGCTTCCCAAGCGCTCTATAATGTCTCTATGTGACAAAATAGTATCTGCAAATTCAAACGTAGCAAACTTGTTGGAGTTTAATATATGAGGAAAAGTATCATCATCGAAGATGAAATCACTTGAAAAATAATAATCACCCATGCCATTTTCAAAGACCACATGCCCATTATATGAGAAACTGTTTAATTCATTTGAAAATATAGGGCTGGATGTATGAGTTTGTGCCCCAAATTTGTAGTGATGGGTGGTATTAGGGACGTAGGATGTAGACCGGTTAGGTTCACTCGTGATATAAAGTATATGATCGTCAATTTTTTCAAATTCATGTACAACATTAAAAAACTCTATATTTTCTTTACCGTAGAAAAAATCAGAATAGCCTTCGTATGGAAAAGCGTTGTTTACCTTATAATATGGAGTATTCATAAAATAACCTATGTTTGATGGATTCCTTGAACATACAAAGCAATTAAAATTAATCAACCGTTAATTAAATTTTTACCGTCACAAAACCGTCACTAGCCAATCCGTTTAACAGCGCGTATAATCATTAACGTATGCCATCAACCTTTGACACGACCGCCTTCTTCACTGACCACCGCATTATGGATTCGGGGGAGGCGTTGCGTGCGCCGTATAATTCGGCGATTCGGGTGCATCCTGCGGATTTGCAGCCAGACCGCATTGAGCAGACCTATGAGCGGGTGCATACGCAGATGGGGTTTGCTACGCCAAGCGTGCTGGCTGACCCGATTAAAGGAATGATATTTGAAGCGGCACTTGCCGTAACAGCGCATGACACACAACGCGCCGCGCAAGCGCCGCAGGGTGACGTGGCGCATCCGTTTGAAACATTGTCAAACGCGCAGCCGCAACCAACAGAAGAAAGTCAGGCATTTTTTGATGCGCAGGTGGATGCGTTTAACGTCTATGCCGCGCTGGACGCACTCATCACCAATGTGGGCGCAGCAGATGTGGCGCTTGAGCGGTTGCAGAGCCTGCAGGCATCCAGCGCCCGCCCTACGCTGATTGAGGTGGGCGATGCGCTGGCAGATATTACGGGGATGGACGGCTATAGCCTGACAGATATCACCGCGCGAAGTGGCGCAATTGGGTTAATGCACGCGCTGAATTTTGAGCAGGGCTATGCACAGGAACTGGCAGAGGTGAGCGCAGTGCTGGCCATGAACAATTTCCCGCTCAATGACCTTGCCAACTGGAGCATAGGACGCAGCCGCGCAGGGATGATTGATGCCAGCGCAGAAGATAAAATCATCGTAGGGCAGGAAGCGCGCGCGGGGCTGGTGCTGGAATATCTGGCGCAACAATCGCCCGAGCATACGCCTTGTGATTATGCCGAGCCACATTATCAGGACATAAAAGCCGCGCTGGATGCTGTGCCAGCCCCGCTTGCAGAATTATTTTTTGAAATGAACGGCACGGTGATTTTTGATGCGGAATGCACGCAGCATAACCCTGAAACACAGTTAAGCGGCAATAGTGTTTATCATTATGACCCAGGCAAGGAATATGACGCGATCAACATTAAATATGTCTCAGGTGATATGAATGTGCGTGATGTGCAGCTGACCTTAATCCATGAGTTGCATCATAATTTCTTTCCAGATCTGATAGACAATAACACTGCAAAACAGGCAGATGTGATGGTAGCGGCAGATAACACGCGCATCGAACAGCTTTACGAAAAATCATGGGAACTGGTGGACGCCATCAAAAACGGCATATTGGATGATCAGGCCAGAATACTGGATGATATTAACAGTTACAGCGTTTCAGGTCAGCCAACATTTGCAGATATTGTAAAAGATATGGATATGCGTGAAGCGGCAGCACAGCTTATTCCGCTAATTGATGATGCGTATAACCATGTTCGGCTGGAATCCGATGCATATAAAGGGATTGCAAGCTATGAAAGACCCGAGCAGCTGGCAGGGGAACTAATTCCGCGCTACGCCGAAATCCGTTTTGGCAATGGGGATATAGGCGAAGCACTGGCGGAATTTATCATGCCGAATATCAGCAAAGTGTATGATAAAGTCTATATCCCACATATTGCAGAAAAACTTGAGCAGGTGAAAGCAGAGCATCGCGCAATGCAGTCTGAACCCGATAACTATGCCAATAATATCAGCTATGAATTTCCTATCATGCAGGCAGATGCGTTGGCGCAAAGTCTGTAATCCCCAACCTAAAACTGTTTTAACATTACAAACAATACTTGCCCTGCCATAATTTTACATTATGTTGAATGGTAACAAGTAGGAATACACCATGCAGATTTTAGTGATTGAAGATGATAAAGACGTAGCCGACTATATTTGCGACGGACTGCGCGATGCTGAACATACGGCACATCATACAGCAGATGGGAAAGATGGTCTGGATAAGGCGATGGCAACGAATTATGATTTGCTGATCGTAGACCGTATGTTGCCATCTATGGATGGTCTGGAGATTATCAAAAAACTGCGTGATGCAGACAAAAACATGCCGATTTTGGTGCTTAGCGCCCTTTCAGAAGTGGATGACCGCGTGAAAGGCCTGCAGGCAGGTGGGGATGATTATCTGGTGAAGCCTTTTGCGTTCACAGAATTGCTCGCACGTGCAGAAGCGCTGGCACGCCGCCATAACGCAGAGGCCAGTACGCTCAGCAAATTAAGTCTGGGTGACTTGCGCATGGATTTGCTGTCTCGTGAAGTGACGCGGGGGGATCAGAAGATTAACCTGCAAGCACGTGAGTTTAGTTTGCTGGAATATTTGCTTCGCCATAAAGGGCAGGTGGTGACACGCACCATGTTGCTGGAAAATGTCTGGAACTACCATTTTGACCCGCAAACCAATGTGATTGATGTGCATATTAGCCGCCTTCGTCGCAAAATTGATGATGGTTTTGAAAAGCAACTCATCAAAACCATTCGCGGCGCGGGATATACCATAAACGACGAGTAAGCGAGGCAATGCCGCATGGCACGCCGATTTCACATTAAATTAAGACGCTCTTCCAGTTTTACACTGGCAATGGCGTTTGCAGTCCTGTTGCTTATCAGTATTCTGACCGCCATTCGCTTTGTTTATATGTCCTCTGATGTGAACAGCCGCAATCAGGTGCGTTCCATTGTGGCAACGGATATTAAAGGGCTGGAAGATGTCTATGAAACACAAGGGATTCAGGCGGTCGCATCTGTGCTGGAGCGCCGTCTGAAAAACCCTGATGATGGCATAATATATGCGCTGGAGGACGAAACAGGACATGTCGTATTGGGCAATCTGGCTTACATGCCCGAAGAGCAGCAGCAACGCATTATGGAATTTACCATTTCAGATGAAGAACTGAATGCGAGCGGGCTTCCCAAAGAAAAGGATTATGACATTATCGCCTCGCGCCACACATTTCAAAATGGCTATACCATTCTGGCAGCACGTAACATCCCCGAAACACACACATTTGATGACGCACTGAATCATGTATCCTGGACATTAATTGGTGTCATTATTCTCATTTCCGCCGCGGGGTTTTATATTGGTGAACGCGTGGTCTATCGCATTAATCTGATTGCAACCACGGCAGAAGAAATCATCCGCACAGGGGATTTGTCGAAACGAATTCCCTTGCCCAATAACTGGGATGATTTGTCCGTTCTGGCACGCCTTTTGAACAATCTTCTGGAAAAACTCGAAGAATCTGTCAATGCGGTGCGGCAGGTATCTGACAATATTGCACATGATTTGCGCACGCCGCTCACCCGCATGAAAAACAAGCTGGAAAATCTGCATAGCCGCGCAATGAAAGAGAATATTCCTGTTACGCAATGCAGCGAACAGCTTATTCAGGATGCGGATCATATTCTGCAGACTTTTTCGTCATTGCTCAGCATTGGCAATCTGGAGTCTGGCAAATGGCAGGCAGCGTTTGAAACACTATGCCTGTCCTCCCTTATTGAGGACGTAGTCGAGTTTTATGAACCTCTCGCCAGCGATAAGGGGCAGATGCTTCATGCGTCGCTTATGCCGTGCAAAGTATATGGGGATAAACATTTATTGTTTCAGGCAGTAGCAAATATGGTGGATAATGCCATCAAATATGCACCAGAGCAAAGTGACATTCATGTGAAGCTGATGAAACATAAGGACATGGTGGATTTACGTGTGATTGACTCTGGCAAAGGGGTTGATGCGGAAGATTATGAAAAGATTTTCAGCCGTTTTTACCGCACGGACAAATCACGCAGCAAACAGGGCAATGGGTTGGGGTTAAGTCTGGTAAAAGCGATCGCTAAGGCACATAAAGGCAGTGTGAGCGCAGGGCATGAGCGGGGAGGCTTCGCGCTGAATTTAACACTGCCATTGCTGAAACCATAAGTTACATCATGTTCGTGCCAGCATCCGCGTCACTATAGAGTTTATAATTGCGGCTGTTGAACAGCTGATAATGCCACCATTCATTGCGGTAAAAATCAAACCCTGCTGAGGTCATAATGCCAAGCAACAGTAAACGATTGCGTTTTGCTTCAGCGCTGATATCTGTCGCGCCGTGGTGGGACAGGGGTGTGAATGCATCAAATGCCGTTCCCATTTCCAGCTCGTTCCCGTCTGCATCAATCAGTGTCAGATCCACTGCTACACCACGCGAATGTGGTGAACCGCGGTTTGGGTCTGCCAAAAAGTCAGGGTCTGGTGTATGATTCCACAGCTTGAACTGCGCTTCTGACGGGCGAAACGCATCAAATATCTTAATGCGATACCCCAGCTCTGCCGCATATGTGATGGCATGTTTTAAGCATTTCGCCGCATCTTCATGCAAAAAACAGGCAGCGCGTGCATAGACAGGCGCATCGGTGAAATTATCGGACGTGGCATAGGCAATATAATGCTCCACATCATATTCAGGTGGGGTGATTTCAACTAAACTCATAAAATAAGCCATAATGCGAAATGGGCGAGCAGTCAAAAAAAATGGTCACAAACCAGTGTTTATGACCAAAGTTAGTTATGCATATTCTATATCTTCATAACCAACCAGTAATTCGATTTTCATATCAAATTGTGAATTAGCTTCTGGTGGTTCTAGGAAAACACAGTTTTGCTGCGTTTTTGTAACAACAAAAATGTTGTTTCCTTCGTTTTCTTTATATAATTCGCATGTTTCTTTTAACTGTACGACATCTCCTACTTTAAAAAGAAATTCGCCGTTATTATGTTCAAAATCAACGTTGAAAAAATTATTCAAGGCAGAGTTTATTCTGGAAAATAAGTTAGACATAATAATTATGTTCTTTAAAAAAGAATGTACCCTCTAAATATACCACAATTTAACAAATATTTAAACGTAATTTACTCATTGCGCTTATTTTCTGACTCATGCACAATATGATAATGGCAGAAACCACCCTTCACACCTATCTGGATTGCAATCATCATGTTGCCGTATCATGTGAATATAACGCCGCATCTGGTTGGTCTGTTGCAATAGATATTGCGGGAATGTCGCGTTACTGGGTGAAACATCTGATGACAATGCTGCAATGCAGTTCAGGCAGCAGCTCAGAATATTTTCTGCAGGATGGTATGTGGCTGAAAGCAACAATAAACCATGCTGAAGAATGCAGCATCACGTTGCACGGCAAAGCAGTGATAAGCACTGCATTTAAGGACGGAACCATCACGGAAACCAGTCATAATGTGCAAAAACTCACCGTTTTTGAGATGCGGATGCTGGGGCAATATCCACATGGGTGTCTGCCTTATGATCGCGCCGAAGTCATTCCGCTTGCACAGCAGGATAAATTATATCTACTGAGTGATTTGCACACACATCTCACATCACAGGTCAGCGCAAAGGATATGCTGGACGCTGCAGGTGATGCAGATGCATTCTATCCCGCACAACTTCTGGAGTTGATGGGTGTGAATACGGAGTTATATGAAAAGCATATGATGCCAAGCGCCCTGTTCAGCCCTGCTGCGTCTGAAGGGCTGGAATGTGAGCAGGATGGCAGGCAGGTGGCAGGTGTGCCTGTAAATGCGCTGAATGATGCAGACAGAAGCACCCTGCAACAGGCAATGTCCATTCCCGTAGATGCGGTATTTACTTTTGATGCATTAGAACGGCAGATTTACCGCTTGCGAAATCCGTTTTCAAAAAACCCAGATTTGCTGCATGGCACGATTATTAAAGTAGCAGAAGATTACGCGGCACAAGGTGTGCGCTATGCAGAGCTGGCGGTCACAGGCGCGCTTAACCCAGACTGGCTGGCATGTGCCGTTGCAGCCATCGAAGAAGCAGAAAAGCAAACGGGCGTGATGTTGCGAATGCTGGTCGGGATGCCGCGTTCCCTTTCGCCGATTAAAGCCTTAAAAGCCATTGAGAAAATCAAGTTTCTTGCACAACATCCAATGATTGTTGGTGTGGATTTTCTGGGCTATGAAGCAAACAAAACCCGCAATTTTGGCTGGGCGCTCTCGCTGATTGCGCGTTTTGCTGAAGCGCAGAAAAAAGGAGATGATGCTGGTGGCAATGGCTGGCACTTCAAGGATGATTTCATCATCCGCGTTCATGCAGGTGAAAATGGCAAAAACCCAGATAATGTCGCTGAAGTGATGGCAATCGCAGAAATGTATGGCGTGCGGGTGCGCGTGGGTCATGCTGCTTATGGAGATGTGGAAAATAACAAAGAACGGGCAGCGAAGCTGGCGCAACGCGGCTTGCTGATTATTGAATTTAACCCGGATTCCAACATGGCAATGAACAATATTGACAGCGCAGACCAATGCCCGATTCGGGAATGGATGGATGCTGGCGTGCCATGTGTGCTCGCCTCAGATGGCGCAGGCATTTATCAGACTAACAGTGCGCAGCTGGTTTGTTCGGGGGTGTTTTCTGGGCTAGGAGCGCGGCATATTAATATCATTCACGCACTGGAAGCGCAGCATATTGAACTGCAAGCGCAATTATATGCAGATAAACTGGCGGCTTATAGCGCGGCATATGGCTCGCATGAGCATTTTATCAATGCATATCGCGCTCATGCCACCCGCACCGATTCTGGTGCAGTGTTGGATGATTTGCGCAGCAAAACGCCAGTGTTGATTGCGGGGGCATCTGGCAGCAGCTGGAAACGCATCAGCGCCGAACACCGCAGAGAGATCACACTTGGCATTTACATGCTGGTGGCACTGCTTGACCCTGAAAAAAGTTATTTCGCTATGGGGCGCATCAAGCGGGAAGGGGTTGGCAGTGTGCTGGATGCAGCGCTGAATGAACATCAGCAACGCCACCATCAGCCATTTGACATGGTGGGGATGCTGTCACAACATCAGAACATGCCGTCGGTTGCCGAAAACATAAATCATATCATTCCGCTGAAAGGGGAATTAATGAGTGTGCCGCACGAAATGACGGATATTTTAAAAGATTATAATGGCTGCGCGCTCTATATTGGTGGCAGCGCATTCACGCGGGATTTCATCAAATGTTCACTGGATAAAGACATTGAGTTTGGCGTGATGCAGGGAGCAGAAGGCGCGTCCTCTCAAAAAGCGCAGGTGCTGCATGACAGCTATGTTTTTCACGGCGCGGTGGGCATGGTGCGGCAGGTGGAGCGCATGAAAGGGGCGCGCGTGTTTCGGGCAGATGCTGATTTAAGTGCAGACGGCTTGCGTGCAGCCTATGAAGCAGTTGAAACGCGGATTTTCGGGTGAATTATAAAAACGCCTTAAACTCTGCAATCACCTGCTCATAGAGTTTTTTCTTAAACGGCACGATGAAGCGTGGTACGTCTTCTGCCTCCACCCATTTTACATCTGAAAATTCAGGATGATCCGTATGTATATTGATGTCTGATTCTGTGCCTGTGAAGCGCATTAAAAACCAGATTTGCTTCTGTCCGCGATATTTGCCTTTCCATAATCGCCCGATCAGTTCTTTGGGTAAATCATAATATAGCCAGTCCTCTGACTGGGTGATGATCTCTACCTTATCTGTGCCAATTTCTTCACGAAGCTCACGCAGTGCAGCGGCGCGTATATCTTCGCCTTCATCAACCCCGCCCTGCGGCATTTGCCAGGCATCATTCTGATTGTCTATCCGCTTGCCTACCAGCACTTTGCCATCATCATTAATAACCATCATGCCTGCGCATGGGCGATATTCTGTCGGTTCGTCTGTCATGCCTATTCTTGCTGGGATTCTTTGATATGTGCTGTGAGTGGCACTAGTGTGATGTTTTTCTTCGGAAGTGTCTTTATCCATTCATTTAGTGAGTCAATCACGGCGGGCATGGGCGCAATCGTAATCACTGCATTGCCATTTGCCTGTGTATATTGCTCTAAATCACGATAAAGTGCATCCAGTGATTCAGGCAGGTCCTGCGGCGCAATATGGCGCTCCGCACGCACAACTAACGGCGCGGAAGGTGACACTAATGTGTTGTTATAGGTGGCAAAGGCAGTGCCACGACGCAATATTTCTCCAAGGATTTTTTCCATCGTTTTGCTGCGCGAGAATTTTTCATCTGCCGTTGACACAAGCCCTGCATAGCCACTGCCATGTGACATAATCTTGTAAAGCAATTCAATATTCTCCGCGTCTGTTTCTTCGTTCAGCAGAGTGAGTGGACCATAGTCATGTACGGGATAGGTTTCATGCTGTAAAGGCAGCATCATCCATGTTTCAAACCCTGAAAGGCGCGCAATGTTCATCTGGTCATGCAATGCATCGCCGTAAGGTGAAAATGCAAGTGTGACATATTCATCAAGCGTCAGTGCTTTCTGCGTTACCGCGCTATTAAGCCCCAGATTGGTTACCACTATAGACAACATTGCCTTTCCCTCATTCAGTGAATAAGGTTTGCTATAGCTGCGCCACGGTTCCAGTTCAGAATCGTCACTGATGCGGGGCAGCGTAACACCGCCTGAAAGCGTTTCCTGCAATGCATCAACAGGTGCTTCAATTAAAGGGGATACTAACGGACGTTCATTCACCTTCAGCGCAGAACGTTTGATTTCCTGCTTTTGTTTCTGCTCGATATTTTTCTTGATGCGGGCAGCATCGGGGCGCACTACAGGCGGAATATCCGATGCATCGGCTCCCATTTTCTTCAGCTGGCGTTGCAGGCGTTCTTCTCTGGTTTCGCGTTTTTTGCCTTTGGCGGGGTTGCCACGCACTTCACCTGTGATAATGTCGATATAAAAAGTGCGGCCAGCTTCAAATGCGGCGACCGCCCGTTCTTCACGTTTTCCAAATGCCTCAATCAGCAGCCAGACAATCAGCAACAGCAATATGGCAAGCAAACCCATCAGCAATTTATTGCTGAGCGGGCGCTTGAGAGGCAGTTGCGATGTATCAGACATAGTTACTTTTCAGTGTTTGATACAGAAACAGTCTTATTATACACGCTTAATGCACGAATCAGATCTAACGCACGGTTTAACTGATAATCCTTATCAGCATCCAACCCGCGGATGGATTCACCCTTTGTGCCGTTTTTCTTAGCATCTTTCTTTTTCTGCTCTGCGGCTTTTTTCTTTTCTTCCTGATCATTGTCCAGTCGACCGCGCAAATCTGCCTCGCTGCGTGCCATAGATTCTATCAGTTCAATTTTCGCAGGTTTCACTTCAATGTCGGGCGTGATCCCTTTTGCCTGAATGGAGGTGCCAGATGGCGTATAATAACGCGATGTGGTCAGACGCATTGCTCCATGAGAGCGCAATGGAATCACCGTCTGCACTGACCCTTTGCCGAAGGATTTCGTACCCATAATCACTGCGCGGTTATGGTCTTTCAACGCACCAGCAACAATTTCAGATGCAGAGGCAGACCCCTGATTGATTAATACCACTATCGGCAGACCATCAATCATATCCCCTGCTGATGCTGAATAACGCTCAGAATCATTCGGATTGCGTTCACGCGTGGAAACGATTTCTCCCTGCTCAAGAAACGTGTCAGACACTGAGATTGCCTGATCCAGCAACCCGCCAGGGTTATTGCGTAGATCCAGCACCAATCCTTTCATGTTTGGAATTTCTTTTTTCAGCTTGTTGATCGCTTTTTCAAGATTGCGCTGTGTCTGCTCAGAAAATGAGGTGATGCGAACATAACCAATATCATCTTCAGCGTGGGAGCGCACAGATTTGATTTTAATTAAGTCTCGCGTGATGTTCACATCCAGTGGCTCTTTTGCACCTTCGCGTGCAATAGTGATTTTAATGTCTGTGCCGACGGGCCCGCGCATTTTCTCCACTGCTTCTGCAAGTGAGAGACCCAGTACCGCTTCATCATCTATCATGGTGATATAGTCACCTGCTTCCACACCTGCTTCATAAGCGGGAGTATCATCAATCGGAGAGACGACTTTCACCAATCCATTTTCCATCGTCACTTCAATGCCAAGCCCACCAAATTCGCCTTTGGTCTGCACCTGCATTTCCTCAAAACTTTTCTCAGACAAATACCCTGAATGTGGGTCAAGGGAGGTCAGCATACCGTTAATGGCGGCTTCAATCACTTCCTGTTCATCAATTTCTTCCACATAATCACGTTTGACGCGCTCAAACACATCACCAAACAAATTCAGCAACTCGTAAGTCTTAGTGGAGTCCTTAGAAGTATCTGTCGTCTTGGCGCAGGCAGGAACGGTAGTCACCAACGCGGTGCAAATAAGTAAGGTAGAGAAAAAATGTCTAGTTCTTAGCATAATGTTTTTTGGTTAGTGCAAACCATCGTGCAGGATTGACGGTGCGTGAGGCGCGCCGAAGCTCCATATAGAGTTTGCGTAATTCAATCCCTTCACCCATAGCACCAATCGGCTCGCCATCCAACAAAAACTGTCCTTTTACGACATCTATGCGTGATAATCCTGCAACAAGTGTGTGATAGTCGTTACTATGCCGCACGATTACCATGTTGCCGTAATCCATGAAATTGCCTGTATAGAGCACTTCCCCTTCAAAAGGCGCGGTAACCGTGGCGTTGGGGAGGGTGCGAATTTCAATACCTTTCAGGTGGTCATTTTTGCCACGCCTGTCGCCATATTTTCCAATAATGCGCCCGTTAGCAGGCAAAGGCAGACTGCCTTTGGCTTCAATAAAGGTTTTTGCCTCTGCGCGGGGCATGTCTGGCAAAGCGTCATAATCTGTGGTGTCTGGTGCTGTCTGATAAGGGCTATAAGCAGGTTTCAAGATGGGGCTGACGTGATCAAACAGCTTGTTTTTCTGCTCCACGCGCTCTGCTTCCAGCGATGTAATTAATTGCTGCATATCTGCTGCATCACGTGCCAACTTTGCAATTTTCTCGGCATATTGCTGTTGTTCGCGCTGAATTTCATTCACCAGCTTTTGCCGTTCCTGCAGCTGCTTCTGCAATTCCTTGCGTTCCTGTTCCAGCTCTTCGGAATGTTCACGGCTTTCCTGCGTGCGCTGCAGAATATTTTCCTGCAATTCTTTCTGTTTCAGCAATGCATCATTCAGTGATGCCATTTTGTTTTTGAGTGAATTGCCCGTAACGGTGAGCGTCCGCGCCGTCAATGCCCGCTCTCTCGCTTTTTCAGGCAGCATCCACGCGGCAAGCTGTGGGCGGTGATGCAGGCTCCACGCGCTGCTCACCAGGCGATGCATGGTTTTGCTTTGATGCGTTAATGTTTCATGCAGCCGCGCTTCTTCCTTTTTCAGCCGCTCGCTTTCACGCTCATGCTGCAGCACATCTTTTTCAATGCGGTCAATGCGTGCGGCTTTGGCAAGAATTTTCTCGCGCAATGTGTCGTTTTCCTTGCGCACGGCAGCAAGTTTTTCCTCTGCCTTCTTGCGTTGTGCTTCCGTTTCCTGCATGGCGCTGCGGGTTTGTTCCAGCGTGTTTTCAGGGTTCTCCTGTGCGTTGGTCTGGCATGAAAAAACAATACAACACAAAAACAGAAATAATGTAAGAATATGCAATCGGTTGCCGTCATGCTGAGCAAGGCGAAGCATCCAGAGCCTCTTGTGCAAACGGAGAGATGGATTCTTCGGCTGCGCCTCAGAATGACGGCAGTAAACTCTATTTCCTTCTTCCAGAAACAGAGATAGTGTTGCCAGCATTTGCAAAATTGTTTTAAGCCGTTGCACTGTTGCGTTGCGGTTGTTTTGCACCAGATGCCACTGTGTCCTGATGTTCTGCATCCTGCACTTGCGTTTTGGTGCGCTCCGTCACCAGTGACGATCCAGTCATTTCTTTTGGAATCTCCAGCCCCATCAGCGTCAAAATAGTCGGGGCAATGTCTGACAGGCTGCCACCGCTGCGTATGGTCACATCGTTGCGTGAGAGCTTTGGACTATGCACAATGAACGGCACTTCGTTGATGGTGTGTTTTTTATCTGCTGCGCCATCCTTTGTTTGCATCTGGTCTGCATTGCCGTGATCTGCCGTGATCAGCATATTGCCACCTTTCGCATCAATTACCGCCTTCAACGCGCCAAGCTGTGCATCCACTGTTTCCACGGCTTTGATTGTCGCCTCATAATTGCCCGTATGCCCGACCATATCGGGGTTGGCATAATTCACGACCAGAAAATCATACTTGTCTGAGTTAATCGCGTCTTTCAGCGTTTCCGTCACCTCAAAAGCAGACATTTCAGGTTTCAAATCATACGTTGCCACCGCAGGAGAGGGAATATTGACGATGGTTTCATCCTTCTGCGCACTATTATTGCCATCAAAGAACGATGTCACATGCGCATATTTTTCTGTCTCTGCAATGTGATATTGCGTCTTGCCCTGTTTTTGCAGCGTTTCTGCCAGCGTGTTTTCCAGCTTTTCCATGTCGAACATGGCAGGAATATCGAGCGGCATTGCCTCATCCCAATAATTCGCCATGCCAAGGATCTTGCTGTTCAATTTTATTGGGAATTGTCCTTCCTCGCCCACGTCTTCGGTAAATGCTGCCATAATCTGGCGGGCGCGGTCTGGTCGGTAATTGGTGAGCAGGAAGCCATCATTTGGCTGTAATTTGTCATACCCTGCCAGAACAGTCGGTTGCAGGTTTTCGTCTGACTCTCCGCGCGCATACGCTTCTTTCATGGCAGTAATCGCATCGGGCAAATCAAACCCTTCGCCCTGCACCACGGCATTGTAAAAACGCTCAGTTCTGTCCCAGTTTTTGTCTCTGTCCATCGCATAATATCGCCCTGTTATGGAGGCTATCTGCACCTTGCCTGTCACATTATCCTGCGAGTTGATGCGGGTTACTTCTTCAACCAATTCAGGAATAAAACCGCTATTATCTGTTTCGCTAAATGCATCCGTCGCGCCTGTGTCGCGTCCGTCCGTAATCGCGTGAATCCACACATTCACGCCTTCTTTGGCAATGCGCTCTGCCAGCATGTTGATGTGATACATATCCCCATGCACATTGCCATCAGAATAGATCCCGCTTAAATGGCAGTCCCCGCCTGATGCTTTCAGCCCTTCAATGAAGGTCAGTAATTCAGGGTTTTGTTCCAGCGTTTCGCGCTTTTCAACGGGCGTACCATTGCCGTCATGTGAGATCGCGTCGCGGATGCGTTCACTCACCTGTGCAGGCACGCGCCCGCCGCCAATATTCATATGCCCCACCTCAGAATTTCCCATCTGCTTGGCAGGCAAGCCAACCGCTTCTTCAGACGCGCCAATCGTACCGCTAATCGCATTCGCCATTAACGCATCAAAATTTGGCGTGTTCGCATTGGTGACCGCATTAAATTCAGACGCAGGCGCACAGCCCCATCCATCCATAATAATAAGAAGTGTCGGTGTTTTGCTCATGTGGAGGACTATAGCAATGGCGCGGGGTGTTGTGCAAGTTGGTTTTTAAAAACGTGTCGTCATACTGAGCAGAGCGAAGTATCCAGTGCAGCTTGCGCCGAGCGGAGAGATGGATTCTTCGGCTTCGCCTCAGAATGACGTTTTTAAGATTTTAACCAACGGCTGCCAGGCTTCACGGCTTCCACGTTCTGCAAATGCTCAGGCACATTGTCCGCCTCAAAGGTCGCTACTTTCAGCGTGAGCAGTGAGTGAAGCGGGAAGGGGAGGTTGTGCTGCCCATTTGAGCGATCCACCAAAGAGGCTTCTGCCACCACCTCTGCACCGTAACTTTTGATGCATTCGACGGTTTCGAGTGAGGATTTTCCTGTGGTCACTACATCTTCCACCAGCAGCACTTTTTGCCCTTTTTCCAGCGCAAAACCACGGCGCAGCGTGAATGCTCCGTCCACCCGTTCGCAAAACATGGTAGGCAAGCCAAGCTGACGCCCCATTTCATACCCCACAATTACACCGCCCATCGCAGGGGCAACGACCACGTCAATTTTAGTGCCAGCAGCGCGCACCTCGTCTGCCAGTGCCTTGCACAAACGGTTTGCGCGCTCAGGCTGCATCATCACCCGCGCGCATTGGAGGTAGGTGTCGCTATGCAAACCAGAGGACAGAATGAAATGCCCTTGCAGCAATGCGTCGGCTTGTTTGAATTCTTGGAGGATGGTGTCTTGTTTCATGAGGGTATCACTACCCAAACCCACATCAAAAAACAAGCAAATTGCTGTCATGGTAATGTCATTTGAGTTTTGATGCGGTGGCGATATAATTATAAGATGTCAGAATTTCTTGATGATTTGAAAGAAGTGGATTGGGGAGCGCTTGCGGTTAGTGTAGGTGCGTCTGCAGGGACTGGCTATGGTGCTTACAAGTTAATTGATAGCTTACCTGAGCAAAATAAATTTCGTAGAGTTTTTATAGAAGAAACTTTATCTGAAGAAGGGGCTGAGCTTGCGATATTGTCAGTTGCTTGTGTTGGGTGGCTGTATATAGCCAATTATCAAAAGAGAAAGACGATTCAAATAGAAGCGACACATTTCAGAACAAAATTCAAGAAATGCGCGAACAATCTTCAGAAAGCAGGGCTTTATGAGTGAAGTAAAGTCTGAAGCTGATGCTATAAGCTGGAAAGCGCTGGCTGCAAGCACTGCGGCATCCATTGCTGCAGGCGTAGCAACAATTAAATTGATTGAACGTTTGCCAGAAGGAAATATATGGCGGGAAACATTGCTGGAAGATGATTTTCTGCTTGAAGAGTATGGCGCAGCAGGAATCGCTGCGACAGTGGCGGGGGTGGTGGTTTATAATGCAATGACACCGAAAGACACATTTAAAGAGAAAATTTTAAATGAACGTCAACAGGATGTTGCCATCGCTATCAGCAAATAACATCCCCTCTCGACAAGCCTGCAACCTTTCTTTATTATCTTACTCATGAAGAAGAACAGCCCACCTAAACCACAAGCCTTTCTGCGCGCGGCGCATACGATTACTGAAGCATTGCCATATATGCGAAAATTCGCAGGTGAAACATTTGTGATTAAATATGGCGGTCATGCGATGGGAAGTGAAGAGCTTTCCAAAAGTTTTGCGCAGGATGTGGTATTGCTGAAACAGGTTGGCATTAACCCGATCGTGGTGCATGGGGGCGGGCCGCAAATTGGGCGGATGCTGGAACGGCTGGCAATCAAAAGTGAATTTATAGACGGGCTTCGCGTGACCGACAAAGCCGCGGTAGAAATTGTTGAAATGGTGCTCTCAGGCACAATTAACAAGGAAATCGTGACGGCGATTAATCAGGCAGGCGGTCTTGGTGTGGGCATTTCTGGTAAGGATGGACACCTCATTGAAGCCAAAAAGCTGGAACGCAAGGTGAAAGACCCTGATTCCCACATTGAACGCGTGCTGGATCTGGGGTTTGTGGGCGAGCCTGTGAAAGTGAACACCCGCGTGCTGAATGAAATTACCGAAAGCGGGATGATTCCCGTCGTCGCGCCGATTGGGCTGGATGATAAAGGCAACACCTATAACATAAATGCAGACACGGCTGCAGGCGCACTGGCAGCCGCACTCAATGCACGCAAGCTGATGATGCTGACGGATGTGTCTGGCGTGTTAGACAAAGACGGCACATTAATCAGCGAACTGAACGAAGCCGAAGCGCAAAAACTTATAGATAATGGCGCGATCACGGGTGGGATGATTCCGAAGTTAGAAACCTGCATGAACGCCATCACCCGCCCGTCTGCCACCGCGCATATTCTGGATGGGCGCATCAAGCACGTGCTGCTGCTGGAAACGTTCACGGATCACGGCGCGGGGACGATGTTGGTGGCGTGAAGAGCTACACTCTACAAGACGTTGTAACGAATAGTGTTCTATTGCTGTTAGTCGCAAATGTTGTTTTGCTTTTTATAAAGCACGTATTCTCGGCTGCAGGTTTTTACTATGTTGATGAGAATAATATAATATTCGGAAAAGTGCATTTTTATTACTCACTTTTTATACCATTTTTCAATATTACTGTATCCATTATGCTGATTTATCAATGCAGCAAGATGGAGAAATATCGCATCAAATATGTTCTGTTGATTGGTCTTGTATTATATGCATTCGTCAGTATTTTTATGCTTTTATGGAGGGGAGTGTTATCTCCAATATTTTATATAAATATTCTTTTATTTTGAGTTATCATAGTAGGGCATATCCTAAAACAAATATCAGATTTTTTAATCGTATTATTACGCATATAAAGTTAAGGAAAAAAAATTCCTACCTAAAATTAGGTAGGAAGATAAATAATCTTAGTGATTATATGTTTTTATAGTCATCTTCGGTGAAACCGTTATCTACGGCTTCAACTTTATACCCTTCGGGGGTATGTTTTGAAATGACCTTTCTGACGATTTCTTTGCCTTTTGCAGACGTTTTAACTGCATAAGAGATTTCATCTTCTCCAATTTTGCATACGGTTATGTATGCTGTGTTGGAATAGTCTAAAGCGGTTTCAGTCTCGACATTGTCAGAAGGATGAAACATTCCGCCTAATATGACCCCTGTAACTTTGTTTTTTATCGGGTATGGAAACCCATTATACAAAACAGGCACAGACGTTAAATAACCGTCTTCGTCTTTGGTAACAAGACGAGCTGCATTACCTTCAATGCCTACCATATTGCGATATAGTGCGTTAGCTCGTTCAAGTGCTTCGTTTTCATCTTTGAGCTTTGTGTTATGCTCTCTTGATTTCTTCAAGCTTTCTTGAACATCTGCAACTGTTTTCGCAGTGTTCTCAGCTTCTGCTATGGTGCAATTAAGTGTTTCTGCAATTTTTTGCTGTTCCTTCTTGGCTTTAGTCCAGCCATAGGACGTTGCAGCGACACCACTTAAAAAAGTAAAGCAACCAAGTGTTTTTTGGTTAAATGCAAATAAACCAGAAGAAACAATGAAAGAAGCAGCGATTGTTCCGAAAATTTTGTTATTGTTCACGGTCTTTGAAAAAGAGATAAAGGATAGCTCCATCATTTTTGGCTCAACAAACCATTTAGACGCTTGAATAAACAGAGGCGTTAAAATGTTCGAGGCATATAATAAATATGCTTGCAGCTACAAAAAGCAGGATGGATTACTCTTAATATACCAAAATTAATGAGGTTAATCAACAATAACAAATCAATAAAAATTACGATTGCGTTATGATGGTTGAGAAAATACCATAAGGTCCTCATATATAGTATATGACCCCCATCCACATGATAAAACTTGTTGTCGGCATTAAATCCTTGCAGGAATATTATGCGCATCAGCAGCATCAGTTGATGGATTATCGCGGCATATTGGCAACGCCGTGTTTGACGCGGTATCAGCCACGTGAAGCAGAGGCGATGTTGAAAAGTGGCGGGAGCATTTACCGCGTGATTAACAAGCGCATTGCCTGCCGTCACAAAATCCTCGGTTTTGAGCAGGTGGAAACCTATAAAGGCACGATGTGCGCGATTATGCAGGATGCCAACATGATGCGCACTGTGCCGTTGCCGCGCAAAGCATTTCAGGGATGGCGATATTTGAAAGATAAGGATGCACCAGATGATATGGGGATATATACTGGCGGTGCAGTCGATGACGAAGCAGATATTCTGGCAGGGCTGAAAGAGGCAGGGCTGCTTTAAAAAAGAAAAACCACGCAAGACGTGGTTTAAATGCAAAATAAAGCCTTACCCAAGCTGTTGCAGCCATTGACTGTGCGGGCTTTCGGGAGGCGTTAGTTTTGTCTCTGATATAACATAGTCGCCATGATAAAATGTGTGAGAATATTTACGAATATAGCGATTCATTGCAGCGCGATTGCTGAATGACTTGCTGACAAATTCGTAATGTACTCTGCCCCAGCAACTATATTTTCGATAAAAGTTCAGCCAGCGGCGTTCACTTTTATTGCGTCCATAATCCTGAATTTTTTTGTTTTTATCACGTAATCCTGCACGGCACATGGTGCGACGTGCATCGTTTCTCTGGCGGTTGCTAGACAAAAATGTCATATAATATAATTAGAAACAACAATGTTTCTATCTGCCCTTAAGCGGGAAAAATCAGGTACAGGAAACCCTGTATAGCCATATTCCCAAATTGGAACATGAAAGAAACAGGCTTCATATAGCAAAGATTCATGGTTTCCACAACAAAACAGTTTATTTTCTGTTTTCACTGCAACGGCTTTGCGTTATGGTGCAACCATTCATTCACACTAGATTATGAGATATAGTATATGGCGTATAAAATCGCAGTCGTTGGCGCAACAGGAAATGTTGGGCGTGAGATATTAGCAACATTGGCAGAGCGCAATTTTCCTGCTTCAAAAGTGGTGGCGCTGGCAAGCAGTCGATCCATTGGCAAGGAAGTGAGTTACGGGGAAAGCAAAACGCTCAAATGTCAGGATCTGGCGGAATATGATTTCTCGGATACGGATATTGCATTATTTTCCCCTGGCGGAGCAGTGTCTAAAATTCATGCCCCGCGTGCGGCAGAGCAGGGATGTGTGGTGATTGACAACACCTCAGAATTTCGCATGAAGGACGATGTGCCTTTGGTGGTGCCAGAAGTGAACCCGCATGATTTAAAGGATTATGCGAAAAGCAATATTATTGCCAATCCGAATTGTTCCACCATTCAGATGGTCGTGGCGCTGAAACCGCTGGAAGATTTGGCAGAGATTAAGCGCGTGGTCGTCTCGACCTATCAGTCTGTCTCTGGTGCGGGGAAAGATGCGATGGATGAGCTATATCAACAAACAAAGCGCCTTTATGTGCATGAACATTCAGAGCCAGAATGCTTCACCAAGCGCATCGCGTTTAACGTGATTCCACATATTGACGTGTTCATGGGGTCTGGCGACACGAAAGAAGAATGGAAAATGGTGCAGGAAACCAAAAAGATCATGGGTGCGGAAATTCCTGTGAGCGCCACCTGCGTTCGTGTCCCTGTGTTTGTAGGGCATGGAGAGTCTATCAATGTCGAATTTGCAGATGAAGTGACTGAATCAGATGCGTATGATGCGTTGAATGAAGCAGATGGCGTGGTGGTGCAGGATCGCCGTGAAGATGGTGGATATGCCACACCGCTGGATACGGCTGGGGAAGATGGGGTGTATGTCTCACGTCTTCGCAAAGACCCAACAGTTCCTTATGGATTAAATATGTGGGTTGTGTCAGATAATCTTCGCAAGGGCGCAGCGCTAAATGCCGTGCAGATTGCTGAAAAGCTGATTGCGGATTTTGGGCTGAAGCCAAGAAACGAAGCATAAAAGAGAGATTCATATGAAACCATTATTAGCACTTGCCCTACTTATCACCTTGCCATCCTGCGCGTATGTTGTGGAAGGTAAAACGCAGGATATATACGTGGAGACGCAACCAGAATGTGCGCAATGCATTTTAACGCAGGAAGGCAAGGTAGTGCAACGCGTTGCCTGCACGCCAGAAATGGTGAAAGTGAACAGAACTATTCATGATATTGAAATGCAATGCACCAAAGCAGGATATGCACCGAAATCTGCCATGCTGAAATCTGGCACTGAAGATTGGGTATGGGGCAATATTTTATGGGGTCCTGTCGCTCCGCTGACACTGGCGATTGACATGACCACAGGCGCAGTAAATGAATATGAACAGGTGGGCGCGTCGCAGCTTCCCATGATGGCGCAACCCGCACCCGTTGCCGCACCATCAATGCCGCAGCAAGTGCCATTTGCTACGGGTGAGAGTGAGTATATCAAACGTCCAGAACAATATTAGCGGCAAACCGTCATGCTGAACGAAGTGAAACATCTCGTCTGTATCATAATAAGACCATTGCATAACGTAAGCCACCGTCATTCTGAGGCGAAGCCGAAGAATCCATTTCAACTCTTGCGCAAGAGTCTCTGGATGCTTCACCGCGTTCAGCATGACGCAAGCCAGAATTTGCAATAGTCTCAATGGAAAAAGATGCTTCAACTGCGGTTCAGCATGACGATTACAACACGCATCATGATGAGCAGCGCGAAGCATCTCCCGCCTGGTTCGACGAAGGCTTTCCGCATATTTGGCAGCCATACGCTCAGGCGAAAATTGCACCGTTACCGTTGCCTGTAGCGCGCACGGAAGGGTGCAGGATTATTCTGGAAGATGAGCGTGAATTGATAGACGGCATCAGCTCATGGTGGTGTACGCCGCATGGGCATAATCACCCGCACTTGGTGGAAGCAGCAAAAGCGCAGCTTGATGTCATGCCGAATGTGATGTTTGCAGGGCTGGCACACGCGCCTGCATACCGTCTTGCCAAACGGCTGGTAGAGATTGCCCCGCGCACTAAAAATGAATCTATGGAGCGTGTGTTTTTTTCTGATTCTGGCTCAACCTCTGTGGAAGTAGCGCTGAAAATGGCGCTGCAATATTGGAGCAATCAGGGCAATACACAAAAAACGCGTTTTGCATGTTTAAAGCATGGCTATCACGGGGATACGTTCGGTGCAATGGGCGTGAGCGACCCCGCGCGGGGGATGCATTCGGCATATCGCCCGAATGTGATTGAAGCCTTAGCGCTGGATGTGCCACAACACCCCAATGACTATGATGCATTTGAAGCAACCTTAAAAGCGCACAGCCAAGAACTCGCTGCGCTCATTGTTGAACCGCTGGTGCAAGGGGCGGGAGGGATGTTGTTTTATCCGCCAGAATCCCTGCATTTCATGCGCAACTGTTGCAAACGTCATGAGGTGTTATTCATCGTCGATGAAATTATGACAGGCTTCGGGCGCACAGGCGATATGTTTGCGTGTGAGACGGCAGACATCGTGCCAGATATTCTCTGCATTGGCAAAGGGTTGACAGGCGGCATCATGACGCTGGCAGCCACGCTCACCCAAGCGCATATATATGATGCATTTTATGATGATGACATGATGAAAGCGCTCATGCATGGTCCTACTTTTATGGCGAATCCGCTGGCATGTGCGGTGGCAAATGCATCGCTTGATTTGTATGAGAATGAGCCACGCTTGGAACAGGTGGCGGCAATTGGGGCGCATTTCAACGCAACCCTACCCGCCTTGCTAGAGCATCCGCATGTTCAAGATGTGCGTGTAAGAGGCGCGATTGGCGTGGTGCAGATAGACACCAATCACATTAACCCCTTTGACCTCCGACCAAAATGCGTGGAGCTTGGTGTATGGCTGCGTCCGTATAGTAATATTATCTACATCACCCCGCCTTTTGTGGTGAGTGAAGAGGAGTTGCAGACGTTGACGGATGGGGTGAGGGCATTGCTGGAGAATTAATATGATGGAGCTTATACCACTTATTCAAACTATTGGAATTACAACTGCAGGTGCAGTTGTGACCACTGGCGTTGATAGAAAAATAACAGAATGGTTTGAAAGAAGAGGAGAAGAAGCAAGAAACATTCTTCTCGAAGAATTAGGGCAAGGCAATATCAACCCTGAAGCGGTTCGTGAAGATGCTCAGTTTGAGATTATTTTCAGATATAACAAAGCACTGCGAGATGGTGCTTCCAAAAAGAATTTAGCCATCATGGCTAAGATAATTCGTGGTACATTTGAAGCAGGAGACGATATTGCGGGCGATAGATGTAAATATCTTATGGATATAGTTGCCGAATTATCTGAAAGTGAAATGGAGCTATTAATTTCCTTATACAAAGTTTCATTAGAAGAAGTACGTTATCTTTATTCAGATATGATACATGATTATGTTCCAAACAAATATAATAATAGAGATGCGCTTTTAGCTGCGGAAGGCAGATTATTGCGCACAGGATTAATATTATTTGAAGTAAGAGTAAGCGGGGTAAGTTACAAAACCAGCCCACTTATGGACGAATTAATGACACTTGTTAAAAAAGAAGAGTGGCTAAACACCTTCTAAACTTTCCCACTAGCTATTTGCATCCAAAATGCTATGAGTGGAAGCATGACTTACTTCCGCTTTTCATTCCTGCTTCTTGCATTCATCCTGTTCACCCAGCCAACTTATGCCTCTCGCCATTCAGAAATCCTCTCGGCGCTGGATAAAGGGCAGTGGGAGACGGCGTATGAACGCACGCGCGGCGCAAAGGATGACTTTGTGACGCGTCTGGCGACGTGGTATTATCTGCGTAATAATTCGCAGATTCCGGATTACCGTTTATTTCAGAATTTTCTGAAGCATAACAGCCACTGGCCAGAAGGGGCGCGGTTGCTTAAGCGCATGGAAGTATCGTTTTTAAGTGGCAATCCGTCAGATGAGGCAATTCGCACATGGTTTGCGCAGCACCCGCCACGCTCTGCCCGCGGGCAGTTGATGAATCAGGTCGCTAGCGGACGTGTTGATGCAACCCTGCTTAAAACATTGTGGCCAGAAGCGGCGCTCAGCCGTGATGAACAATCGCGCATTATCGCGCAATATGGCACGCAACTGGATGCCAATGACCACGCCAAACGCGTGGATAGATTGCTCTGGGACGGGGAGACAGCGCAGGCAGAGAGGCTGCTATCTTACGTCAATAAGGATATTGCAACCTTGTCTAAGGCGCGTATCGCTCTGCGCCACCGCCGTGCAGGTGTGGACGGGTTGGTGGATGCAGTGCCATCACATTTGAAAAAGCATCCTGGGTTGATTTATGAGCGTATGAAGTTTCGCGCCCGCGCAAGAGACTATGCAGGGGCGGCTGAAATGCTCAAAATTGCACCGCGCTCTCTGCCACATGCCGAATTATGGTGGGAGACACAAAAACGCATTATCCGTGACGCTATCGAAGATGGGGATTATAAACTTGCTAAAATGCTGCTGGACAAGCACAGCCAGATTACGCCCTTGCCGCGCGTGGAAGGGGAGTGGCTGCGAGGCTGGCTCTATCATGCATTTTTAAAACAGCCTGCCGTTGCGCATGAAGCATTTAAGAATATTTATGACACGGCAAAATATCCTATCAGCCGTTCCCGTGGTGCGTATTGGGCGGCGCGTGCGGCAGATGATGCAGGGAAAACGGCGGATGCTCGCAGATGGTATCAGATTGCAGCCAATTTCCCAACCACGTTTTACGGGCAGTTAGCGCATCAGACCATTAACCCTGGAACACCGCTGCCACTGCCACGCATGGTGCAGGTGAGTGACGCGGAAGTTACGGAGTTTGCCAAAACGCATGTGCTGGCGAAATATTTTAAGGAAATGGCAAAGACAGAACAGTCTGAATTATTAATGCCTATTTTAATGTATGAACTTAAACGCAATAATGACCCCGCTTTTGCCGCAAAGCTTGGGGCGCTTTCCAGCAAACTGAATGCGCATAGCACGGGCATTAAAATTGCGCAGGAAGCATTAAATAAAGGTATCTATCTGCCGCAGCTCTTCCCGATCGTAAGTACACCATCACCGCTGGCGATTGACCCTGCATTCGCGCTTGCCATTGCACGGCAGGAAAGCCGTTTTGAGCGCACCGCACGCTCTTCCGCAGATGCGCGCGGTCTGATGCAGCTGCTGCCATCTACCGCGCGTCTGACAGCGCGTCAGCATGGAGTGGATTATAGTCTGAGCAAATTATATGAACCACGCTATAATATTCTGCTCGGCTCCCATTATATGAATGGGTTGCTGAACAAATTTGGCGGCGCTAAGATTCTGGCTATTGCGGGATATAACGCAGGACCAGGGCGTTCTGTGCAATGGCAGGAACGTTTCGGACGTTTGAGCAAAGATGCGTCACGCAATATTCAGTGGATGGAAATGATTCCGTTTTCAGAAACACGCAATTATGTGCAACGGGTTTTGGAAAATTACCATGTGTACCGTCATATACTTTCAGGTGGGAAAGCGCCACTGAATGCGCGTGAAGCAATTACGCCGTAATTAACGTTATTCACACATATGCAGATTGTCTGGCGAGCAGCCAAAACTATCTGGATTAGTGTAAGTGCTATCATTATCTGAATAATAATAATCATTTCCGTATGTTGGCAGACCCACCCCGCCTGGAACTGGATGACGATAATCATATGTATCCCACACGGAACCGCGGCGACCGCCTACATTGCTGGTACATGCGGCAAGCATGGACGCAGTTAAAAATAATATTATGGCACGGCTACTAAATAGTCGGAGGCTCTGTTTCATGTCGTCACTCCTTGTATAATTTAAAATGACGTGTAACATACCATAAAATTGTGCAATGCAAAAGCGAAAAATGTGATTTTCATCAAAAAAACATAAAACCGTCATAAAACTGTAATAAAACTGTGATTCTGAAAATTAACCAATATTTTGCTAAAAATTATTTTGCATTTTAAATAAATATTAGGAGTTCTCGCGTACTATCGGCTTAAATACGGTACGACATGACATGACACGATATTATGAGCTGAATATAGATGCTGCCCGAAAGGCAGAAACAGATTTTGTCCATCGCAAGCGCAATGGCGGTTTATGGATGAGTTTAGGGCTTTATTGTGTGGGCGCTGTCTTTATTATCATCGCGTCACTTTATCGTGAAGTGCTTGGTGGGGATATTCCATTTATATTAATGACCTTGCTGGTGATTGGTGTGCTTACCTTTCATTCCATCATCACGGTGCAGAAACATCTGGATTTAGTGTTATCCATAGAATTTCAGAATGCCTTATTTTCATCAGCATTCAAACAGGGCAATCTGTTTTCATTGATCGTCAGTCATGATGACCAGCTTTTTTATGCCGATCAGGGCTTTGGAGAACTGTTCCCTAATCTGCTAAAGCGCAAAGTGCAGATTCTGGATTCGATTGTCACTAACAGTGAACATCCTGAAGAAAATCTGCATCGCCTGAACGATACGCTGCTGCATTACGGCACGGATTCTTTCAATGTTTACATTGACATGAACGGCGAAAAGGTGAAGGCACGGCTGAAAGTCTCGCCTATCAGCCGTCCTAAAGGATATTTCTTTGTCACAGGTCGTCTTTATCATGAAGATCGCGTCTCGCGCCCTCATTATGTGCCTATGAAAAATGATGAGATGCATTATAGCCCTGTGTCGAAGGAGTCATTGCTGGAATCCTACAGTGAAATATCTGCCTATTCACTGAATCAATATGGCATTGTTACTGAAGTTACCGAAGCATTTGCACAGAAAATGGGATATAAAGTGTCAGAGCTTGAAAATGTGATGTTAAGCTCGCTCCTGCATTATCCTGATACTGAATTTATATCCACAGTCGGCACAAAAGAATTTGACCAGAAGCCAGTGGACATGCGCACCAAAGATGGAGAGTTGCTTCATTGCCACATTTCCCAGCAAGCTGTTACAGGCACAACGGATATGATTGGCATTGTCAGTTTTGATGTTGTAGAACAATAATATGTTCGGATTTCTGCAGAAAACAAAACCTGGTGAATTACTTAATTCTTTTATGAAGCTCTCGCCTGTGGCACTGGCAGAACTGAATAAGGATCTGGTGATTATTGACTGTAATGAAGCCTGCTGCAGCCTGCTTGGCAATGAATGTTCTGGTGTGATTAACACAACCTTTTCTGACTTTATAGATGCCAGCAGCATCACCACCTTTGAAGAATTTATTTTACCCGCTATTGAACGCGCACATAAAGATTCGTCACACCATATGCATCTGACGATGAAAGCACATAAACATCATGAAGCCAAAAATATCACAGTTGATATTGCGATTATGAAGCTGCATGAAACGTCTGAACCGCGCATTTTTCTGTTTTTGAATGATGTGACCGAACAGAAAAATCTGGAAATGCGTTTTGCACACTCGCAGAAGATGCAGGCAGTAGGGCAGCTTGCAGGTGGTGTTGCGCATGACTTTAACAATTTGCTGACAGCTATGATCGGTTTTTGTGACTTGCTGCTGATGCGTCACCCTGCAGGCGACCCGTCTTTTGCGGATATTATGCAGATTAAGCAAAATGCGAACCGTGCTGCCAATCTGGTGCGCCAGCTGCTGGCATTCTCACGCAGGCAGACCCTGCAGCCAAAGCGTATTAACCTGACAGATTTGCTGGCAGAATTATCTGACCTGATACGCCGTTTGATCGGTGAAAATATTGAATTGAATATTGCGCACCAAAGAGACGTTTGGGCAGTGAAAGTGGATCAGGGGCAGCTGGAGCAGGTAATTATCAACCTTGCCGTGAATGCGCGTGATGCCATGAAAGAAAAGGGCGGCCGCTTGAAAATCGAAACCAAGAATATGACTGTGGATAGTCGTGATTCACTTGACGCAGATTTGCGCATCCCCCCTCAGGAAGATACTATCACCCCTGGGGATTATGTGGTGATTACCATCTCCGATACGGGAACGGGGATTCCCGAAAAAGTGATAGGCAGCATTTTTGAGCCATTCTTTTCCACAAAGGAAGTGGGCAGCGGCACTGGGCTTGGTCTGGCAACGGTCTATGGCATTATCAAACAGACGGGCGGTTATATTTATCTCAAAACGGAAGAAGGCAGAGGTACGAGTTTTTCTGTATTTGTGCCGCGCATGATGAATGCGGAAGAAAAGGAAGCCGCGCCTGCCAAAGAATCTGTAACAGCGCAGGATTTAACAGGAGCAGCCACCATTTTGCTGGTGGAAGACGAAACGCCTGTGCGCCTGTTTGCAGCACGTGCCTTGCAAAATAAAGGCTATGAAGTGCTGGAAGCTGATTGTGGCGAAAGCGGGCTGGAGGTTTATGCTGAGCATAAAGACAAAATTGAAGTGATTATTTCTGATGTGGTCATGCCTGGCATAAATGGCCCTACAATGATAGAAACGCTGGACGAGAACCATTCGGACACCATGCAGCATGTGGAAGTGATCTTCATCTCAGGTTATGCGGAAGACGCATTTGTGGACGGGTATGACGGCAACCGCAATTTCAACTTCCTCGCCAAGCCATTCACACTGAAACAACTCGCAGCGAAGATTAAGGATATTACGGAGTAAAACCGCATAATTTATATGCGTTTTTTCATATATTAAAACGCTCCCTTCAAGCCCAGTGTGAAACTATAATCCGTGCTGAAGCTGTTTCTGATTCAGAAGTTTATCACTCCAGTGAAAATGAAGCTAAGCTGGTATGGGTCGTATGATATGAGAATATCAAACCACTATAAAACATGCCATCAATAAGCTAAAAAAACTGGCGTTACTGATTATATCTCAACTGGGTTTTTCATTCTGGGCCGTTTTATTTTCCCATAAACAAGCTATGCAAAGAGTGCATGGCAGCGCAAGCGTTGCCGCTATTTCTCAAATAAAATTCCTCTTTATACTCACAGACATAACGACATACACCATCAAAACGGAGTCTTTCGATGCGTATATCACTAGTTTTAATTCTATGTTCCATGATGCTGACAGCGTGCGGTTCTGTTCCAAAAACCGTTAATTATGGCGCAGCCTGGGATTCTATGAATTATGGCAATTATGCCAGCATCAATTCGCCAATGGTGAGCATTTCGCCTGGTATGAAATAAGCCGCGTTAGTCTTTTTGAAAGAAAGATTGACATAAGCAATAATATTTGAGACCCTCTTTTTGTTCTTATTATATCGCTGAACTATTTCAGCAACTATTATGCTTAAAGCAAAAAGATTCGTTCAGGAATTGCTACAATTTACATTCTGTTCGCCTCTGGCATCTTCAGGATTATTGTTCTTGATTTATGACTATTGTCAATATCGGTCAGGAGCTACTGAAATTATGGTGCTGGGAAGTATGTCGGGTTTTGCCGTGTTATCTGGCTTAATCAGACAATGTGTTGGTGTGCTTGGAATGTGTAAAAATATACTTGATTGGAGTGTTTTAGGTCGCGGGAAAAAAGTTATTAAACCATGCATAGGATTTTTGTGCAAGATTGGCTATCCCAAAACCGTTAAAGCGCGCAACCCGTGGAAACGTGCATTATACCCCCTTCATTTTCCAACGAAAACAGAAGGGTTGCATATGATTTTATGCGGTATATTGCTGTTATGCAGTGCTATTTTCTGGGGAATAGCTGGTCATGCATCTGCATGGGGGCGTTCACTTCTGGCATTATGCATGTGTTGGGCAGGCTTCTGGTTTGTTCACGGGGATGATGACAAGGTCAAAGTCGCTGTAGCAGCTTTGTTCATTGCCACCGCATCCTGCTGGGTGGAATATTTCCAGACTATTGGCATTATTGGACCAATAGGAGATGTCTGGTTGCTCGGCGCTGCATCCATTGCCACATTCGGCAATTTCATGCAAGCCCGTATCAGCCACAAACCTCTGTGATGCACAGACTTAAACCCTTTCAATTCTGAGAGGGTTTTTTTATGCTTTACTGAATTAATCTAACCCAAAGTTTCCCAATTTACGGCATCATAGCCAGAGTATCGGAACGTGACTTTTCATTATCTCCTGATTGCATTGGCGTTACAGATTCTAAAGACATTGATGTAAAATCGTAATGCGCATCAATCCCAGATTCTTTTACGTCACTTAAAGCCTTTTGCATGGGTTCTAACGGTTTTTCAACAGGCGGTTCTGGAATATCTTGCCCATAATGGAAATTATACTCTTCAGCGACTAAATAAAGGTTGCGCCCTGGAACTACATAATCTTTGCTACCATTGTCATTCTCAAAATATCTCTGATATAAAAAATCATCGCTTGCAGCATTTGCAATGATTGTGTTGCGGTCAACGCCATCACCAATGCTCATATCAGAATTAATATCTTCCAATCCAGAATAACGACTCGTTGTGCCATCCTCATGAGTAACTGTTACAAATCCTTCTTCCAGATTAATTTCAGAAATCACACCATCTTTTGATGGTATTATATTGCCATTCTGGTTCATTGGCATTGAGTATATGTCTTCATCGCCTGCTGGGTATGGCAAAAAATTGTCACCAATGTTGAAAGCTCCTGAGAGTGATTCAAGAAGACTTTTTTGCATTTCTTCAGACATCAATATAAACTTCTCGTCTTGCTTCAGCTTCTCTTGCATTTTTCTATCAAAATCAGAAAGCCCTTGATTCTGGGTGTTTGAGGATTCAATTGCCGTTGTCATCAATGTTGCCTGATTGTTTATTCAATCATATTATAACAATGGTTTATTGCTGTTTCGTGACAATATCAATATCTCAGATATTGTGATGATGTGGCAGATATAAAATCACCGATTAGAAAACGCATCATCTTGCGTGACTTTGACATTCCCTTGTGTCACAAGGGTTTCTTTTTATGCAGCTTTCACCGTGCGCTTTTCTTCATCCACATAATCTGATTTTAAATCCACCGTGGAACGCTTGCCGATGCAGTCATAATTCTTGTCCAGCCAGCACTCTGCTTCCTGCCGCCCTTTGTCACGCAGATGGGTGAGGAAGTCCCAGTCGGGGGAGAATTTTGATGCAACGGTGTAGCCAGACATGGCGTTGTCTGAACGGATGGAATGCATAAAGAATTTCTGATGCGTGATCTGGTCACGAAATTCATCTTTAATCCAGCCTTCATCCAGCATTTTCTGAATAAATGCAATGGCGCGGAACTCACGCAGCAACGACGAATTAAAGCTGATTTCATTAACGCGGTTTAAAATATCATGCGGTTCGGTGGGGATGTCTTTCCGTTCAATCGGGTTAATATGCACCACCACCATATCATCCGTGCTGGTATGATAAAATAATGGATATATGGCGGGGTTGCCCATATAGCCGCCATCCCAGTAATATTCACCATCCACTTCCACCGCCTGAAACAATGTTGGCAAACACGCAGATGCCATCACAGCGTCTGCACTGACTTCTTCGTTCTTGAACACTTTGATGCGATTGGTTTTCACATTAGTGGCGCAGATGAATAATCTTACGCATTCACATTCATGTAGCGCATCAAAATCCACATGTTTCTGAATAATCTCTTTCAGCGGATTGATGTTCAGCGGGTTGAACTGATAAGGTGAGAACATACGCACAAAATTGTCAAACGCCTGATAGCTGAGCGAATGATCCAGATCATGCCAGCCAAATATCATCGCTTCGAATGGACTGCGTTTTATGGGAGAATATATCTTTCCCGCGCTTGCAATATCTGACCAGTAATCATGCAATGCCTGCCGTGCGCCGTCATTGCCGCCCTGCATTTTGCCATATGCATAGACTGCGGCATTCATTGCGCCTGCAGAAGTGGCAGAAAGTCCATCAATTTCCAGCCTTCCATCTTCGAGGATTTTGTCAATCACGCCCCATGTGAACGCGCCATGTGCGCCGCCGCCTTGCAGGGCAAGGTTGATTTTCTTGGTCATGCTGCCTCCTTTGCATTCTGGCGCAGGTTGAAATCTGCCAGATATTGATGCACTTGTGTGATGCTGAGTGAACCATCGCCTACAGCAAATGCCACCCGTTTGGTAGAACCTGAGCGTATATCACCTGCCGCAAAAATGCCAGCCTTACTGGTTTCCAGCGCCATTGGTGCGCGTCCGTCAAAACATTCGCCATGTTTGGTTACGCCTTCACCAGTGAGAATAAACCCTTTTTCATCACACATCACCTGATGTGCAATCCAGTCTGAATTGGGTGTTGCCCCAATCATCAAAAATACGTGACGAATATCCTTACGTTCAGATTGTTTGGTCTGATTGTTCGTCCACGTCACATGGCTCAAATGGTGGTCACCTTCCAGCTTGGTGATTTCGGTGTGGTTCAGTAAGGTGATATGTTTCGAGTTCTCAATCCGCTCAATCAGGTAAGAAGACATGCTGCTCGCTAAGGATTCTCCACGAATCAGCATATAGACATGTTTTGCGTGTTGGGAGAGATAGACTGCTGCTTGCCCCGCCGAGTTGCCTCCGCCAACCACAATCACTTCCTGACCAGCGCAAAGTCCTGCTTCCATGCCTGTTGCGCCGTAATATACACCGATATTGTCATATTCCCGAGCGTTGGGTAGATTCAATGTGCGGTAGCTTGCGCCTGTGGCAGCCACCACGGCTTTGGCGCGGATGGTGGAGCCATTGCACAAATGCAGCGCGTACCCTGCGCCTGTGCAGGTGAGTTCTTTGATTTTATGAGGCAGCGCAATTTTCGCGCCGAACTTCATCGCCTGCACCTGCGCACGCCCAGCCAGCGCTTGCCCAGAAATGCCTGTGGGGAAACCAAGATAATTCTCAATCTTCGAGCTGGTGCTGGCTTGCCCGCCAGCTGCTTCATTTTCCAGCACGATCGTGTCCAGCCCTTCGGACGCAGCATAAACCGCAGCAGACAAGCCCGCTGGCCCTGCGCCGACAATTGCCACATCATAGAGATGGTCAGAATCAATCGGCTCGACCAAGCCCAGACATTCCGCCAGTTGGAAATTGGTAGGGTTGGAAACCACACGCTCACCCAGATGAATAATCACCGCAGGCAGCGCGCTTTCATCCAGATCATATTTCTCGTAATAATCCTGACATTCCTCGCTTGAGCAATCCACCACTTCCACAGGGTAACCATTGCGTTTGATGAAGCGTTCAATGCGAATCGCATCCGAATTTTCTGAATTGCGCAGCAAGGTGACCGAGCCTTGCTTATGAGAAATCAACCCCACACGACGCAAAATGAAGGCGCGGGTGATGATCTCGCTAATATCTGCTTCAGATGCCAACATGCGTTTGAACGCTGCACGGTTCACACGAATCACGCGCCCGTCCTTGCCCATGCGTCCACCGACCAGAATCTGCCGTGCATTGAACAAATCCAGTTCACCCGTAAATTGCTTTTCACAATGGGAGGTGATAACGCGCGTGCCACCACTCTGATGTTCGTAAATCTCAATGCTACCGTCCAGCACCACGAAAAAATCCACCTCACATTCACCGCGCTCAAACAGAATATCGCCTTTGCTGTAATTGCATTCAGTACCATAAGCGCGGATGCGGTCTATCATCGCATCATCCAAATGCGGGTAGGTCTGCTCTGTCCTGCGATAGGGGTCGGATGCGCTGAGTTGTTCTTGCTGGAGGTGTTCTACGTTGGTGTTCATGCGGTTAGTCCGTGTTTATTTCGGGGCGGTTGGTTAAGTTATTTTTATATTCAAACACCTCTTTTTTTGATTGCTCTTTGAAATTTTTAAAAGCACCAACTGCAATTCCAAGAGTGACTCCTAAAGTAATAGCTGGACTTGATTTGCCTGTAAACATGACATCTCCTAGAATTGATACGCTATTAATGACAACAGCAAAGATAATCGTATTTTTGACGTAAATTCGTTTTATGACACTATCGCTTACATTCCTGAAATACAGCATTGCAACTATATAAGTCGAGATATAGACAAGCGATAACATTACGACCTGAATCATCACATAATTAAGGTCAATTATAATGATTTCACTGTTTGCTTTATAATTAAAATCCAACGGTACAACAGAATAAAACGCAAGCGTCATCGCAACGAACAGACCAGTCTGCAACAAAACAGCCGCAACAATCTTCAAAAACTTCACCACCTTCATCAGATGTTACTGCGCCGTCCAGCCGCCATCCACAGGCAACATGCTGCCTGTGATGTTCGCTGCTGCATCAGAACATAAAAATGCTGCCAGCTCGCCCAACTGCTCGATAGTGGTGAATTGTTTGGTGGGTTGTGCTTTCAGCAATACATCCTGTTTCACTTCTTCTTCAGAAATGCCGCGTGCCTTTGCTGTGTCCGCCACTTGCCCTTCCACGAGCGGTGTCCACACGTAACCTGGGCAAATGGCATTCACCGTAATTCCGTCTTTCGCGGTTTCCAGCGCCACAGTTTTGCTCAGCCCTGCAATGCCGTGCTTCGCTGCCACATAGGCGGATTTATAGGGTGAGGCGACCAGTGCATGAGCGGAGGCAATGTTAATGACGCGCCCCCAGCCTTTTTCTTTCATGCAGGGGATGGCGTGTTGCATGGTGTGGAAGGCGGAAGACAGATTAATTGCAATAATCGCATCCCACTTGCCAGCAGGAAATTCTTCAATCGGTGCAACATGCTGAATGCCTGCATTATTCACGACCACATCCACCGAGCCAAACTCTTTGATAGTGGTGTCTATCAAATCTTTAATTTCATCTGGTTTGGTCATATCCGCGCCGTGATAGCGCACTTTTACTCCTGCGACATTTTCCAGTGCAGCGCGGTCTTTTTCAATCTGGTCTTTGTCACCAAAGCCATTGAGCATGATGTTTGCTCCCTTTTTCGCCAATTCCTGCGCAATGCCCTGCCCAATGCCACTGGTTGACCCTGTTACCACCACGTTTTTCCCTGCAACCATGATCTATGCTCCTTTAAAATATTATACGTGTTCGTCATTCTGAGGCGTAGCCGAAGAATCCATCTCTCCGATTGAGCATGTGGTTCTGGATTCTTCACTGCGTTCAGAATGACGCGATACTGTTGTTACAATTCTTTTTAGATATGAACTAAAACCAGTTTTAGTTCAAGATGCGATAAGGAGATGTGTTTTAAGAGATTGTTTACTAAGATGTAAAAATGGGGTACAATAAAAATTGATCCTATTCTTTAAGCAGACATAGTTTGCTAAACATTCTTATGAGCATTTTGCCAGAAAACGAAAAACAGTTTGTTCAAATGGGTGGAGCACCATCACCTGACAATTTTGGCTTTGAAATACTTGAAAAGCAGTTTAGAGAATTTCCTTCTCTGCTGAGCTTGTATTCTTCAATTCTTACTATTTGCAAAGATGCTGTAGTTGGAATTGAACCAGAAAAAAGGGGTTGGTTGATAAGAATACCACGCTTTGTTTTGTTGAAACAGTTAGTCTCAAGTTTTTCTGAATGGGAAGTTGAACTAGCTATGATAGAACTGAGAAAACTGATAGCTAACGGTATCGTTACCGTTGATTATCAGGATAATATTTATTTAGGGTCAGGTAGTCTGATTAAAGTCTTTTTTCACGCTTATATAGAGTATGATCGTGAAGAGGTTTTGCAATCACAACTTGATGCTATAGCACATGATGAAAGTGTAGAGTCGATAGATTCTTTAGATGAACTAGGCTAATATATTTTCTTGTCTTTTAACCGCTCATGAAACTATCGTTTCATAGCGGTTTCTTTTTGCCTATCTCACAAAACTAGAGTAGATTACATCTTATGCCTTTAGCTGACGAATTAAACGATAATGATGATGTGTTTGCATCTGATGAGTCTCCACAAAAAGTGGCGGAAGGGTTGCGCGTGGTGCCGCATAATGTGGATGTGGAGCAGGCGCTGTTGGGTACGATACTCGTCAATAACGCAGCGTTGCAATATGTGGATGACCGTTTGCAGCCAGAGCATTTTTATGAACCGATCCACCGTTTAATATATTCCACCATCAAAACATTCTATGACCGTGGGAATATTTCCAGCTACACCACGTTAAAGCATTATTTCAGCAATATGGGAGATGTGCATCTGCCCACCCCAAATTATCTGGAAGAATTGGCGGTGGCAGCTGCCATCATCATTGATGTGCGCGAATATTCTGAGATTCTGTATGATTTGCATCTGAAGCGTGAATTAATTCGTTTAGGTGAAGAAATTGTGAATACCGCCTATAAGCCAGATATTCACAACCCTGCATTCCAGCAGATTGGAGATGCAGAAGGGCAGCTATATAAACTTGCTGAAGAAGGCAACACCAAGACAGACTTTCAGGCATTTAAAGTCTCTGGTGCGAAAGCCGTGCAGATGGCAGAACTGGCGTTTAAACGCAAGGGCGACGTGGTGGGCGTTTCCACGGGTTTGAAGGATCTGGACAAATTGCTTGGCGGCCTGCAGGATTCAGATTTGCTGATTCTGGCGGGGCGACCTTCCATGGGGAAAACAGCGCTTGCCACAACCATTGCATATAAAGCTGCGCTACATTTTCAGCGTGAAGCTGAAGATGCGGCGAAAAGCGCCGATGCCAAGCCAGAAGATACCATCCCAAAATCCGTTGGTTTTTTCTCTTTGGAGATGTCAGCCGAGCAGCTCGCCACGCGGATTCTCTCTGCTCGTGCGGGCGTAAACAGCGCAGGCATTATGCGTGGTGATTTGACGGATGATGAGTTTTCACAACTGATTCAGGCGAATGAAGAACTGTCCAGTCTGCCATTCTTTGTGGATGATACACCAGCACTCAGCATTTCCGCCGTGCGCACCCGCGCGCGCCGTTTAAAACGCGTCAGCAATCTGGGGCTGATTATTGTGGATTATCTCCAGCTTCTGGTGGGCAGCAGCAAAGGCAGCAATGTCAACCGCGTGCAGGAAGTGAGCGAGATTACGCAAGGTCTGAAAGCGCTGGCAAAAGAACTGAATGTGCCTGTGCTGGCGCTCTCTCAGCTTTCCCGTCAGGTGGAAGCGCGCGAAGATAAACGCCCGCAACTCTCCGATTTGCGCGAATCGGGGTCGATTGAGCAGGATGCGGACGTGGTGATGTTCGTCTTCCGCGAAGAATATTACGTGGCTCGGGCAAAGCCAGATGAAGACTCACCAAAATTTGAAGAATGGCAACAGGCAATGGAGCGGGTATACGGCAAGGCGGATGCCATCATCGCCAAGCAACGCCACGGCCCGATTGGCACCGTTACCATGCAGTTTTATGGTGATCAAACGCGCTTTGACGACTTGATAGAAGATGATTATATGCCAGAGCGTATTGGGGGCTAAAAAAAAGACCTCTAAAAGTGTTTAGAAGTCTTTAAGCGGTGTGTTTTTCTCAATCGCATTATATAGCCTCCAGTAAAACTCCAGATAAATAAATTTACAATATTTAAAATCCATCTCAAGTTTCTCAAGACTCTGAACACTATTTGTAGTTATGCCTAACTTCAAAGCTACATCTGCCTCGCTCACTCTTTTTTGTTTTTTGGTGCGAAATGATTTTTTATTTTTTTCTACAGGGAACACAAGATTATATTCTTCACGAATATCTTTAAAATACACTATGGTTGTTCCATCAGGTAAGCATAAACCCTTACCAATTCTGTTTGCAAAAGTGTGGAGCTGCATGGCGTTATATGGCGAAAGCCTAAAGAATAATGATATAATAACAGAAGACTGAAATTTGTCTATGTTTTATAAACGCACTTCGCTTTGCTCCGCTTTCACCGTATCACGATCCACGCCAATACTATTCCCAATAATTTTTGTCGCAGGTCTGGAAATTTTCTTCTCGGCAAACTCACCTATTTCATGTTCAATATGGTCAATCGTTTGTGGTGCGGCGAGACGCAGTCCGTTGGCAATCAACCCCGTAATCGCAGTGCCGAACATATTGGATGCAACCAGTTTACCCGTTGGTTTATCATTGCCCAGCGTATTATTACTCACTGCTGGCAACACTGTTTTTTGAATGGCAACATTCGCGGCGATGGATAAAGCAGACCACATAAATGCCTGCGGCGCATGAGCCATTTCTTTTTCATAATGCGCTTCTTTATATTCCTGAAATTCTTCTGAGCCAACACGAACATGGTGTTTATCTGCCCAGACAGTAGCTGCTTTTTCAGCAGATTTCTCATACATTCCACCAAACGCCATTTCCAGTGGCTTGCGGATGGCTTCCATCACTTCAGGTGCAAAATGCTGCACTGCCATAGTGGCGGGAACAGATGCCGCGTCAGCTATCACTTCAGCTAATACCCATTCTGTCAATGTGTGATCTTCTTCGGGAACTTTACGAAATGGATCTATCTTAAGTTGAAAACCATTTTGTTTATTCATTGACATATCAATATGATTTTCAGCCCATTCCGAGACTGGTCCTGTCAAAGGGTCTGTCAGTGTGCAAGTGATAGTATGGGTCAACAGAAACGCAAGATCATTGAGGTGATCCTGTGCTGTTTTATTTTGCTGACGCTCCCGCGCGCTGAGTTTCGCCGAATTTTTATGAGACATTACTATTCAGCATACCGAAAAGATTGGTTTTTCTCAATGTAATACGGTGTAATGAAGCAAAAGTTCACTGAACTGTAACATTGCTAAACATAATGTTATAGTGCTGGAATGACATATATTCATCGTTACAGAGCGCAGTGCATCCTTGCTATATCACTCACCGTTATTGCTATTATCTTCCTGCTACCACCCATCCCACAGGATGCCACCTATCACCAATTTGCAGATCAGCGCACATTCGCGCTGCCGCATATGGCAAATGTGTTTAGCAACATGTTGTTTCTGGTGTTTGGCGGGGTTGGCGTGTGGTGCTGTGTGAAGCGGCGTTATGTATATGCTGACCCGTTTGAGCAGTTATTATGGATATGGTTTTTTCTGAGTTCGGCAATGGTGGGGGTAGGGTCGGCATATTACCATATGAACCCGAATAATGACACGTTGCTATGGGACAGGCTCCCCATGACGCTCGCTTTCATGAGTTTTTTCACATTAGTCATAATAGAGCGTATCAGCCTTCGCGCAGGAAAACACCTTTTTCCATTGCTGAGCTTTATAGGCATTATCAGTGTGATATACTGGCATCACACCGAACAGATGGGTGAGGGGGATCTGCGACTTTATGTATTAGTGCAATTTCTGCCTTTGCTGCTGATACCGTTTATTTTGTGGCAATATGAAGCACGATATTCACATGCAAAATATATTGTCTATACGATAGCATTTTATGCATTAGCGAAATTACTGGAACATTATGATGCAGCAATTTATGTGCTGACATCTGAAGTGGTAAGCGGTCATGCGCTGAAACATATTGCCGCATCTTATGGTGTGTTAATGCTGGTATATTATGTGACGAACCGCCACAAGTTAGAAAAAAATTAATCAAACCAGTATATTATGTTTGATGTAATTTAAAAGGATCATCCCATGAAATATATTACTCTCAGCGCCGTGGTAACTATCTTATTAGCATCATTTTCAACTCATGCGGATGATACATTAACAAACCGAGAAGCACGCATTGAAAAACGAAAGATGCATTTTGAGCAGGTAAAAGAACAGCGCCGTACCAACTTTAAAGCTCGTATGGCAGAACAAAAAGAGCATTTACAGGGCAAAGTGGAAGAGCGGAAAGCCACTATTCAATCCAATGTCGAAGGTCGCAGAGCAAAAATGCAGCACAATGCTGAAACGCGGAAATCAAATATTCAGCACAGAATGGATAATCGAAAAAGCACTATACAGACAAATGTTGCACAGCGCAAAAGCAACATTCAGTCTCGTAACACTAATCGAAGATAACTTTTTATGGTTCACCTGAAACAGGAGATGACGTTTATTTGCTGATTCCCTGTGCAGCAGATTGTGCGCCTTCTGTGACCTTTTGTACCCAATAGCCCGCACCTTTTCCTGTAGTGGCGCGCAATGCGCCATCTGTAGAAAGGGCGGCGCCTCCTGCAAATTGAAGTCGGTTCGTCAACCAGTCAAACCCGCTGGTTTGTTCCGTTTCATTTTTAATATTATGATTCGCATTGCTCAGCAGTGACACACCACCAATAAATTCGCCCACCCCAACCAGATGGCTTTTGAGTGATCCCGTTGCCTGATTGATCTTCTCAGTGTTTTCGGGAGTTAGTGACGTGCCATTATTGGCAGGCTGAGCAGAGGTGACTGCCGCCTCCGCATTAATCGGAGTAGCTGCGGCTTGTTCTGCACGGGATTTAATGAAATTATTATAGCTTTCTTCCAGCTTGGAATATTCATCTGTACCCTTCTTTCCGTTTTCTTCTAACTCAGCAAACATTTGTCTGTAGGTTTCAAAAACTTTGCTAACAGGAACTGTTTTTGGTGTTTCGGTCATGAGCGTGATTAGTGTATTTTGTTTTAAGGTTAATAATAACTAATATTTGTGACAGAATGATGAAAATCTTTAAAATTTACATTGTAATTTAGCGATCAGGCAAAGAACTGTCTCTGTCTTTGTCGCCTGCATTAAGTGGTGATGGAGCGTCAGAAGCGTCGATATTTAATACTTCCAGATTCATATCTTTTGGAATCTCGTTCAAATCCAGCGCTTCAAATGCATTATCCTGATGCCCCAGCGGTCTGGTATAAACATATTCTGGCAAATCTTCTTTCTCAAATTCTCCCTTGGCGTTGTAATATTGCAGCCCTGTGCCGTCATGATCAACTGCAATCACCATAGTGTTACGGTGACCATATTCTGTCTCAATCATTTCATTCAGGTCAAATATGCTGTCCATATGCCCAAACCCAAATTCTATGATAGCTTTGTCATTTCCCGCAATCTCATGCACTCGCTGTGCCACGCGATGATTCACATCTATGCGTGATTGTTCCAGACGGTCAAAAAAATCGGTTGCTTCCTGGCGCTGCGCTTCTGGAAGCTGATTGACCTTTTCTTCAAGCAACATTTCTGCTTTTGCAGTATCTGCGCCGCCTTCTTTCGCTGCTGCTTCCAGCAGGGGGATATATTTATCAGCCGCAGCTTCGAACAGTGGCGGAGGAATATCATCTACGGCATGTACCTGAATGCCATGTGCATGGGCTTCTTTCATAAAATCAAGGAAGCTGAAATCATCTTCAGGCACATATGTGCCGCTATGTTTCGGATAACGCGCATCTTTAGCAGGGGAGGTTTCTTCGTTCGCAAGTATTTTTTCTTTAAATTCTTCTAATGTAATATTGCCATCGAGGTGATCATAATAGGTGTCGATAGCGAATTGCGAATATGTTGATGATTCCACAAAATAATGCTTTACGCCAACTTCTGACAATTGTGCAAATTCAGACGATATTTCAGCATCAAACCCTTCTGCCTTGCGGTGATCCGTATCTCCGATAAGCACAATTTGCGTCTGTTGCGCTGCGTCCGCAAAGCTAGTAATTCTGTCCGCACCCATAACACCGATTATAATACTGTATGGTTAAAGATACATAAAAGGAGTGATACGCTTTAAAGCGCCGCCGTCACCGTGATTTCCACTAAAATATCCTTATTCGCCATATCCGCGCGCACGCAGGTGCGGCTTGGTGGGGTACAATCTTCCAGCCATTTGCACCAGATGTCATTTATGGCGGGAATATCATCTGTATCTTTCACATAGACTGTTGCTGCCAGCATCTTGCTTTTGTCAGTGCCTGCTTCCGCCAGATGCACATCAATACGTGCCAGCACTTCCTGCGTTTGCTGCACAATGTCACCATTATAATCCATCGCCACCTGACCGCATAAATATACCACACTATTATGTTCCACAATGCGGCTGAGTTTTTTTCCTGTCTGATAACGTGTGATGCTCATAATGAAAATTCCTGATAGCGTTTTTATATTTTCACTTACATCATAATCCTATGAATACAGAAAAAACAGCTATTTTATATCGTATGGTGATGGATAAACATATTTGTCCATATGGCATCAAATCCAAGTATCTGCTCAAACGGCAGGGATTCAAAGTAGAGGATCACCATTTGACAAGCCGATATGAAACCGATCAGTTCAAAGAAAAGCATGATGTGAAAACGACACCGCAAACGTTTATTGATGGGGAGCGCGTTGGCGGGTATGACGCATTGAAAGAGCGTTTTGACACGAAAGACAAGCCCGAATGGCTGGAAAAGTATCAGCCGATTATTGCGTTGTTTTCCGTAACGTTTTTAATGGCAATCGCGTTGATTGCGCGCCCATTGGAAGCGATGAACGGGTTTTACCTGATTCCGCTTTTTGTGGCCATCAGCATGTGCGTGCTTGCAGTGCTGAAATTGCGGGATTTAGAATCATTTTCCACCATGTTCATCACCTATGATCTGCTCGGCAGGCGTTTCGTGCCATATGCTTATATCTATCCCTTCGCAGAAGCAATCGCGGGAATTGGGATGCTGGGTTACATCGCCACGCCGCTGGCAGCTTTAATCGCGTTATTCATTGGTGGTGTTGGTGCGGTGTCGGTTGCCAAAGCTGTTTACATTGACAAGCGAGACCTGAAATGCGCCTGTGTGGGCGGCAATAGCGATGTGCCGCTCGGCGCCATCTCACTCACCGAAAATGTGATGATGGTGCTGATGGGGGCGTGGATGTTGGTGTAGTTTTTTATGCGCCGCGCCCTTGAACCGATTGCCGCTCTGTATGTACTGAACTCGGTATTACGGTTTGTTCCTCAGACTGATTGAAGCTTTTATCCTGCTCAGTAACGTAAGGTGTCAAATCTGGTAAATCTGGGTCTTTAGATGGGTCATAACCCAAAATCTCGTTATTTTGCTGAATACGTTCATTGGTTTCGCTGCGTGAAGGTGCAGTTTTGATGTCCTGTTCGGGTTGTTCTTTTTTATTCTCATCTGTTTTTTCATACGTTGCATTATCATGCAATAAAGATGGATATTCGCCTTCATTTACCTTGCGCACGGCGCGTTCTTTTAATGCAATATAATGTTCTTGCATAAAATCTTGCATATTTGCTGTTACCGCTTGCATGTCTGCTTCGTTTCTCGGAGGTAAGTGTCCATTTTCCTCAAGTGTTGCTCGCACCTTTTGTAACGCATCTGCAATGGCGGGGTCAGTCTGTCGGTATTCTGATTCAATTGTTTCCGCATTCAGAAAATCATCAACATTATGCAGCAATTCGGCAATTGAAGCGGTGCGAAATTCTGCTACTTGGTTGATTATCACTTTGGACACACCTTGTTCCATCACAAGTTGTTGTTGCATGGTTGGATCTGGGTTTTCTTTCAGCGCTTCCTGACGTATCGGCAAAGATTGCAGCTGCTTTCCTGCAAGCTGTGCATAATCTATAGAGAGATTAGCAATGTCTAGTTTATCGGCTAAACTCTGCGTGTTCGAGCCATATTCAAGCAATTCCAGCGTGCCGTCACGCAATTGCTCAAGACTTCTGTAATTTAAAAACTCTACCATAATATTCATATTACTATACAAAGTATTAAAATAAAAACAAATTATACTAAGTCATTTAAATTTCACATTAGCAAACACCGCAAAACATGCTATATACGCCTATATGAGTCATGAAGCTGATTTTGAAACGCTCGTTGCTGAGCCAGAAGCGAAGGTGAAAACCAAGCGTCCACCACTTTTTAAAGTGGTGATGGTAAATGATGACTATACGCCGATGGATTTTGTGGTGGCGGTGTTGCAAACTGTGTTTCGATTAAATGCAGAAGATGCAACGGACATTATGCTGCAAATCCACCATAAAGGAAAAGGCGTCTGCGGGGTGTTCACGCGGGATGTGGCGGAGACAAAAATAGACATTGTGCAGCAAATGGCGCGAGAAGCGGAATTTCCACTGCAATGTTTGTTGGAGCGTGAATAATTTTTTAACACCTTTCATGCATAATAGCATTATCAACACAACACGCATGAGGGACACACCATATGTTGTCTAAAAATCTGGAATCTACGCTGCATCGGGCATTGGCGATTGCAAAAGTAAACCGTCACGAATTTGCCACGCTGGAGCATTTATTATTCGCACTTTCAGATGATCCTGATGCGTCTGCCGTGCTGCGCGGATGTGGAGTGAACCTGCATGATTTAAAGCGTGATATTATTCAGTTTCTTGAGCATGATCTGCGCTCACTTGTGGTGGATGGGCTGGAGGAAGCCAAACCAACGGCAGGCTTCCAACGCGCCGTGCATCGCGCGGCAATTCATGTGCAGTCTGCGGGGAAGAATGAAATTACGGGCGCAAATGTGTTGGTGGCGCTCTTTTCAGAAAAAGATTCTCATGCGGTGTATTTCCTGACGGAGCAAAAAATCGCGCGTTTGGATATTGTAAATTACATTTCCCACGGCATTGTAAAAAATGGTGACTATATGCGCATTGGGGTGAAGGGCATAAATAAGGATTCAGGTGACACAGCCGAAGCAGAACTGGGCTTTGAACCAAAAACGGAAACGGATGAAAATGAAGCACTCTCACAATATTGTGTGAATCTGAATGAAAAAGCCAAACAGGGAAAAACTGATATTTTAGTCGGGCGTGAAGAAGAAATTGAACGCACTGTGCAGATACTGTGCCGCCGCACCAAAAATAACCCACTCTATGTGGGGGAAGCAGGGGTTGGCAAAACGGCAATCGCTGAAGGGCTTGCGCTGCGTATTACTCGCAAGGAAGTGCCTGATGTGCTGCAAAAATCTGTCATTTTCTCACTCGATATGGGTTCGCTTATGGCGGGAACGCGTTACCGTGGTGATTTTGAAGAACGCATGAAAGCAGTGATTCAGGAAGTGGAACGCCTGCCAGGTGCGATTTTATTTATTGATGAAATCCACATGATCATGGGGGCAGGATCCACCTCTGGCGGGGCGCTGGATGCGTGTAACCTGCTCAAACCTGCATTGGCGCGTGGATTGTTTAAATGCATGGGGTCAACCACCTTCAAAGAATATAAAAACAATATTGAAAAAGACCGAGCGCTCGCACGTCGTTTCCAGAAAGTGGATGTGAATGAGCCTGATATTGAAACGACTATTAAAATTCTGCGTGGCTTAAAGCCTTATTATGAAGACCACCATAAAGTGCGCTACACCCCAGCAGCGTTGAAAGCAGCGGTGGAACTATCCGCGCGTTACATTCATGACCGCCAGTTGCCAGACAAGGCGATTGATGTGCTGGATGAAGCAGGCGCAGCGCAGATGCTGCTGCCAGAGTCTCGCCGCAAAAAGACCATTACACCAAAAGATGTGGAGCTGATTATTTCTGCCATCGCACGGATGCCCTCACAAACCGTCTCCACAGATGATGCTGATATGCTGCGCGCACTGGAAGACACGCTGAAACTGACTGTGTTCGGGCAGGATAATGCTGTCTCACAACTTGCGTCTGCCATTAAAGTCTCCCGCGCTGGCTTGCGTGACCCTGAAAAACCAATCGGAAATTATCTGCTGACAGGGCCAACTGGCGTAGGGAAAACCGAAGTCGCCAATCAGCTTGCAAAAGCATTGGGCATGGAATTGCTCCGCTTTGATATGTCCGAATATATGGAAAAACATTCGGTTGCCTCGCTCATTGGTGCGCCTCCAGGGTATGTGGGGCATGAGGATGGCGGCGTGCTGACAGACCGCGTCAGCAAAACGCCATATGCGATTGTGTTGCTTGATGAAATTGAAAAAGCCCATCCTGATATATACAGCATCCTGCTGCAGGTGATGGATTACGGCAAGCTGACAGACCATAATGGACGCACCATTGATTTCCGCAATGTGATTATTATCATGACATCCAATGCAGGTGCAGCAGATATGGAACGTGCGCCGATTGGCTTTAATCGTGATAAGCGCGAGGGGGAAGACACGGAAGCGCTCAAACGCATGTTCACGCCAGAATTCAGAAACCGTCTTGACGCTATCGTGCCATTCGCACATCTGGATGAGGAAGTCATTGCACAGGTGGCTGAAAAATTCATTGCCAAGCTGGAAGCGCAATTGGCAGACAGAAATATCACTATAAGCCTGTCTGATGAAGCGCTGAACTGGCTGATTGACCGTGGCTATGACCGCAGCAATGGCGCACGCCCTATGAGCCGCCTGATTGCAGAGCATATCAAAAAACCTCTGGCAGAAGAAGTGCTGTTCGGCAAGCTGGTGAAAGGTGGAGACGTGCAGGTGATTGTGGAAGAAGACAAACTTGCCTTCAACATTAATGGCAGCAAAAAGCCAGCCCCAAAAGGAAAAGCCAAAAAGAAAGCTCTGGTTTCATCGTAAAGTCACAATAGCAATTTAATTCGCATTCATATGCAGATTATTGCATGTAATTAACACATTAGTATGGTTTGATGTGTATGATAGCTAGTTGAACTTAAAATAACATCAGTCACGCGAGGTAAGATATGGCTCAACATTCACAATATGACGTAGTGGGCATAGGCAATGCCATCGTTGATTATCTGGTGCATGTGGATGAAGGCTTCTTAAAACGCAACAATATGCCCAAAGGGGGAATGCAGCTGATAGACGCATCACAAAGTGCTGCACTGCGCGGAGAACTAAACGGCGCGCGCGTATGTTCAGGTGGCTCGGTGGCAAACACGATGGCAGGACTGGCAGATCTGGGAGCGCATTGCGGTTACATCGGACGCGTTGCAGATGATGATTTAGGCGCAATATTTGCAGATGACATGCGCAATATTGGTGTGGCATATCACACAACACCTGCTACTGATGGTGAGCCAACAGCCAGTTGCGTGGTCTGCGTTACGCCAGACGGACAACGCACCATGAATACGCATATTGGTGCATGTGCAGAACTCTCCCGCGATGATATTGATGCAGAGATGATTGCAGCCGCGAAAATTCTCTATATTGAAGGATATTTATGGGATGCACCACAGGCAAAAGATGCTATTTTATATGCCATGCACAGCGCCAAGGAAGCAGGTGTAAAAGTAGCATTTACCCTTTCTGACACGTTCTGCGTAGATCGCCACAAAACAGAATTTCAGGAGCTGATAGCAGATCATATTGACATATTATTTGCCAATGGCGGAGAAATTCAGGCGCTATATGGTGCGAATATCGTGGATAATCTGATGCGCCATCTGGATATTGCGGTGGTAACCCATAGTGCGCACCCTGCAACCATATATGCAGGTGGACAGGAGCATAATGTTGAAACTGTGCCTGTGAATCTGGTGGACAGCACAGGCGCAGGTGACTTGTTTGCCGCAGGGTTTTTATATGGCATTACCAACGCCATGTCGCTGGATCAGAGCGCAAGGCTTGGGCATCGTATGGCAGCGCACATCATTGCGCAGCTTGGCGCGCGGTCGGCTTCATCTCTGTCTATGCTGGTGGCATAAAGAGGGCAGGCCTATGGTGCAGTTCTTTTATGGTGATATCATCTTTTATGAAGGTGACAAGGCTGAAAAAGCCTACGTTATTGAAAGCGGGCGCGTGGAGATCAGCCGTAAAGGGGAAGGCGTGCTTGCCATATTGGGGATTGGGCAGATGTTTGGTGAGATGGGCCCGATGGACGGCAACCCCAGAAACGCCACCGCCCGCGCCCTTGGCGAAGTGATGCTGCGCGAAATCGACGTGGAAGATGAAGGCGCGGCAGAAGATGAGGATGAGCTTCAGTATTAGTCAAAGATCTTCTTAAACCAAGTGACCAGACTTTTGTAATCCTGATTTTGCGTATTAATCTGATTGACTGAACATGTGCTTTTGGGTCTGTTTTTCCAAGCCTGCATAGTAAGTAGCTCTGCTTTGCTCAGATGATGTAATTGAAATTCTTTGATTGAGTCATCCAAGTCATCTAACAATTTTTTAGCAATTTGGTGTTTGCTTATTTCAGTGTTGTTAAGATTCTTCACAATCCAATCTTCTAAATTGCCGTCTTCACTATTTGAAGGCATTATCCACAAACCAATCGGTGTAATGCCTGCTTCACCATGAAAGATAATTCCGTCAGTAGTGGTTTCATTGGTAATATTAAAGAATGGTTCTATGGCAGATTTAACGGCATATTTGGTTTTTTCAAATCCTTGTTTTTTTGTTGTGAGATCAGCATCTAAAATTATGCCTGTTTGCACAGGTTCAATATTATGAAGTTTTGCTCTTAACACTAGCGTTTTTATAGCATTGCCTTTCCCGTTACCGTCAACTGTCCCCGTTTCGGATGGGTATGCAACCATAATTTCGGCGTCAATTTCTATACTTTTTAATACGCTTTTGAAAAATGCTTTATCTGAACTTCCTTCGACAATAAGCAATTTGGGATTATTAATCATCTTACATCAACTTGTTGTTGAGTAATGGTTTTTAAGCTGTCTTCATTAAAAGTAGTAGCTATAATTTTATTATTATCTGCCTCTTTCAAACTTTTAGCTATTCTGAACAAACTTCCTTGTACATTAGTATTATCGTGAGCAGCCTTTGAAAAGCTTTCTATGGTGTCCCAACTATGTGTGGTTGCAAAGATTTGAATGTTGAGTTCTTGAGATAGCTCAAACAACCATTTCCAGACTTTATATTGAGTTTTGTAATGTAGTCCATTCTCAAATTCATCAACAAGTAAAAAGCCATCTTGCGCTTTTACCGCTTTAATTGCTAACTGCAAAATTCTAAAAACGCCATCTCCCATACTAGCTAGAGGAATGTTTTCACTCTGTTTTGTTTTTAATTTGAAGGTTCTGTCATCACGATGATTTTTAATTGCCGCAATTTGCTCAAGATTATTTTCGAGAATTTTTATAGCATTGAGTATTTTTTCTTCATACGAAGTAATGACAATGTCATCCCATTCGTTAGCTAAATCATTTTGGTGTAGAAGCTGTGTAGGAATATATTTACAAGGAATATCATCAAAATGTGAGATAGTACTTAGCCTGTGCCTCATGGGGAGTAAACGTTCAACTACGTTTAATATTACGGATTTCCCATTTTTTGTTGCTAAAATATTCTGCTCAACAGCATCATCAATTATATTATCGATCTCCTCTTTCTCAATAATTTCTTTGACTATCGTATCAGGTTCATCAGCTTTAACATAGACACGCTGGAATGCTTCTTTTATGATCAGAGAGTCTTGACCGTTTCTTACTGAGCCAATTTCAATAGAATCTTCGTTTGATTCGGGGAAGCATCGATTGTAAAAAAGGGACTCAAAATTTATTGCTCGATAACGCCGATTATATTCAGGGTCTTCTTCATAAAGAAACTCATCATGTTCTTCACTTATTTTCGCAATTAAATTCCTCAAACCACCTCGTGGATTCGTTGCATATAAGCGTATAGCTTCAAGGATTGTAGTCTTACCAATATTATTTTGACCTACAATGAGATTCACATTGCCCAGCTGCTCAATGGTGAAATCTTGTAGGCATTTGAAGTTATTTATGTAAAGCGAATTTAATCTCATATTATTATTGAATACTATTATGTTTGAAAAAGCTAATGTAATATTATGCAGCCATGTTGCAAGCAAGTTAGCACTGTTGATGTATAGTTGGGAGATACATAAATGTTACATTATTTATTTGCTGTCAAATTATAATAGTAAGGACCTAGCATAGACAGACGCGCTGATGTCCTATAGGCTCACGCTATGAGCTTTGATTATAACCCCCAATTAGACCAGATCAGCCAGCAAGCACTGGTGGATGAAACCGAATTGATGCATGAATTATGTGCGCTTGCAACCGCTTACGACCCATTGCAGGATGCGATTCAGCAGGATGCTGCTGAGGCGATTAAAACCATGCGCTCTCACCCGCCGCATATGGGGGTGGAACAGTTTATCCAGCAATTCGGGCTGAAGGAAAAAGAAGCGATTGCGTTGCTCTGTCTGGCAGAATCACTGCTGCGCATTCCAGACAGCCGCACGGCGGATTCACTGATTAATGACAAACTCAAAGGCGCAAACTGGCGCAAATTTTATGATGAGCATACAAGCCTGTTTGACCATGCTCAAATTACAGGCTTGCGCATGTCCAGCGAGATTGCATCTTTGCGCGGCAATGATGGCATTTTTGAAAAGATGGTCTATTCACTGGGTGAGCCTGTGCTGCGCAAAGCGCTCAAAGCGGCGATGCATGTGCTGGGCAACTCCTTTGTGGCAGGCAAGACGATTAAAGATGCATTTTCGCACCTGTCAGCGGAAGCGAAAAAGGGGTATGATTTCTCGTTTGATATGCTGGGCGAGGGTGCGCGCACGCAGGCGCAGGCAGATGCCTATTATGAAAAATATGAACGCGCAATCACCGAAATCGCAAAGCAGGAAGGCAGCAAGCGCCACTCTATTTCCATTAAATTGTCGGCACTCCATGCCCGATATAAATATGCCCACAAAGCGCAGGTTATGGCTGAGCTATATCCCCGCGTGCGGGATTTGTGTCTGCTATCAGGCAAGCATAATATTGCTTTGTCGATAGACAGTGAAGAGGCGCGCAGGCTGGACTTACAATGTGAATTATTCGCGGCATTGCTGCATGATGAGGCACTGAAAGATTGTCCTGATATTGGGTTTGTATTGCAGGCCTATCAAAAACGTGCCTTGCCTGTTATAGCATTGCTGAAAAAGATCGCAAAAAATACCAACCGTCGCATTCCTGTGCGTCTGGTGAAAGGGGCATATTGGGACAGTGAAATTACCTGGGCGCAGATGGACGGGTTACCATCTTACCCCGTATTCACCAATAAGGAATATACCGACGTGAGCTACCTTGCCTGCGCAGCAACCTTGCTGGATGCAGGAGATGCCATCTTCCCACAATTTGCCACGCACAATGTGATGAGCGCGATGGCAGTGAAAGCGCTGGCGAAGCAAAAAGGACGTGAAAAAGAGTTTGAATTTCAGCGTCTGTTTGGCATGGGAGTGAGTTTATATAATCAGTTGATAGGGGGTTATCCCTGCCGCATCTATGCCCCCGTGGGTGCGTTTGACGCGCTACTGCCCTATCTGATTCGTCGTTTAATGGAAAATGGCGCGAATGGGAATTTCGTCAATCAGGTGATGAATCCACACACCTCCATTTCTGAACTGACGCAGAACCCTCTGGAACTGGCAAAAGCCGCGCTTGAAAAAAATCCGCCAATCCCGCTGCCACAGGACATTTTTTCGAACCGTAAAAATTCACTGGGTTATGAATTGGGACTGCGTGCGCATTATGATGCGTTGCATAAGGAACGCTCCCCGTTTTTAAATGCTACTTACGAAGCGCATTGCATCATCAATGGTGAGGTGACCCGCAGTGATGTAACGTTGAAAAGCGTGTCCCCCGCCAACCTGGATGATGTGATAGGCGAGTGCAGCATGGCAACTTCTGAGATGCTCAAACATGTTGTCAGCGCTGCAAAGGCTGGTGCGACTGAATGGGCAAAGCAGGACGCTGAGCTGCGTGCAACCACATTGGAAAAAGCGGCAGAACTGCTTTATGAACGCCGCCACCTGTTTTACACTTTGCTGGCGCGTGAGGCTGGAAAAACCATTGAAGATGCGATTGCTGAAGTGCGAGAAGCAGAAGATTTCTGCCGATATTATGCTGTGCAGGCGCGTGCGCTGGCGCAGGGTGAATTATGTGAAAGCTATACGGGTGAAACCAATCTCCTGCACTATCGCCCCAAAGGGGTGGCAGCCTGCATCAGCCCGTGGAATTTTCCGCTCGCCATTTTTGTGGGGCAAGTGGTGGCTGCTTTGGTGGCAGGCAACAGCGTGGTTGCCAAAGCCTCTGAACATACTGCCATCATTGCCTATGAAGCAGTGCGACTGCTGCACGAAGCAGGCGTGTCTTACGGTGCATTGCAATATGTGATTGCTGAAGGCGCAGATTTTGGCAAGCAAGTGATTGCAGATGATGCTGTCTCTGTCGTCGCATTTACAGGCTCTACTCAGGTGGCGCGCACCATCAACCGCACGCTGGCAGCGCGGGAAGGCGCATTGCCAAAGCTTATTGCGGAAACAGGCGGGCAGAATTGCATGGTGGTGGATAGCTCCGCTTTGCTGGAGCAGGCAACAGATGACATCATCCATTCCGCATTTGGCAGCGCGGGGCAGCGCTGCAGTGCCTTGCGAGTGCTTTTCATTCAGGATGAGATCATGGACACATTAGTACCGATGATCACAGGGGCAATGAAGCTGCTGCATATAGGCGATCCACTGAGTTATGATACAGACGTGCCCCCTGTGATTTCCAAAACTGCGTATGATGGCTTGCAGGCACATATTGATGAGATGCGCACACAAGGAAAGCTCATATATCAGTGTGAGATGCCAGAACATGCAAAAGAAGGGCTGTTTGTTGCGCCTGCTTTATGCAGGCTGGATGCAATAGACGAGCTGAAGAAGGAACATTTTGGACCAATACTGCATATTGTGCCATTCCGAGTGAAAGAATTTAACACATTGATCGAGCAGATTAACAGCACTGGATATGGATTGACCTTTGGAATGCATAGCCGTGTATCCACCCGCATTGCGAGGCTGAAAGCGGGTGTAAAAGCGGGAAATCTTTATATTAACCGCTCCATGACAGGTGCAGTGGTTGGCGTGCAGCCATTTGGGGGGATGGGTCTTTCTGGCACTGGGCCAAAGGCAGGCGGCGCGAATTACTTGAAAGCCTTCATGAATGAACAGGTGATCACTGAAAATATTGTTGCCATTGGTGGCAATATGGAATTATTGCATTAAGATTATGACAGACAAAAAGACACTGTATGCTGGTGACTGGCTGACGCTTGAAAAACGCGGCACGTTTGAATTTATCACGCGCAATTCAGGCATGGAAGCTGCGATTATTACGGCGGTAAATGATGAAGGGAAACTGATTCTGGTGGAACAATATCGTGCCTCACTGAACGCAAATACGCTGGAATTGCCTGCAGGGCTGATTGGTGACGAAGCCGCTTTCAAAGGGGAGGGCGCAGAAGCAGCCGCAATGCGAGAACTGCTTGAAGAAACAGGCTATCAGGCAGAGCGTATGGAACGCATTACGCATGGCCCAATATCATCTGGCATGAGCAATGAAATGATGCATTTTTTCGTAGCTCACCATATTAAAAAAATTGCTGAAGGCGGTGGTGATGAGACAGAAAATATCACCGTGCATGAAGTGTCTGTTGAAAATGTAACAACCACGTTAAACGAGATGCAGCAGCGCGGAATACATATAGACCCTAAGATTTTTATTGGATTATATGCAATCGCAAATCACAATTAAATGCACATCTTAATCAAATAATGAGCGGGTCAGATTAAGCATTTTTGCAAGCGGTTTGCTGATTATAATATCCCCTTTAGAGGTTGCATTGCTGGTCTCATCTGTTTCAACAAAAATCATCTTATTTGACGAAGTGTGCTGGGGTGAACGCTGCGTGCCTTTTGCAACTGAAGCAGTTCCGTTGCTTTCAGGGGCTGGCTTTTGCGATACAATTTCTACCGTTGTGGGAATTGATGTGGAGCGAGGCTTTGATTCTGGTTTGGAAGTGGGGGGCGTTTGAACCACAGGAGTCTCAGGCGCTGGTAATGTCTGAGGTGATGATGGAGGAGTGGTTTCTGGAACAGTTGTCGGCACTTTGGTTTTTGGTGATGTTGGCTGTATTGTTGGTGCAGAAGGTGCAGGTGGTGCAACAGTAATGTTTAATGTTCCTGTGCTGTAACTAATATCATATCCGAATTGGTCATCATACAAACCGCTTGGCGTTAAAACATACGTTCCAATATCTGTATCAGAGCTGCCATAATCTAGTGTTCCCAGTAAATTGCTGCTATTATCGCCCGTGTTGAAGGTGGTATAAGTTACCCCTTCGCTACCATTGTAAGCACTGCCATTGAATGTCATTGTAGCATCATTCGCTTTTACGTTAAGCGGCGTTAAAAAAGATCGCAGTAATGGGGCAGTGTTACCTTCATAAATGCGCCATACATTGGAGCTGCCACCTGTTGTGGCAATGTCAAATCCTGTGAAAGATGCCGCGTCCATCATTTGTGCTGTGGTCAGCCCTGTTTCCGTACCTGCGTTGCTGGTTGCCTGCCCTGATGTGGTCACATTCCAATATCCATTGGTGACACTGGATGCATTGGCGCGTAGCCCGATTAAGCCACCAACATCTGTATTCCCTGAAACCTGCCCAGTTGAATATACAAAGTTTAAAACTGCATTTTCTCTCATTTCCCCAACTAGTCCGCCAACATCATCATCACCATTCACTATACCTGTTGCGTAACTGTTGAGCGTGACAGTATCGTTCGAAACTAACCCTGTTAGGCCACCAATATTTCTTCCCGCTCCTATTGTAATGTTACCTGTTGAGAAACTTGTTTCTGTGCGTGCATTGTCCATTGCCCAACCAACCAATCCACCTACACAGTCACCATCACCCGAAATGTCTCCCGTCGCATAACTGGAAGTTATGGTTGCGTTATCTTTATGTTCCCCTACTAACCCTCCAATACTCAGTGAGCCAGCAGTGGCAGTGATATTGCCAGTTGCATAACTTTGAGTGACTGAGGACGTGCCAGCGTTGCTACCAACCAGACCGCCAACTGAATTTCTTCCAGATACCGTACCCGTGGCGTAATTATTCGTAGACGTTGCGCTGTCATTAAGACCTATAAACCCGCCAACATTATCTCTTCCAGATATATTGCCGAGTGCATAACTATTTGACGTTGTTGCCCCATTATCATGTCTTCCTGCAAAACCACCCACATTGTCTCTTGCAGTAACGCTTCCCGTAGCGTAGCTGTTGGAAATGGTGCCTTCTGAATCCCCAACCAAACCGCCAACATCATCTTCTCCGCTTACATTACCAGTTGCATAGCTGGTAGTAATGGTTGAATTGCCACTTAAGAGACCCACCAACCCTCCTGCGTTGTCGTCGCCTGCTGTAATGATGCCTGTTGCATAACTGTTCGTAATGGTGGAGTTATTGTTATTGTCTCCTGTTAAACCGCCTACATTTCTATCGGCATTTACATTGGATGTAGAATAGCTATTGGTTATTGTGGAATTTGTGCTGTTTTCACCTACCAAACCACCAACGCGGTAATTTCCTGTAACAGATCCCGTAGAATAACTATCGGACACGGTAACGCTGTCATTATTACCAATGAGTCCGCCGATATTATCTCCTGCGGATGTTACGTTTCCTGTGGCAAAACTATTGCTGGTTGAAGATGCCATTTCGTGGTCACCAATAAGTCCGCCCACTTCACCATTGCCTGAAACATTTGCTGCGGAAGATGACTGAGTGATAGTGGTGCTGTCTGAAGCTTCACCAATAAGACCGCCAACACTAATGTTTCCAGTAACATTACCTGAGGTATGCACGTTAGTTATGGTGGATTGCTCAACATCGCCCGCTAATATGCCAGTATCATCCTGACCAGTAATGTTTGCGGATAATACACGCACATTTTTAATTTCTGCGCTGTCAATGCCGCCAAACATACCCAGATTGCCCTGAGAAGGACGGTTGATAAATAAGTTATTAATAGCAAAATTCTGACCGTTAAATTTTCCAGTAAATTCGCTACCGCTGAACCCAATCGCATTGAACCCTAAACCACCATTCCAACCCGTTGTTGCGCTGGCATCAATATCTTTGCTGAGTGCATAATTACCGCTTTTATTGCCACTGATATCCTGCAAATCATTCACATCATGCACTAACATCCATGCATCAAACGTGCCTGTCACATTCGCTGCATAATTGGTTGGTGTGGTGTAGCTGGTGGGATTATAATATATATCACTACGCCCCGTATTCATGCTGACAGACCCACCGCCACCAAAATTGACTGTTCCCGTGCCAGTGCCATTCTTATCTGCTCGCAAAATCAGATTACCCCCTGCGCTGTTGCTGATGGCATCATCCACCTGAACGTGGCGGATGGCATCCAGTGTCAGCGTGTTGCTGCTGCTCCAGCTAACTGCATCTGATATGGTGATGTCACCGTTCCCTGCACCTGCTGCATTGGTAATGGTGACATTGTTACTTGCCAGATTGGTCTGCAATGCAGCTGGCGTCATGTCTCCACCAGAATCTGCGATGGTAAAATCCTGAGGATCCAGGAGCCATGTGCCATTTTGCGTATCCACAGATGCAGAATCAGCAATGTTCAGCTTTTGTTTACCTGATGTTTCAACAAAACCGCCTGCGCTCCCTTTTGCTTCAATTGTGCCAGCAAATCTTGTCTGTTCGTCTGACCAGACGATCACCGTGCCGCCTTTGCCATCGCCTCTCACATTTGCGCGTATGACAGCATCCTTGTTTAGCGTTACATTTCTGGCGGTGGGTAATGTGCCATTGCCCTTAAAATCCCCGCCAATATATAGGCTTCCAGCCTTATCCATACCAGAAACATCCATATCAGCATTTACTTCTATATCGCTATCCTGACCTGTAATCACAATTCTGCCACCAGAATGCTGGATAGAAGCAGCTGATAATGCTCCATCTGCCTGAATCAGGCTGTCAAGCATGTTGCGGCCATCTGCTGCAGTCAATGCAATAGTGCCGCCTTCTGAAAGTAACGTTCCCTGCTGCGAAACAAGCAGTTTTTTGCTGTCTCCGCTTGCAGCAACCTGAATTAACCCGTCTCCGTGCATATCAACTGTTGCTGTTTCACCTGATGCCAAAACTATTTTTCCTAATCTTGCCTGTATCGTACCATGATTTTCCACGTGCGGTGCTACCAACCCTACCAGTCCTGCATCTTTTGCGGTAATCACACCATGATTGATGATGGCTGCATCTGCTTTGCCAGGGCGGTCAAAACCCAGTGTGCCTTTCATGAAATTCTCATCAGCAATGTCGGCTGTGCTGGCAACCAGCCCGCCCACATCCACTTTGGCATTCTTTCCAAACACCACACCATGAGGATTCACCACAACAATATTGCCATTGGCAGTTAATCTGCCATTGATGTTGCTTGGTGCGTTCCCTTTAATTCGGTTTAAGGTGGATGCATTTTGAGAGGGCTGGCGAAATTCTGTATGTTCTCCTGCCTTAATATCAAACTGGTTCCAGTTGATTACAGCTTTATCTGTGTGCTGTTGAATTACCACATGCCCTGACTGGGGTGAACTTATATTGGCTGAACCAGCAGCAACCTGCGCGCCTTCAGGGGCAGCCAGCACCGTGCCTGCACATGTCATGCTGAGCAGAACGGCACTAAGGCAGGTTGTTGTATACAAGTCGGCTAATTTCATACGCTATAGTATCGCATGAAAACCTTAACATATTTATAATTATGATTAGCTTAGCATACTCACGCGGTGAAGTACTCCTGAATGGCTTTCACGCTCATGCCACGTTCCTTGTGAATAAACTTCATGGCTTCAATCAAGGCGCGCGTCCCTGCGATAGTCGTGCAATATGGGATATTCTGCTGCAATGATGTTTTTCGAATGGATGCGCTATCGCTGATGGATTTTGCGCCTTCGGTCGTATTAATCACAAACTGAATTTTACCATCCTTCAGACTATCAACAATATGTGGCCGCCCCTGACGAACCTTGTTCACAACCGATGCAGCAATATCATGCCCTGCCAGAAACTCCTGCGTTCCTTTGGTCGCAACAATGCTGAAGCCCAGTTCACGCAGCGAGGTGCAAATGTCTATCAGCGCATGTTTGTCACTGTCCTTAACGGACACGAACACATTGCCTTCATTAGGAAGTTTGCTGCCCGTCGCCATATAGGCTTTGGCAAAGGCGCGTCCGAATGAGCTGTCAATGCCCATCACTTCACCTGTGGATTTCATTTCAGGACCTAAAATAGCATCACTGCCAGGGAAGCGTTTGAATGGCAATACCGCTTCCTTCACAGCCACATGCCCTAATGCTTCCATGTCAATGATGCTGTCATGCGACAGCCCCAGATCCGCAAGTTTTTCACCTGCCATCAGGCGGGATGCATATTTTGCTACAGGAATGCCAATCGTTTTTGCCACGAACGGTACAGTGCGGCTGGCGCGTGGGTTCACTTCAATAATGAAGATATCGCCATCTTTCACGGCAAACTGAATGTTGAGCAATCCAACCACGTTCAGTGCGCGTGCAAGCTGAATGGTTTGAATCTTAATGTCATCTATCAATTCATCACTGAGCGTATGTGGCGGCAGGGAACAGGCGGAATCACCTGAGTGAATCCCTGCTTCCTCAATATGTTCCATGATGCCACAAACATGCACATGCTGCCCGTCTGAGAGTGCATCCACATCAATTTCAATCGCATCTTTTAAGAATGAATCCAGCAAAATCGGGTTGTCCTGAAATTCACGCAATACGTCATGCAAATATTTTTTGAGACGCTCAGAATCATAAATAATTGCCATCGCCCGCCCGCCAAGCACGTAAGATGGGCGCACCACCACGGGGTATCCCATCACGTCAGCCTGTTCCAGCACTTCTTCTTCACTATGGCAGATAGTGTTGGCAGGTTGCTTCAACTCCAAAGAATAAAGTAGCTTCTGGAAGCGCTCACGGTCTTCCGCCAGGTCAATCGCATCGGGTGATGTGCCGATAATCGGGATGCCCGCTGCTTCCAGTGCGCGCGCCAGTTTCAGTGGCGTTTGCCCGCCAAACTGCACAATCACACCACGTACAAAACCATTTTCCTGCTCTTTGCGGATAAGATTGATCACATCTTCGGCAGTCAGTGGTTCGAAATACAGACGGTCAGATGTGTCATAATCGGTAGAGACTGTTTCAGGGTTGCAATTCACCATGATGGTTTCAAAACCCGCTTCAGAAAGGGCATAGGCCGCATGAACGCAGCAATAATCAAACTCAATCCCCTGCCCAATTCGGTTCGGTCCGCCGCCTAAAATGATGATTTTTTCCTTGTCTGTCGGGTCAGACTCACACATTCCATCATGAACGCCATCCCCTTCATAGGTGGAATACATATAGGGTGTCAGTGCATCAAATTCGCCTGCGCAGGTATCAATCCGTTTGTAAACGGGGAACACACCAAGATTTTCGCGTAGTGATGCCACAGTTTTGGTTTCATGCTGCGTGAGTTCTGCCAGACGGTCGTCACTAAAGCCCATTTTTTTGATGTGCAGTAATGAGCGTTTGTCAGTTGGCAGCCCTTTCACTTTCAGTTGCTGTTCCATTTCCACAATATTGCGGATTTGTTCTAAAAACCACGGGTCATATTTGGTGATGGCTGCAATATCTTCCAGACTGAAATGATGGCGGAACGCATCAGCCACTATAAGCAGACGGTCTGGTGTTGGTTGCGCCAGACGGCTCTTAATTTCATCCGTAGGGTTCTTTGAATTTTTGACCACTTCATTGAAGCCAGTCAGTCCAGTTTCCAGCGAACGCAATGCTTTTTGCATGGATTCCGCAAAATTGCGCCCCATCGCCATCGCTTCACCGACGGATTTCATAGACGTGGTCAGTGAATTTTCTGCTTCTGGGAATTTTTCAAATGCAAAACGCGGGATTTTCGTCACGACATAATCAATGCTTGGCTCAAAAGACGCAGGTGTGGCGCGGGTAATATCGTTGGTGATTTCATCCAGCGTATAGCCCACTGCCAGTTTTGCCGCCACCTTAGCAATCGGGAAACCTGTCGCTTTGGATGCCAGCGCAGAGGAACGTGACACACGCGGATTCATCTCAATCACGATCATGCGTCCATTTTCAGGGTTTACAGCGAACTGCACGTTGGAACCACCCGTATCCACGCCAATTTCACGTAGCACCGCAATGGAAGCATCACGCATAATCTGATATTCTTTGTCGGTCAGCGTCAGCGCAGGTGCAACGGTCATGGAATCGCCTGTATGTACGCCCATCGGGTCTATATTTTCAATCGCGCAGATGATGATGCAGTTATCCGCATGGTCACGCACCACTTCCATTTCAAACTCTTTCCAGCCAAGAATAGACTCGTCGATCAGCACTTCTGTGGTGGGAGAGGCTTCCAGCCCGCTTTTAACGATCTGCTCAAATTCTTCACGGTTATAGGCAACCCCGCCGCCTGCGCCACCCATGGTGAATGATGGGCGGATAATGGCAGGCAGACCGACTTCATCCAGCACTTTAAATGCTTCATCCATCGAATGTGCCGTAGCTTGTTTAGGGCATTGCAACCCAATGCGCTTCATGGCATCTGCAAAAAGCTGACGGTCTTCCGCCATGTTGATGGCTTCCAACTTTGCACCAATCAGTTCCACACCATGTGCATCCAGCACGCCACGTTCTGCCAGCGCTTTGGCGCAATTCAACGCCGTTTGCCCACCCATCGTGGGCAGCAGAGCATCTGGCTTTTCCTTGGCGATAATTTTTTCCACAAATTCAGGTGTGATGGGCTCAATATAGGTCGCATCCGCCATGTCAGGGTCTGTCATGATGGTGGCAGGGTTGGAATTCACCAGAATCACCCGATACCCTTCCTCCCGCAATGCCTTGCACGCCTGCGTTCCAGAATAATCAAATTCACACGCCTGCCCAATAACAATAGGCCCCGCGCCAATGATGAGGATGGAATGTATGTCGGTTCTTTTAGGCATGATGTATCTCTTATTCAGGTATTCAAGCTATCACTATGTAGCTATAAGTTAAAGTCATTAACTAGTGCATTATATACGTCTTTGGTTGAACAAGAAATGTCAACAACCTCAAAGTACGAATGCACAAAATCGTTTATTTTCTTTTTGTTTCCATAATTGGTATATTCAATAGTTTCCAGAGAAGATAGTCTGTGTGATAAAAAAACAAGTTCCATATTAGTTTTGTCAAAGCCAAACCCAAGAAACATAATTTTCTTCATTTCATTTAGCATAAACTCATAGTAAGGTGCAAGCGATTGCTTGCCTGAAGCTCTTTCTTCACCAATGATGCGTAAATTTGATGCAGCTTGATTGCAAAAGTTCTTGAAGTCATGGCTGTCCTGCGCCTTACAAGGAGAAAATACGCTTTTAGAATTTTGAGTTTTTAAATTTGCAATGCCATAAAGAATTTCAATGTCTTCTCTACCAAGATATTGCTCAGAACCGTTTATCGTCATTGCATTGCTAGATGGTTTTATTAGTTGTTTATTAATTAGATGTCTAATAATTGTTTCATGTGATGTTGTATCTTCCCATGGTACGTTTCTCACAGCACCATATACATGTATAATATTATTGCCTAGCTTCTTTAATATAATTTGCTTTTCTTCATCGGATAGTAGCGGAGCAGCTAAAATACGTGTCAATAGATAATAGTCTAGAGATACGTCATAATTGAAGGTAATAATTCTAAATGGAAGCGCAGCATTAGGGTCTTTTAATGAATCAATATCTTCTAAAATAGCGTGTGCAAGGTAACGATACCAATTTAGATTGCCTCCTACCTGTTTATTTTTATCAAAATATTCTGCGTTTTCTTTTTTTAATATAATTTCTGCAATCAATTGTTTGCATATACTCTGTATATTATAATCGCTATTTGCCCCAGTTGTTGCATGATTTTTCATAAACGTATCAATACTAGTAGGGTCATGCAACAATAGCATATCTTTTAAGTGACTATATGCTTCAGTAATTTTCCCACGATGAATAACTTCATCGCTTGCCGTGATTATCTCATTAATCAAATCATCACCAAGAGGATAGTTGTAAGGTAAACTTGCTCCAGCACCAATTATAATTAATGTTGGTTTATCAAAAGCCATTTGCTATTTACTCTCCAGCGTTACATCACCCCACAAACTCATGTTGCAGTTCTCGTTCAATCACATCTAATAACGCGGTCATCGCCAAAAAATATTCATCGCACACGCGGTGATAAATGGCGGTGGCATCTTCGTTAGAATAATGATGCACCGTGCGGTTGCGGTCTTCTATAATGCGTTTCCATAGGACTTTATCACTGATAAGCTGTTGCGCATAGGCTTCTTTAAAGGCATCCCATGCGTTACTCACGCGGATATGTTTGAGCGCAAACAATTTGCGAAGCGTTTTCCACAGCATTTCGTAGCTATATTCAAAGCGCTGCAAAGTGGCATCCAGCATGAACGCATGAGAATCCAGCGGTTCGCCAATCGCTTCGTCTAAACGGTTCAGCGCGTTGCGCGTTTGCGTGACGGCATGGGTTACCAGTGTGATGTCTGTCATCACGCACCGCCACGCTTATCGCAAATCACTTTGCTGTGCTGCAAAATCTGTTCTTTGAAAAACCCATCTTTTAGGGTGTCCAGTCGGACGCAATCTATGGAAAGCAAGGTATAGGCACGTTCTGCTATGTCCGTGATATGATGCCATTCTTCATCGCTTGCATCAGGGCAGTCTACGGCGATGTCCAGATCCGCGCCTTCCATATAATCCTGTGTTGTGCGCGAACCAAATAACAGGATACGCTCCACATAAGGCAGGGCGGCAATATCGCGCAAGAAATCCGTATCATCAATATCAGCATCTTTTAGCAACGCATGATGGATGGCGGGAGGTGCAGAGCTATCATTATGGATTGCATCCATCACGCACGCCCCTGCATCATGTCTACAAATTGCTGGAAGAGATATTCGCTGTCATGCGGGCCAGGGGAGGATTCGGGGTGATATTGCACAGAGAAGGCAGGTTTTTCTTTGCTTTTGATGCCCTCAATCGTGCCATCAAATAGCGAAAGATGGGTGATTTCCACGTTGGAAGGCAGGGAATCACTATGCACCACAAAACCATGATTCTGGCTGGTGATTTCCACTTTGTTGCTTAGAAGATTTTTTACAGGATGGTTTGCACCGCGATGCCCCTGATACATTTTTTCAGTCTTTGCGCCCAGCGCCAGTGCAAGCAGCTGATGCCCAAGACAAATGCCAAAAATGGGCATGTTGGCATGTAATAATTCTTTAATGACAGGGAGTGCAAAATGCGCTGTGGCAGACGGGTCACCTGGGCCATTGGAAAGAAATACTCCGTCAGGATTCAGCTTCATAATGGTTTTTGCATCTGTATTGCCTGGCACAACCGTCACCTTGCAGCCTTTCGCCGTCAGCAGGCGCAGAATGTTCATTTTCGCGCCATAATCAATCGCCACCACGTGGAAGGATGTATTGGCATTCTCGCCATATCCATGTTCCAGTTCCCAGATGCTTTCTGACCAGTTGCGTTTTTCGGGTTCGGTCACAAATTCGGTGAGTTCTGCACCTTTGAGTGAGTCTGTTTCTGCCAGATCTGCGTGAATGGTGCTGATGTCAATCGCATCCAGCCCATCTGCATGATAGGCTATGGCGATTTTCGGATGACCATGTGTGCGGATGAAGGAGGTTAATGCGCGAGTGTCGATACCGCTGATCCCTGTAATTCCCTGATTATCCAGCCAGAGATTAAAGTTGCCTCTTGAGCGCCAGCTGGAAGGGGAGGTGATGGCTTCACGTATCACGCAGCCACGCGCTGATTTTACCTGAGATTCAATATCTTCCAGATTGCAGCCTACATTGCCGATATGCGGTGTGGTGAAATTGATAATCTGCCCGTAATAAGACGGGTCAGTCAGAATTTCCTGATAGCCGCTCATGGCAGTGTTAAAGCATAACTCACCATACACGGTTCCCTCACGCCCAATACCATATCCGTAAAACTCATCCCCGTTTTCCATTACTAGTATGGCATTATACGGGGGCAGGAATGAAGAAGAATCAGTCATACACGTCCAAAAGTTAGGTTCTAGGCAAATTCTGGGAAGAATAAGGTTTTTTGCCGTAAGGGTCAAGTGACAATGCTGTGTTTTTGCCGATTAACTGCAGACGATTTCCAGTTCCATGCTGGCTTCGCGCTTGCCCAGAATCACCTGATTTTCACCTGGCGTCAGCAGCGCTTTGGTTGAGGCTTCTCCGCGCCCGATGGAACGCCCGTTCACATGTGTCTGAAAGCGTGAGCCTTTATCCACCACATAAATCCCATCTTCATGGCGCTCAATGGCGCAATGCAGGAAGCTGACATTCATGTTCTGAGGCGGGCAGGGGATTTCCATAGCTTCGCGATAAGGACGTTTTTCATCTTTATTGTAACCGCCAACGGTGAAGGGCAAATCAGCTATGGTGATCTGTGCAGTGTCCACCAGCCCTTCAATGGCATTTTTCGCTGTAATTGTAAAACTGTTTATCTGCCTGCCCAGAATCATTGTGGCACGTTCTTTTTCTGCCAGGCGAATGTTGATTTCACGAAGCCGCGTCACCAGCGCGGAGACGAAAGGCTGCAACATTTGTGGAGACTGGCGTATTAATGCGTGCATTTCATCTTCACCAATCACATCGACTATTAGATCATCTAAAGCGCGCGCCGTGGCGGAACGTGTGTCCTTCGGCTCAAACAGTGCCATTTCGCCAAATACCTCGCCTTCTTCCAATATGGCAAGCTCCACCTCTCCCTGTTTGGTGGATTTAAGAATCTGCACCCTGCCTTTGCGGATCACACAGGCAAACTCTCCCTTGTCCCCCTCTCGGAATAATACGTCTCCTGCGGCTACTTCATATGTCTGCATAATGATATATTTTTATTATTTATCTGCAGTTTTACATAACTATCTTAAATTTGTGTTGATGCAATATGACAAAAAAAAGACATTGCTGATCAGGCAATGTCTTATAAGGTTTAAGGTTTTAGTCAGTTATAAAAAGCGAAGGCGCTTTTTATAACTGTAGTTGGTAGCTGCCTCCAATGTAAACACCATCTGAGACGGTGTTGTTTCCTAAGGAGTCTGCGCCTGAGCGGTATCCACCTGTAAGAGTGATAACGTCATTATTGCTGAAAACGTTATTAGCTACATCTTGAGCAACACTTGCATCAAGCTGAGTGTTGACCTCGACAGCATCGGCTGTATGAGGGGTTTCCAAATAAGCTGATAACTTCGTTCCTTCCTGAACTTCATATTCTGCATCAAGGGAGGCAGAGGATATGAAAGGATAGGCAGAAACAGTTGCCGTCAGATTATCTGTTGCATAAGTTGCATATACAGTGCTTCGGTTAAAGTCCTGATAAGCATCTATTCCGCCACTTTGATTAACGAGTTTGCCACCCACAAGAATGTCATTGTTTCGATTAGACCCTGCATTGTACTCTGGGTTGAGTGTGAGAGTTCTTATCGCTTCAATGTCATCATTCTGGTTTCTGGCAGTTACGTCAATAGCCGCATTAATGTCAAGTCTTGGAGAAACTTCATAGGTTCCATTTACTCCTAAATTAACATCCAATTCAGCGCCGTTAGCTGCATCATTATAGTAAATGATGCCACCGCTTGCGCCAACACGCCAATTGTTACCTGCCGCAACGTCGGAAGTAATCTTACCTCCAAGCGCTGCTGCTGACGATTCTACAAAGCCTTCTACAACAGTTTCGCGCGCCACAACAGGTTGACGATAAATCCGTTCACGCCGAGGGGCGGGGCGAATTTCATCAACAGGTTGTCTTTTGCGAGTGCGAGTGCGTTCAGGCAGAGAAGGCTCTACATAAACATCATCTGGCTTGCCAGTGTCATTCTGAAATTGTTGCCTGATAATACTGTTTGTGTCTTCACGCGAGGGCGTGTTGACAGGTTCAACATCATCAAATGTATATTCAGTGTTCTCTGGCAATTTGTCAGTTGTTTCCTGCTCTAACTGCGTTTTTCTGTCTATCGTATCAGCAAACCCTTCAGGGGTTTGAAATTGCACAGGCGTACCAAATTTCTCAATTTGCAGATTTTGAGCATTAACTGCTTCGGAAGCAGACAGGCTCAAACCAAGAATCAAAGAAGCGGACGCGAAAAATTGACCTATTTTTTGAATTTTCATGATTAGAAAAAATGAAATAAAATACTAGGGTAGACTTTCGAAAAATCGTTTTATTAAAAACGACTAAAAGTTGAAATGATTTACGGAGCGACCGTAAAAAGATCTATATGGATGCTGCAGACATGCATATAAATTGATTAATCAATAATAGTCATAGATAAACATCAGGATAAAAGCAAGGAAAATCAAGCGGGAGGCATTCTGTTGCCCGGCGCCCCCCAGACCGCGTTCACTGCTAGTGCTTATTTATTGCGTCCCTTAGGCAGCAATAGAAGCAGCTACGACGTTGTTGTCGTTAGCAGCAACAAGTGCGTTGTTATCGTTTGCACTTATTGAATGTGAGCATGTTGTTGCCTTGTGGGCAATCGGTATTGCTCATACCGGGTAAACATCCACTCTTTATTACGCCTGTCGAAGCTGTGTCATCCCCACCTGAGGAGTCGGTTAGTATGTAGTTGGTGGTTTGCAATCTACCAACGAATCACTACCAACCACCAACTCATCAGGTGGAGATGCCGGGTACTGCCCCCGGGTCCAGGTCGCTTATTCCAGTTTCAGCTCTATTACCATAGTTGTTACCAACCCTTTTAATATAAGTGAATTTGAAGCGGTTGTGAAGGGGCAGGGCATAATTTGCCAGAAATAATATTGTTATTACGTAAATTCGTCTTATATGCAACCTATGGAACAGAGCATCAAAAAACAAAGCTGGGTGTTGTCAGCCTCTGGCATGACCCCGTTTATCATATGTATCATATTGCATTATATGGGACTCACCCTGCTGGACGTGCCGCCCGTGCAGATATTCCGTTTTTACAGTGCGATCATACTCTCTTTTCTGGGAGGTGTTATCTGGATCTATAGTCTGACCTCCCACAAACCGAAATGCTGGTGGCTGAGTTATTCGGTGATGCCCTCGCTGGTGGCATTGTTCGGAATTACGCTGCCAGATACAGTCTGCCTGCTGCTTTATATGACTGCATTTGGAGTGCATTATCTGATAGAAAGACGCATTTATGATGCTACGCTAATGTGGTTTATGGATATGCGTGCAGTGATGACTGCATTAGTCATTACCCTGCACAGCGTGATGATGGCGCTGTATTAAATGTGTCGTAGATAGTTAATCCTCTTTTTCTTTTAGTAAAGTATTCAATAATTCCTTTAATTCTATAATTTCAGAAGATTTGTTTTTCTTTTTTGTATTTATGACTTCGAAAGAAGAGCTAAACATATTTTTGGTTGCTTGACGTAAAATTGAATTTTTATCTAATTCTGTACCTAATAGTGTTTGTAAAGTGTTTGCCATGACGGCTTTGTCTGAGTGAATCATTCTCATAGCTTGTAAACGAGTAACACGTTTAAGTGTCCATATTAATATTATTATAAAAGTACTTACAAAACTAGCTTTCCCTATATAGTAAACTGTGAGAATCTGTGATGCTTCTAAGTAACAATACTTTGCTTCGCATAGACTTTCTTTAATTGTGTTAATGCTTTTTGTGAACAAACAGTTATATACAAAAAAAGATGCAATTAATAAGATTACTTCACCAACAATTATATAATACCAGCATTTTAGTCTTTTACCTAAAGTGATAGCTCTGTTTCTATGTGCATTACCATAAGCAATAGCAACATTTTTCTTCGCCTCTTCTTCTAATCTTATTTCCTCATCATCCATCACATTGAACTATAAGTCGTTATTTTCATCAAAATATTTTTTGATAATGCTATTGGGAGTTGATATGTTCGATATTTTCTCTTCTTTAGATATATTTCTTATTATAATCCAAGGGTTATCATCATCAGGTCTATGAGTTAGATCAGATAAATAACTAGCGCTTTTATCTTTATATTTTTCCCATGTATTTCGTAAAATAGTTATGGTTTCTTTGTCATTACGGTTTACTATTAGCGGAACAAACTTTTTGATATTTGTGTCATATTCTCTCATTAAATTTATATCATTGAGTGGAATAGCTTTAGATCCATTGGTTTTATATTCATGATAAACAGATGGAAAAACAGGACCATAGTCCCAAGCTTGAGCATATTCATTAACTAGAGGTTTATTAAAAGATCTTAAATAATTTCCATGCATAAAATAAAGTAATTTTTGTAACTTCATTGCTGATATATCACGTATATTGTCTAAACGAGCTTGTTCAAAGATCCAATTTACCACACTTCCTGGAGTGTACGCAGGATCATCTATCTTTAATTCGTTTTCAAAGATATTACTTATTGTATAATGAAAGTTTTTGGAATTGTTAGTCAATTTGTTCCCTCCCTCATTATAAATTAATAATGTGATTATATTTCAAATTTATTAAAGTCAATATATATAACTAAAAATCAATTTAATATACTGAATAATACTTATGGTTTTAGTTAGGAAGTGTTCTCCTTAACATAAGCATCTGCGATATAATCAGTTCGTGGTGTAATGCTCCTCGCTTAATTTGCAGTTCAGCATCCTGCACATTGCACATGAGGCTGAGCAGATGTGGCATATCCATGCGGCTAAGGATGTTTATATATCGCGGCTTATCTTTGAAATACACAAATGGGCGCAATCGTTCCACAGCGGATGCAGGGGAAAGCTGATCCTGCTGCTGCATGGCTTTGGCATCCAGCAATTGTTGCATAATCCGCCCAAGCAGACGAAGCAGCGCAATGGGCTGTTCTCCTGCAGCGATCAGCGCATCATATTTTTCATAAAAATTAGCCTGATTGCCACATAATCCATCCAGCAATGCATCACTGCTTTCTCTGTGCTGGTTGTTGGCAAGAATCTTTTCAATATCATCTTCGCTTAATCTGCGACGTTCTCCCAGATATAAATCCAGTTTTTCCAGTTCGCTGACAGTCACTGCGCGGTCATTGCCAAGCTGTTCGCTCAGCAAGGTTATCAGTTGGGGGGAGGCTTCAATTTTGCGTGCCTGCAGAAAGCTGCGCACCAATTGCGCAAGGCTTGCGCCTTCGTCACGATAACATGGAATGCTCGCAACATCCCGCGCTTTAGCATCTTCAAAAAAACTGCGAAGGGATGAACGTTTCTGCAAATCCCCTGCCGTGATGATGAGCGGGTTGGGTTGGGTGATGCTTTCCAGTGCAGATTTCACATGCGCAGTAATTTTGTCTGTTGCCTGCGCAATGGCAATGACGGGTGCATCTCCCATCAATGTGGTGGCACTTAACCCTTCATGCAACAATGAGGGTTCATCAGCAATTTGCGGGCTGTCATATGCATTATAGGCAAACGGGTCATCCTTGCTCACCCCCATCGTTTTTAAGATCGCATCTTTTCGTGAACGCACCAGCCCTTCATCCGGGCCGTAAATCAGCACGGCTTTATAGGCAGCGGGGTTTTTGAGATATGCTGGAAGGTCACGGGGTTTAAGTTGCATAAAACAAATGTAGAAGGGGTTTGCGCAAAACGCAACAGTTTCACTATGCTATATGGTGACTTATCGGCTACGCACCGTATGCACAATCAGCATCACAATAAATAAGGGAAAGATGAAGCCGAATTGTTCTAATGGAGTATAGAGAAAATTTTCATATTCCCTGTATCCATGTGCGACAAACACAAATTTTGAGTGTTCCCATGTCCAGTAAAAAAAGATGCATTGCAGTGCCAGCAGCACCATCTGCATCCATTTTCCGCACAGTACCTGCAATTTATAAATTGCCCACTGAGTGCAGAAATTCAGAAAGAAGGTAAATAGAAACAGTCCCATTTGCGAAAATGACCCTGTGGGGATATTGCGCTGGGAATAGACCCAAAAGAGCATTCCTGCGAATAAACACATAATAATTCTGCCTATGAAGCGTCTGGTTTCTTCTCCGTTCATACTCTCTTATGTATCACGATTTTGGAAAAATTGTATTAACTCCATGCGCATGGCTTCGGCGAGTCCTTCAATCACCTGTTCGCGTGCGTCCTGTTCACTGACATAGCGTGAAAAATCCGCTTCGGAGATGTTATAACTGCCAAGCCGTTCCACGCTGCCCTGATGCACAGTTTTTCCTGCTGCATCGCGCAGGCTATAGATCGCTTTGCCTGTAATGCGGTAACGTAGCGCCGTTCCGTCCTGCTCAATACTGAGTGGCAAGGAACTGGTAGTGATAATGGGCGTGAGTGTATATTCCGCAGCCTGCAGCGCTTTATATTGTAATTTATCTTCCAGAGCAGTTGCAAATAGCTGCGCATTGCGGTCACGCGCGGCTTCCACTTTCACATGTTGCAATGCTTCCTGTGACGTACCCTTTTTGTAAACTGGCATAAAACCACAAGCGCCTAGCGCGATACAAACGATTATGCTACGCAGCCACGACATTAACAATCTTCCCTGGTACGACAATCACTTTGCGAATGGTTTTGCCTTCGGTGAAAGGCTGAATTTTCGGCAATGCCAGTGCCTGCTGTTCAATTTCATCCTTGCCTGCATCCGCCTTCACATTCAGCGTATCGCGCAGTTTCCCGTTCACCTGCACAGCAATGGTGACAGTATCATCCACCAGCATGGCGGGGTCTGCAACGGGGAATGCGGTTTGCGCCACCAACCCGTCATATCCCATTTTCTGCCATAAGGTTTCTGCCAGATGGGGCATGATAGGGGCAACCAGTTGCGTGATGATCTTCAGCCCAAAATGATAGGCAGGATCATTTGGTGTGCAGCCACTCACCGCATTGGTGAGTTCACGAATATAGGCAACCGCTTTGTTAGGTTGGAATTGCGTGATCGCGTCTTCCACCAATGTGATGGTTTTGTGCGCCAGCTTGGTTACTTCTGCATTTGCTGCGCCTTTCTCAGGTTCAATTGCCTGCACCATGCGCCAGAGCTTATTGACATATCGCCATGCGCCTTGCACACCTGCATCCGTCCATTCCATATCACGTTCAGGTGGGGAGTCTGACATCATGAACAGGCGCGCCGTATCTGCACCATATTTTGCGATGATGTGTTTCGGGTCCACCGTGTTATGTTTGGACTTGCTCATTTTAATGATGCGTCCAACATTTACATTTGAATTTTTCAGCTTATCACGCATATGGTGCTTCGCTAAATATTCAGCAGTTAAACGCCATTTCCCAGCATCATCTTTTTCAATATCTTCAGGGTATAACCACTCATCATGCTCATTTTGGTACGTCTCATGCGTGACCATGCCTTGCGTTTTCAAGCCTTTGAATGGTTCTTTCACATCCAGATATCCGCACTTATTCAGCGCACGTGTGAAAAAGCGAGCATACAGCAGATGCAACACCGCATGTTCCACGCCGCCAATATACATATCCACTGGCAGGCATTGATTCGCGCGTGCTTTGTCAATGCCGCGCTCACTATTCGGTGAGCAATAGCGCACGAAATACCATGATGATTCAAAGAAGGTATCAAATGTGTCTGTTTCGCGCACAGCCGCTTTGCCGCAACCTGGGCAGTCCACATGCTTCCAAGTGGGATGATGGTCAAGCGGGTTGCCAGGTTTGTCAAATGATACATCCTTCGGCAGTTCAACAGGAAGCTGATCATCTGGCACGGGTACTGCACCGCAATCGTCACAGTAAATAATAGGAATCGGGCAGCCCCAGTAACGCTGGCGCGAAATGCCCCAGTCGCGCAGGCGATAATTCGTTTTGCGCGTGCCAATGCTCATTTCTTCCAGGCGCTTGATGGCTGCGTCTTTGGCAGCCTCCACTTTCATGCCGTTGAGAAACTCTGAATTGATAAGCGTTCCGTCGCCTGTAAAGGCGGTGTCGGTAATGTCATCATCAGATGCAATAACAGGCGTCACCTCCAAATCATATTTGCGCGCGAAATCCAAATCGCGCTGGTCATGTGCAGGGCAGCCAAACACTGCGCCTGTGCCATAATCCATCAATACGAAATTAGCGATATAGACAGGGTATTCTTTATTGTTAAAGGGATTGGTGACTTTCAGCCCTGTATCAAGCCCTTTCTTCTCTGCTGTTTCCAATGCTTCTTCGGATGTTCCCAGTGCGGCGCATTCTTCGATGAAAGTTGCCACCTTAGGATTGTCTTTTGCAAGCGCTTCTGCCAATGGGTGATTGGCGGAAATAGCAAGAAAACTCATACCGAAGAGTGTATCGGGGCGGGTGGTATAAACTTTAATTTCTTCATTACTACCAGTTAGCGCGAAATCAATCTCACAGCCATAAGAACGACCAATCCAGTGTTCCTGCATGATGCGGACTTTTTCAGGCCAGCCAGAAAGTTCGTCCAATCCTTCAATCAGATCATCTGCAAATTCAGTGATCTTCAAAAACCATTGTGTCAGCTTGCGGCGCTCCACAGGCGCACCAGAGCGCCAGCCTTTGCCGTCCACCACTTGCTCATTCGCAAGCACGGTGTTGTCCACAGGATCCCAGTTTACAAACGATTCTTTGCGATAGGCTAAACCCTGTTTTAAAAACTCCAGAAAGAAACGCTGTTCATGCTGATAATAATCAGGGTGGCAGGTTTTAACTTCGCGTGACCAGTCATAAGATAGCCCCATAGATTTCAGCTGTTCACGCATGGATTCTATATTATTATACGTCCAATCTGCAGGGTGCGCACCGCGCTGAATGGCGGCATTTTCTGCTGGCAAACCAAACGCGTCCCACCCCATAGGATACAGCACCTCATTGCCTTTGGCGCGGTTATACCGTGCGGTCACATCTCCCAGCGTGTAGTTTCGCACATGACCCATATGGATATTGCCTGAAGGGTACGGAAACATTTCCAGCACGTAATACGGCTTCTTGTCAGTTTCAGTATCATTATAGGCAAAGCATTTTGCTTCGTCCCATGCCTGCTGCCAATGCGCTTCTGCCGCTTTTGCGTCATAGTCAGATTGGTTTAAAAAATCAGTATTGCTCATAATATTGCTTATACGCCGCTCACCAATAAATGACAAGCGACGAGCAATGTAATTTTTATCGAATTGTTTGTTTTTTGCTGAGAAAACTTCCTGCCATCATCCCAATAATCGCAAAGCATAAGCCGGTCACTTGCGGTGGCACGAGCAATGTTTCTTCAGTACGAATCTGCCAGACTTCCATGCAGACCCAGCTTCCAACCCCCAAAGCGATAGACCATAATGCACCGCTGGTGTTGGCATGTTTCCAATATACTCCGAATGCCAGCGGCACGAATGCCCCACATAGAGTGACGAGATACGCATTTTCCACCATTTCAAAAATGCTTAAGCCTGCACTGTGGCTGAGATATGCATAGAGCGTTACCACCAATCCAAAAACAAAAACGCACACTCGTAAAGCGACAAGCAACGCTGTGTCACTTAAATTAAAAGCGGGTTTGATGATGTTTTCTGCAATAATGGCAGATGGCGCAAGCAATGTGCCTGATGCGGTGGACATGATGGCAGACAGTAATGCACCAAAGAAAATCACCTGCACGGGCAGAGGCGTGGTGTTGAGGATAAATTCTGGTAGAATGCGTTGCGCATCACCATCTTCGCCCAAATGCATCTGCGCCAGTTCAGGTTCCAGCAATAACGCACCGTAAGTGATGAAAATCGGGATAAAGCAAAACAGCATATAAAATGCGCCGCCTGTGACGGTGGCTTTCATCGCCACATCTTCATTTTTGGCAGACATGACACGCTGAAACACGTCCTGCTGCGGAATAGACCCCAATGCCAGTGTAATAAAGCTGCCAAATAACGCCAGTGCAGATGCAAAGGTGACCTCTGGAAGCACCACAAATTTCTGCTGTGCCTGAGCATGGAGGATGATTGCCTCTGCCCCGCCATCCATACGATCAGCGACCAGAAATGCAACGACCATCAACCCAACAAGAATCATCAGCATTTGCACCATGTCCGTTATCACAACAGACCACATGCCCCCGAAGATGGTATAGAGCATGACGGCGCTAATGCCGAGAATCATTCCCAGTGACACAGAAATCGCTCCTGCGGAGACGATATTAATCACCAGACCAAGCGCAATCACCTGTGCAGACACCCAGCCCAGATAGCTGATGCAGATGGCAAGTGCCACCAGCAATTCCACTTTCGCGCCGTAACGCTGGCGGAAAAAATCACCAATGGTGAGCAATTTCATGCGGTATAGTCTGCGTGCGAAGAATATACCCACAAACACCAGACACAGCCCCGCGCCAAACGGGTCTGCAATAATGCCTCCCAGCCCTTCTTCCATGAATGTGGCGGGAATGCCCAGCACTGCTTCGGAGCCAAACCATGTCGCAAAGACGGTGGCAATCGTCACTCCAGCAGGCAAAGAACGCCCCGCGACCAGAAAGTCCGAGGCGTTCTTAACGCGCAACCCAGCATAGACACCAATGCCTGCAGATACTATGAGATACAGGATGATGAAGATGGCAAGTTGCGTCATAGGCGCTAGCTGGCGATAAGTTTCAGGGTAGGACGTTTGCGAGCCGCGCGGATCACTTTGCGGATCACTTTGCCAAAGCCGTTAAAGTTTGTGCGAGACACTTCGCCATAAGCACCAAGCTGGTTGATGGCAATCCAGTCACCCACAGCCACGTCATCTGGCAGCATGAACGGGCCTTTCATCATATCCACTGAATCGCAGGTTGGGCCTGCAAAGCGGAATGGTTTAACAGGTGCTGCTGAATTATATTCAATTTTGCGCACCAGACGGACAGGATAAGGCAGACCGATAGAACCGCCCGCTTCAAACAACCCGCCATATGTGCCGTCGTTCAGGTATAGCAGGTCACCTTTGCGGCCTTCTACACGCACGACCAGTGAACCACCACTTGCTACCATGCCGCGCCCCACTTCACACAGAAGCTGAGTGCCTTCAAGCCCACATGCTTTTGATGCGCGTTTGATTTGCATGGAATATTCCTGCACGGTTGGAGGAGGGTTTTCAGGGTCTAATATGGCTGGGAAACCGCCGCCTACATCCACTGCAGATACATCCACACCTGCAGCATCAATCACTTTTTTCGCATAGATTACGGCATTATAATAAACATCCGCATCTGTGCATTGCGTGCCAACATGGAAGCTAACTCCCAGCTTTGCGCAATGTGGCGCAGTGGCTTTCAACAATTCTACTGCATCATCGAAATGTGCGCCGAATTTGGTTGAAAAATCTGTCGCCACTTTGCCTTTTGGCACGGCAATGCGCACGAACAACTCAAGGTCTGTAGCGTCTGGCAGTGTGTGGATGATTTTGTCCAGCTCTGACATATGATCCAGCACGAAAGCACGCACCTGATAATCATGATAGGCAGAAATGATGGCTTCTGGCGCTTTGATCGGGTGCATGAAGTAAATGCTGGCAAATGGCAGCAATGTGCGAATCAGTTTGACTTCTGCTAACGATGCAACATCAAAATGCGTCACGCCGCCAGCATAAATAGCCTGCAGGAACGCTTTATCAGGGTTACATTTAACCGCATACATCACGGTGCCAGGGAAGCTGTAAGTGAAGATTTCTGCGTTTTTTCTCACCAGGGCAGGCTCCAGTACGGCAACAGGAACGGTAGGGTTCAGCTTGCGAATAGTCGCATCGCTCAATCCGAACGTATTGTTGCGCTGAGGCTCAGACGCAGGTGAAAAAGAAGTTGGGGAAGCTACGGGCGCGTTCACGCCCAGTGAATAGTTTTCCATAACACAAACCTATGGTTAATAGGGCAACGCCCAAGGGTTAACAACAAATTTCCGTCATTGCATAACTACGAAGAGACATAGGCATGTGCGATACTTTGTATATTATTATATATTGAAAACTCTGTAAAGCGATTTTGGTGGGGAAAAGAAAAAAAGTTCGCATATGGCGAACTTTTAATGTTGGTAGTGTTACTTGTGTAACTCTTCATCTATTTCCTCTTCAGAAACAGGGTATAGGGTTTTGTATTCTATGGCGTTGTATAAAGCATTATAGTTTTTGTAACCCATGCGTCTAAGTTTGATGTACATTAAAGCATAAACAGCAATGAAATGAGTGAACCCAAATAATACTCCAATCCAGAAGCCGTATCTGTTTTGCAGTAAGATAATCAAAACTGCTATAGCTCCAGAGACAATCAAAAAAGTTTCCAGGTCTTTATACCACGCAGGAAATCTTCTTATTATTTTTAAGTCATATTCTTTTGCACTAAGAATGCAATTTCCTGTTAGCATTATAATAATGCCGATCATATAGCCGAATGTATCTATTACAGATATATTCATGAGAGTTAGTACGCATCAAAAATACGTATGATAAAATTGATTAACAAAATTATACAACATTAAACTGTCAAACGCAATAAATAGCTGATGCGGCACTGATACAGGCTTGCCTTTGCCGCCTACTGCATTTACAACAGATGCAGTATGAAAGCCCTGTTCCTGTCACTTCTTGCCCTTTCCGTGCCTGCGTTTGCGCAGCAGGCGGAGCCTGCGGTATATATGGAAGCAGATAAGATCGCGTATGATAATAATAATGCAATCGTGGTCGCCAAAGGGAATGTGGAAATCATGCGCGGGGAGCGCATTTTGCTGGCAGACACCATATATTATTATCAGCAACAGGACGTTGTGAAAGCAACAGGAAATGTCTCACTGATGCAGCCAGACGGCAACGTATTATTTGCTGATAATGTCGAACTGGAAGATGCGTTTAAGCGCGGCGTGATAAAACAGTTCCGCGCACGACTGGCAGATAATTCTGCCTTTGCTGCCGCAGAAGCGCGCCGCATTTCGGAAACAGAAATTCAACTGAGTAAAGCGGTTTATTCACCGTGCAAGATCTGTAGTGAAGACGATACGCCATTATGGCAGATAAAGTCTGATAAGGTGACGATTGATGATAAGGAGCAATCCGTAACGTACCGCGATGCCACGTTTGAAGTGGAAGGTGTGCCGATTGCTTACACGCCATACTTCACACACCCCACACCAGATGCAGACCGAAAAAGCGGGGTGCTGATGCCTGAATATGGGCAGTCCACCAATCTTGGGGCAAGCATTCGCGTGCCTTATTACTGGAACATCGCACCTGACAAAGATGCCACTATCACCCCGTGGTGGACCTCCAAAGAAGGGCTGGTGGTGCTGGGGGAATATCGTCAGCTATTTGATGATGGCTACATGAATTTTTCAGGCAGTGCCACCGTGACAGACAAGCGCGATGAAACCACAGGCGACATTATTGCAGGAAGTGAGTTTCGCGGGCATATTTTTGCGGATGGGAAAAAACAGCTCAGCGAACATTGGGACTGGGGCTTTGATATTAACCGCGCGTCGGATGACACCTATTTACGGCGCTATCGTTTCGGCTTTTTCGATACGCTCATTTCACGCGCCTACACGGAGCGCATTGAAGGGCGCAATTATGCCGTGGTGGAAGGGCTGGCATTTCAGGGTCTGGAAGAACAGGATGACCCCGACCGCGAACCGATTGTGCTGCCACAGGCCAAGCTGCATCTGGAAAGTGACCCGATTAAAGCAGCAGGCGGCGGGCGAGCGACACTAGATATGAACGCCATGTCGCTGACGCGGGATTTGGGAGCAGATACGCGCCGCCTAATCACGCAGGCGGCGTACACCGTGCCGCATGTGACGGATGGCGGGCATGTGTTTGAAGGTGAAGTGGGTGCGCGGGTGGATGTGTATAATCAGAGTGATTTATCTGTGAGCGCCACAGAAGAATTTAGCGGCACGGAAAGTCGTGTTGTACCCCATGCATCACTTGGCTGGCGCTACCCGTTGATGACGCAGGTGGGCAGCGCGTCTTTGGTGGTGGAGCCTATGGCGCAGGTGATTGCCAGCACACGCGGCCATAACTCCCGAAATATCAGCAATGAAGACAGCCAGACGCCTGAATTTTCAGATTTGAATCTGTATGATTTAAATCGTTATGCAGGCTTAGACCGCATTGAAGAAGGCAGCCGAGCTGTGGTGGGTGTCAATGCACATATGAATCTGTCTGACGGACGCGAAATCAGCGGGATGATTGGGCAGAATTTCCAGATTGACGGCAACAATCCGTTCCCGCTGAGCAATGAACCTGCACGCGATTTCTCAGATGTGGTGGGGCGCGTAGGCTATCAGGACAGGATTTACAATCTGGATTATCGTTATCGTTATGATACGGACGATGCAGAACTCCGCCGAAGCGAAGTGCGCGCATTGGCAAATTACAAGCGCGGTTCACTCAGCATAGACCATTTGCGCATTCAGGATGATGTGGTATTGAGCGACCGAAACGAAATCACAGGTGGAGCGTCAGTGCGCTTCACAGACGATTTCTCCCTCAGCGCATTCGGACGGCGTGATTTGCTCAATAATGATATGATCATTGCAGGAGCAGGCGCGATTATCAATTATGACTGTGTGACGTTTTACCCCCAAGTGACACGAGAGTTTACGAGGGATAGGGACTTTGAGCCTGATACCAGCATTACAGTCCGCGTGGGGCTGAAGGGGCTGAGTGAGTAAATTTTCTTTTTTCAACTAACTGCAAGAAAATTTCTTACCCATGATATTCGCCGTGTGTGGGGGGAAGGGGATATATGCATAACCAACATCACTATCCCACAACCTGACTTCCCCACATGATGCGCGTAAGATACAATTTTGAAGCTTGTATCTTCTGCATGATATTCTCTTTGACATGTCCAGTAATCAAAGAAAGTTTAAGCTAGCGGTTATATTTCAAGTATAGGATAAATATTCTGTATATGCACCTGTACGAACGTATAGTTTTGGCAGGTTTTCTTTACAATTTATTGCTGAAAAGAGTTTTTTTTATAAAAATTAGGGAGAATTCTGACTGATTTTTCTGGTTTTGTTTCATAAAGATGCATTTACGGTGATGCATTATATAAACCCAAGTAATGGTCTGTCAGCAGGGGGCATGGGCAATCTGTGCATAGCCATCTGCGTGAAATATTGCACGTGCTGCCCTTCCAGTGGTTTCATATCCCCGCGCCAGATATGGCAGCGATAAAGCAATAGCAATAACTGATTGTTTGCATCATCCGTATAAAACGCATCCGCATCATCTGGCTGGTTGCTTGCGGGGTTGATAGCGTGGGTGACGAAGCTGAGCGGTTCTAAATTTTGTGGTTCAACCTCAATATTTAACTCCTCCCGCAATTCACGAATCAGTGCGGCTTCGGGCGTTTCACCAGCTTCCACTTTGCCACCAGGAAATTCCCACAAGCCTGCCATTGGTTTTCCTTCGGGGCGTTGTTGCAACAAAATCTGCCCTTCGGAATTATAGAGCGCCACCGCAGAGACAAATAACATAAGCAATTTCCTTTTTTGCGCACGCTAGCAAAAAAAAAGCACTCACACAAGGGGAGCGCTAGTTAAATATTTCGTCTAAGGATATTGGAGAGATATCGCTTTTTTCAACTGAAATCAGGCTGCCTCTTCTTTTTCCTTCGATTATTTTTACGCGGACACGTTGTACGCTGCTAAGGCTATACATATTGTTATTTGAGCTGCTTTGAGCGTAGCTATCTTCAACAATTTCCGCTAATTTTCCAATAAGATCAGTATTTTTAACGTTACCGATCCTTACATACTGACCCACGGTATATTCTGGAGCCATAAGGGAGACATCTCCTAAAAACGACACTACATGAATGAAGCAATAACGATTATTGCAGATTCAGCAGTTTCTGTAGCGCAAACAGCATTTAAACGCAAGTGAAGCTTTGGACTTACCGCAAAATGCTGCCTAACACACCGCGCACAATGCGGGTGGTGAGGCGGCGCATGATGGAGCGCCCCGCATATTTCAGGCTACTTTCAATGATTTTTTCCATTGCAGTGCTTTCTGGTTTGCGGCGGGGGCGGTCTAACGGTTCGTCACCAACTGTGTTGACACCATTATCTTTCTGCTCCTGCGCTTTAATGTTTTCTTCAGCGCGTTTGGCAAGCATTTCAGAGGCTGATTCTCTGTCCATAATCTTGTCATATCGTGTGCCAATCGGACTATCTGCAATAATCGCGGCGCGTTCTTCTTCGCTTAGTGGTCCTATGCGGGATGCGGGCGGGCGGATGAGGGTGTTATCCACTATTGACGGTGCGCCACCATCCTGCAGGGTGCTGACCAATGCCTCTCCCACGCCAAGTTGCGTAATAATTTCTCCCACATCAAAGGCTGGGTTGGCGCGGAAAGTCTGCGCTGCAACGCGCACGGCTTTCTGGTCTTTCGGGGTGAAAGCACGAAGCGCATGTTGCACACGGTTGCCAAGCTGCCCCAGCACATCGGTCGGGATGTCCTGCGGGTTTTGCGTCACGAAATACACACCCACCCCTTTGGAGCGAATCAGGCGGCACACCTGCTCAATTTTGTCCAGTAAGGCTTTGGGTGCATCATCAAACAGCAAATGTGCTTCATCAAAAAAGAACACCAGCTTCGGCTTCTTCGGGTCGCCCACTTCAGGCAGTGTTTCAAACAGTTCAGACAGCATCCATAACAGGAAGGTGGAATAAAGTGTGGGCGAGCGCATCAGCTCATCTGCGGCTAGAATGTTGATATATCCACGATCATCCCGTGTGGTGCGCATAAATTCGGTGATATCAAGCGCTGGTTCACCGAAAAAGCGATCTCCGCCTTCCTGCTCAAATGCCAGCAATTTTCGTTGAATCGCGCCGACCGATTGTGTAGACACCAACCCATATTCCGCGCCAATATCTTTGCGGTTTTCTGCAACATATTGAATGATGCTGCGTAAATCTTCAAAGTCCAGCAAGGGCAGGCCTTCATCATCGGCGTAGGCAAAAGCGATCATTAACACGCCTTCCTGTGACTCGCTTAGATTTAACAGGCGAGAAAGTAACACGGGTCCCATTTCTGAAATGGTGACGCGAATGGGATGTCCCTGTTTGCCGAACATATCCCAAAAAATGACGGGGTTGTTGTCAAACGCAAAATTGTTTATGCCAATTTTCTCCACCCGATCATCCACCTTCGGATGCGCTTTTCCAGCCGTTGCCACGCCAGACAGATCCCCCTTCACGTCCGACACAAACACAGGCACGCCCTGACGCGAAAAGCCTTCTGCCAGAATTTGCAGCGTAACGGTCTTCCCCGTTCCCGTTGCGCCTGCAATCAGCCCGTGGCGGTTCGCATAGCCCAGATCCAGCATTTGCAGCAATTCGCCTTTACCAATTAATAATTTTCCTTCGGGGTCAAGTAATGTGTCTGTCATAATTTTTCTGCTTGTAATTTCTCTTCGCTCTGGTACGCCTAAAGTTATAAACTACATTAAGGAGTGCGTCATGCAACAATTTATAGATTTAGCCGTTCAACAATTAGGTATTGGTGCGGATGACGCAAAAACGGCAACAGGTGGCATCATGTCATTGTTGAAAGACCAGCTGGAAAAAGGTCAGTTTGATGAAGTGGCAGCAGCCATCCCTGGTGCGGAGGACTTGATTTCAAAGTTTGGTGGCGAAAGTTCTGGCGGCGGTTTGCTGGGCATGGCAAGCAGCCTGCTTGGCGGTTCTGGCGGTGCTATGGGCGGCGCGGCAGCCATTGCAGGCATTTTGTCCAAAACGGATTTGGATGCAGGTCAGCTATCGTCTTTCGGTGATTTGTTGATCAATTACCTGAAAGAAAATATTGGCGATCTGGCAGGTGCAAAGATCAACGATATTCTACCTGCGTTATTAAGCAAAAACGCGGCGTAAATTATAATCCCGTCATCCTGAGCAAAGCGAAGGGTCCATCTTGCGGTTGGGTGTATGCGGTGGCATGGATACTTCGCTTTCGCTCAGTATGACAAAACATCTAAAGGAGAAAAACATGGCTTATGATATTATTGAAGTGGAAGGCATTGGTGAGTCTTATGCGGCAAAACTAAAAGATGCGGGCATTAAAACCACAGAAGAGCTTCTGGCGAAATGCGCGACCAAAGCAGGTCGCAAAGCGACAGCAGAAAGCACAGGAATAAATGAAAAGCATTTGCTGACATGGGTGAACCATGCAGATTTGATGCGCATCTCTGGCATTGGCGGGCAATTCTCAGAGTTACTGGAAGCAGCTGGCGTGGACACGGTCAAAGAACTGCGCAACCGCAACGCTGCCAATCTGGCGGAAGCGATGAAAAAGCACAATGATGAGCGCAAGCTGACAAAAGGGTTGCTCAGCGAATCCAAAGTGCAGGGCTGGATTGATCAGGCAAAAAAGATGGAGCCGATGGTTAGTCATTAATTTGTCTGCACGTTTATTTAGGAACGCGTCTTGGGGAAAACGAGGCGCGTTTTTTTTGTTTATCTTATTCTTAATATAGGTTACTATTGCGCTTGAAATTTTATGAACATTAAGTGATGGATATAATAGCAAAGCGCAAACGCGCTTTTTGGTTAATGACATGTATAGGCACGGTCACAATAGCGTTGCTATTGCTGACAAACCTGAAAGACAAGAAGATAGGACATTATGCTGCGACTGGTATATTATCTGCTGTGATCACTAATTATATGATAGCAGATGCAGGCGCACGGAGATATGTCTATTCGGCAACAGAACTGCCCCCCAGTGAAAATCATGTTTATCTTGTTTACTATAACAGAAAAACACATAAATTCTCTCATGCAGAAAATTGGGAAAGGCAGTTAAAGAAAGCGTTGGAATATAAGTCATTGTATAACAATAACATTAATAATGATGATTATTGTGATATACAATTTGTGGACATTAGAACCAGCTTAGCGCAAGCCTTTATCCGATATTAAAATTGACACCCTGCATATGATTGCGGGGTTTTTCTTATATTATAATAATTTTTTCTCTTGCAAAGCATGACGGGATTTGTCACAACCGATAGTCAAATTTAATTATATATTTCAATATGTTGCAATGCAGCAAATGGTGCGGCGCAACAGTAGGTGGACTTACATGGCAGAGCGCAACACAAAAAACTCTAAAACAGACCCGATCACGGAACAGGAAGCGCTGGATTTTCACAGCCGCGGAAAACCAGGAAAGCTGGAAATTCAGGCAACTAAGCCATTGATTACACAGCGCGATTTATCTCTGGGATATTCTCCAGGGGTTGCTACGCCATGTCTTAAAATTGCTGAAAATCCTGATTTGGCATATGACTATACGGCAAAAGGAAATTTTGTTGCAGTCATTTCAAACGGCACGGCAGTGCTTGGTCTGGGCAATCTTGGTGCGTTGGCATCTAAGCCTGTGATGGAAGGAAAGGCAATTCTGTTTAAACGCTTTGCTGACATTGACGGCATAGATTTAGAAGTCGATACGCAGGATGCAGAAGAATTTATCAATGCTGTGAAATTGTTAGGTCCAAGCTGGGGCGGGATTAATCTGGAAGATATTGGTGCGCCAGATTGCTTTATCATTGAGCAACGCTTGCGCGAACTGATGGACATTCCCGTGTTTCATGATGACCAGCACGGCACGGCAATTATCACGGTGGCAGGCTTGATGAATGCGGCGAAAATTACGGGTCGCCGTTTTGAGGATTTAAAAATTGTTGCCAATGGCGCAGGCTCTGCGGGGATCGCATGTATTGAACTGATCAAGCGCTCTGGCGTGCCGCATGAAAACGTGCTGCTGTGTGACCGCACTGGCGTGGTGTATGAAGGGCGCACAGATGGTGATATGAATCAATGGAAGTCCAAACATGCGGTGAAGACGGACAAGCGCACCCTGACCGAAGCGCTAACAGGCGCGGATGTGTTTATCGGGCTGTCAGCTGCAGGCGCAGTGACGCAGGATATGGTGAAGATGATGGCGGATAAGCCGATTATTTTTGCGATGGCAAACCCAATCCCAGAGATCATGCCAGATGAAGTGAAGGAAGTCCGCCCAGATGCGATTGTAGCAACAGGGCGTTCGGACTTCCCGAATCAGGTGAATAACGTGATGGGCTTCCCCTACATTTTCCGAGGTGCGCTGGATGTGCGTGCGCGCGAAGTGAATGAAGAAATGAAAATTGCCGCCGCGCAGGCGCTTGCGTCGCTGGCACGTGAAGAAGTGCCAGAAGAAGTAAGCGCAGCCTATGCCGGGCGCTCAATGACATTTGGACCAGAATATATCATCCCCACCCCATTTGACCCGCGTTTGATTTCCAAAGTGCCGCTTGCGGTTGCCAAAGCGGCAATGGAAACAGGTGTGGCGCGCAAGCCGATTGAAGATTTTCAGGAATATGAGCGTCAATTAACCGCCCGCCTGGACCCAACGGCAAACACCATGAACCGCATTCTGGACAAGGTGCGTGCAAACCCTCAACGCCTTATCTTTGCAGAAGGCGAGGAAGAAAAAACCATTCGCGCCGCTGTGCATTGGCGCGATTATGGATACGGCACGCCTATTCTGGTCGGGCGCGTGGAAAAAATCCATGAAGCCATGGCGCGTATGGCAATTACGGACAAAGACGGCATTGAAATCGTCAATGCGGCGATTAGTGACCATGTCGATGAATATATCGAAATGCTTTACGGAAAATTGCAGCGTAAAGGCTTCTTATATCGTGATATTGTTCGAATGGTGAAGAATGACCGTAATACATTCTCTGCCTGTATGCTGGAATCTGGGCATGGGGATGCCATGATCTCTGGTCTGACTCGGTCTTATTCCCGCGCACTGGACAATATCTCCCGTGTGGTGGATTTGCGGAGTGGCTGCTTCCCGATGGCTGTGTCGGTCTGTGTGGCAAAAGGGCGCACGATTTTCTTCTCTGACACGATGGTGAATGAACTGCCAGAGCCTGAGCAACTGGCAGATATTGCAGAGCATACCGCAGGTCTTGCAAGACGTTTTGGGCTGGACCCGCGCGTGGCATTTTTGTCATTCTCCAACTTTGGAAATCCGCAGCGTGAAAAATCCGTTCGTATTCAGGAAGCGGTGCGGATTATGGATTCACGCAATGTTGAATTTGAATATGACGGCGAAATGGGTGCGGATGTGGCGCTGAATGAAGAGTTGATGAATCTTTATCCCTTCTGCCGCCTTTCAGGGCCAGCGAACGTGTTGGTGATGCCAGGGCTTCATTCTGCGAACGTTGCAGCAGGGATGATGCAGGAGCTGGGCAATGGTTCAGTGCTTGGGCCTGTGTTGCTTGGGTTTGATAAGCCTGTGCAGCTGGTTAGCATGAATGCATCAGTATCAGATATTATCAATCTATCCGCTGTCGCCGCGATGGAAGCGATTGAGCATAAGAGCGAGTAACGTAACATTTTTGCAACTGGATTAGTATAGCAAAATTGGCTATACTAATCTGCATGAGAAAGATACTTTTTGCATTACTTATTGGAAGTTCACTTGGTCTGGCACCAGCAATTGCGAGTGCTGAAGAGGTTGTAACTACTCAGAAAACATCAAAGGAAGAGGTGCTAAGCATCCAGCCTTATGACCGTGTTCTGGGAGAAGATGATGCGCCTTTGACGATTTATGAATATTCATCACTCTCATGTCCGCATTGCGCGTCCTTCCATAATGATGTGTTGCCAGAGCTGAAAGAAAAATATATCGACACGGGCAAAGTGAAGCTGGTCGCGCGCAACTTTCCGACTAATGCCCCTGCGCTCAGCGGTTCATTGCTCACCATGTGTGTGGACAAGGAAAAATATTATCCGTTTTTGAAAGTGTTGTTCCGTATGCAGGACAAATGGGCGTTTTCGCTGGATCATAAAGATAATCTTAAGAAGATTGCCAACGTAGGCGGCGTATCAAATGATGAATTTGACGCCTGTATGGCAGATGCTGAACTGGAAAAAGAAGTGCTGATGATTCGCCGCGCTGCAGAAGAAAATCTGGACATTCAGGCAACGCCAACGTTCTTCATTAATGGTGAGACGATTCAGGGTGCTGGCACAGTGGAAGGCTTTACTGAGGTGATTGACAAACAGTTGGCGAAGATAAAAAAATAGGAGCAATTGCTCCTATTTTTAAGTGGTTATACTAAGCTAATTTTTATTTTGAATTTATCATCATCACTTGGCTGATAGCCTTCATGATGCTGAAATAAGTCACTCTTACGATATTCATATGTATCAGAAGATTGCTTGACTACCCATATATAATTAGTTTCGTCAATAATAACGCCGCTGTCGAAAATGTTATCAAGGTGCGCTCTGTAAACTAAAACCTTAGACCCAATTTCATTTCCACGAAAATCACCTATAACTAAACAACAGATTGCTGTTTGGCGGTTTTTGCGTTAAGCGTCAAATGATGAAAACACCTGAAGAGATTATCCGCGAGGCAGAAGCGCTTCGAAAAAAGCAGAATATGCTTGTGGAAAAAAAGCCAACCAGCGCATATGGTGCAGCAATGCGCATTGCGATTGAGCTTGCTGCTGCGTTGGTGGTGAGCGGGGCAGTTGGCTGGTTTATTGATGACTGGCTGGGCACGTTACCGCTCTTTATGATATTATGCATCTGCATTGGCATTGCGGCAGGAATGCGCACCATAAAACGGGTTAATGATGCGTTGAACAAAGAATGGCAGCAACAGGACAACATCGAAATTGATGATGAAACAAAAAAGAGTGAATAAGCGCTAGACAAATTCATCAAAATTGCGTAAACCATGTGGCAACTTTCACTAAATTAAACAGGCTATGGCAGACGGGCACTCACCGCTAGATCAGTTCAATATTAAAGTTATACAACCGCTTCCAGAGCTGTTTGGTTATAATATTGATTTCACTAACGCTTCTTTTGCGATGGTGCTTGCCGCGTTATTGGCATATCTTTTCCTGCGTTTTGGCATGAAAAATCGCGCATTAGTGCCAAACCGTATGCAATCTGTTGTTGAAATGACATATGAATTTGTCTCCAACACGCTGCGTGAAAATGCAGGCGAAGAAGCACGTCCTTATTTCCCGTTTATCTTTACGTTATTCATGTTCGTGTTGATGTGTAACCTGCTTGGCATGGTGCCATATCAATTCACGGCAACCAGTCATATTGTAGTGACATTTGCGCTTGCAGCGGCGGTATTTGTGGGTGTTACATTAGTTGCGTTATATAAGCACGGAACAAAATTTTTCGGGTTTTTCCTGCCTGCGGGTACGCCATGGTGGATGGCGCCGCTGATGTATTTAATTGAATTATTTGCGTATATGGCACGTCCTGTCAGCCTGTCCATTCGTTTGACGGCAAACATGGTGGCTGGGCACATATTATTAAAAGTAATAGCAGGGTTTGTAGTAAGCATGATTGCAGGTGGATTGGTGCTGGGTATCTTTAGCACGCTTCCTTTCGCATTGCTTGTCGTTTTGACTGGATTTGAAATCGGAATTGCGATATTACACGCCTATATTTTTACAGTGCTATCATGTGTGTATCTGAACGACGCGCTACATTTGCATTAAACACATAACATATTTGAGAATATAAAAAGGAGTTACGTTATGGAATTAGAAGGTCTAAAATATATCGGTATTGGTCTGACCGCTTTGGGTATGCTTGGTGCAGCGCTTGGTGTGGCGAATATCTTTGTTGCATTGTTGAACGGGATTGCACGCAACCCATCTGCAGAGCCAAAGCTCGCTAAATACTTCATCATCGGTGCAGCACTTTCAGAATTTATGGGTCTGCTTGCTGCAATCCTCGGTATTTTGATGTTGTTTACTTAAGAACAAAATTAACACCGTGCTGGACTGAACATGATTATTGCTGCCACTTCTTCTGCTGCTACCAAAGCAAATGACGCTTACGTTTTAGACGAAGGTGATCTGCTGCCTGTGATTGATGGCACATATGATGATGGTGTCGTAGAATATGTTGAGTCTGGCGCGGTGGCTGAAAAACAAACATTACCGCAGTTGAATGTTGAGACCTACTCTTCTCAATTATTCTGGCTTGCGGTCACGTTTCTTGCACTCTACATCCTCATTTCCAAAAGTGCGTTGCCGCGCATTCACGAAGTGGTGGATAAACGCAAGCACCGTATCGAAAGTGATGCGTTTAAAGCAGAAGCGCTTTCAAAAGAAGCAATGCACGCCAAGCAGGATTATGAAGCCCTGCAAAAATCAACGTTTGAGCGTTCGCGCGCACTGATCGATGAAGCGTCGCAATCTATCGAAGATACGCATGATGCAGAAATGGCGCGCACCGATGCGCAAATCGTAGATATGCTGCATAATGCCACTCTCTCTATTGAGAAAAAACAGGCAGAAATACGCGAAAAGCTGATTGAATATGGTCAGGGTCTAACAGAAAATCTGGTGGCTGAAATCTCTGGCGTTACTGTGAATGACACCATCATTCATGATGCTGTCACTAAAGTTGCAAAGGCAGAGGAAAAGTAATCATGGATGCTACGTTAATTGTTGCTATTGCATTTGCTGTATTTCTGATTCTTTCCTATCGCCCGCTGGGGCGCGCACTTGCGAAGGGTCTGGATGCACGCTCAGACCGCATTGAAGAAGAACTTTCAGAAGCGATCCGCCTCAGAGAAGAAGCACAGGTGCGTCTTAGCGAATATGAGCGTAAATATCAGGATATTGAAAAAGAAGCCGAAGAAATTCTTGGGAAAGCTCGCGCTTCAGCAGAAGCCATGCAGAAAGATGCTTCTGAGAAGCTGCAAAAATCTATTGAAGCAAAGCTGGTGGCAACTAACCTCAAAATCCAGCGTGCAGAAGAACTCGCATTGCAGGACATTCAACAACAGATTGTCGAACTGGCATTAAAAGCATCTGAAGATGTGATTGCCACTCATGTGCAGTCAGATGCCAATGACAAACTGATTCGCCTTGCGAAGCAGGATATTAAAAAAGTTATTCATTAAACCGTTATTATCGTGCGCATATACGCAAATTGCTTTGCGCTTTCGGTAATGTTCTGTTCATATCAGGTGCAGGCGGGATCATGGGTGCTTCCCGCAGGGGATTCGCAGCATATTGTAACTTATCGCTATTATAGCGCAGATGAATTTTACGATGCACGCGGAAAGAAGAAAGACAAAGACGGCACCTTCCGTAAACATGAAATAGAGCATTATTACGAGGCAGGGCTTACAGACATTGTGACACTAGGTTGGTCTGTTGCGCTTAGCCATGAGAATGACAGGCAGAACATTTCCCGCTTCAATCCGTTGACCAATCAGGCTGAGCAAGTTAGCAGAGAAATCACGCTTGAAGGTATATCTCGCATTGAGCCATTTGCACGATTCCAGCTTTATCGTGATGAAACTTATGCGATTGCATTCCAACCCAGCCTTAAATTTCCTTCGCTCTATGCCAACAATGTGCCAGCAGAAGCGCAGCCAGATGAATGGGAAGGTGAATTGGCACTGCAAGCGGGACATTCCTTTTCTTGGCTGCGAAAGAATCATTATATAGATTCATCATTGGGATACCGCTATCGTGATGGCAATCTGGGCAATCAATATCGCGCGGCGCTGACGTTAGGTTCGCAACTCACGCCGCGTTTTGGCACGTTATTGCAATTGCAGCATATTCAGTCCGTCAGTGAAATTGATGTAAATTTTGCCACGTTAAGCGGTTCAAACAATTTTGATCTGACCAAATTGCAAATGAGCGGGTTATATGAAATACTCCCGAATATTTCCGTGCAGCTGGGAATCAGCGGTGATATTGACGGTGTCAATACGGGGCGCGGTACGTCTGTATTCTCTGGATTATGGCTGAGATTTTAGCATGTCACATAAGCCGATTGGACAATGGCTGGTCGAAGAAGGGCTGCTGAGCGAAGACAGGTTGCAGGCAGCATTAAAGCGGCAATCTGAATCTGACATGCCGCTTGGCGATATTCTTTCTCATCACGGATATGTGCCGAGACTGGTATTTTATAAGACACTGGCAAAACAGTTTAACCTGCCATTTGTGAACCTGATGGAGCAATATCACGCGGAAGCATTGTTTGATAGCACGAAGATTGAGGATTATCTGCAGCGCGGCTATGTGCCATATAAGCAAGAAGGCAACACCGTCATTTACGCCATTACACATGCAGAAATGGCAAAAGCACTGCTGGACGGTGAGCATTATGTTGTCACAACACCCATTGATATATTTTATATTGTGCAACGATATGGGAGTGTGGAACTAAGCTACAAAGCCACGGATTATCTGCGTGATGCGCATAGCAAACACGCGCTGACTTATAGATCAGCCAGGCAGGACAACATCATTCTGCTGTGTTGGATGGTACTATCTGCGCTGATAGTGCTTGGCGTATTTCATCCTCAAACAGCCATAAATGTGTTGTTGATTGTGAGTAATATCATCTTTTCGATCTGCATCAGCTTTAAATTGGCGCTCGCAGTTAAAGGCATGTCTGCTCGGCAACACATAAAAACATCCACCGAGCAAATGACGCACAAAATGTTGCGTGATGACCTGCTGCCAGTCTACACGGTGTTAGTGCCGCTTTATAAGGAAGAAAAAGCGGCTGAAGGCATTGTCCATAGCCTGATGCGAATGGATTATCCTAAGGAAAAACTGGATATTAAGCTGATAGTGGAAGCGGATGATGCATTAACCTATAATGCACTGCTTGCCGCTCAGCCTGAGCCGCAATTTCACATTGTGAAAGTGCCGCCTTCAACACCGCAAACCAAGCCAAAAGCATGTAATTATGCACTTGCATTTGCAAAAGGGGAACTGGTCGCCATTTATGACGCAGAGGATATGCCAGACGAACAACAGCTTCGCCTGGCCGCCACCTGTTTTCACTATGCAGATGAGACTATTGTCGCATTGCAGGCGAGGTTGAATTACTATAATGCCGATGAAACCATGCTGACACGCTGGTTTTCTTATGAATATCGTCTGCTGTTTACCATTTTGCTGCCCGCCATGTATGCATGGAAAATTCCCATTCCTCTTGGTGGAACAAGCAACCATATTAAACGCAGCGCGCTGCAACGTTATGGCGCTTGGGATGCATATAATGTAACGGAAGATGCAGATTTAGGCATCCGACTGGCAAGCGCGGCTTATGTGACGTTGCCAATTGCCAGCGATACTATGGAAGAAGCGCCTTTGAAAGTGAGAGCGTGGACGGCGCAGCGCTCACGATGGATCAAAGGATATCTGCAAAGCTGGTTCGTGATGCTCCGTTCCACAGCAGAAATACGCCAGTCGCGTGGCATGTTGCCGCTGCTGGGTATCCATATTTTTATGGGACTGTCTTCCTTATGTTATATTGTTGCGCCATTTTTGTGGCTGGCATTGATGTTTAGCTGGGGAAGCTGGAGCTGGAACGGCATCAGCCTGTTTTGTATTGCTAACCTGATATTCGGTGTATGTGTGCAATATCTGTGCTTATGGATTGCTGAGCGTCAGCGCAAATCCATCTCACTACGCAGCATTTTTGCCATGCTTACATTCCCGTGTTATTTTATTTTACATTCATTCGCAGCGCTCAAAGCGGTGGTGCAATTATTCACTAAACCATATCACTGGGAAAAAACCATGCATGGCATTTCCCGTTTCGCAGCGGCAAGAATGCGCTCAAACGCGCAGAAGCCTTGACAGGGTAACAAAATCTGGTCTATAAGAGGTGTTCGAATAATTTACGGTACAGAAAAATGAAAGTTTTAAGTTCTCTGAAATCAGCGAAAAAGCGTGATAAACATTGTCGCGTTGTGCGCCGCAAAGGCCGCATTTATGTGATTAATAAGAATAATCCTCGTTTTAAAGCGCGCCAGGGCTAATCCCATTTTCTTCATGCGATGGCATGGAAACATGGCGTTCACGTATGCTTGACGTGCTTAAGAAAAAGCTCCTGTTGCAGGATTGGCTCAACAATGTCGATGAGCCAAGGAAGCTGCGTGGCTCCGTGGAAAAAATATCAGCAGGGGATAGGATCTTTTTCCGCACTGTTGAGCAGCCTGAAATATCAAATAAAGAATGTGTTGTCGGCGCACCTGTTATTTATCATTTTGCCTCAACACAACTAACGTCATTTCCACTTTTTGATCTGGAATTTAATCTGCTTTGCCATATGATTGTTGCAAAGGTGAAAGGGGCGAATCCGTATCTTGCGCTATCAAAGAAAGTAAACCCCGTTCACTATAAAAATCTCTGCACGGATGATGATTTTCAGCAATTGGTGCAAGCGAAATATCCTGACCATTTATATGTGCGCAAACATGGCGCGAATATGCAGAACTGGATGCATTTCCATTATTCATGCAGCATTAAGGATGCTACAGGCACGAAGATATTCTCTGAAAACGATGTGAAAAGTTTTTCCTACAGCCTGTATGTTGCGAAAGATGAACATAAGGCATTGGAACTTGAACGCTATCCCAACGGGCATTTTTCCATGTATGCGACGGTGTTTGTGCCATTGAAATATGTTCAGGAAATCAAGCATGTGCGAACATCTTCTTTGTCACCTACATTTTCCAGCCGTCTCAAAGTGCCAAAAGATGTGTTTGTGGATGAACTTCCCGAACCAAAGATCCCTTCAGAACCTACACTGGATTCAACGAAAGAGTTGCTGAACGACACATTGCAGAAAGAACCAGACGAAAATAGCTCAGCGCAGATCTTTTCCCTGCCAAGTGCGCGTAATGTTATGATTTCAGGTGCATTGCCCACGGCAACCATGATGCAGCCAACTGATGCATTATCCACTGCCATGCAACAGGCAGACAAGAAAGAGCAGGCACAACAGGTGCAGCCAGCAGCAGCAACCACTCCTGCAGCGCAGGAAAAAAAAACAGCCATGCCCTGCAACCTTCACATGGCATCAAAACTGATTGATGAAGCCATCCGAAATGAAATGCGCGTGACTGATGTGATTCGTAAAGCATTAGGGCTGGAAACAGTCGTAAAAGACCATATCCATTTTGATTTGCAGTTAAGCAACAGGGATTATGAAGTGCTGGCAGACCGTTTTGATGTGCCAATCAGCGACAAGGAAACCATCCATCGTTTGATGATGGAAGAAATTGGAGACTTTGTCGGCGAGCCTGTAGATATAGACTAGCTGCTGCTTTCGTCAGCAGGTGTCACCGTATCCTGTGGCGGAAACTGGCTTTTCACAGGTTCACTCGTGCCTTTGCATTCAATGCGTTCAGCAAAATCTGCTGCCAGAAATGCTGCCTGTGCAGGTGCAGTTGAAACAAGTCCTAAGACAATAAAAGAAAGTAATGCGATAGTATTTTTCATAATAACGTATAATATCATAAAAATAATGTTAAAGAAATGCTAATTTTGATGTATCTCTGCAAATATTTGCGTTTTTCAATATGCTTTTCTATAGTGGCAGAATAAATTATATTTGGAGCTATCATGACACAACTTGCATGTATTTTCCCTGGTCAGGGGTCACAGGAACTGGGAATGGGGAAAACATTTTATGACAATTTTGCAAGCGCAAAAGAAGTGTTTCAGGAGGTGGATGACGCGCTGAACCAGAAACTGACCTCGATCATTTTTGGTGATGATCTGGAATTACTGACGGCCACTGAAAATGCGCAGCCAGCGATTATGGCAACCAGCATTGCAATTGCGCGCGTGCTGGAAAAGGATGCAGGGTTTACCTTAGCGCATGAAGCACGTTTTGTGGCCGGGCATTCGCTGGGTGAATATAGTGCATTATGTGCCGCTGGCGCATTGTCTTTAAAAGATACGGCGCGGTTGCTGAAACTGCGTGGCACAGCCATGCAGCAGGCAGCGCCCAAAGGGTCTGGCACAATGGCGGCCATTTTGGGGCTGGATTTAAAAGATGTGGAAGCATTATGTGAAAAAGTGGCAGAGCAGGGGGTGTGCGAAATTGCTAATGACAATGCCCCTGGGCAGATTGTGATTAGCGGTGAACGCGCTGCCATTGAAGCGGCTATTGCGCAGGCAAAAGAACATGGTGCCAAACGCGCACTGGAATTAAATGTCAGTGCGCCATTTCACAGTTCTATCATTGCAGAAGCGGCAAATATCATGCGCGATGCATTAGCAGAAGTTACCATGCATGATCCTGCAATTCCGCTCATTGCGAATGTGACTGCAGCACAAACGCAGAACGCCGCTGAAATTAAGGATCTGCTGGAAAAGCAGGTGACAGGGCGTGTGCGCTGGTGCGAATCTATCCGCACAATGGTGAAGCAGGGCGTGGACACAACATTGGAAATCGGTCATGGTAAAGTGCTGAGCGGGCTGAACCGCCGCATTCACAAAGATCTGACTTCACGCAACGTTGCCACGCCTGACGACATTGAAGTGCTGCAGAAAGCAGCTTAACGTTATTGCGTTGTGTCTATCACCAGTTGCGGTGTTAGAATCTGGGGCAGGAGGGTATCCTGCCCTTTTTTATTGTAATAGACATAAATCGGTACACCCGCGCGGTCATAACGTTTCAGATATTCTGTGATATTATCATCATAGGATGTCCAGTCTGCTTTCAGGACTATAATATTATTATCCTGAAAATGGCTGATAACCGCGTCATTGTTTAACGCCACACGTTCATTAATTTTGCAGGTGATGCACCAGTCAGCAGTGCCATAGACAAAAATGCGCTGCTCATCTACCAGTGCTTTGTTCAGCAGCGTTTCAGAGTAAGAAATTGTCTTTAATGATAGCTCAGACGGCGTGCTGAGCAGTTTCAGCGTTTTTAATGTGACGATCACTGTCAGCGTCATAGCGCCTATGAAGAGATATTTCTTATAGGGCATCATGGTGCGGCCATAGCACCATAGTAGGAAGGAAAGCGCGAGCAGTGCGCACAGCATGATTGCCAGCGCATCTGTGCCAGACTGGCGCGTGATCACCCATAGTAACCACGCTGCGGTAGCGTACATCGGGAAGGCAAGCGCATGTTTGAATGTGTTCATCCACGCGCCAGGCTTGGGCAGAAAGCGTTGCAATGCAGGGATGAACGCCAGCAGCAGGTAAGGCAGTGCCAGCCCCACGCCCAAGGCGCAGAAAATGAGCAACTGAACCTTAAAGCTCTGGCTGAGTGCATAGCCTATGGCAGGAGCCATAAAGGGGGCAGTGCATGGAGTGGCGATAATCACCGCCATAATCCCTGTGAAAAAACTGCCTGTTGGGGTGCTTCTGCTGGCTTTGCCTTGTGCCATGCCACCCAACAGCACAGGCAGATTGAACATGCCAGAAAGATTCATCCCTACTGCTGCCAGCAGCAATGCAAGCGCGCCAACAAACACAGGGGATTGCAGTTGAAACCCCCATCCAACCCGCATCCCCGCTTGCTGCAACAGGCTGATCAGCACAGTAATGGCTGCAAAAGTGAGCAGAATGCCTCCAAGATAGGCTATGCCGTGCAACGCAGCCTGTTTGCGGGAATGGTTGGAAAGTTCCACCAAAGTCAGCGCTTTAAGGGATAAAATAGGCAATACGCACGGCATGAGGTTTAAAATTATGCCACCGAGCAGTGCCAGTGAGACAATCAGCCAGAGCGAACTTGTTTTTTTTTGTGTCTGAGTGTTTGAAGCAGGGATGTCTGGGAAAGAAATAGTATCCACGCGTGAAAGCAGATGTGACGTTGCCTTCCCATCATCAGATTTAATCACCACGCGCATGGTGTCGATGCTCTCAAACCCTTTTTTAAAACGGTAATAGGTCATGCCACCTTCCTGCACAATGTCTGGCAATGTATCATTGGCAATGATATTTTCCTGTTCAGGAAAGAGCTGTCCTTTTTTCGGCAGGGCAATAACCACATGCTGTTTGTCTATTGCAAAATTGCCTCTTAGCTCGCTGTTTGCTGGCACGTTATCAAGTGCATCTTTGAAGATGGCGCTGCTTGGCGAAGGCACATTGCTGACGGGCAGTGTCAGTGCAAAATCAGCATATTCAGGGATGCAGATATCCTTGCAGACCAGCCATGAGGCGCTCACATTCAGCGTCACTTCGTCCTGCGATAAAATGTTAGGCGCGGTGATATTGACAAAGTGATATACCTCATTCGCATAGCCATAATTCACAATGCCCGCAAGCTCATAACGTGATGGAGTCTGCCAGATGATGTCTGATGTTTCAAACCCTTCGGGCAGGTCAAATTCCAACGTGGTGGCAATGCCTGAATCCCCTGGGTTTTTCCAGTAGCTATGCCAGTCTTTTGCCAGATCAAGATGCAACGCTACCGTAAAATACTGTCCTGCGCTGATGCTGTCTGCATTGGTCACCAACCGCGCTGTGGATGTATCACTTTTTACGGGTTCACTGGTGAGCGCATAGCTGTGCGTCATAGTCAGTAAGGTAAATATCAGTGCATAACAAAATTTTAGCATCAGCTATCCGTCTCCTGTAATTGTGCATCTAGTCGGCGCTGCACTTCGCCTGTTGTATGTGTATAGCGTCCGATTATAGCATAGATAGTCGGGATTACAAAAAGCGTCAGCACGGTGGAAAAGGTGACACCACCAATAATTACCACGCCTAGCACAAATCTGCTTTCTGCGCCTGCGCCAGTGGAAAGCACCAACGGCACAGAACCAATGATGGTGGTGACTGAGGTCATCAAAATGGGGCGCAGTCGCAAGGCAGAGGCTTCCATAATGGCTTCCTTCAGTTCGCTGCCTTCATCACGCAGCTGATTGGCAAATTCCACGATTAAAATGCCATTCTTGGTGGCGAGTCCAATCAGCATGATCAGCCCTATCTGGCTATAAATATTGATGGTGAGCCCTGCCAGATAAAGCCCTGCCAGACCACCAAACAATGCCAGAGGCACGGTGAACATGATGGTGAAGGGGTGGAGGAAACTTTCAAACTGTGCCGCCAGCACCAAAAACACCATGACCAGCGCCAGCGCAAAAATCAGCATATTGCTATCGCTGGATTCCATAAATTCCAATGATTGCCCGCGATAATCTATCTGTGCGCTTTCAGGCAGATGTTCGTCTGCTATGCGGCGCAATTCGCCAAGCACTTCCCCCAGCGTATATCCTTCAGCAATATTGGCGCTGAGCGTGACTGCCCGCACGCGATTATAGCGGTTGAGGGTGGGGGAGACTGCAATTTCTTCAAACGTTACCAGATTGGCAAGTGGAACAAGCTCATCTGAGACGGGGGAACGAACATATACCTGATTAATATCATCTGGTGAATCAAAGCCATATGCGTCTGACTCTAATATGACATCATATTCTTCTCCGCGGTCGGGATAGGTGGTGACGCGACGGGAAGCAAGCAGCACTTCCAGTGTCTGTGCAATATCGCGCACAGGCACGCCCAGTTCCGCCGCACGCGCACGGTTTACGTTAATCAGAATCTGCGGCTTGGTTTCCTTATAATCCGTGTCTATTCCTTCCAGCCCTTCATAATTCTCAGCATATTTCACCATGATATCGCGCCATTTCGCCAACTGTGCATAGGTTGCACCACCAATGACAAATTCCACAGGGCGGGAGGAACTGCCCTGATTCAGACCCTGCGGCAAAATGGTGAAGGCCTTCACACCAACATATTGCTGCATTTTTTCGCGGATGTCCTGAGAAATTTCGAATACACTACGTTGCCGTTTTCCCCATTGTTCCAGCACGATGATGGCAATCCCGCTATTGACCACTTCACTTGAACCAAAGCTGCCAGGCACACGCACCAGCACGCGGATTGCTTCACCAGATTCCACTAAAGGCAGCAGATCGGCTTCCAGCTGACGCGCGAATTTGCGTGACTCGGCGTAGCTTGTGCCTTCGGGCGCTGTGAAGCGAGCGAAGAATACGCCCCTGTCTTCCCGTGGTACAAATTCTTCATTTATAGTGGTTGCCAGACCATACACACCAATAATCATCAGCCCGCAAAGCAACGCAATAATCCATTTAGCGTTAATGGTGCGTTTCAGCGCACGCTGATATTGCTGCATAAGCTGGTTAAAAATGTGATTGGCTTTTGAAGACATAGCCGTATCCACCTTGCCGCGCTGCAGCAATTTTGAGCAAAGCATGGGGGAAAGGGTTAGTGCAACGAGCGACGAAAAACTGACCGCAGCAATCATGGCAAAGGCAAATTCTGTAAATAACCGTCCAACATTACCTTCTAAAAAAGTGATAGGAATGAACACCGCAACCAGTACCAACGTGGTGGCAATCACCGCAAAGCCAATCTGCCGAGCGCCAAGATATGCCGCTTTCAGGCGGCGCTCGCCATCATTAATGCGGCGCTGAATGTTTTCCAACATAATGATGGAATCATCCACCACCAGCCCGATTGCCAGCACCAATGCAAGCAAAGTGAGCAGATTGAGTGAAAAATCCAGCACATAGAGCAAAATAAAGGCACTGATCAACGAAACAGGCACAGTGACCGCGGGGACAATCATCGCGCGGAATGTGCCTAAAAACAGATAAATCACAATGACCACCATGATCATGGCGATGAACAATGTCTGATAGACTTCCTCAATTGAAGCGGCAATGAACAGCGAGGTGTCATAGCTTTGATACAGCTCAGTGCCTTCGGGGAGGCTATCCTGCAATTGTGCAATTTTGTCTTTCACGCGTTCAGCCACTGCCAGAGTATTGGCGGTGGATTGTTTGATAATGCCAAGGCTGATCATGTTTTGTCCGTTGCCGCGCAATTCGCTGCGGTCATCAGCAGCGCCGCGTTCTATGCGTGCAACATCACCTAATGTAATAAGGCTATTATTGCCGCCGCGCCCAACGACCAGCCCTGCAAAATCCTCTGGGGTGCGGTATATGCGTTTGAGGCGCAGCGTAAATTCACGCGTGACGGATTCGATTCGCCCTGCAGGCAGTTCGACATTCTCACTCTGTAATGCATCAACAATATCATTAGTGGTGATGTTTCGGGACTGCATTTTCGCATGATCCAGCCAGATGCGCATGGATTGCGTCCGTTCCCCACCAACACGCACACGCGCGACACCATCTACCACGGATAAGCTGTCAAGCAACTGACGTTCTGCAAAATCAGTCAGTTGAAGCGGGCTGAGTGAATCTGAACCAAAATTGATCCACATGATCACATCAGTGTCTGCATCCACTTTGAAGATTTCTGGCGGGTCTGCTTCATCTGGTAAATCACCTGTAATGCGGCTGACGCGGTCACGTATGTCATTGGCGGCATCATCCACATTGCGGCTGAGGCGAAACTCGATGGTCACGCGCGATTGTCCATCTTCTGAGGTGGAGGAAATATATTTAATTCCTTCCACACCGCTTACCGCATCTTCCACCAGCTGCGTGATGCGGGTTTCAATAATCGGAGCAGCTGCCCCACGATAGGTCGTCTCAATGGATACGACTGGCGGATTAATGTCAGGATATTGCCGTAATGGCAGGCGGTCAAAAGAGATAATGCCAAACGCCACCAGCAGCAGCGAGATGACGCAGGCAAAAACGGGTCGTGTGACAGAAAGGTCAGTCAGCACCATAATTTAGCTGCTCACGCTGCAAATTATGGTGCCAGCCTGATTACTCATTGATAGGCAAAGTAATGTAGCTTGTGCTGCCGCCACGCTTAATCCGCACCAGAACATAGCCGCGATCAGCATCTTTTGCCGCTTTGATGGCACGTTTAAATTCTGAGACACTGGTAACATCATCCTGATTTACACCGAGAATGATATCGCCTGCATTCAGGGCGCGCATTTTGGCTTCGCTGTCTGGCTCAACACTGTAAATAATTACGCCTTCCTGCTTATCACTCAGATTATATTGTGCGCGCACATCACTATTGATAGTTCCCAGCTGCATACCAAGTACGGTTTCACCTTTCTTTTCTGCTTTTTCAGGTGCTTTTTTCTGAGGAACGGAAATCACTTCCTCTTCAGGAAACTCACCCAGCTTCAAACGAATGGTTTTGCGTTTGCCTTTGCGCAGCACCTGCACAGAAACCGTTTCACCAACAGGTGTTTCAGCAACCATACGCGGCAGTTGACGCATTTCTTCAACATCTCTGCCGTTGAAGGACAAGATAACGTCACCCGATTCAATGCCAGCATTGTCTGCGGGGCTGTCTGGCGTAAGCTCAAGCACCAATGCGCCATAGGCTTTGTCCAGCCCAAGACTATTGGCAATTTCATCTGTCACATGCTGAATTTTCACACCCAGCCAGCCGCGATGTGGGCGACCATATTCGCGCAACTGGTCTAAAATCGGTTTTGCGAGCGCAGATGGAATGGCAAAGCCAATACCCACATTGCCGCCCGAAGGAGAAAAAATAGCAGTGTTCACACCAATCACATCCCCATCCAGATTGAACATCGGGCCGCCTGAATTGCCTCGGTTAATGGCAGCGTCAGTTTGCAGAAAGTCATCAAATGGCCCTGCGTTAATGTTGCGCGAACGCGCAGAAATAATGCCTGAGGTGACTGTTCCACCAAGACCGAACGGATTTCCAATCGCCATCACCCAATCACCAACGCGCATAGTGTCTGAGTCACCAAAGGTCACGTAATCCAGCGGTTTTGGTGAATCTACTTTCAGCAATGCAAGGTCTGTTTTCGGGTCACGTCCCACCAATGTTGCATCCAGCTTGGTATCATCTGAAAAAATCACCACAATTTCGCTGGCTTCAGCCACCACATGGTTGTTGGTCACAACATATCCCTGCGGATCAATCACAAAACCAGACCCCAGAGACTGTACTTCGCGTTCTGGTGCGGGTGCGCCCTGTTGAGGGAAAGCAAAGGGCAGACCGAAGCGTTCAAAAAATTTCTCTAATTCCTCGCGGCGTTCATCCTGCAGCCCTGGCACGCCACCTGGTGCGCCAAAGCGGAAATTGCCAGTCTGTATTTTCTGCGTAGTGGAAATATTGACCACGGCAGGAAGCACGCGTTCTGCCACAGGTGCAAAACTTGCAAGACGTGCCTGAGCAGGAACAGCCTGCACAATAATCAAAAGAGAGAGGAGAGATAGAGAAAGAAAACGCATAGTTTATTGCTCCAGATATTTAAAGAATTTGCTGTCAGGGGAAAGAATCAGAGTAGTATCGTCCTTGTCCAATGCTTTATCATAGGCCTGCATTGAGCGGAAGAAATCATAAAACTCAGGGTCCTTATTATAAGCGCGAGCATAGATTTCAGTCGCTTTTGCATCACCCATACCACGGAGAATCTGCGACTCTTTTTCAGCGTCAGCTATGATGATCGTTCGTTCCTTATCTGCTTTGGAGCGGATAATCTGAGATTCTCTTGCGCCTTCCGCGCGGAAACGCTCTGCCACTTTCTGACGGTCTGAACGCATACGATTATAAATCGGGTCAGAGGTCTGTTTTGGCAGATCGGTTCTCATAATGCGAACATCAACAATCTCTATTCCAAGACCTGCGCGGTCACTTGCGGTAATTTCGTTGGATTCATCACGCACGTCCGCTACGGCAAAACCATCAGTAATGCTTTCTTTCACTTCCTGCTGCATGGTGTTGACTGCGCTCGGGGTAGCTGCTGCTTCACCCGCGGCAATAGCACCTTCAGGTGGAACGTCGATTGTTTCTTCAGCCGCCATATCATGATTTTCATGACTCATTTCATCATGATGCATAGCGGAATGATCCACATCCTTTTTGCCGCCTTCCTTGCTATATTCCGCAAAGACATCATGATGATGGCGCGGGCGGGAGCGCCGCTGCGGAGTGGCAGCTGCAGCTTCTGATTCTTCACGAATGTTCATACTTTGCCCGTTGGCAAGCCGCGCCACATTGTCACGTATCGTATCCATAATTTCAGAACGTTTTGGGGATAGTAACGTGTTTAAATCTTCACGACCCATCACTTCACGAAGTGAGGTTTCCAGATAATTCTCTAAGCGTTGATTCATGATGCGCTCTGAACGCACTGCCTGATAGAACCGTAGCGGATCGTCAATGCGATAAGTGACATATGCATCCACGATCAAGCGATCCTGATCACGCAGAATCACCGCTTTCGGGTCTGCATTGAGCGTCAAAATGCGTTTGTCGAACATTTCCACATTGTCCACAAACGGCACTTTGAAGTTCAGCCCTGCCTCCGTCACGGTGCGAATGGGCTTTCCGAAACGCAGGATCAGCGCCTGCTCGGTCTGATTGACAATATAAAAGCTGTTCAGCAAGCCACCAATAATCACAAAAGCAGCAATAATTCCTAGTAATCCTTTATTAGACATTATTTTTCTCCTTTTGGCTTTTTCTCAATGGATGGCAGCGGCAGATATGGCAGTACGCCTTGCCCTTTGCCATTATCTTCTAAAATCACTTTGTCCATGCCCTGCATGAGCTTTTCCATAGTTTCCAGATAAATACGTTTGCGGGTAACATCCTTTGCCTGACTATATTCTTCTAAGATATTCTGGAAACGTGATGCTTCCCCTTCTGCCTTGGCGACCTGTGCTTCACGATATGCCAATGCATCATTGACCATTTTCTGCGCCTGACCCTGAGCCACGGGAATGATTCCATCACGATATTTTAATGCCTGATTTTGCAGCGTTTCCTTTTCCTGCTGCGCAGCAAGAACGTCAATAAATGCGTCTACCACAGGTTCAGGAGCATCCACTGCCAGAAGGTTTACTTCGTAAATCTCAATGCCTGTTTCATACTCATCTAAAATCACCTGCATCAACTGTTTTGTTTCTTCCGCTACCGCCTGACGTTTATCAGAAAGTGCCAGATTCAGCGGCGTGTTGCCCATCACTTCACGCAATCCTGTTTCAGCTACAGGTTTTACAATATTGTCAGGGTTACGAAGATTAAACAGGAACTTAACCGCATCTTTAATGCGCCACTGCACTTCAAACTGTGCGCTGACGAGATTTTTGTCACTGGTGAGCATCAGACTTTCTTCTGGCACATTGCGGCGGTTATTTCCAGTAGTGCGAAACCCGATTTCCTCGCGCTGAATGGTGGTCACCTGTGGTGTGAACGCTGTTTCAAACGGATAGGGGAAATGATAGTTCAGACCTGGCTCAGTCGTGCGATGAAATTCACCAAAGCGCAGCACAACACCCTGCTCATCAGCATCTACGCGGTAAATTCCCGAAGAAAACCATAATGCAAGCAATATAACAATAGCTGCGATAAACGGTTTTTTTGATGGTGTGCCTCCTGCGCCTGTGCCTTTCCCGCCTCCGCCACCAAAGGCAGCTTTGAAGGATTCCTGACTTTTGCGAAGCAATTCATCAATATCAGGTTGCTCGGGGCGTTGATTTGGTTTGCGTGGGGGGCGGTTGCCACCACCGCCTTGTTGAGGGCCTTGACCCCATGGACCTTTATTATTGCCACCTTTATTCCAGGACATAACACTCCTTGCACATATTTAAGATTTCGCACTTTGCTAAATCTAAAGTTATCGTCACTACTCACTAAAATAGCAAAGTGACTTTAGTCTTGATAGAATATATAGTGATGCGCAATAGGAATTTTCAATATGCAGCCTCAAAAAGACCAAACTTTATCTCGTGATGACATCTGCGCCATGCTGCATGATGTGGTAGATGCATCACGCATTTCAGGTGTGGTGGTTCACGCAGAGAAGATCGGTCTGGTGCTGGAATGTGAAGCAGAACAGGCTGAGCAGGGGGAAGCTCTCAGTAAGCGCATCAAGGCGTGCCTGCTGCAGGATGAGCGGATTCATGATGTCACAATCGTGCTGTCTGCCGAGCGCGATGGCGAAACGCAGCCGCAAACCGCACCTAAAAAACCAGCGCAATGGAGCAGCACCCCTTTGCCGCACGTGAAACGGATTGTGACGGTCGCATCTGGCAAAGGGGGCGTGGGAAAATCTACGGTGACTGCGCTGCTCGCCGTGTCTTACATGAAGAAGGGGCTGCGCGTTGGCATACTGGACGCAGATATTTACGGCCCTTCTATGGCGCACATGTTTGGTTTAAGCCATCAAAACCAGCCCGAACTGGATGGCAACTTAATGGTTCCGCCCGAAGTGTCTGGCATCGCCATCATGTCTTTAGGGTTGCTGCTAGACCCCAGTAAAGCCGCTATCATGCGCGGCGCGATGGTCAGCAAAACCCTGCAGCAGATGCTGCGTGGGGTTCGCTGGGGAACGGAAGAAAAACCGTTGGATGTGCTGCTGATAGATATGCCCCCTGGCACGGGGGACGTGCATCTCTCGCTTGTGCAATCTGTGCCGATGGCGCAGCATCAGGGCGGGGCAGTGCTGGTGACGACTCCGCAGGAAGTGGCGGTAATAGATGCGCGAAAATGTGCTGCGATGTTTGCCAAAGTGAGTGTGCCATTGATTGGTGTGATTGAAAATATGAGCTATTTTGAAGATGAACAGGGCAATCAGCACCGCCTCTTTGGTGAAGGGGGAGGCGCAACGTTGGCAGAGCAATATGGCACGCGACAGATTGCACAATTGCCGATAGACCAGTCGCTTGGCAGGCTGGCAGATGCAGGACAGATGCATCAGACAGATGTAATGCTATCCATTGACATTTAGCGCATTATAATTTAACAAAGTGGCAATAATTCTTTTTGTTTCGCTATGATTGTTTCAATCATCAGAACAAAAACTCGTTATTACATCGTGTTACTTTGGTAACACCTGATTTGTCGTTTATTTGATTTTTAAAGACTATGACAAACGAACATGTGGGTACGCTTAATTTTTGGAAACAACGTGCAGCTATGTTAGATCGCCAGTTGAAAGACATGGCGAACAAATATAAAGCACAGCTTAAAGAACTCAAAGAGTTCGGTATTCTTCAAAAACGTTTCTCAAACCTTGAGGCGCGTCACACTGCTTTATTGAAAGCAATAGATGCGCAGGAAGAGGAAAATACTCAACTCAATGAGTTGCTAAAAATTGCTGAATTTGAAAACCAGACTAATCTATATTGGAAGCAAAAAGCATTAAAGCAAATTGATGAGATTGATGATCTTAGGAAACAGCTCGAAAAGGTTAGCCTTATTGCTGATAATAATGCGAAATTAGCAGACGAGTTGTCAAAATCTGCATCCTCGCAGCCTGAAAAACCCGAAACGCATATCTATACGTTTCAACTTAACATAACTGAAGATTTTGGTCTGGAGTTCAGCACTCTTTACCGAAATATCACAGATTAAGTTTTTTTACCGTCATGAACCTATTGTTCTGACGGTCTTTTTTTTATTTGCAGCCATATGCCACAAAGTTGCTGTTTAAAAACTTCTGCTTGCTATATCGCAAAGCGTTACCTTCACCCATCACATCAATCCGCCCGCCTGCTGCCAGCAATATGGCATGTCCTGCTGCAGTGTCCCATTCCATAGTAGGGCCAAAGCGGGGATAAATATCTGCCAGCCCTTCCGCCAGTCTGCAGAATTTAATGGAGCTGGAGGCGGGGATAGATTCGGTGATATTATACGCCTCTTTGAGTTGCTCATCCATTTTCCTGCCGTGGTTTTTGCTGACATAGGCGGTCAAGCCTTCTGCATGAGCAGGGGTTGCACGTGTTGCAATAACCACATGTTCGCCGCCACGGACGGATTTTGATGCCAATCCTTCATGCACACATCCATAATAAAGCTGTTCATGTGCGGGGGCATATATCGCGCCGTAAACAGGCATAAAGTTATGAATTAGCCCAATATTCACTGTGAAATTCTTCCCGCCGCGAATAAAGGTTTTTGTGCCGTCCAGCGGGTCAACGCACCAGAAAAAGCCATCCTTCGCTGCCGCCTGATTATGTGAACCTTCTTCTGAAATGACAGGAATATCAGGGGTCAGCTCGCGCAGTATTTCGCAGATATAATTATCTGCTGCCTTATCTGCCTGCGTGACAGGGGAATCATCTTTCTTAATGTCCACATCAAACCCGTCTTTAATCCACGCATTGCGGTATTCCATGATGATAGCGCCTGCTGCAACAGTGGCATCATTCACGGCGTGTTTTTGTTGGTCGGTCAGTGTCATGCGCGCGCAGTATCAATCATCATGCCGTCATAGGCAAGCACTATATGTTCAGGAAGCATGGCAGACACTTCGTCATAATCAATCTCATGTGCCATATGTGTTAAAATCGCGCGTTTGGGCTCCACACGTTCAATCCATTCCAACGTGATGTCCAGATGCGCATGAGTGGGGGCGGGAGTAAGGCGTAAGCAATCCACCACCCACACCTCTATGCCTTCCAGCGCGTCAAAGGCTGCCTCATCCAGCGCATTTGCGTCTGTGGTATAGGCAGCATTACCTATGCGAATACCCAGCGTCGTGCCTTTGCCATGTTGCTGGTTGAATAATGTTACATCTTCCCCGCAGATTTTATGAGTTCCAGCAGTGACTTCATGCGGGATCAGGCAGGGCTTATACCAGCCGTGGGAGCGGTGATGTTCGCGGAACACATACGCAAAGCGTGCTTTGATGTCTGCCATAGTCGCTGCATTAGCATAATAATCTATATAATCATCACGGTGATAATTAAAGGAACGCACTTCATCCATGCCGTGGCAATGGTCTGCGTGGGCATGGGTCATGATGATGCTGTCAACAGTCGTCAGGTCATGTCGCAATGCCTGCTCCCGCAAATCGGGCGAGGTGTCCACCAGAATGCGTTTGCCATTATCTAGCGTCCACAGAATGCTGGCGCGGGTGCGCGTGTTTTTCGGATTTGCCGAGGTGCAGACCGCACATCTGCACCCAATCACTGGCACGCCTGTAGAGCTGCCACATCCTAATATGGTGATATTCATGCACGCATTATAGCATGATGAGGATTAATATTGTCTATGATGAAGATAAAAAAAGAGAGGTGCTAATAGCGACCTCCCAGAGAATGGTTATGAGTTTTCGTTTGCGCTGGAACGATTAATAGTGATTTGCTGTAAGGCAATATCGCTAAACACCGTTCCATTGGTGGTAACATCATTAAATTCCACACCTTTTAGCGTGCAATTCGTGAAGTCCGCATGATCCAGCTTGCAGCGATTGAGCTTTAAGCCAGAATAATTGCGCTTACACAGCATTTGACAAGAAAGGTCTATGCCTTCTGTTTCCTGCTCATATTCCGTACCAACCAGCTTAGCAAAATAGGCAAGCGCGCCGCTCATGCCATAATTATAGGCGCGAGTATCGCCGTATCTTTGCGCTTCGCGAGACTTCTCAATAGCGATATTGATAATGTCCCAGTTTTTGTTAATGCGGTTTAGAATGGTTTGATGTTGCTCAAAAAGAGAATTTTTCTCATTAGTGGCAGCATTATTCCATAAACCGCCATAAATTAAACAGACTGATGAAGTTGTTACCATTCTTTCTAACAATCCAAAAAGAGTGTTACTCTGAGGATGAGAAGTAATCAGTTTTCTAGAGAGAATAAGAGCATCACCCGAAACATCTATAAAAATCGGTATCAGCAAATACGCTGAGAAAATCGCAGCTAAAAGTATTGCTCCAACAGCATATTTTTTAGTGCTTTTAAGTTCCAATGTTGCCGACAGTTTTAACTCTAGAATGCTGCCGTATTCTTTTGTATCACTTAGATTTGACATTGAAGTATGTTTAAGTTTACTAAAAAAAAGGATATAAATAAATTATATCCTGAGCGAAATTCTAGTCGTATTTACCTAGTGAAAATATATTTGTAACGATACTGCAATTAGCAGTACTAAAAAAAGCCACCCTCCAAAAATGTATATATATAAATCATTTTTTTCGCCTGCGGCTTTAATGGCTTCAACTTTTGGGTCTATTTTATCAACTAAATGATCCATAGCGTCAGTTCTCAATGAGAATAATGTACCTAACCAATATAACAAAACTCTCAGCAAAAACAAAGCCTTTATTTCACTCAGGCACTTCATCCACGCTGTAAGTCTTTTTTGAATGGCAGCGCATAATGCGTTTGCACGCCAGCCAGCTGCCTTTCACCGCGCCGTGGCGTTGTAGTGCCTGAATGGCATAATGTGAACAGGAGGGCAGGAAACAGCAGCTGGAATGTGGTTTTAAAGGGGAGAGGGTATATTGATAAATTCGCACCAGCATAATGCACGCCTGCGCAGGAATGCGGCGCAGTTTAGTGGTGAATTTTGTGTAGTGCGCGTTGAAGTTCATGTGAGATGCTTTCAAATGGGGCGTTGATGATGGCGTGTCGTGCGATAATATTATACGCAAAACCTGCTTTGGCATGAAGCGGAAATTGCGCACGCACCATTTCGCGCAATCTGCGCTTGATGCGGTTTCGCGCCACGGCGTTTCCCATCTTTTTCGTGACGGTATAACCAATATAGCATTGTGGCTTCTCTGCATCAGATGGCAGAAAAGATGCATATTCTTTTATATTTGCATATTGAATAATAAAAAAACGTGAGATAACTTTTTGCTCGCACGTTCTCAGCGCCAGAAACTGTCTGCGCGTTTTTAAGGTAGAGATGGATAAAGGATTGGCAGAGCGAATCTGCTCATCCATTTACGCGCTCAGACGCTTGCGACCTCTGCTGCGGCGTGCAGCAATCACGCGGCGGCCACCCACAGTAGCCATGCGGCTGCGAAAGCCGTGGCGACGTTTACGAACAAGACGACTTGGTTGAAAAGTACGTTTCACATTAAACTCCTTAATTCTGAACCGTGTTTTATAATGCAAGTTGAGTGGATGGTCAAGTTGCTAGATTGCATTTTAACTGTTTTTTACGGTTTGTCGCTGTAATATGTGGGCATGATGCACCTGAAAGGATGTAGCGATGTTTAGCTATATACGAATATTCAGCATAATAAGCCTGCTTATTGTGGTGGGAGCAGCATACTCAGTGGGTCTGTATTATCGTCACATTGCCAGCGCCGATATGGTTGAAATGGTGCGCACCAATTCCAAGCGCCTTTCCACTGCCTATACGCAGACGGTCTGGGTGAAACACCGCAACACCATTTCACGTCTGTCACGGCTGAATGTCGAAAAATGGAAGAATTACCGCGAATATCAGGAATTGCGCCGCGACACAGTGAATTTCTTCGCGCAGATGAAAATAAACGAAATGCGCCTTTACATGAAAGATGGTGCAATGGTGCTTTCAGTCAACCCTACGCTGGGCAACAAGGTGATGTGGATTGACAAGGATAATCCCGAATTTGCGACTGCATTAGGCGGGGAAAATGCTGCAGCCGTTCTGGAGGATACGGAATATTATCTGGCAAATGGGGAGTTGAAGCGTGGCACGCTCATCAGCACCTATACCCCTATTTACACCCAGAATTATATCCGCATTCTGGCAGACAACCCCGCAACTTATATGGATGCGATCATACGCATTGATTATGATGTCACCAGTTCATGGGGCAAGCTGATAGATTTTCAGTGGATTGCATCATTAGGGATTATCAGTATTTTCTTATTTCTGATTATGCTGCTTATTTTCTTCTCGCGTCGGGCAGAATCCATCATCGCAAAACAGCATGAGCTGAACCTTGAACTGACCGCTGCCGCCGCGGCCGCAGAATCTGAGAACCGTGATAAATCCATGTTTCTTGCGAATATTTCGCATGAATTGCGCACACCGCTTAACGCTATTATCGGGTTTTCGGAAATCCTGTTCACCAGTCTGGCGCAGACGCTGGAAGCTCAATATATTGAATATCTCAAAGATATTAATAGCTCAGGAAAGCACCTGCTCAGCCTGATCAATGATATTCTGGAATTTTCGAAAGCAGAGGCAGGCAAGCTGGAAATTGACTTGTCTGAAATTGATGGCATCAAAATGGTGAAAAACTCCGTGCGTTTGATGATTCCGCGTGCGGAAGAAGCGCAGGTCACCTTGCTGGAAGATTTGCCGAAAGCGCATTTCATTTTGCATACGGATGCGAAAAAACTCAAACAGGTGTTGCTGAACCTGCTTTCCAATTCCGTTAAATTTACGCCGCCAAACGGGCAGGTGAAGATCACTGCGTGGCATGATGTGGTGCGCAACCGCGCGGTGTTTGTGGTGACAGATACGGGTATTGGTATCGCGCCAAAAGACATTTCCAAAGTGATGACTCCATTCGGGCAGGTGGATAGCCAGCTTTCACGCCGTTATGAAGGCACAGGGCTTGGCTTGCCGCTATCCAAAAAACTGGTGGAAATCCTTGGTGGTAACTTCAAAATTGAAAGTGAAGAAGGCAAAGGAACCACAGTGACGATTGATGTGCCGATGTCACTCAACAAAGAAGATGTACGAAGCACATAAGCATATCCTTATCATTACACGGTTTTCAGTGCCAAAATAGTTGAATCTTGCTATAGTATTTGCGGCTTAACTTCTGTAGTAATATCATATGGCAAACATCAAAAAGATGACGCATACTGAATTTAAGGCATTTGTAAAAATGCTTTTTTCAACGCTTATCATGGAAGATAAATCCTTCCTGAAAGTAGCGATTGTGTATGGTGTTGCTATTAGTATGCTGACGCTTTCTGTGCCAATTTCTGTGCAGATGCTGATCAACACTGTTGCCAATGTGGGGTTGCAGAATGCCGTCATCTGGCTCACGGTGACATTGTTCATTTTATTGTTTATTTCAGGTACGCTGACCGCGCTTCAGATGCTGGTGTTGGAGCGGTTTGAGCGCCGCGTTTATGCGCGCATCGCGGCAGATTTCACACTGAGAAATATTTACGCCAAACGTGATTATTACAAAAACATCAACCGTTACGAACTGGTAAATCGGTATTTTGACATTGTGCAGGTGCAGAAAATTCTCCCTGGTATGGTGGTTGGGTTATTTGCAACCCTGCTGCAGATGATCGTAGGGATGGTGCTGGTTTCATTTTTTCACCCGTGGCTGCTCTTATTCACGGTCGTGTTCGTTTCAACCTTATATATTATCTGGCGTGCTTTTGGGTGGCGGGCAATGCGCACTGCGATGAAACTTTCATCAGCAAAATATCTGACGGGACGACATCTTGAAGATATTGCCCATTCAAATGATTATTACAAATCAGGCAAACACAGCAATTTTGCCATTCAGAAATCGGATAAGCTCATCCGCAATTATATTAACATCCGTATTTTGCATTTTAAAAATGTGTTCTCACAACATATAGGATTTTTGCTTTTATACGCCTTTTCTAATGCGGGCTTGCTTGGGATTGGGGGATCACTGGTGATCAATAATCAACTGTCGCTTGGGCAGCTGGTGGCGGCGGAGCTGGTGCTTTCTGCGGTGTTTTATGGCATTTCACGATTGGGATATTATCTCTCTCAACTCTATGATCTGACAGCAGCGCTGGAAGAGATTTACCAGCTTTATGATGTCCCACAGGAGCAGGTGTATGAAGGGTTATATCTGCCCATCGCGCCAGTGGATATATTATGCAATGATGCCTTATTTCTGGATAATTCTGAAGCGGTGCGGCTGAATTTTGCCATTAATGGAGGAGACAAAATTCTGGTCAATAGCGTACATTATGAAGCACAGATCCAGCTTTTTGATGCGCTCAAATCCTATGATATGCCTCATGAAGGACGCATTTTGATTGCGGGAGAATCTATTGCAGATTATCACACGCATCACCTGCGTGACCGCGTTATTATTCTCGACAGACCGACCATTATTGAATGCAGTATCCGCGAATATCTCACAATGGATGCGCCACAAGCGACCACGGTGCAGATTGATGCGGCGCTGGAACTGGTGGAAATGGGCAACGTAATTGCCGCGTTGCCAAAGAAAAAAGATACGCAACTCATGGCGCACGGTGCACCGTTAACCACTGCGCAGACCTTACGGCTGAAGCTCGCATCTGCGATATTAGCGCAGCCACATGTGCTGATATTAAATGAATGTTTTGATATGATTTCCTATCAGCGCCGTGTGCGGATTATGGAGCGTTTGTGCCAGAAACCTGATATGACGTTGCTTTATTGCTCCAATCTGCGCGGTATGGGGTGTTTTGAGAAATATCTTATCCTGCATCGTGACCAGCAGAAATATGTCTCACATGAGATATATATGAATTATGATGCCGAGCAGGAGGAAGTGTAAATGACGATGCCTGCAAGACATAATGCCAGATTTCCGATTCTGGATGAGCTTGAAATTCCTTCAGCCACCCGAACTTTTGCGTGGATATTAAGCGCTACAATTTTACTGATTATTCTGGCACTCATCTTTGTTCCGTGGGTGCAGACAGCTTATGGCGTAGGGCAGGTGATCACGCTGAACCCTGGTGACCGTGTGCAGATGCTCAACGCGCTGGTGGATGGGCGCATCAAAGAATGGTTTGTGTCAGACGGAACGATTGTGAAAAAAGGTGAGCCAATTGTGGAGATTATGGATAATGACCCGCTATTGCTTGACCGCCTCCGCGCAGAGCGAGACGCATTGCAGCGCAATTATGAAGTGGCGCAGATGGCAGCGCGCACAGGCAAGCTGAATGCAGACCGCAAAAATGACCTGGTGAAGCAGGGGCTGTCTGCCCCGCGCGAATATGAAAAAGCGCGTATTGACTATAAAAGCCTGCTTGCCAAGGAAGCGCAGGCACTGGCAAAGTTGCAGCAGGTGAAAACCAAACTGTCCCGTCAGGACACGCAGATACTCTATGCCCCGCGTGATGGGCGCGTGCTGAACATTGTTTCAGGTGATGTGGCGACCACCGTGAAACAGGGTGACCCGCTGGTGGAATTTGCACCAGATGATATTGAATTTGTCGCAGAGCTTTATACAGATGGTGTGGATGTGCCGCTGGTCTATCCTGGTCGCAAAGTACGGCTGCAATTTGAAGGCTGGCCTGTGGTGCAGTTCAGTGGCTGGCCGTCCAAAGCGGTGGGCACATTTGGTGGAAAAGTGGCGATTGTTGACCCTTCCGTGGGTGCAAATGGCAAGTTCCGAGTGATTGTTGAGCCAGATAGTGACGGCTGGCCAGATGAAAAATTCCTGCGTTACGGCACGCATGTGAAAGGTTGGGTGCTGCTGGAAGAAGTGTCACTGGGCTATGAATTATGGCGACAACTGAACAACTTCCCGCCTGAATTTACTGGCTTGCTGAAAGAGCAGGGGGATCGCAACCCTATCAACAAAAGCGGCGCGAGCAACAAAGCCTCTGGGAGCGCGAAGTAATGCGCATTGCGTGGATTGCATGTGTCTCGCTGCTATGGTGCGCCTCACTGCAGGCAAAAGAATTGTTGCACGCAGATGAAGTGGCGCGGCTGGCACGACTTTATTCACCCAAATTGCTCAGCACGCTGGAAAAGCAGAATATTACTGCCGCAAAAATTCTTGAAGCCGAAGGCGCGTTTGATACGTCAATCGAGCAGGATTTATATAGTCGTCTTCATGGTTTTTATGACGGGCAACAGGCGGATACGCGCATTGTGCAGCCACTTCGAGAGTTTAACGCAAAACTTTCTGCAGGTTATCGTTTATCAGATGGCAATTTTCCCATTTACGAAGATAAACGCATCACCACGGAAAATGGAGAATTTCTGGTGGGGCTGCAAATGTCTCTCCTGCGCAACCGCACCATTGACCCCAGCCGTTTCAAACTGCAAAGCGCGCAGCTTCAGGATGCAATTGTAGAGGCAGATGTTGCGTTGATTGAAGTGGCATTGCAGGAGCAGGCAGTTGAAAAATACTGGGAGTGGCTTTCGGCAGGGTTGATATATAAGGTCTATCAGGATTTGCTGGATATTGCAGTAGAGCGTCAGGAAAACTTCAAGATTCAGGCGGATACGGGCGATATTGCGCGGATTTTTCTGACAGAAAATCAGCAATATATTCTGCAGCGTCAAGCTGAGTTGAACAATGCGGCGCTGGAATTTGAAGTTAAAGCTAATCAGCTGGGGTTTTATGCACGTAATCCTTCAGGGGAGCCGCTCACCCCAGAAAAAGAGCAGTTGCCGCCAGAGTTTCCCCCAACAAATGCGGCGCTGGATGTGACGACATTTAAAGAACGTTTATTGCTGCGGCCAGAACTGGCGCAATTCAGCATTAAAAATGATGAGCTGGCATTGCAGGAGCGTTACGGCGAAAATTTGTTGCTTCCAAAGCTGGATGTGAAGCTGGAACACAATAATGATATTGGTTCTGGTCCTGTCTCCCGTGAGCAGGCAGAAACGATTTTAAAAGCAGATGTGAGCATCCCGTTGCAAAGACGCACCGCGAAGGGATATATTGCGCAGGCAAAAGCGCAGCAGCGCCAGTTGCAATATGAGGTGCAGCTGGTGAAGGACTCGCTGAACCTGAAACTGCAAAACGCACTGAAAGCGCTGAACACCGCGCGTGAATATGTCAGTATTACCGAGCAGGAAATTGAACTGGCGCAGACCATGCAGAATGCTGAAAAAATACGCTTTGAAAATGGCGATAGTGATTATTTTCTGCTGAATATGCGTGATGAAAATGTTGCCAAAGCACGCATTAAACACATCAAAGCACAGCAACAATATCAGCAGGCGTTGACGCAGCTTTATGCGCTGAATATGGATTTTTCTGGGCTGTGTTGTGGGGTTTAAGCTGGACAATTTTGCTGACAAAGGTTAATACAGCTATTCAATTTACTTACGTTGTAAGTTTTGCCCTGTAGTTTTAAGAGGTTTCTCTTATGTCCGAAGGCTTGTTTCACGATATTATCCAGCAAGATGCTGATTTGAACTTAAATACTGTTGTCAGCAAACAAACAGGCAAAAATGCATCACCTGATAAAGGTTTGCTTTTGCTCGAATCATATTTGCATATGGCAACCAAACAAGAATTTGCATTAATGGATTTCTTTTTGCCAAGTGCGCAACATGTGCTTGAGCCAAAACAATATGCAGCACTCATTAAACATATTGCTGCATACTGCTATAAACTGGCAAAAGCTAAAAAGGCACACGAAAAAGCATATAGAAGCTATGCCAACTCTAAGGTACTGCTACTAAATTCTGTTTTAGGGTATGACTGGAATCTGAATAAAATCTAATACTGCGCCTTTCTAATTTGTTTAGAAAGGTTTTTTTATGCATTAAAATGCTCCTGCAGCGCCTTCGCTGTATTATCAGACACAAACTGTGAAATATCCCCACCCAGTTTTCCAATCTGCTTCACAAAGCGAGACGAGACAAAATGAGTCGATTCAGATGCGGTGAGAAAAATCGTTTCAATTTCGGGAGCGAGTTTGGAGTTCATGCATGCCATTTGAAATTCATATTCAAAGTCGGATATGGCGCGCAAACCCCGCACCAAAATGGTGGCGTTATGCTCCCGTGCAAAATTCACCAGCAACCCTGAAAAAGCGTGGACTTCCACCCGCGCACCAAGATTATTCGGCAATCCATCAATGTCATGCTGGATCAGCTCTTTACGTTTTTCCAGATCAAAAATAGGGGCTTTGCCCGTGTCCAGCGCAGGGGCGACGATGAGTTTGTCCACCACACGCAACGCACGTTTGATGATGTGCTGATGCCCGTGCGTGATGGGGTCAAATGTGCCAGGGTAAATGCCGATACGTTCAGACATTACGCGTCAGTATCTGGCATGGTTACACTTGCTTCCGCCGTGGTTTCCGCGCCATCTTCCAGTTCCGCGTCATCAGGCTCAGCATCTTTCAGCATTGCGCCATCAATGCGCACGGCAGAGACGACATGCTCGCCCTTATCCACCTTGAACAATGTTACGCCTTGCGTGTTGCGACCTGCGATGCGGACATCATGCACAGGAGTGCGGATGATTTTTGCCGTATCCGTCATCAACATCAGCTGATCATCATCTGCGATGTGAAAACTGCCCACCACTGCGCCGTTACGTTCATTCGTGATAATATTCACAATGCCCGAACCACCGCGCCCTGTAACGCGATATTCATAGGATGAGCTACGCTTGCCATACCCATTTTCAGTAATGCTTAAAATAAACTGCTCACGCTCTGCCAGTTCTTCAAAACGCTCATCTGAGAGGTCAGTCACTGCGCCTTCCACTTCGTCATTCACTGCTTCACCTTCCGCGCGACGGAGCTGATTAGCGCGTTTAAGGTAAGCTGCGCGTTCTTCGGATGTCACGTCTTTTCCGCCGTTGAGGATAGACATAGACACCACCATATCACCATCAGCCAGTTTCATTGCCCGCACACCTGTTGAAGCGCGGCTTTTAAAGACGCGAATGGCATCAACCGGGAAACGGATGCACTTGCCAGATTGCGCTGCCAGCAACACATCATCATCTGCATTACATGCACGAACTGACACAAGCTGTTCTTCGCCTTCCAGCTTCATGGCAATTTTTCCGTTGCTCATGACATTATGGAAATCAGATAAATCATTGCGGCGAATCGTACCCATTGAAGTAGCAAACATGACATGCATTTCGTTCCACGTCTCTTCATCTTCTGGCAGTGGCATGAAGGTCGTAATCGTCTCACCATCTTCGAGTGGGAAAATATTGACGAGCGCCTTGCCTTTCGTGGTAGGCGAACCAAGCGGCAGGCGGTAGACTTTCAGTTTGTAGACTTTTCCTGTATTGGAGAAAAACAGAACGGGAGTGTGGGTGTTCACCACAAATAATTCTTCAATCGCATCCTCATCCTTCATGGACATGCCCGAACGCCCTTTTCCTCCGCGACGTTGCGCTCGGTAGGTGTCCAGAGGCACACGTTTGATATAGCCGCCCGCTGTCACCGTCACAACCATATCTTCTTTCTGAATCAGATCTTCAATGTCGTGTTCAAATTCAGATTCTTCAATTACGGTGCGGCGTGGCACGGCAAATTCATCTTTCACTTCCTGCAGTTCTTCTTTCATAATGCGCATACGCTCATCATATGAACCCAGAATAAACAGATATTTTTTAATGGCTTCGCCAAGCTCTGCCAGTTCGCCGTTGATCTTTTCGCGCTCTAGCCCTGTTAAGCGTTGCAGGCGAAGTTCCAGAATGCCGCGCGCCTGTTCTTCAGTAAATTTAATGCGTGTGCCATCCAGCGCATTGCGCTTGTCATCCACCAGTTCCAGAAGTGGCAATACATCTGCCGCATCCCAGTCACGGCGCATTAATTCTTCTTTGGCTGCGGGTGGGTTGGGGGCGTTGCGAATGACTTTGATGACTTCATCAATATTGGCAACGGCAATCGCCAGGCCAATTAAATTATGTGCCTTATCACGCGTTTTATTCAGCAAATGATTGGTGCGGCGAGTAATTACCTGTTCGCGGAAGCGCACGAAGGCTTCGAGAATGTCTTTCAGGTTTAGCTGACCTGGGCGACCATCATTCAGCGCTAATGCATTGACACCAAAGCTGGTTTGCAGCGGCGTAAATTTAAAGAGTTGAGCTAACACCACATCTGGCACAGAGTCACGCTTGGTTTCAATCACTACGCGCACGCCCGATTTGTCAGACTCATCGCGCAAGTCAGAAATGCCTTCAATTTTCTTGTCACGCACTAATTCGGCAATGCGTTCCACCAGACGGGATTTATTGACCTGATACGGAATTTCATCAACAATGATTGCCGTGCGGTTATTTGAAAATTCTTCAAAATGCGTTTTAGCACGCATCACCACGGAACCGCGCCCCGTATGCGCCGCAGAATGTGAGCCCTGACGACCCAGTATAATTCCGCCCGTTGGAAAGTCTGGTGCAGGAATCACTTCCATGAGTTCATCAATGGAAGCAGCAGGATTATCAATCAACATGCAGGTAGCGTCCACCACTTCACCCAGATTATGAGGCGGGATGTTGGTTGCCATCCCCACTGCAATACCATTTGCGCCATTAACCAGAATATTCGGATAACGTGCAGGCAATACGGTTGGTTCTTTTTCTGCGCCGTCATAGTTCGGAATGAAATCGACTGTATCCTTTTCAATATCCTGCAACAACGCAAGCTGGGAGACCTTGTCCAGACGAGATTCCGTGTAACGCATTGCTGCTGGAGGGTCACCGTCCATCGAACCGAAGTTTCCTTGCCCGTCTATCAACATTTTGGACATGGAGAATGGTTGCGCCATGCGCACCAATGCATCATAAATCGCGCCGTCACCATGCGGGTGATATTTACCCATCACTTCACCGACGATACGCGCAGATTTTTTATAGGGTTTATTGTAATCACAATTGGATTCCTGCATCGCAAACAGAATGCGGCGATGCACGGGTTTTAACCCATCACGCACATCTGGAATGGCGCGAGAGACAATCACACTCATCGCATAATCCAGATAGGAGCGTTTCATCTCCTTTTCTATGGAAATAGTGGGGGTATTATTTGGAGTAAGAGTAGTTTCAGACAAAGCCAGACATCCATGTTAATTACATGGATGTTTCTAGCAGATTAGTTAATTCGGGGCAAGGTTTTTAACAATGCAACAGGGGGCTGCTAAACAGTGCGTCCACCAATGCCACGTTGTGCTTGCGGACCATTTGGACTGAGTTCACCAAGCTCTGACATGGAAATATCTGTTCCTTGTTCCTGTCCTGGAGTGATCCAGCCTTTGATAGTGGCAATCACAGGTGCAAGTGCTGCGCCCAGACTGGCGAACGCGCCTGCAAACATGCCTTGTTCCTGCGCCTGTTCTGGCTGGCGCTGCTCTTCTTCCTTGCGATCCTCATACTCTGATACGCTTTCACCAGCTTGTGCGTTCATCATATAATCTGCGCCAGCAGTCTGTAATGCTGCTTTATCTGCAGCAGATTCAACTGCGGCTGACGCGCCAGACATACGTGCCTGGTCTTCAATTGTTGACTGGTCTCCTGCGCCAATTGCTGCTGCACGTGCCTGCATTTCTACATTTTGTAAATCTGTATCATTTGCAGTTCCAGTGTGACTGTTATTCATGACGGAGCGATCATGCATTGCTTCCATAGAGCCCAGTGAATTGCCTGAATCATCCCCCCAAAGCCCTACACTATCAGGTGTAAAAGCAGGAGTCTGCGCTGCTGCAGCCATTTCTATACCTGCTGCTTGCTCATTAACGTCAGCAAATCCTTCAAGCCCTTTAGAGTCACCCATTGCCAACATGCCCAGTCGTGCGTTATCCAGCATGGATGGGTCAATGCCTGCCTGATCTAGCGTCATTTCAGCCATTTGAATCTGTTCTGGTGTAAATGAATCTCGGCTGGCAAGAATTTGCGCTGCGCCGCTAACCATTGGATCTACTACTGTCATTGTTTGTAACCGTTTTTATTCTATCTATTACTTACACTATACCATAATATCAGCATAGATGCTAATATTTATTTAATATTTTAAGTATTTATAAATAAAACGGTAATGTATTTACTTGTGGCGGAATGTAATGCGCCCTTTGGTCAAATCATAGGGGGTCATTTCGACTGTGACCTTGTCCCCCGCCAGCACTCGGATGCGGTTTTTGCGCATACGACCAGAGCTATGCGCCAGCATTTCATGTCCGTTTTCCAGCTTCACACGGAACATCGTGTTGGGAAGCACTTCTTCCACTACACCTTCAAATTCTAATAATTCTTCTTTTGCCATATGCGTGTCTATAAATAGGTTTTATCTTTAATGCAAGAAATTATACCATATCAGCTCTTTAAATGCTATTAACATCGCTATGAGTTCTGCCTTGCCACCTTATATTGTTTTAGTGCGCCCGCAAATGGGGGGAAATATTGGTGCGACGGCGCGCGCCATGAAAAATTTTGGCTTCTCAGAATTGCGTCTGGTTGCCCCTCGAGATGGCTGGCCGAATGACAAAGCTGTTTCCACGGCATCTCACGCAAAGGATATTATTGCAAATGCCAGATTATATGATCATTTGACGGATGCATTGGAGGATTGCCACATCGCATATGGATGCAGCGCCCGCCGCCGCGATAGTGAGATTGAACATGTCAGCGTTGCGCAGGCAACTATAGAAACGAAAAGCAATGCAGGGCAGGCGGCATATGTATTCGGACCTGAAAATAACGGGTTGAGCAATGAAGATATTGCCTGCTGTCAGAAATTACTTACCATTCCCACGGGAGAATATAGCTCGCTGAATCTGGCGCAGAGCGTGATTATCTGCGCGTATGACTGGTTTTCAAAAGACGATAAACCCGCGGCAATACAAACAAGTAAAACAGCTTCGCTTAAAGAAAAACATTCATTATATTCTTTATTAGTCAACAAGCTGGAAGAGAAACATTATTTCCCTTCTAATGACAAGCAACGCATGATGCGCTTTGGTCTGCAAGGGATGATTGAGCGCGCCAATCTTAGCTCATCACAAATTCGGCGGCTGCGCAATGTAATCTATTGTCTAACAAAATAGTATATAATCTTTATATGCAACTTATACATTAGATATTTTCTCCGCATGGAAATTATAGGTTTTAATTTTCATAATGAGTCAGATTCGGAGAAACATTATGGCACATATTAAAAAGAAAAATACTTTGACTCATCGCTTCTTCATTGGAACAATGGCGGTTGCACTATTGTCCCCTGCATTGCTGACAGGGAATGAACTGCAACTGAACAGTCTGTCTGCTGTGCAGCTCAAAGAAAATGCAACTCCAGTCGAGATTGTGGATACTTATGCACGACCAGGTGATGATGTCACCACATATGGTCAGGTAGTGAATGTTAATGTGCATTCAGGGAAATTCTTAATCCGTGGAATGCAGGGCGCGACCATCGCCGTGAATGTAGTCGGCGCACCTGGTGTCGTTCATGGTGATAAAGTCGTGGTGAATGGTAAGGTTGAACATACTGAATCTGGCAAAAAAATTGAAGGCAGAAGTGTGTATGTCACTGACTATGCCACTGACAAAAACATCTAACAATCAAAAGCAGATTAGCGGTTTTGTTCCTTGCGGAGTTCTTCTGCCAGCAAAAATGCCAGTTCCAGACTTTGTGATGCATTCAGACGTGGATCACAATGGGTGTGGTAACGGCTGCCCAGATCCAGTTCGGAAATTGCCTGTGCGCCACCAAGACATTCTGTCACATCCTGCCCAGTCATTTCAAAATGGACGCCACCTGCGTGCGTGCCTTCTGCCTGATGAATGGCGAAGAACTGGCGCACTTCAGACAGAATATCGTTAAACTTGCGCGTTTTATATCCGTTAGGTGATTTGATGGTGTTGCCGTGCATCGGGTCGCACGACCAGACGACATGTCGCCCTTCCTGTTTCAATGTGCGCACATGTTGCGGCAATAACTCACCCACTTTATCTGCGCCCATGCGGGCGATGAAGGTTAAGCGCCCTGGCTCATTCTCTGGGTTGAGCACGTCACATAATTCCAGCAAATCATCACGTGTCATGGAAGGTCCGAGTTTACAGCCAATCGGATTCGCTATGCCGCGTAAGAATTCGACATGCGCTTCTTTCGGGTTGCGTGTTCTGTCTCCAATCCATAACATATGCGCTGAGCAAACATAGGGTTTGCCGTCTTCTTCGCTCATGCGTGTGAGCGCAGATTCATAATTCAGCAATAACCCTTCATGAGAGCTGTAAAAACGTGCTTCGGAAAGCTGACGCGCCTGTGCAGGGGAAAGACCGCACGCGCGAATAAACCGCATGGATTCATTAATGCGTTCCACCAATTCCGAAAAGCGTCTGCCCTGTGCAGATTGCTTAATAAAATCCATATTCCATTCGCTGATGGTTTCCAGCGAGGCAAAATCACCTTTAAACAGGGAACGCAGAAAATTCAGTGTAGTACCAGACTGAAAATAGACCTGCATCAGGCGCTCAGGGTCTGGGTGGCGTGATATTTCATCAAATTCCATGCCGTTTATCATGTCACCACGGTAACTTGGCAGTTCTACACCATCCACCGTTTCCATGCCAGAGGAACGCGGCTTGGCAAATTGCCCTGCAATGCGCCCGACTTTCACCACGGGGCAGCCTGCACCATACATTAGTGCCATCGTCATTTGCAGCATGGAACGCGCGTAAGAGCGCAGGTTCTTCTCGCTAAATTCGGCAAAACTTTCAGCGCAGTCACCGCCCTGCAGCAAAAAGCCATCCCCCATTGCCACTTCGCCCAGTTCTTTTTTCAGGCGGCGCGCCTCTGCAGGGGAGGTGAGTGCAGGTAGTTTGCGCAGTCTTCCTTCCACCGATTCCAGCGCTTTTTCGTCTGGATATATCGGTTGCTGTTTAATTTCAATCTCGCGCCAGCTTTCCAGCGACCATTCTTTCATTTCACGCAGTGAATTTTGTATATGTGCCATGTCCATAATGTTATATGTAGCTTACTGTTGCGCGCTTAACAAGCGCTTTGCGCGTCATATTATATTTTGTCATTAAAATGACATTTCGATCTGCTAATATAGTTTTTCATTTAAATGATATAGGGTTGGTTACATGTCTGCTGCTGCAATTTTAGGTATGCGAAATCTAGGGGAACGAATGAGAAAGAGTCCAGAGCATAATATGCAACAAGAAGAACCCTACAAAGATGTCATCACCCAGTTCGCCGAAGGCACGCGCCTAAGTAACCCTGATTTTGTAGCGATGTTCCCCGAAGCGGATGCGCAGCAGGTGGCGCAGTACACTGATTTCACGCAGCAATTTGCAGATGGGCTGAACCTGATTGCGCAGTCTCACGGGACGATGCCAGAAGATATTATACTGGTCAAAAACGAAGCGCCATATGTGGATGTGGATATTAAAACAGGTAATATTATTCTTTCTACAGGGCATATCACACGCGCTATGTCACAGGAGCAAGTGAGTGACCCCTTGCTTTCTGGTGAAGTGTTTACCCCACTGGAAGGGGCGTTTTTAACGGGTGTCAAAGCGGGGGCGCATCTCGAATTTGCGCTAAGCCAGCCAGATTTATATGCCGCCACCATAGACCATCCTCACTCCATCATCCATCTGGATAATCCGCTGGAAGCCAAGGTGAGCGAAATTGTCAGCGAAGTAGCAACCAGACTGCACACCCCACAAACGACGATTGATGCGCAGGAAGTGGCAGTTCATATGCAGCCAGTGCCAAGCAAAACTACGTCTGTAAGTGCGTTATAGATAATCACTATATAAACACAAAATCTGCGGCAGTCAGGTCTGTGGCTGTTACATCAGTCAGCGTGATAATGTGTGTGCCTGGAGCTGCTGGCGCAAGATCAATAACAGTATTCGCGCCAGACTGGCTGATGTTGGCGCTCAGTGTTATCCAGTTTGTAATACCTGAATTATTAATATTACTTAGAATATGTATCTGATCGCCTGCAATATTGCTTGAGTCCTTGAAGTCCGTTATCACATCTCTGCCAGAAGAATTTTTGAAACTGAATATATCTGTGCCAGCGCCACCAGTCAGTGTATCATTATTATTGCCGCCTATAAGCGTGTCGTTTCCACTGCCTCCGTCAAGAGTGTCATTGCCAACACCGCCCGTTATTTTGTCATTTCCTGCTTCACCAGAAATATGGTCATGGTCCTGTACTGCTCCACCGTAATGAATGCCCCATTTATCTGCAAGATAGCTTTCAATCTGTTGACGGTCTTCCGTTGAGACTGAGGAATCAAGAATAATATATTCTGCCATATCTCCGACATAATCCTGAGTATTGTCAAAGCCGCCGCCGATTGCATCCTGTTCACCAAATATTGAAAGTGAACCATTTTTTTGGATATTATATCCAGCCATATGGTTATATTGCCCCTGTAGCATGTTATCGAGATATGATTCTGTTAATCCATCACTGCTGCGCCAGCTTATTGAAAAAATATGAGACTGGTTGTCTAAATATGCAGCGCCTACACCACTTGAATCATTATTCCCGATTATAAAGTTTGTGGATGGATTTGGATTGCTAACCACCAGAAAATCGTTTGAAGATATAGCAGCATAGGATGTCAAAGCTTTGCCAGATGAATTAGTTTTTAAAGTGTAAATAATGGTAATTTCTCTATATGGGAAATTGGTTATGGTGGTATTCAGTAATCTTTCGCCTGATGCGTTGGTAATCACATTAAGGCCGTTCATGCTGCTTAGATTGGTGCCTGGGCGCTGCCCTGCTGCGCTTTGCATATGATAGCCATTCGCGCTTTTATCATTCCACTGTGTCACTTCTCCAGCAATATCTGTTATGGTTGAAGTATCTGCTGCATCATACCAGGCAAATGTCGAAGTATAATCATTAATGTTGAAATTTTCGCTATCTACATTTCCATGCAAAACGTCATCTCCGTCTCCCCCTGTCAGAGTCTGACTTTCTAGTCCGCCATTAATAGTGTCATTATGAGAAGACCCTGAAATGCGTTCAATATTACTAATTTCTCTACCCGTGTTATTTACGGTTACGCCTATGGTTGCATCACTATATGATACAGTATCGCTGCCTGCTCCGCCGAGGATGGTGTCTGTTGCGTTAGTACCCAGCACATTAATTGCATGAGGGGACGATAATGCTGCCGCATTTATCAATATAGCTGTATTGTTCCCCGCTGCATTGACGGTTACAATGTCGCCATCTACCCCGCCATTATTGTCATAATATGCATTAGTAAGCGTAATGTTATGGGCGGCATTATTATTGCTCAGATCGAATGATTCGATAGATGTGATTGTGTCACTAAGCCCTAAATGGCTTTTAAACGCACCAGAAATGATTTTCAGACTATCATATCCGCCTCCGCCACTCACCTGATCCTGCAGAGCTTCAACTGATTCATCCACCGCAATCCCGTGCTTATTTGCCAGATATAATTCCAACCGCTGCTGTTCGGATGCGCTAAGCGCACGATCAAACACAATAATCTCGCTTATCGTGCCAAACCATAATTGCACATGACCAATAAAAGGATTGAATAATCCACCTAACTGATTTGTGCCGCCGCCATTTGGGTTTACTGAAGTCGTGTTGCTGAAATCATCAGCGCCATTCACCCGTCCTTCCAGCAACCAGTTGCCTGTGCTGCCAGTGCGCGTTTGGGATAAGACATAACTATTACTAGTGTTGAGTGCAATAGAACCTGTTCCAGTAATCACATCTCCCCAGATATGACCCTGCCTTCCATTGATACTGCGATTAATATCAACATAAAAATCCTGATTGGCACCAGCTAAAATATCATTAAATAATACGCGTGTTCCTGATGTTGTATAGGTTTGAGCGACTGCAATAAAGGTTACTTCTTCGTCAAGGCTGACTCCTGAGCCAGTCATAATATCACCGCCATCGAAATAGAGCGTAGGCTTACCTTCTGCGGAGGTAGCATATTCTGGCTGACGTACAGGATTTCCTTCATTCATATGTCGGTTAAAACCGCTTTTATCGCGCCATGAGGATACCAGCCCGCCAGATTCTATGACAGTTGATGCATCTGCTGCATCTAGCCACAATTGCAAATTGCCAAAATCATCTGGCTGTTCATTTGCAGTCCAGTTAATCGTAAAGCTATCATCTCCTGCACCACCAGTGAAACTGTCATTGCCCATGCCACCCGTAACGCTGACACTATGTGAGCTGGTCAGGTTGTTGGCATCAATAGTAACACCGTTGTTTACTGCGGCAGACGCATCAATGCTTAACGCATTATTTTCCAATCCAGCGCCAAACGAAAAATAACTATCATCAATAACAATATTATGCGCCTGATCATCTGATAGTATCAGTGTTTCCACACTGCTGATATTGTCGTAATTTCCTGTTCCCAGAGTAATATTCACCAGTCCTGTGTCTATGGTCAGCGTGTCATTCCCTGCAGCGCCAATAACAGTGTCAGTATTGTGAAAAAACCCCGCTTGCGCTGCAGAAAAACTGTCTCCCAATGTTCCGCCCGCCAGATTATCTATTGTGGAAGCGCTCAGAGCTGCGCTGACAGCTACTGGTATGCTTGATATTGCTGCTGGTGGAGGTGTGTTGCCAGTTTCTGAAGCCGTTTCATTTGTTGGTGATGATGGAGGATTATTGCTATTTTGCGTTGGCGTTACAACAGGAATAGTTTCATCCTCAGAGTTTGAACTATTGTCCTGATTTATGTTGTCAGGTAAGGGAGCTGGCGCTTCACTTTGAGCAGAGACGGAAAATAAAGGATTAAATTCTGGAAGCGTTTCTACAAAGGAACTGGCAGACACTGATGATGCAGCTATAACATTCTGCCTCCCTTCCAGAAAAAAAAGGGTTGATTTGCTGGATGCTGTTCCATTGATAATGCTCCCCATGATCTGGGAATCATCCGTGACAACGCCACCCTGTTGCTGATTTAAAGAAACCACTGACGATGTGCTGCTGCCTTTGGATGGTAAAAACAGAACCGTCTCATGGCTGCGGCTGCTTCGATCAAATACGATCTTATAGTGCTGGGCATTGATGAGGTCTGACGATATTTCAATATCTGTAACAGCATCTTTCAAAAAATTATATTCTTATATTGTGTAGCCGATTTAAGAAAATCAAGGACATTATTTTTATCGCCTGAAATGAAGATTATTCCTATGTTCTGCTGATATTTCAGCGTAATATTATGTTGTATGGCCTTTTTTTCTAATGCTGACTGCGCTTTGGCATCATATGAAACATTAGGTTGATGAATTGAAAAGTGAGTAACACCGTTATGATGAGTCAATACGCGCGACAATTGCTGCGTCACAGACTCCAATAAATGCTGCGAAACGCTATATTTTGTTTTTTGCAATAATTCATCTTCAGTCAAATCTTTTTAACCCTGCAGATTTAAATTAATATTAGAATAAGATCTATTTGCTAAATTACGGTTAAATAAAGATTTTGCAGGATATTAAAAAAAGAAAACCGCGCCCTTGTCTGAGCGCGGTTTTCTTTTGCTTACGACTTGATATATCCTTTACACAAAGACAAAATCCGTAGCGTCCAGTGCAAGGCTTAAGTTGCCTTCCAGTGCAAAGCCAAAATCATCCAGCAGGCTGGCAGATTCTACAAAGGTCAGGTCTTCCACACCATCGTAGCTGATGGTCAGTTCGCTGAAATCTGTCATAAATCCAACGATCATAATGGTATCAGCATTTTTAAAGTCTGTGATGATGTCATATCCTACACCGCCGCCCACTTCACTGTCAGCAATATCAAAATACATGAAGGTGTCAGCGCCGCCACCACCAGTCAGCACATCTTCGCCTGCCTGACCTGCGATAATGTCTGCGCCAGCGCCGCCATCAATCGTATCATTGCCTTCTCCGCCAAACAGCGTATCTTTGCCATTATTACCTTCCATATAGTCATTGTCTTTGCCGCCATCTGCAAGGTCATGACCATTGCCGCCGATAATCACATCTTCGCCGATTTTACCATGAATCACATCATTGCCGTTGCCGCCAAGAAGCACATCGTCCCCTTTGTGACCGACCAGCTTATCGTGACCATTTTCACCGTGTAATGTGTCATCACCATTTGCGCCGAGCAACGTGTCTTTGTCGTTGCCGCCAAAGCCTTCTCCGCCGTCATTCCATAGCTGGATCACGTCGCGCCCATTGCCACCAACAATAGTGTCAACGCCTCCTGCGCCTCCAGCAACATCTGCTGATAGGGTATCATCGCCTCCAAAGCCGCGAATCAGCTCATCGGCTGCCGTCCCGGTTATAAGATCATCACCTGAAGTTCCGTTTAGTACAATAGTCATGGTTGCCTCCTTTTTTGTTAACCATTCGATAAGCGGTAAACCTGATAATGATTACTTTCAAGTAATAAAAATGCCAAAATCGGCTAATATTGCAATTAGCAGTTGAAAATAGGTTAATTGTGTTAAATAAATCACGATATAAATTAACTAAATATTATATATTTAAATGTGTATTTATTAATATATAAATATAAGAATTAACGAATTAATGTGGCTGTAATGCGCGTATTTATTGCTATTTTTGCCGTGATGCAGATGTGTTTTAGTGATGATAGGGTAGCAAGTATATATACTTTAAAAAAAGCCGCTTCGGGCAATTCCAAAGCGGCTTTTTTATTTTCAGTAATGAACGGTGATTATACGAATATAAAATCGTTTTCGCCTAAAGAAGCTGTCAGATCACCCTGTAATGCAAATCCAAAATCGTCGCTGAGGTCTGCAGTTTCAACATAGGTATAATCATCAGCTGCATCATAACGGATAATCAGTTCACTAAAGTCCGTGAGGAAATCCAGAAACTTGATCTTATCATTGCCGAAGCCGAAATCCGTAATCACATCAAAATCATCGCCTGAATCTGTCACTTGTGAATCAGATGCATCAAAGAACCAGAAATCATCATTGCCGAAACCACCTGTCAGTTCGTCTGCGCCTTCCTGTCCTGCAATCACGTCATTGCCGAACCCGCCATTGATCGTGTCATTGCCAGCGTCACCGAATACGGAATCATTGCCGAAGCCGCCATAGACTTCATCATGCCCGATGCCACCATCAGCTCTGTCATTGCCAGTGCCACCATATAAGGTATCATTCCCTGTTTTGCCAAGCAGATTGTCATTGCCAGACCCGCCATGCAATTCATCATCTCCTTTATTGCCCTGCAATTTGTCATTGCCATTGCCGCCATATAGTGTGTCATCACCATTCGCGCCTAATAAAGTATCTTTGCCATTGCCACCAAAAGCTACGCCATCACCATTCCAGAGTTGAATATGGTCTTTGCCGTTGCCGCCTACAATCGTATCATTGCCGCCAATGCCGCCAGCCACGTCACCAGCAATCACATCATTGCCAGACAAACCAAAGATGACTTCAGAGGCTGCAGTGCCTGTGATGGTGTCTTTACCAAACGTACCGAGGATTACTGCGTCATCAAGCAGTTCCAATACGTCTGAAATGTTATCATCTAAAATATCAAAATTAATAGTCATAAATAATCCTTACTTTTTGTTTAACTCTAACTACTATCAGTGAGAGGCAATAGCAAATAAAAAGTTAATAAAGATTTATGTCGCGCTTATAGAAATTAAGAATTTTACTATGATATACCGTTCCAAAAATCTTCTGCAGGTGAGGTGGCATATAGCGTTTCAATGGTTTTAATGCCTGTAGGTGAAGTCACATTAATTTCAGTCAGCATATTGCCAATAAAATCCAGCCCTGCAAAATAAAGTCCTTTTTCTTTTAAGTCTGGTGCAATTTCCTCACATAATTCGCGCTGAAATGCGTTAAGTTCCACTTTTACTGGCTGCCCGCCCACGCGCATATTGGCGCGAACTTCGCCGCTGCTTGGGGTGCGAGCAAATGCACCGCTAATTCTGCCATTGATCAGCACCACACGAATATCTGCATTGCTGACATCAGGCAGGAATGGTTGGGCGATTATGGGCAGTGTCTCGCGGGAACGTAGCATCTCAAGCAGCGCTTCCACATTGTCTCCGCCTGTGCGCAGGCGCAACACTGAATGTCCACCCCAGCCATAAAGCGGTTTGAGAATAATATCCTGATGCTCGCGTAAAAAATCACGGATAATGTCATGATCCGCCGTAATCAGTGTGTCAGGCATGGCATCCATATAATCGAAAGGTAGCAATTTTTCAGGATAAGACCGAACGGCAGTAGGGTTGTTCAACACCGTCACATCATGTAACCTGTCTAACATATAAGTCGCGGTGATATAGCCCATATCAAATGGCGGGTCCTGCCGCATCAGCACCACATTCATTGCATTAAGCGAGGTCATGACGGCAGGCTGCATGTCATACCAATCATCCCCATCCTGAATATGCAGCAAGCGCAATGGGGCGATCACATCCCCTTCAGACAACGTTAATTCATGTGCCTGATAATAATATAAGTGATAGCCTCTTTTTGCTGCTTCGCGCATGAGCGCAATGGTGGAGTCTCCTGCAGGTTTCAGCAGGTGTGGAGCGTCCATTTGTATGGCAATTTTCATAGCTCATCTCCGCAAGCGTTCGTGTCATAATGCTCATACACCGAGGCCAGTGTGGCAAGCTGTGCAATAATATCATATGCGGTGACATCTGCTCCTGCCTCGAACGGTTCAAAATGCATCCCCTGCGCATTCAGGCTGCTGGTCGCGTCGCGGCTTTCATTCACCCGCCAGATATGCCCCACTGGTTTTGCACCAACCAGATAGAGCATGGGTTCTGCCACGGCATTGCCTCGCCTGGTGATGGTGGGAACGCCTTCCTGAATAATCACTTCGCTGTTGGAAACACCTTCTTTAATCACATTCATTTTGTTGCGTGTCTTTTTGTTCAGCTCCAGCATTTCATCCCCTGAACGCGCGGTCATAATGCCCATGCCATACGTTCCGCTATCTGCTTTAATATAGACATAAGGTTCATCTTTAATGCCATATTCTTCATATTTCTGTTTGATGCGGTGAATGGCTTTGTCAATGCCAATCGCCACACATTCCATGCCTTTGCGTTCTTTGAAATTGATTTTTCCGCAATGGTGAATGACGGTGGATATGAGCCACGGGTCAATTTTAAAATGTGCAGAAAATTCGTTGGCAATCTGGTTATATGCCTCAAAATGCACCGATTTTCTGCGGCGATACCAGCCCATGCCTGCAGGCGGGAAAATGGGTTGCTGCGCATCACACAGAATTTCAGGGCAGCCGCTGCTCAGGTCATTATTGACAATTACCACATCAGGCACAAAGCCACTGCCTGTTTTCAGTGTCACTCCATCCAACGTAATGCTCTCCGCGGTGATAATACGATCATCCGTGGTTTCCGTGTCAATCGTCTGTCCTGCTTCAAGGTCAAACCGTCCAATCACCACCTCTGCGCCTGCACGCTCGCATATGCTGCGAATCATGGCGATATTGTCAAAATAGGGTCGGTTGCGTGTATGATTCTCAGACATGAGCAACACGCGCCTGACGGCTTTGCCTGAACGCCTGGCATAACGCTCAAAATTATGCGTCATCTCTGTCACAGCTTTTTCCTGCGCCGCCTCATTTAGATTATTAAAGCCAGCAGGGAACAGATTTGTATCCACAGGTGCAATTTTGAAGCCTGCATCACGTATATCCACTGAACTGTAAATCGGGGTGCGTTGATTCAGATATGCCTTGTCAAACCATGTTGCAATGTCGCCCGCATGTTCTTTGCCAAGCTGCGTAAGGGTGGTGAGGGCGTGTGTCATAGTCTGTTCCAGTATAAATAGTATCGGTCATTAAATAGTGTTGTGCTTAAATATGCAAGGCTCGCATCAAAAAGCTATTGCCTGCTCATACGTTCTTTGCCATCCCCTGCGAAATATTGTGCAAGTGTGAGTGCGCTGAGGGCAGCAGTGTCTGCCCGCAGCACACGCTTTCCAAGATGCATGGGATGTGCATAATCACGAGAGCGGAGTGCAGTAAATTCTTTATCGGTAAATCCGCCTTCAGGGCCAATCAATATGGCAAGTGGAGTGCTGAGTTGTGAAAGTACGTCTTCTGCCAATGCACCTTGCCCTGTTTCATCACAATAGAGCAGGCTGCGAGATGCGTCCCAGCCATCCAGCATATTCAGCAAGGGTTGATAAGACAGCATTTCTGGCACATCCAGCCGCTCCGTCTGTTCGGCTGCTTCAATGGCATTGGCAACACATTTGGTGTGGTTGACGCGGGATACGATGGTGCGCTCGGTCTGCACGGGCAACAATTTTGATGCGCCCAGTTCCGTGGCTTTTTCCACCAGAAAATCAATCCGTCCATTTTTGATGGGAGCGAAACACAACCATATGTCTGGCGTAGCTTCCTGCGTGCGCACTTGCTCTGCCAGTTCGCAATGCACCTGTTTTTTGGAAAGCCCTGTGATGGTGGCTCTCCATTCGCCATCTTTTCCGTTAAACAGCATCACGTTATCCCCCGCCTTTTTGCGCAGGACGGTTTGCAGATAATGTGCTTGTTTGTCATCTATGGTGATGGGAGTGCCTGCATTTAAAGCAGTGTGAATATAAAGTCTTGGCGTTGTCATTTGCATTATATAGGTGAGTGCGCACAAAAAAAAACCGCATCAGATAAATTTATCGTGTGCGGTTCCTGCTGCCATAGACATAAAACACACCTGGTATTTTATATCTCTCAGCTAAATCTTTCTGTCCCTCAAGGCTGGATGCATCGAGAAATTTTTGAATCATGATGCGCTGAAAAAATTTGGGAGCTTCTGAATATGTAAAAAGAGGCGTTTGCCCTTTATCACAAATTTCAAACAATTCATTATCAGAGAATTCGTTCGAAGCCTCATTCATAATTCTGTTCATTATCTCGCCAAGTTTATGAGCATTCTCTTTGCCAATGATGTTGGCAAGTCTGAAGCTTTTTTCGCATGTTGGCTGATTTGCCATGATAAGAAAAATCTATAAATAAAATGTACAATAATTGCATTACCACATCCCACTAAAACTGAAAAGCATTATTTCGCACTGGAAATGATGCGGCAAATTTGTTAGGGTTCATGCATGACAAATACAGCACCACTCCAAAAAGATACTATTACTGAACTGATGCATGCGATTGGCGCAGGCGCAAAACAGGCATATCGCACGCTTGCCATAGCCAGCACGGAAGATAAAAATAAGGCGCTGCAAGCCGCGGCAGATGCGATTGAAGCGAATGCGAAAAGCATTCTGCTTGCCAATCAGAAGGATATGGCAGCCGCCAAAGAAAAGGGTTTGAGCGGTTCTATGCTGGATCGTTTAAAACTGGATGCAGACCGCATTAGTGCCATTGCAAGTGGCGTTCGCGCCATTGCAACATTGGCAGACCCTGTAGGCGAAATGCTGGAGGAATATACGCGCAAGGAAAATGGCTTAACCATTAAGCGCGTCTCCGTGCCGCTTGGAGTGATTGGCATTATTTATGAATCCCGCCCGAATGTGACGGCAGATGCAGGTGCATTATGCATCAAGTCTGGCAATGCAGCCATTTTGCGCGGAGGGTCTGAAAGTTTCCATTCTTCTGAGGCGATTGTGGCGTGTATGCATGAAGGCTTGCGTTCGGCTGGGTTGCCAGAAAGTGCGGTGCAGTTAGTACCAACGAGAGACCGAGCAGCTGTGGGCGAAATGCTGACCATGACTGAGACAATAGATATTATCGTGCCACGCGGAGGCAAAAGCCTGACGGAGCGGATTGCACGCGAAAGCCGCATTCCCACCATTCAACATCTGGATGGGAATTGCCATATCTATGTTCACGCATCAGCTGACAAAGACAAAGCCATCAACATCATCAAAAACGCCAAACTGCGCCGCACGGGCATTTGCGGGGCAACTGAATCTTTAGTGATAGATGCAAGCATCGTAAATGCCTACCTGCCTGCCATTATTGATGCGCTGGAAGGCTGTGAGTTCCGTGGAGATGCAAAAGCACAAGCCGCAGACGGGCGCGTGAAGCCAGCAGCAGATAATGACTGGGGCGAAGAATATCTTGATGCCATTTTATCAGTTAAAGTGGTGCAAACGCCAGAGCAGGCGATTGAGCATGTCAATCATTTCAGCTCACACCATACGGACGCGATTATTGCAGAAGATGATATTATCGTCGCGCAATATCAACGCGAAATTGACAGCGCTATTGTGATGCACAACACCTCCACCCAATTTGCCGATGGCGGCGAATTTGGCATGGGCGCAGAAATCGGCATCTCCACAGGACGCTTGCACGCGCGCGGCCCTGTAGGCTGCAAGCAGCTGACGACCTATAAATATGTGGTGAGCAGTGATGGGGCAACCAGAAGCTAGTCGTTGGAAGCGTTTTAAAACGTGGTTTATTGAACATATTACTGCGTTTGGTCTGACAGTAACAGTAGTGTGGTTTGTAGTCTATTTTAGAGTATATTTTGTAGATATAAAATTAGTTGACCCTAGTTTCATCGGAGCAATGCCTCAAAAGGACTTTCCAAGTTTTCTCAGAAATTTTTATTCAATGCCATTAAATGAGCAGGGAGATTTTCTTGCTGGCTTCTTTGCGCCGTTGGCGTTCTTTTGGTTAATCATCGGATATTTCATGCAAGGCTATGAAATCTCATTGCAGCGTGAGGAGATGACAAAGCAGGTTGATGCCACTGAGGATAACGCAAAAAGTGCGGCATTAAATGTTTTTCTTATTCAATCAAAAGATATACATGAGGAAATGCAGGTGGCGGTTCAGGGTATCTTTGGATACATACCTAAAAGCTATTTTCTCCGAATTGGTAATCAATTTGAGCATTTAAGGTATTTTGAAAGAATCCACCAACAATTAAAGCATATGTATTCAGATAGAAGCAGCCAAAATAATATGGATGGAACTAATAGTATAGACGAGTTTGAGCAGCCTATTAACGAACTTGGAGAGAGAAATTACGTTCGTATATACTGTTACTTATTTTCAATTCTATTACAAAAATCATACAAAGCAGACTCAACTGGACAACTAACTTTTCACTACCAAATGTCTGCTGCGGGTAGATTGAATGATTTCTTTTTAAATACGTTAGGCAAGGCAACATATTTTCCAAAGCAAATAGACAAAATTGTTCCAGAAGATAAATTGCAAAAAATACTTGAGGATTATAATAAGACTCATATTACAAGTGAGCGTAGAAATTAACGTGCCACCCGCTTCCGATACACCTCATTCCTAAAATACAGCACCGTAATCACCACTAAATACCCTATCGTTGCCACCAGATAGCTGTTGAATGGGTTACTTAGCGAGAGACCGATAAAAATGCCCAGTCCCAGCACAATCGGAAGCATTTTTTTGCGGGTGAAGGTGAGCATTTTGTGGGAGGGGGTTTTGATGGTGGAGACCATCAGGAAGGCGCAGAACACCACGTAAAGTGTAGTAAAGATGGCGGTTTCGTCTTTAATATAACCTTGCAATGTCAGCACCATAGGCAGAAATACGATAATCGCGCCTGCGGGGCTTGGCACGCCGACAAAGAAATTGGAGGAGATATTCTCCATGCCCTTATTGCTATACATGACGTTAAACCGCGCCAGACGATAGGCTCCGCCGCACATGAAAATTAGCGTAGCTGCCCAGCCGAAGAAATAAAGATCTTTCAGATGCCATTCATACATTATGAGTGCAGGTGTGACACCAAAATTCAGAAAATCCGCCAATGAATCCAGCTGAGCGCCCACGGGGCTTTCCACGTTCAATCGCCGCGCGACTTTTCCGTCAATCCCATCCAAAAACGCTGCCAACAGCAGCAACAGCAAAGAATAATAAATATCTTCACGAATATAGCTCAGCCGAAGTGCGGTCAACCCGCAGCACATGGCAGTCAGCGTAATCGCAGTGGGAAGATATTTGCGGATAAGGCGTATCGGGCGGGAAGGCATTAATCCTGCACCCACTCAATTTTTGTAGCGTCAAATTTCTTCGGGTGTGTGGCAAGAATCGTCTCCCCACCCAGCGTTGTGCTGCCCACATCAACCAGCAGATTATAGTCTTTAGGAATGTACACATCACAACGGCTGCCAAAACGGATGATGCCATAACGCGCGCCTTGCACTGCTTTGTCACCTTCGTGAATTTGGGTGATGATACGACGCGCGACCAACCCAGCAATCTGCGCAAAAGCGATTACTTCATTGTCTTTCGTTGTAATCGTCGCCACGCTGCGCTCATTATCCTTTGAGGCTTTGTCTTCTGCCGCGTTGATGAATTTGCCTGGTACATATACTTCGCGCGTTACCGTGCCACTCACGGGCAGGCGGTTCACATGCACGTTAAACACATTCAGGAAAATGGACACTTTGTGATATACCGTATCATCAACATTGTTTAATTCTTCAGGCAGCGTGCTTTCAGTAATATTAGAAATAACGCCGTCCCCCGTTGCCAGAATCATCCCCTCCCCACGTGGCACAGTGCGTACGGGGTTGCGGAAGAAATACACACAAAAGGCGACCAGCAGCAGCCCGAAAAACCATAAATCATCTTCAATGAGCCAGAGAATCACTGCAGCGATAACCGCAATCGCAATGATGGATTTTCCTTTGGGGTGAATGGGTGTCACAACGACATTTTTAATGGTCTCTAGCAGCGACATGCGTTCCTCATAATTATTATATTGCATGTAATGTAAGCCCCTCGCACATAAAATGCAAAAGCCTTTTCGCAACATTTCATAAATTTGCCGTTATGGATATGTCGGATTGCTCAAATTTTCTGGTCAGTCTATAAAAATATCATTATGGTTCTGCGCTTATGAAAAGACAATATGCAATCGAATTACTCAGCGCATTATGTATGATAGCGTTACTGGTGGTTGCTGGAGGGGTGTTAATGTGGCCCACTGGTGAGATGAGTATGCTGGAGCTGACGCAGCTAATCCTTCTGGGAATATCTGCCTGCTTTTGGGTGCGACGCGCAGAGTGGCACAGCGTATGGGGGGCAGGCTGCGTGTTCATGACATGCATTGCCATTGCCTGTATAGGGCGTGAGAGTTCATGGGGCAGCGCTTATGGCATATCTGAAACACTGTCTGACAGGATAGAATTAGTCGCCGCTGTAACACTTTCGGCTGTTGGGGTTGCTCTATTCATAGTGATGTTCAAGCAGGTGAAAAACATAGTTTCACTGCTTCAATATGCAGTTGTAAAAGATACTATTGCCTATCTTGCCATTTCTTTTATATGCTTGCTTTTAGGCGATATTTTTGATCATAAGCTGGTTTCCATTTATGCTTCTCCATTAATTGAAGAATCCTGCGAAGTGATTGCGTATCTTTATTACTGCCGCGCGGCATATATATTCACTGCTGCGCCTAAAGCTGTTTCCACTGCGTAGTGCCATCTGGCAAATCAATCAGCTCGATATTACGTGCTTTCAGCGTATCGCGGATTTCATCTGCCTTTGCCCAGTTTTTCTCTGCTTTTGCGGCTTTGCGTGCGGCAATAAATTCCTGTATTTCGGCATTGAGGGAGGTGTCCAGCGGTGCTTCTGCTTTCAGCCAGTCCACATCCTGCAACAAACCCAGCATTGCGGCACTGGATTTTAAATGTGTAGCGTCCATGCTGTGCAACGCGGCGATGGCGGCAGGCACATTTAAATCTTCTCTCAGTTTTTGCAAGAATACATCATCAGCAACGCTGCTTTGCGGGGTGGCTTCGATTTTGCGATAGAGTTTATCCAGCTGTTTTTCGCAATCTGAAAGCAATTTGTCATTCCAGTCCAGCGGCTTGGCATAATGCGCGGATAGCAGTGCAAGACGGATCACTTCGCCTTTCACGCCGCGCTGAAGCAGTTCATGCACGGTGATGAAATTGCCGAGAGACTTTGACATTTTTTCACCGTTTACGGTTAAAAAGCCGTTATGCATCCAGTGTTTTGCATAAGATGCATCAGGGTGCGCGCAGCAGCTTTGCGCCATTTCATTTTCATGATGCGGGAATTTCAGGTCTGCCCCGCCGCCGTGAATATCAAACGTAGTTCCCAGATAATGGGTGGACATGGCGGAACATTCAATATGCCACCCAGGGCGACCCTTGCCCCACGGGCTGCCAAACACGCTGGAAGCATCATCGTCTGGCAAAGAAGGTTTCCACAGCACAAAATCACCCCCATTGCGTTTATAGGATTCCACGGCGATGCGCGCGCCTGCCTGCTGGTCTTCTGTCTCACGCCCTGAAAGCATACCATAATGCCATGCAGCATTGTTGCTTGGTGCGGTCACATCAAACAATACATGCTCTTCAGCCACGTAAGCATGACCATTATCAATCAGCGCTTCAATCATTGTAATGATTTGCGGAATATGCTCTGTGGCGCGGGGTTCAATGGAGGGAGGAAGACAATTAAGCGCGTCCATATCCTCGTGAAATTCTCTGGCAGTTGTCTCGGTCAGTTCACGGATGGTAATCTGTTTTGTTTTCGCGGCCGCATTAATTTTGTCATCCACATCTGTGATGTTGCGGACATAGGTTACTGTATCATATTCCAGCTGCAGCAAACGAAACAGCACATCATACACCACAACAGAGCGTGCATTGCCAATATGCGGGCGATTATATACGGTAGGACCGCAGACATATATGCCAATATGGTCTTGCTGGGGAAGGGCTTCTTTGGTTCGCGTCAGACTATTATATAATGTTATGCTCATGCCATAAGCTCATATCATAGTGCAGTCCGCTTCGCCACCTCTTAAGCATATTCGGCAGTAAAATCCTGTAACAATGCGATGCCGCCATTGCGCATCTATAGATTTTATGGTTAAATAGCGGTTGACATGCGCGGCAATTTCTCTATGGTGGCGCTTCGCATTTCGTTGCGATTTGTGATCCTATAGCTCAGCTGGTAGAGCGACTGACTTTTAATCAGTAGGTCGCAGGTTCGAATCCTGCTGGGATCACCATTTATTTAAATTAATCCTCATTCTAATTTTTTATATAAGTTTCGTCTTTAGTCTGAATATAGATATAGCTAGGTGATCTATGAAAATATTTTGATTGGGTTCACTGTAATTTTCTAACTTTCATATCACCAAGCATTTAAGAAATGCCCTATAATAACAATTTAATTAATAAAAATATGTTCCGCTAATTATCATATAATTTATGATATATTAACAAATAGTTTTCTTTTATAAACTACAATGCAGTTTATGGTTACAATAGAAAATGGTATTTTGTTAGCAGGACTGGATGGCTCGGATACGTTAAGAGGTACGGGTGCGAACGATACTATCTATGGCAATGATGGAAAAAATATTGTTTACGATAATGTAGTAGACAACGACACGATGTATGGTGGCTATGGAAATGACGCGCTATATGGGGACTTTGGTGATGATATAATATATGGAGGGAGTCAGGCTGTTGATCCTTTCGATGATGCAGATACCCTATTTGGAGGGTTTGGTTCAGACATTATTTATGGTAATGGCGGCAATGACAACATTTTTGGCAATGCGAGGGCAGATGTCATTTACGGTGGCTTTGGTTCAGACACAATTTATGGTAATTTCGTATCTGTCAATGATACATCCCCAGATACAATCTTTGGAAATGAAGATAGTGACCTAATTTACGGTAGTTCAGGGAAGGACTTAATATTTGGTGGCAGTGATGTCTATGACCCTGATGATGCTGGCGATACTATTTATGGTGGAGCGGGGAATGACCTTATCTTTGGTAATGGTGGTGATGATGCATTATATGGCGGTGATGGCGATGATACACTTTATGGTGGCTTTGGAGTCAATACGCTATCAGGTGGCGCAGGGCAAGACGTGTTTTACATTAATGGTGGTACGCGAATAACTGATAGAGAATTAGGGGAGAAGGTATTTGATGATCCCACCAGCGCAGAGAGTGAGAAAAATATTTTCAGCGCTGGAAATAATCAGACAATTATCATTACAGATTTTGATGAATCCGACAGAATTGAAATTAACACAACATCGCAAAATATCACATTTCAGGATTTAGTTATAAAAAACGGCGCGCTGCCGTCCCTCAGCACTATTTCGGTTCCAAGTGAAAATGCGGTAATTCAGGTATTTTTCAATAATGTTGCATCTGCTGTCAATCTGGACATGAAAAATGTAATCGTCAATGGAGGTAGCGCTAAACCTTCCTCAGTAAATACAGTTTCTGGCTCTTCAACTCCTGCAGCGCCAGCAAATGCAGCACCAGGAGTAATTAACGATAGTAACATTACAGTGAATCTTATTAGCGAAAATGCATCTAATGGTGACACTGTTGGAATTACGGCTTCCTCAACTGACCCCGAAGGAAGCCCTTTAAGTTATTCATTATCTGACAACGCTGGCGGACGGTTTGCAATTGATGGTTCGACTGGTGTTATAACCGTTGCTAATGCAGGATTACTAAATTACGAAATTGACGCCTCGCATGTTGTCACTGTTGTAGCTTCAGATGGAGCGCTAAACACTTCGCAAAATTTTACCATTAATGTTGGAGATATAGCCGAAGCACCCATTGATGTCACCATTTCCAGTGATAACGTGGATGAAAATTCAGCTATTGGTACAGTAGTAGGTACATTCGATACTCAGGATGACGCTGGTGATGCACATACCTATAGTCTGATTAACAATGCAGGCGGTATTTTTAGATTGAGCGGAGCCAATCTGGAAGTGAATGGTATATTAAATCATGAATTAGTCGGAAGTTATAATATTATCGTACGTTCTGATGACGGTAACAGCAACATCATTGATAAAAATCTGACTATTAATATCAATGATGTGAACGACGCACCAATTTATGGCAATCAGACATATAACATTAATGAAGATGCTGCAAATGGTGCTGTAGTAGGTATAGCAACGGCAAATGACGAAGATGGTGATGTGCAATCATATGTGATTATAGGAGGCAATACATCAAACATTTTTGCAATTGGAAGTACGACAGGTGTCATAGCAATTAACGATAATATCAATCTCAATTTCGAAGCAAACAACCAATACATATTAGAAATTCAGTCCAGTGATGGTAATGGCGGCACTGATAACGCATTCATCACTGTAAATATTACCGATAGTAACGATGCGCCAACTATTAATTCGCAAAGCTTTTCTATAGATGAAAACGCAAATATTAATGATATAGTTGGAGATATCTCAGCATCTGATGAAGATGGCGATACGCTTACCTACGCTATTACGGGAGGTAATGGAGCAGGTGTTTTTGCGATTGATGCTAATACAGGGAGGCTTACAGTTAATAGTGGAGGTCTGGATTATGAGTCTGTTACCTCTCATAATTTAACAATTACTGCAACAGATAATGGAACGGGTACATTAGCTTCATCTGCTGCTATTACAATAAATGTTACAGATAGTAATGACGCACCAACTATCGCAGACCAGTCTCTTAACATAAATGAAGATGCTGCCAATGGTTCAGCCATTGGAGCTGTTACGGCATCAGACGCGGATGGCGATAACCTTTTTTATGCTATCGTCGCAGGAAACGGAGATGGCATGTTTGCCATAAATGCTTTTACAGGCGTAGTTACTATTGCTGACAATAGTAATCTTAATCATGAAACAGCAGCAAATCGAGCGCTAACTATCGAAGTGACTGACAACGGAGCAGGAACATTAACCGATACGGCAACTTTAACAATTGCAATTAACGATGTAAATGATGCGCCTGACATTGTAAATCAAACGCTTAATGTCTTAGATACTGCAAATGATGGAGATGTAGTGGGTACTCCTACAGCTACTGATGAAGATGGTGATAATCTGACTTATACAATTACATCTGGCAATTCCGCAGGTATTTTTGCGATTAACTCAGCGACTGGGCAAATTACTGTAGCAGATAGCGCACAGATCAATAGCGCTCCACCATATGCCCTGACAGTACAGGTTTCTGATGATGGTGTGGGTACACTAAGCAATAGCGCAATAGTAAATATTACGGTGAATGAAGTAAATGACGCACCCGTGATCAACAATCAGACCTATAATATTAATGAGAATTCTGGCAATGGCGCTGCAGTTGCTACTATTTCAGCATCAGACCCTGAAGGTCATGCATTACACTATAGCATTATCAGTGGTAATGCAGACGGTATTTTTGCGATTGACGCTTCCACAGGGGTAATTACTATTGCAGATAATACTAATCTTAATCATGAATATGACGATAGCCATGCATTACAAATTCGTGTGCGCGAAACATCCACAGCTGAATTATATCAGGATGATGCGACGGTCACAATTAATGTAGATGATATAAATGAAGCACCAATATATAATAATGCGTCATTTACTGTCGCCGAGAATGCAGCAAACGGCGCTATTGGCAATGTGACAGCATCCGAAGTAGATGATGGTCAGACACTAACCTATAATATTATATCTGGTAATAGCTTAGGTATTTTTGGAATTAATGCATCTACTGGTGAACTGAGCATTGCAGATAATACTAATCTAAACTTTGAATCGCTCACGCAGCATAATTTGGTTGTGCGGGCAACAGATAATGGGTCTGGAACATTAAGTGATACTTCAACAGTGACAGTAACTGTAACCAATGCGAATGACGCACCTGTGAATACTGCTCCTACTAATATTACTGTGAATGAGGATCAACGAAGTGCGATAGCTGGACTTGCCGTGGCAGATGAAGATACAGGAACGTTATTATCAGTGACATTAAGTGTTGCACAAGGTGTGCTTACATTAAAGAACAACGTGTCCGGTGGGGTAAATGCAGCCAATATCTCTGGCAATGGTACAGGAAGTATCACAATTACAAACCAAAGTGCGACTAAGATTAATGCTACACTATCCGCTGCAGATGGACTGCTTTATCAGGGAGATGCGCATTTTTTTGGAGCAGATACATTACAGATGCAAACATCTGATGGTACACTTACAGATATTGATAATATTGGCATTACAGTAACAAGTGTGAATGATGCTCCTACTGTTGAAGAGTCTATCTTAACACAAGGATTGAAATCATCCGAGACATGGAATTATACTTTTTCCAGTAGTTTATTTGATGATATTGAAAATGATACGTTAACTTACACGGCTCAGATTTCGTCTGATAATGATGTGACATACACAGCGCTTCCTGCATGGATCACTATTAATGGAGCAACACGTACTTTCAATATTGCTTCTCCTCCAGGTGATGCAAATGAAGGTGCATATGTCGTTAAAATTCTGGCTAATGATGGTAATGGCGGAATTACTGACGCTTTGTTCAATCTTGCAGTAACAGATGACTTATACGGAGGTGTTGCTGGAGATGACGTTATTGTCGGCTCGAGTGCAGATGAGGTGATTTATGGAGGCCCAGGAGCAGATACTCTAGTGGGTAGAGACGGTGTGGATACTATTTTTGGCGCAGAAGGAAATGACCGTATTCATGGAGATACTGAAAATACAAGTGCGGATAACTCTGCAGATTTAATTTTTGGTGGCGCTGGGGATGATTCAATTACCTCTGACACAAATGGAAATAACCAGTTTTTAGCTAATGACACTGTCTATGGCGAGTCTGGAAATGATACGATAAGATCTTACAAAGGACATGATTTACTGGATGGCGGCTCAGGAAATGACGAAATTTATGCAGGAAATGATAATGATACTATTTACGGTGGATCAGGAGAGGATTCTATTCGAGGTGAAGGTGATGAAGATCTGATATATGGAGGGGCAGGAAATGACACACTCGAAGGCGGAAGTGGAAATGATACTATTTATGGTGAAGCAGATGATGATTTGATTGATGCTTCCACAGGTGACGACATAATAATAGGCGGCAGCGGGGATGATACGCTTCAGGGGCAGGAAGGAGCAGACACATTAACGGGCGGTGATGGAGCAGATACTTTTTTATATAACGCACCGATTAGTTCTGAAAGTAGCCTATATCACGATATCATTACCGATTTTGAGCAGGGAAGTGATATTATTCGTTTGTCAGTTTTCAATAATATCGTGCAAGGGGTCGGTAATGCGACTGATAGAACTCTGGAATATTACCAGACGGGCACAGGCGCGACTGCAAAAACAATTGTTCGTTCAGACATGATAAATTACAATTTTTATCTTGAGCTTACCGGGCACATCAACCTGACCAATGCCGATTTTGAATATTTTGGCACAGTAGGTACTTCAGGTAGCGAAAATATTAATGGAAGTTCAGGACTAGATGTCATACTCGGCTTTAATGGGGATGATACTATCAATGGAGGTGATGGACAGGATCTAATCTATGGGGGTAATGGAAACGATAGTATAACGGGACATTTTGATAAAGATACATTATATGGCGACGATGGTGATGATTACATTCATGGTGGCCTGGGTAATGACACCATTTACGGTGGTGAAGGAAATGATACTATAGTCGACGCTTCTGGCGGTGGACAGGGAGAGCTTTACGGCGGGGCTGGAAATGATGTGTTCCTGATTAATAGCAGCTTTGATAATCGTGATGGATCTACTAATTCAGGGTTGATAAAAGACTTTGCAAAAGGTGAAGATGTGATTCGCTTTGCGGGAATTCCCTTAACTGGATTTTATTTTGGTGGAGCGGATAATCTCAACCGTCCCCATGATTTAAATATACAATATTTCAGTGACGGAGATTTTACACGATTAGAAGGAAACTTCCTGTTTGAAGGCGGCGGTGCGCGCAGAATACGCGTATATCTGGATGGGGACTATGCATCCACTGGACCAAATCAGTTAGACGTTAATGACATTGAATTTACAAATGTTGTAACTGATAACAGCGCAGGAGACCTTGATCCTACAGCAAATATTATCCGTTCTTCAACCACTAGTATAGATGGCGTTGTAGGAACCAGCGGCAATGACACAATTTATGCGGGGGACGATAATCATGATCCTTTCGAACATGATGAGGTGCATGGCGGGGACGGAGATGATGTGATCGTCTATAAAGCTCAATATCAGGATGGTATTGTAAATGGTGGGCGCGGTAACGATACCCTATTCCTGACAAGCAATAGTTCCAGATTGGTACGTTTGGGATCAGATGATGACGGATCTTCCGAAACTATTATTTTGTCTGGTAACGCACGTATGAGTTTAAGTGGGATTAACTTTTCTGGTGGCGATTTGATCATTGGTGGCGCAAACACTGATTATATGTTTGCTGATAATGGTACTGGTTCGCAGACTTTTTACGGACGTCATGGTCATGACGATATTCGTGCAGGAAAAAACTTTGGCGGCGATGGAGCGGATTATATTGACGGCGGATTTGGTGATGATACATTAAGGGCTGGTGCAGGAAGTGATACATTAATAGGTGGAGTAGGTGCAGATTATCTCTATGGAGATAATGGCAATGACAGCTTTATCTTTAAAGATATACATGAATCTACAATAGCAAATACGGATGTTATATGGAACTTTAACAGCGGTGATGAAATTCATCTATATGGTTTTACCGGAATTGGTTCAGGAACATATGATTTAACCATTACTCAGTATAACGCTTCACAGCATGGTCAATTCAATAAGAACTGGACAGATATTACAGCTTCCAGCAATCAATATGATCTTAAGATTACTGTGCTGGGACACCAAACGTTTACGGTTGGTAATAATCTGATTTTGCATAATGCAACTATGGGGAATGAATCCGCTGAAGCACTGACAGGTGATGCTGGCAACAACTACATAATCGGTAACCGTGGCAGTGATACTATTTTTGGTTTGGATGGTGATGACTCACTTTTTGGCAGTGGCGATGGCGGTGATTTAATATATGGCGGGAATGGTGCAGACAGTATTGATGGTGGTGACCAGAATGATACATTATGGGGCGGAACAGGTTCTGACACCTTAATTGGCGGTGAAGGTAATGATATTTTCACGTTTGAAGCTACAGATTCAACTAATGCGGCTATGGATATTATCTGGGATTTTGGTTTAGGTGATAATGATAGAATTGATTTGTCACACGCATCTTTCGGAGGAATCAGCTTTGGAGACTTAACAATAACCACTCCCGAAATAGCTGGAGGTAACTATACTATAGTTTCCCATGCTGGAACAGGGTTTGAAGTTGGTATATTAGGATATTATGAAACTGGCTATAACTTAGGGGCAGGTGATTTTATTTTTTAAGCGATATTTTTTTTAAAGTTTTGTGACAGATCATCTTTGCACTGGATAGTTTGCTAATAGTTTGCTAATAGTAAAACGAATTGTCAACAATCATTAATATTATTTCATTATGGCTCAGAAAAAACTCAACCGTTCAACAGAAGCGGAATTATTACAGGTATTAAAAGGCGCGGTTGTTCCACTTTTCTCGCAATCACCTGATAAAAAAAATAAATATCGTACGTTATTCAGCATTCATGAATCTGCCGAAGGGGAAAGTTCTGGTGTTAATTTGAATTTTATTGATGCTGGAAAGTTTAATATTCCTCCTGCCAACACGGGTGAGCGCGAAGGCAGCTATGAATTGCATACGGAAGAAAAACTTGCAGAAGCTAAAATGGCGGTGCAGAAAAATGATGCCTCTATCCGCGCAAAATTGCGTGCAGGGTCTATCGCAGATGAGGAAACCGTCAATATTGTTGCCATGACGGAAGATTCGGGATGGGCAGTGGATTTTGATCATCTGGACGACCCCACTATCAAACAGACATTTTTAAATTCTGTCAAAGAACAGTTGAAAGAGCGCATACGCGCAGAAGATGACTGGATTTATAATCATGTGGATGATGCCACCGCGCCTGACAAAAATTCATTTCCTGGTCCCAATCTGAAACCATTTCAGGAACATCTTGAAGGTGGCTTTAACGAATTGATGGACATTATTTACAACGCAGCCGAAGCAGCAGGGCTGGATGAATTGCGTTATACATCCCACGTGAATATTGGATTTGGCTGGGATGACAAAGCCTATTTCAAGGAATTTGTTGCACACGGTACTATTATTGACCGTGACACATTTGAGCGCACCCGTGATGAACTGGCATTAGGAAAATCATTGGACTCTAACTATATTCATATTCCTGATGGTCAGGATATTGACCCACCAAAAACCTTAGCAGAGCTGGGTGATGAGCGTTTTATTGCCCATAGTGAGCATGTGCCATTTGAATATTCCCGCAGGATGGTGGCGGAATGGCTGCAGAATGGCATTGGCGCTAAACCTGTTATGGAAGAAAAAGACAAGGCAGATGTGAATATTGCTTATGTGTCTGCCTCGTTATTTGAGCAGGGCGCTAATATTGACATTTCGCAGGAAATGCAGCTTTTAAATGCGGATAATTACCATTTTGTTGATATTCCGTCTATGGACACATTACGACATTACCCCAATGAAAAAGTGGTGAATGGTGCAGATATGCTGATTTTGCGTCCTGAACCAATGAAAGATATTAACGGGCTTACGTTTGACCCGAATTTATTCACTGCTTATAATATGATTGTGAATGTGTTGGTTGACCCGCAATCTATGACCACACCTATTATTTTGGATAACCGTTCTGGCAATTTTGATAATATGCTGGAGATTCTGCGTGACGGCTTCAAATCTGGTCGTTTCATTGGGGAGTTTCCTGTGATGGTCGCCAACACGGATGAGCAGTTACAGTCCGTGGTGAGCGAGCAGGCAGCCATTCTGGAATCTTCCAAATTCATCACCAAAGAAGTGATTAAACTTGTGCCGAATGATGATATTGTGAATGTGTTTGTGGCTGGTGGACATAATAATAACTCCAGACAAGACCTTCAAGAGGCGCATGATTTGGGGTATTCGCTGGCAGAGCAGGGGATGCGAATTGTCACAGGTGGCGGGCAGATTGATGGTTCAATGGGCGCGGTGCATACCGGGTTTATCCAGTATCATCTGGACCAGCTGCAAAAGCCTGATGCGATGACCACACTTACTATACAAGCGCCAGAGCTGCGCGGACAGTTGCAGGATTATATTAAAGATGGGCATTATGACGCAGAAGAGCTGATCACAGAACAGCCTGACCTGCTGGAACATCTGGCAAATCTTCAATTCATTCCGCGTGAAATGTTTTATGCCTATAGCACACAGGCACTGATTGAAATGGAAAGCCCCAACAACCAGGTGCCACCTGCGGTAACCTATCAGGATACGGTGAACCGTGTATTGCGTTTGGATGCGCTGAAAGCGGCAGATGCGGTGGCGGTAATGCCCGGGGGATATGGCACAGATGAAGAGGTGCTGGAACTGTTCCGCAGTGAAATTATCCCAAGACTGGAAGCCACAGCAGCAGGCAATGAAGTGGAGGATTACCAAAAAAAGCTGATTCTTTATAATCGCAATGGGCAGATTGATGGATTCTTGCAGGCGCTTGGTCTGGTGGATGAAGATATGCTGCCAAAGCAGGCACTGCTGGAACTTATTAATGTGGATATTGTCAGTTCACAATTGGAAGTAAAAAACAATATTGTGGATTTTCAGCGCTCAGGCAGTTGGGAAGGGCGATTGCAGCAGGACAGGGAGCAGGAGATTCCTCTGGCAGTATAATATAAAAAAAGGCTCGCAAATGAATGCGAGCCTTTTTTTGCATATGCTTTGAGCATTACTCCATATACTGACCACCATTGATGGACAATGTTTCGCCTGTGATGAACCCCGCATTATGATCTACTAAGAACAACACTGCGCGTGCGATCTCTTCTGGCTCGCCCATGCGCCCCACAGGGATGTTGCCGACAATCTGCTCAAGGATTTTGTCATCAATGGCAGATGTCATATCCGTGCGGATATAACCCGGTGCAATGCTGTTGACGGTGATGCCTTTAAACGCAGATTCACGCGCCAGTGCTTTAGTGAAGCCCATCACACCCGCTTTGGCTGCAGAATAGTTCGTTTGACCAAACTGACCCAGCTGCCCATTAATAGAGCTGATATTCACAATGCGACCAAATTTATTTTCACGCATTTTTTCAATCACAGCGCGTGTCATGTTAAAGCAGCTGTTTAGATTTGTGTTGATGACATCATTCCATTTGCCTGGATCCATTTTGTGCATTGCGCCGTCGCGTGTGATGCCAGCATTGTTGATAAGCACGCGCACATGACTGCCATAGTGTTTTTCCACTTCTGCCACGCCACGCGCACAATCATCATAATCCGATACGTCCCATTTGAAGGATGGAATGCCTGTTTCTTCCGTGAACGCATCTGCCGTTTCCTTGCGTGATGCATAATTCACCGCAACACTATATCCCGCTTCTTTCAACGCAAGTGCGATAGATTTACCAATGCCGCGTGTGCCACCTGTTACAATTGCAATTTGACCCATAAGTTTTGTTCCTTTGTGATTACTTGTTTAAGACAAGCAGACCATAAGTATTCCCTTATATTGCGTCAATAAAAAAGGAAGGCAATTGCCTTCCTGAGTTTTGGAGTTAATTTATAAAGAAAATAATTTTACATAATTTTCTTTACTTGGAACGATACCTTCTGCTTCATAATATCCCTCAGGACGTATTTCATAACTATGAAATTTTTTATTTGCTAAATCGAAGTAACTTCCCGTCCAAATATCTTTAAAGTCGAACATAAAACTAAGTGTCGATTGATTGGGAGTAAACCTATTATCTTTTTGGTAAAAAATAATACATTCTTGTTCCCAAGTTTTTTTGGACACTTCATCTATACCAATTTTATTCAATATCAATGTATATGATATGTTTCTTTTTTTTAGTATGCGGGTTAAAGCATTAATTGCCGAACCTGTACTTACTTTGTTATTACTCAAAGGATTCACCTATAATAAAGAAATTAATCCTTATTATAGGTGAATCTAACAAAAAGTAAAGAACTATTAACGTTCAACCGTCAGTGCAATACCCATGCCGCCACCAATACACAAGGTTGCCAGACCTTTTTTCGCATCGCGGCGTTTCATTTCGTGCAAGAGTGTGGTAAGAACGCGTGCGCCTGATGCGCCGATAGGGTGACCCAGTGCAATCGCCCCGCCATTCACATTCACCTTGTCCATATCAAATGATAGATCTTTTGCTACAGATAGCGCCTGTGCGGCAAAGGCTTCGTTGGATTCAATCAACTCTACGTCAGCAAGGCTCCAGCCAGATTTGCTCAGCACTTTTTTCACTGCTTCGATTGGTCCAGTACCCATGATTTGCGGATCCACCCCTGCGTGCGCCCAGTTTTTGATGGTGGCAAGAGGAGTCAAGCCGCGCTTATCTGCTTCTTCCTTGCTCATCAGCAATAATGCCGCTGCGCCATCATTAATACCAGATGCATTTCCTGCAGTCACTGTGCCTTGCTTATCAAATGCAGGGCGGAGGCTACCCAGTTTTTCTAACGTAGTTTCGCGTGGAAACTCATCCTTATCCACCACAATATCGCCTTTGCGGTTTGGCACGGTGAATGGCACGATTTCATCATCAAACTTGCCTTCTTTAATCGCTGCGGCTGCTTTTGTTTGAGAAGCAAGCGCCAGTTCGTCCTGCTCTTCGCGTGAGAAACCATATTTCTGCGCGATATTTTCCGCTGTGGTTCCCATATGATAATTATTGAATGCATCCCACAGACCATCTGTGATCATGGTGTCAATCATCGGTGCATTGCCCATTTTCACGCCAGCGCGAATGTTGGCTGCGTGTGGCGCGAGGCTCATATTTTCCTGACCGCCTGCAATAACGATATCTGCGTCACCATTTGCAATGGCTTGCATGGCAAATGCAACAGAGCGAAGACCAGACCCGCAGACCTGATTAATCGTAATTGCAGGAACGGATTTGTCCAACCCTGCTTCAATGACTGCCTGACGTGCGGGATTTTGCCCTTGCGCCGTGGTCAAAACCTGACCCAGAATCACTTCATCCACTTCATCTGCTTTGATAGAATGTTTTTCGCACAGGGCTTTAATCACCGCTGCGCCCAGTTTGTGAGCAGGGGTTGTTGCAAAGCCACCACCAAAATTTCCAATTGCCGTGCGAAGCGCATCTACAATAACAACGTCTTTAACCATAATATCTGTCCTTTAATGTGAGATTATATTGACCATTAGATGTAATAGGCGAATGAATACTTGTCTAGCCTATGCGACAATATTACAAAGAAAACATATGTCATTCTTATGTTGCGTGGCAATATAAGATAAGGAGCATGTATTAATATGAAACTGATATTAAACAGGCAATCTGATGCCAGCTGATTGGGGTTGCTTTGCACGCAAAACGAGAAGATCATCACCATCAAAGCCCTTGCAACGGGCAGTTCAGATGATGTTATCTGATTCCGTTTTAAAAGATATAAAACCGTTACATGCAATAGATATAGGGTGTGGAGCAGGGCGTGATAGTTTTTATCTGCTGGAACATGGGTTTGTGGTAACCGCGATAGATTCATCAGAGGATGCAATCGCTACAGTAAAGGAGCAAAATACTTACGACACTGCTCTAACAATAATGCATGAAAAAGTGCAAAATCTAACTTTGCCCGAATGTCACCTGATCAACGCGTATCACAGCATTCCTTTTCTGGGTAAAGATTTTGATGTTGTAATGCAACAGATGAATCTAGCGATTAATTCTAATGGCTATTTCTGTGGTACGTTCTTTGGTGAACAGGATAGCTGGCAGAAAAATAAAAATATTGTAACCGTTTCGGTTGAAGAATTACGAAGCTGTTTCGCCAAAAACTATGATATATTATATTTCGATGATGCTGAACCATTTGAAGGTTGCACAGTAACAGGCGAATTGAAACAATGGCACATTCTATCTGTTATTGCGAAGAAAAAAGCGGATTAAACAGACACGAAAATGCTATTTTGCAATTCTTCCAGATTGGGCATATCAGTTGCAGCTGATGACTCCTGTTGTGTTGCTGCGGCAGTGGGGGCTGCTGTTTCTGCCGTATCATCGATCTGTTTCCATACATCCCGCATAGCTTTCAGTTCGCCAATAATCGCGTCACATTCATTCAGGTCATTGCTGCGCTGCAACTGCATGATGCGAATATCCAGATCGCCATAAAAATCAAACAGGGTGCGTGCCACTTTTTCATCTGCATCAAAGTCAAGGCAGGATTGCAGTCCGATGATCACATCAGATGCTTTAATCAACAAATTGTAACGGTCTTCAATGCGCTTTTCTTCCATTGCTTCACGTGCCTGCTGCATGAATCGTATAGTGCCTTCATAAAGCATTACGATTTGCCGCGTTTTGCTCACCGTCTGATAAGCATTCTGATAGGCTGCATATGGATGGTTCATTGTTGGCGCTCTCCTGTTAGATGTTCTTAGTTATTTCGTGCTGCGTTTGCCTGCGCATCCAGCGTTTGCAAAATGGTGTTTGCGCTGCTGATGGCGGCTTCCAGCGCGGCATACTGATCCAGCAACTGCTGACGATAACGCTCAAGCTGTTCATCAATACGCGCAATATCCGTTTCCAGACGCTCATTTTCGGTTTCAATATTGCGCTGCGCTACGCCCACAATACCTGTGTTTCTATCCAGCGTTTCATCCAGCGTGTTATATATACGGTCACCAATACCCTGTGATAAACGCAGATTGATGGTTGCGTCATCATCTGTACCATAAATCATGGTCAGCCCTGCAAGCACTGTGCCCTGCAATCCTTTCAACACAACGCCTGGCGTGCCGTCCAGCGTATCTGCTTCAAGGTCGATCGTCTGTATAACGCCATTACTATCAGTATAGCTTGCCTGATAAATGCCGTTTGTCTGATCCAGATTCAGGTTAATTTCTGAGATGTTCAGCCCGTTTGTGCGCTGGAACACCTGCAAATCAGGGTCATCTGAAGTATAGTCAAATTCAAACACTTTGCGCACTGCGTTAAAGTCTGCCTGCAACGCAGCATCAAGAGTGGCTTCATCCAGCACTAAAATATTTCGTGTAAATGGCGTTTCATTGTCTCCAGGGAAATCTGAAAACTCGATTCCAATATCTGCAAGACGAGATGGGTCATCACCTAAGATACCCTGTACGATAGAGGCCATTTCTGCGTTAATGCGTGAATTAGTCAGCGTTAAGGTGGAGCTGCCAGCAAGAACGGCACTGTCTTTCGGTCTGCCATTTGAACCAATTTCAGACTGTTTGGAAGCAAATAGGCGGAATTCATTATAGGCATCCACGAAGTTTAATATGCCCTGACGCGCCAGTTCCAGATCTGGTTCAATTTCCACTTCCAGCTCTGTGCCAACAGGCGTTTCGTTCAGAAGGTTAAAGGTCACCCCTTCCACAATATCGTTGATATTATTGGTCTGACGTTCAATCGTCGTGCCATCAAACTGCACGATTGCATTTTGTGCATCTTCCTGAATAGCGAAGCCTACGCCTGCAAATGATGCGCCAGTAACGGTGATATTGCCACCAGCAGGAGCGATAGGCTGATTAAACTTGTCTTCGTAATAAGTGTTGATGTCATTAATTTCAGCAGGGGTCAGCGCCTTGTTGAACATGGCGATTTCTGAAATTTTGCCGTTAAACTGGTGCGTTGCACCACTAGTTGTGCCATCCGCTAAACCTAGTCCGCCCACTGCGCCGCCAATACCAACAGAACCGTTATGCGGGCGCATTTCAGCAATCCCTGTGACCTGATCCATCTGCACGCCATTCACAAAGCCTGTAAACGTGTTTGCAGGGTCGTTGGCGGCTGGGTTTGCCGTAGCATCAAAATTGACGACCACATTATACGACGTATTTGCTGAGACAGCGCCCAGATTCAGCACTTTAAATTCGTTTCCTGCCGACCATTCACCAGTAGTATTGTGTGCTACTGCAAATAATGTTGGCGTTCCTGCATTGTCCATAATCTGCAGAGAATAACTGCGAGCCGTGCCGCCTTGCTCATAAATTACCTGAGTCCCGCTGACATCTGCGCCTGTCGTGAAGGAAAAGGTCATAGACTTTTCCTGATAGGTTCCAGTGTTTATTGCACCGCTATTCGCTGGCTGATACACCCCGCCACCAGAAAAATCAAAAGCAGCCTGACCGTTTGCAGCACCGTTCACATCCAGCACGGGTGTTCCGCCAACGGCAGAGATAGATGTGCCACCTGAACCATCAACTGGATTCGCAACTGGCTGATCGGCAGTTGGGTTGTTCGTATAATCCCCATCCCCGTCTATATCATTCGCATCAAAACGGAAGATTGCATCCGTGGTGATGACAGGGGGCGGAGCAGGGGGAGTGGTTGGCACGCCGCTAAATGGGTTGCCAGTCTCAATGCTTTTAAAGGACAGACGATATTGTCCATCAGCCACTTTAATGGCAATGGCTTCCACGCCAGACAGATTTTTAGATGCATTGATTTTTGCTTCTATCTGATTCAGCGTGTCACCATCTTCCAGCTCCACTTCCACCCCATCCGCGCCGAGGAAAATTGACCCTGCGGAAAATGGCAGCCCAGCGCCAACGACTGCAGTGTCTGCATTGGTGAGATTAAATGTGTTTGTAGTATAGACGCTGCGTGTGGCAAGCTGCGTAATTTCCATATCATAATTTGTTGCCGTCGCACCAGGTTCAGCCGTAATCGTCATGTAATTGCTGCCAGCAATTGCCGTGTTAGATTGCACGCTGCCCGAGCGGAACTCAAAGATATTCTCAGATTCGTTATTAACGCCAGGAGGGTTGCGCAGGAAGTTTGCCGCATCGCGGAAATTGTCTAAAATGGTGCGCATTTCGCCCACTGCTTCAGAGCGTGTGGCATTGGCTTCCAGTGTGGATTCAAGAATGACCGCAGGTTGGCGACGTGCTTCAACCAGCCCGTTTACCAGACTTTCAATGTCCAGCCCGGACTGACCACCTGAAAGGATGGTTTTGTCATTCTGACTGAAGATATTTCCAAGTTGAATTTGCGTAATCATGATAGGTCTCTGTTAAATTTTATGCGTCTACGCTCATATAAGCGCTTTTTTCGCCATCTGCTGCCAGCACATCTTTTTCCTGAACGTAAGTCACGGAACCATCACGAAGGCTGGTAAAGCGGGTGATATATTGTCCTTCTTTATCCTTGAAGATGGTGAAACTGCTGTCGCGCACGGCGAAGGTATCTTTAAAACTGTTTTTTTCAATCACGCGCTTCATGTCTGCGAGGCGCTTTTCATCCATCTTCGTCAGATCAGTATTTTCTACTGCTGGAATTTTAACCATTTCGTTGGTGATGTCTGAACGTTTGACGGGTGGCGCGTCTGCAGCGCGTGCTGCTGTAATAAATTGATTACTGGCCTGTGTGTTGTTCATTGTGCCTGTAACTTCCATCTCCACCTCCTGTTTATATGTTGTGTTGTTTAAATTGGTTGGTACGTCATGCGTGTAAACTAAATATGTCGTTGGTTACTTCATCAAGTATAATTCGGATTATGGTCTAATCTCTTATTGTGTAATGTTTTTGTGAAACTATCTTGCAAGGAAGATGCCAGTTTGAAGAGTGAGAACAATCTGACACCTTCCATCATGCAAGAGGGCTAAAATTACCCAATCAGTTTCAGCAGGTTCTGAGGCAGTAGGTTTGCCTGAGCAAGTACCGAAATACCAGCCTGCAACTTCACCTGAGCCTGAGAGAATGCAGTGGATTCTGCTGCAATGTCCGTATCAAGAAGAACGCCACGCGCTGCATCCTGATTCGTGATTGAGCTTTCCACGTTTGCTGCTGCAAAGTCAAAGCGAGACTGCAACGCACCCACTTCTGCACGAACGGCTGTTACTGCATCAATCGCCAGGTCAAGAGCATCAGCTGCTGCTGCTGCGCCTTCCTGAGTCTTCACATCCAGAGTTTTTCCACCGAAGATTTCACGAGTCGATACGTTATCAACAGAAATGTTCAGGGAATCAGATGTTGTTACACCCACCTGGAATGATACTGCAGCGCTCTCATCAGAAACACCGAATGCTGCACGCAACCCGTCTTCCAGCTTCTGAGCTTTCTCAAGCGTATCAAATGCCAGAGAAGAACCACCTGTAGTGAAATCAATATAGCTGTTTGCATCTGTAGTAGATGTAAAGCGATAGGTTTGATTTGCACCAAGCTGCGCAGTTAAGTCCTGGCTACCTTTATACACCTGACCATTCATAGTGATTTCGATTGAACCGTTATCGCTGATGCCTTCTGGCTGATTCACACGGATTTTCTCAATGCGAACATCATCGAAGTTGGACAGTTGAATATCAACAGATGAACCAATCAGCGAACCAACACCATCAATTGTCTGGTTGCCTTTATAGCTTGATACCGCACGCTCTTGCGAGAATGTGATAGAGCTAAATGCACCATTCAGACGGTCAGCCACCAGATTTGCATCAGACTGAGACGCAACAGCTTCACCTTTGTTTCCAGCAAGCTGGATATCAAAGTAACCACCATCATCAGAAGTCAGGCGAACATTTGTATCTGTAGTGTTGTTCACATTTACAGACGATGCTGCATATGTAATGTCACCCACTTTAATAGATAGGTCTACAGTGTTCGTTGTGCCTGTAAAAGTAGCCTGGAAGCCCTGAATGTTGCCAATAAAGTCTTTATTGGTCACACCAGAAGTGTTGATACCGCCAGTTGAACCTGTATCAAGCGTACCTGCACCAGAAACAGAAGAACCTGTTGGAAGTGCTGCTGACGTTACTGTTAGAACAGTACCATCAAGAGCGCGTGCTGTGCCAACGTTTTTAGTGCGGATTTTAATGTCCGTACCATCGCGGTAAGCTTCCAGTTGATCCAGAGCGTAATTCTCGCTCGCAGTTCCTTCGTAAGAATTGAATGCTGCTACTGCATTATCCAGTGTTTCTTCAAGAGTTGCACCAATTTTCGCTTCTGCTGGTCCATCCCCTGTTGCAGAGAATGAGAATGTAACACCGCCTACAGAGAATGTAGGAGTGGTTGCATTACCGAAGTTCGTTGGGTCATTCAGGTCTGCATCAGCAATTTCTGGGAACGCAATGGTTACAGAAGAACGCTGCTGATTCTGGTTAGTGATGATATTGTCACCAATAGTTCCAATACCGATTGTATCACCTTTACCGATACCTGCATCTGTTGCACCTTCAAGAGAGAAGACCTGAGATACTGTTGCTGCACCAGCATTCGCTGTTACAGATGCATCCACAGTTGCAGTCAAGGCTACAGCAAGAACAGATACAGTGTCATAACCATCAGTTACGTCAGTATCTACTGTGCTTGTTTCCACCTGAATATTGTAGTTTCCAGCAGAACCTACGATACGAGCAGTGAAACCGCTGACAGAGCTGTTAGCGTTGATGTTGTTGACAATATCTTCCAGAGAGTCACCAGCAGACATGGCAGAACCGAGAATCTCAGTACCGTCAATAGTTGCCAATGCTGCACCAGCCTGAATTGGCTCAGCAACTGTCGCAGCTGCTGCAACAACAGACGTTGTTGTATCTGCTACGTTAATGCCCGTTGCAGGGTCGAACACAGAGATAGATGCAGATGCTCCACCGCCGTTGACCACACCACGACCAGTACCAGTACCGTTCAATGCAGTAGAAGTTGCAGCATCAACGGCAAATGTCTGACCCTGAACACCACCATTATCAGATGTGATAACAAGAGAGTTACCAGAACGAGAATAGGTTGCAGACGATACGATGGCATCTGTTGAAGCATTTAACTGCGTCACCAGATTGTCAAGAGAATCAGCAATAGTACCACCAGCTGTAGTCAATGCTATCGTTGTTGCAGTACCATTTGATGTATCACGGAAAACCAAGTTGTCCGCTGCTGCAAGGTTTGTGTTGAAAGAAATAGACATTGAAGCAGACTTTGCAGCTGTTTCGTTGCCTTTCACAGACACTTTCTCAGAAAGCGAACCGTTCAACAGTGTTACACCGTTAAAGTTTGTTTGCTCCACCAAACGATCAATTTCCTGTGTCAGGTTTTGGAATTCCTGATTGAGGAAGCCACGCTCTGCAGATGTCAGGGAACCTGAACCTGCCTGAACTGCAATTGCTTTCTGACGCTGCAGAATATCAACTACCTGTGTCAACGCACCATCAGCAACCTGAAGCATGCTCTGACCCTGCGAAGTGTTCACCAACGCAGTTTTTAATGTTGTCACGTTGGTACGAAGTGATGTACCAGCTGACATAGACGCTACGTCGTCTGCCGCACGAGTAATACGATTACCGCTGGACAAACGCGCAATGGAAGAACTCGCCGTAGTCGATGCTTTACCGATGTTCGACTGAGCCTGCATTGCCGCCTGATTTGTGTTTATAGAATTTAAAGCCATTATTGTCTCCTACTTGGACTGTTAAATTATGGAACTACCTGTTCCGGTTAATTGCAATATACTATCGCTTACTATCGACTATCTCATGAATTGGTGAACATTTTCTTAATGCAGCCTGAAAAAATGCGCCTATATGCATTTTATTGCATGTGAGCAGAACATGTTATTTCTTTTAGTTTTGTTCAGAGAAGGAGAAGTAGAGTATTGCTCTCAACACCACGTTAACTAAATATTAAATAATTATTGAATTTTTCTTATATTTATTATAGTATTACTCTTATATTATTTAATCAGACCAATAAATACTTGATAATAAGTAGGAAGGAGTCTCTAAGTGGGAAATCAGCGTTACGCGAATGTAGCCAATCCTCACGTTCATGCGCTTATTACAGGGCGCTATCGCTTTGAGGATGAAGCACAGGCAATTAAAAAGATGCAGTATTTTGAAAAGCATTTTACTGTCTCTAACAAAGAAAAAGACGATAACATGCCAGAAGGAAAGGCATGTATGAAGCTGTGGATCAAAGATTATCATCTGACCGATGAGGATATGGATGAAGGCTATATGGGGCATTTCGCTTTTGTTACGCCGCAAATGCTGCCGACAGGCATTTACACATTAAACGCCACCAAGATAGACATTGAACTGAAATACCATCCGCGCCGCCGCCGCAGAAAAGAACGTCTGCCCAACTGGGGGCATCCTATTTTGCGCAATGTGAAAAAAGAAAAGATTTATGCCACGCTGGAAGAAGTGATGCAGGAATTTGACCAGCTATTGATGGAATATCCTGACACTACCATTCCTGGGGACAATAAATTACTGCTGATGATCTTTGACCGTCAGAGCAACCCGAAGCAGCCCGCACAAAAATATATCATGAAAGTAAAACCGCATAAAGAAGGCGGGTTTGTGCTGCAATGCAAATTAAATGAATATGTCGGGCGGATGGGACCGCGAGCAGATGCGAAGCAGGACAATGCAGACGAAGCGCCAAGCGGTTATTTCACGTCTATGGTGTCTCTCAAACGCAAAAACCGCCCAACCAGCAACGCAGGTGGGCAGTAATAGTGCCATGTCATATTGAGCAAAGCGAAATATCCAGAAATTCTTGCACCCAGCGGAGAGATGGATTCTTCACCTTGTTCAGAATGACAAATGGCATATCTATGCAATAGCTTGTCTTTTTCATTTAACTCACGTATTTTAATATTATGATGACTTTTATTCGAGGTGTATTACTTGGCATGGTGTCGTGTTTTTCATTCACGTCCGCCCCGCTTTACCGTTACCCGCACTATAAATCTGGTGAGGCGTTTCGCGGTGACTGGCTCAAAATCGGCAAGGATGTGGAAGCCGCGCTGACAGAAGGAGAGGGCTATCACGATGAATAATACTCCCTATAATAACAATAATCGAAACAAACCGAAACCCCGTGCGCCACGCAAGAATATTGATGTGCTGCCATCACCTGAATTGTTGGAAAGCTATGATTATGTGGTGGAAGGGTCTGCAAAACAGATTATGGATATGTTTGTAGCAGAACAGGAACACCGCCACCGCTGGGAAGAAAAAGCACTGCGCACCCACCACGCCACCAGCCTGCTGGGGCAGATTTTAGGCTTTCTCATTTGTGTGAGCATTTTCGTCTCTGCCAGCATTATTGGCATTTATGGGTCTTCTGCGATTGCAGCGTTCATCTGGGTGTTCGGCATGGCGATCATCGTGATGTCTGGCGTGGTCTGGGTTTACGCAAAAACCATTGGCGGGCGACCACTCTTCAGCAAACCCCAAATGCGCACCAGCTACCGCCCCGTGAAGGAAAAGGATTTACCTGAAAATAAAGATGCGGATTAAAAAATCTCTCATTGCTTCTGCAAAGAGAGATTGAATGATTATTTACATAAATTGATAAGATAATATAGACGCCACCATGATATGAAAATAGTCGCTAAAACAATAGGTATTAGCGCAAAATAAATTTTGCAAAGCTGCAAAAACAATTTTATCATGTTCTGATGGTTTTCTAGAAAAACCTTTTGTTCCTTACTAGGATAGTAATATTTTAATGAATCATCCGCTAACATTTGAATCATCGAAATATATAATGCAGCTGTAAATATAATGAAAACAATAGCTGCCATTAAAGCAGTGTTATGCTGCTGTACTTGATCTAGTTTGTAACAAATATCAGGTTTGTTGTGTATTCGCTTTAAAGCGTATTGAATAAGTTTGTACAATAAGTACATAATCTGAATAATGCGCATGCGCAAAATATAAGGATAATCTTGAATATAGATATAAAACATTTTATTTCAATAAGATTCTGCTGGTAGAAATGTCGCATGACATACCATGAAATATCCACTATATAACCATTCATGCGAATATTGCGAACAGCTCATCATATCCCGCCTGAATATCAGCGCGCTGCTCTGGCGATTGGCAATTTTGATGGGGTGCATCTGGGGCATCAGGCATTGCTGAAAAATGCGGTGCGTTATGCGCAGCAGGAAGATGTGCCTGCTATGGCGATGACCTTTCACCCTCATCCCCGCGCGTTTTTCTCACAAAAAGACGAACCACGGGCGATTGACCCGTTCCATATTAAATGCCGCCGCATCAAAGCCTACGGAATTAATGCTATGCTGGTGCTGCCATTCAACAAGGCACTTGCCGCAATGAGCGCAGACAATTTTATTCAGGATATTCTGGTGGATGCATTAAACGTTACTTCCATCACAGTGGGGCATGATTTCTGTTTTGGAGCCAAACGCCGCGGAACCATTTCCATGCTCCGCGAAGCGGGTGAACGGTACGGATTCATCGTGCATTCCATCGGCGCACAGCAATGCAATGAAGAAACCATATCTTCCAGCAAAATCCGCTCTGCTTTGAGTGACGGGGAAATTGCGCAGGCAAACCGCATGTTGGGACGGCCATATCAGATATATGGCAGGATTCAACATGGTGAAAAACGCGGCAGAAGGATGGGCGCACCGACAGCAAACATCGCATTTTCTGAAGCGCTGCATCCACCCAAACATGGTGTTTATGCGGTGCAATATGCTATTGTCGCCAGTCCAGATTGCGTTAGCCATCCACCACAATGGCAAGTGGGCATTGCAAATTTCGGCATTTCCCCCACCTTTGGCGGCAATATGCCACGGCTGGAACTGCACGCATTTGAAGAGGTGGGAGACATTTATGGACAATATGTGCGCGTGCGTTTGCTGCATTTTGTGCGCAGTGAACAGACATTTGACAATGCTGAGACATTAAAAGAACAGATCGCACGCGATATTCTGCAGGCAAAAGCATTTCACACGACTTATTCAGAGGCAGCGTCATGAACCGCATTTCCATGTTACTAATTGCATTACTGATGATTGCACTGGATCAGGCAAGTAAATATTATCTGGTATCAGTCATGGATATGCCCACCCAATCCCCCATTGAAGTGACTTCATTTTTCAATCTGGTGATGGTATGGAATTACGGGGTGAGCTTTGGCATGTTTTCTGGCATGAACGCCAAATGGTTTCTGGTGGCGATGAGTGTAATCATCTGCGGCTTGCTATGGCACATGAGCAAGGATGCCTATAATAAGCTGCATATTACTGCCTATGGCATGGTGATTGGCGGGGCGCTGGGCAATGTAATAGACCGCTTTCATTATGGCGCAGTGGCAGATTTTTTTGATTTTCATGTGAATGGCTGGCATTACCCAGCGTTCAACGTGGCAGATATGGCGATTGTTTGCGGCGTGATTGGTCTGCTCTGGTGTGAGCTGCGCAAAAAAAAACCTGCTGATTAGCAGGTTTTAAAATCTAAAATTGATACGTTTTATAAAAGATGCTTATGCAGCTTTCACATCGTTATCATGGTTTTGATTTTGTTTGTCAACAGGTAACAAAGATTTAGGAAGGTCATAGAAATTTGTATCTATTGACTCGCAAAAATCTAACATTTGTTGCACGGTAAATGTTGGTTCCGCCTGTCCCTTTTCCCATCTACGGATGGTTGAGACGGCAACGCCGATTTCTTTTGCTAGTTGTTCTTGAGTTTTTTTTACAAATAGCCTCAATTTTTTAAAAGGAGAATCAGTGTTTTGGACGGTGTTTTTCTTTGGTCTAGTCATAATTCTGTTTTGAGAAATAAACAACAATGAAAAGCCGTTCCCGCTTTCTCGGGGATATAACTAATTTTTTACCTGCATTGGGTAACATCATACATTCGTATGAAGAAAAGATATAATTGTTTTATATCGCTTAAATATATTGTTAGCAACCTTTAATTTTGCAAATAGGGCAGGATTTTTTCTTTGATGGTTTCTGGCACTAATGGTCCCTGATGCATTTCAATAATCATACCTTCAGGATTGATCAGATAGGATTCAGGCAACCCTTTTACCCCATATTGAGAGGCAGTGGCATCCATATTGTCAATACCGACATAATCATAAGGGTTGCCATGTTCTTTAAGCATTTTTGTGATGTTTTTTTCAGAATCACGCCATGCAATACCGACTATTGTGATGTCTTTTTGTTGGGCTAATTCTTTTAAAAAAGCGTGTTCAGCTAAACAGGGAGTGCACCAGGAAGCAAAAAAATTCACTAAGGTATAGCGATGTTTAAAAGCAATGTCGCTGGAAGGCACGGATGTGTAGGCTGCTATAGAATTAGTTACCAAAGCAGGTGCTTTCTTGCCAATAAGTTCCACGCCGCTTTCACGTGTTCCTTTGTTGAAGGTCACAAAAAACAGAAAGCAGATAATTATTAGAAACAGGATGCCTGGAATTGCGCGCCACATAGCTTCTAATTTATAAGCAGGAACGTGCTTTTTCAATCGCTTTGTTCAGTTCTATTAATGCAGCCTCATCATTTGCCACTTTTTTGGCTCTGCTGCGGTAAATCGCATTAGCATCTTCCAGAGTTGCTGTTTCACCCAGCCCTAGCAGTCGTCGCCACGGTGCGTCCAGTTCTCTTCTGTTGCGATCATCTGCCAGATGCGCGCTTTCTTCATGTTGTTTTTCATCGGCAGAGAAACGTTTAATCATGAATTCAGAGGTTGCAATGCCCCATTCTTCAAACAGATGAAACTGGCGCAGTGCCAGATGCAGCGCATAGATATTCTGCTGAACATAATACCATTTATCGCACGCAATATGCGCAGTGGTGTCGCCCACTGAAAATTCCAGAGTAACACCTTCAGAATGACCGCGCTTGCTGCGAGATCGACTATTATGAAGATTATCGTAATTGCTGAATAATATCGCTTTATGTGCTTTTAACTGCTCCAGCTCTTCCTGCAGGTAACGCAGTGCATCTTCAATAGAAATATTTTTTGCAAAATTCTGATCAATGCGTGCAGTGGTGGGGGCAGTGCGTTCCCACCCATCGGGATAGCGCACAGGGGAGATATAGCGAATTTCAATCATGTTGTTGCCTTTTGTTCTGATATGCAGCAACAAGCCCTGAAATTGCCAGTAATGTTACAGAAAACCATAAAAGTAACATGAGGGGGTTGCGCATAATACGCAACTGAAACTGTGTGTCAGAACGGTCTATTCCGCCTTTTTCCTGCATGTCTGTGTCCTGCAAAGCTGCTTTTGTTACCGTAGCATATAAGTCGTATGTTAAAAAACTTTTAATGTAAGCTTCGCTGGTGAATTGTTTTGCAACAGGATAATAGCGTTCTTCAGGAAACAGCATCAGGCGTTGCTGATCGTATTGCAGGGCAATGGTTGCATTTCGAGAGATGTAATTTTCACCATGACCATAATCCAGTTCGCTGATCACCGCTTCATATCCATCAAATGTGTTTATCACATCCTTGCCCGTCACAATCTCATATTCGCGCATATATTTTACGTTTATCGTTGCCGCAAGCGCAAAACAGGCAAGCGCAAAATGCCCCAGCGCCATTGCGGCGATGCGCTGTAGGTTTACCCCTTTTTTTGCCATAGACATGGTGCTGGTAATCACGCTGAGCATCAGCCAGATGCTGATAAAAAGTCCAGCGCCATAAAGCAATGTAGGATCATCTGAGATAAGTATGATCGCAATCGTGATAATTGCACTGGCTATCAGCGTTATGTTAAGTCGTGAGGAGTCGAGGCGGCTGTTTGGCGCATAGGGAAGGAAGAAGGAAAGGCTGCAGCCAATGAGCAGGGGGATGGACAGAAGCCTGAAACTTGCCTGATAATATTCCGCGCCAATCGACACCAGCCCCGCCTCTAGTGCTTCCATGATCAAAGGGTAGAGCATTGCCAGCAATATCATCACCACGCTGATAAGCAATATCATATTATTGACCAGAATCATCATTGCAACGCTTTTAACAGCCAGCTTGTCAGATGGGGCGATGTTTGGGCTGTAGCGCCAATAGGCATATAATGCATAAGCTGAAAGTGCTGTTATCATTGCTAGAATGCTCAATCCCCGTTCGGGGTCGTTGGCAAAGCTATGCACAGAGGTGAGGATGCCTGAACGCACCAGAAATGTACCCATCATAGACAAAATAAAGGTGATGAGGCAGAGCAGTAACACCCAGCGCGCAAAATTGCCCGTGCGGCGCATGACCGTATTGCAGTGAAACAACGCCGTGCCTGCCAGCCACGGCAAAAATGATGCATTTTCTACAGGATCCCAGAACCACCAGCCTCCCCAGCCCAATTCACGATATGCCCACCAGCTTCCCAGCCCAATGCCGAAAGTGAGGGCAGACCACGGCAGCAAAAGCCACGGATGCAGGATGATTGCGTGCTTTTTCAGCGTTTCCCGCGTGCCATCTGAATGTTTCAGAATGCCCAGACACAACGCAAAACAGGCTGCAAAACCGATATAGCCCAAATAAAGCAAAGGAGGGTGAATGGCCAGACCAATATCCTGCAATAACGGATTTAACCCACTGCCTTCTGAAGGGGCAGGAAAAATCAGGCCAAACGGATTGGACGTAAATGTGGTATAGCTGATAAAGGCTGCCTGCATCCAGCCAAAAGCGGTGAGGGCAGTGCAGCGTATATTTTGGTCAACGGGCTGGCGGGTGACTGCCAGCGCCATATTATAGAGTGCCATTACCCAACACCATAGCAGGATAGACCCTTCATGATTACCCCAGCTCCCCGTGATTTTATAGAGCAATGGTTTTAAGCTGTGAGAATGTTCATAGACCGCCAGCACGCTAAAATCGGATGTGGCGAACGCATAAATCAATGTGGCAAAGGCAGCGCTTAGCGTCAAGAAATTGCCGATTGCCAGCGCGGGCAGCCATTGACGGGAGCGCTTTTGATTCGCGCGGAAGCGGATGAGCCCCTGCACAACACAGATGAGCAGAGAAATTTGCAGCAATGTTGTGCCAATATCAGATAAAATTATGGTCATTCATCTGCTTTAATAGTCTGAGCTGCGTTGTCTTTCCAGTTTTCTTTAACGTTCCTGCTCACATCACCATTTTTAACCGTTTTTGCCACTTCGGGCGGCATGTAATTTTCATCATGCTTTGCTAATATGGTGGTTGCCTGAAACAATGTGCCATCATAGGTGCCTTCTGCCACTATGCCCTGTTCTTCACGGAAAAGGGAAGGCACTGAGCCAGCGTAGCGCACATTAATGTCATGTGCATAATCCGTTAATGTGAAATATAATACCGAACCTTCCTGACGGACGCTACCTGTCTTCACCATGCCGCCAGCGCGAATATTCTGTTTCGCTGCTGGTGGGGCAGAGGCAATGTCACTCGGAGAATAAAAATAAACGATATAATCTTCCAGATTGCGCAGTAATAATATACCTATTGCGGCAATGGCGATGATGGCAATGCTTAGAAATAAGAGACGCTGATGTTTCTGTTTCACGAATTTTGCGGTGTGCGCTTTTCTTTGAGCTGTTCAATATTGCGCTGTAGTTGCATATAATGCCGTTTTGATTTTCTGTACGATATGGCAACAACGGCAGAAAATATAATTAATAATGCCCCTGTGAAAAGATAGCTTAAGGTGATAAAGTCAATCATACTATTTTTATGTGTAACTACATTTTAAATTCGTATTACACGTTACGAAAAAAAGACATATAAAACAATGATTATTTAAACAAAAAAGGCTGCTTAGCGATAAGCAGCCTTTTTATTAAACTATATTGTTGCAGATTAAGCAGCAGTTTCAACAGAAATATACTGACGTCCACCACGCTTTTGCGTGTATTTTACGCTGCCTTCAACAAGAGCAAATAGTGTGTGGTCTTTACCCATGCCTACATTCAGACCAGGATAAAATTTTGTGCCACGCTGGCGCATAATGATGTTGCCAGGAATCACGGATTCACCGCCAAATTTCTTTGCGCCTAAACGACGACCCGCCGAGTCACGACCGTTACGGGAACTACCACCTGCTTTCTTATGAGCCATATTTCTCTCCTAAATTCTGTAAATTCTGTAATTACGCAGCAATATCTGTGATGCGTAATGTTGTAATATATTGACGATGACCGTTTTTACGACGGTAATTCTGGCGACGCTTCTTTTTGAAGATGATAATCTTGTCATCACGGCCCTGTTCCAGAATCTCCGCTTTCACGGTTGCCTTGTCCAGCAATGGTGCGCCCACTTTGCCGTTTGCAGCCAATACTTCGTCAAACGTTACTGTGTCACCAGCATTGCCTTCGATCTTATTGATCTTAATCACGTCACCGTTGCGAACGGTATGTTGTTTTCCACCTGCTTTTACAATCGCAAACATAATAATATCCTGAGTTTTCTTCGAGCCAGCCATAATAATCAAAAAAACGTGGCTGTCAAATGCTTTATTGCCCTTCTGAGTTTTGCGTGATGGTGGAAAGATTCTCCCATGCACGTTTATAATGATATGGGCTGCTGGCAAGCGCCATATTAAGATAACTCTTGGCGAGCTTTTCTTCTTTGGCGAGATAGGCAAATAACCCAAGATTATTGGCTACGGCAGGTTCTGGAAGATGTTGCTTTAACAGCTTTTCCGCCACTTCCATATCCCCATAAATGCCCATCACCATAGCAAGGTTTAATTCCACCGAACGCTTGATCGGGCTTTTAGCAGGTGCGAGATCCACCGCTTTGCCGAGTGCAGCAATGGCTTTGTCTGGGCTGTCATTAATCGCGTGTGTCAGCCCAACATTGTTCAGGATAGTGACATTGCGCTCACTATGGGTGATCGCTTCTTTGAAATACGCCACCGCTTCATCATACATTGCGCGTTCTACAAACAAGATGCCAAGCCCGTTTAAGGTGCGCCAGCGGGTCTTGTCTTTCTGGTGCACCTGAGTGAGCGTTTTTCCTGCCTTGTCAAAATCACCTTCATAGAGATACAGCAATCCTTTGCCTTCCAGCGCATCCAGATTGTCTGGATCACGTTTGAGCAGTAATTCATAGGTCGCGGCAGCATTTTCAATGTCACCTGTGCGGCGAAGATTGGTGGCGAGAGACAGGAGATAATTATTATTTTCATCATTCATTTCCACCAGCTGTTTATATAGCTGCATGGCTTTTTCATATTCGCCGTTCTTTTCCATCAATTCTGCGTTTTTCAGCAGGCTGCCTTCCATCCCGTCCACTTTGGGACCAGGGAGGCTGGCGAAGATTTTGTCATTATCAAGCCCCATAATGCTGTGGCCGTCCTGACAGGCGGTAAGCAAAAAGGGCAGGCAGGCAAGAATGGGAAGGGCGCGTATTTTCATAAGTTACGAAACTATCACGTTGCAGAGAATGTGCAAGCATCAACTTTGCAGCGCTGTTAAAAAAGCTATGAATTTCAGGCAACACTATTTATAGTAATAGGCACTATGGCAAAACTCACATTTACAGAGCGTTTAGGACAATTTATTTCAGGCACAAAGAGGCTCCCTGCGCCAGATTATACGCGATTTGATCATAAACATCTACTGGATGTGGACACGCTGGAAGTGGCAGATGTGCAAACCATTCTGGATTGCGCCGAGCATTATATTCATCGCAATCGCCAGACGGACAAAAAACACCCTATTTTGAAAGGGCGTACGCTGATTAACCTGTTCTTTGAGAACTCCACCCGCACGCGCACGTCATTTGAAATTGCAGGCAAGCGTCTGGGCATGGATGTGATTAATATTGCCACTGCACAGTCGTCCGTGAAAAAAGGGGAAACCCTGCAGGACACGGCGCGCAGCATTAATGCCATGCAGGCAGATATTATTGCCGTGCGTCACAATCAAAGCGGGGCAGCGCAGATGCTTGCCAAAGTGGTGGACGGTGCAGTGATCAACGCGGGGGACGGGCAGCACGCACACCCGACGCAAGCCTTGTTGGATGCGCTGACCATCCGCACCCACAAAAAGCAGATTCATGATTTGAAAATTGCCATATGTGGGGATGTGTTGCACAGCCGTGTGGCGCGTTCCAACATTATGTTGCTGAAAAAAATGGGCGCGAAAGTGACGGTGATCGCGCCATCCACTCTGCTGCCGCCCAAGCCAGAAACGCTTGGTGTGCGTATCACGTCTGATATGCGTGATGGTTTAGATGGGGCAGATGTGGTGATGATGCTGCGCCTGCAGATGGAGCGGATGCAGGGGACGTTCTTTCCGTCGGTAAGAGAATATTTTGACCGTTATGGCTTGAATGGCGAAAAACTGAGCTACGCTAAAGATGATGCATTAGTAATGCACCCTGGTCCTATGAATCGCGGTGTGGAAATTGAAACGCGCATTGCAGATATGGTAGAGCGCAGCGTGATTTTGCAGCAGGTGGAGCTGGGTGTGGCGGTGCGTCAGGCATTGCTTGAACTGATGTGTGAGTAAGCCCCCCACCGAATCACTATCGTTCTTCGACTCCCCCTCAAGGGGGGAGTTAAAAAACTCTCATTTAAGGAGAGAGTCAAAACGCTTTAAGCATTTTGGTGAGGGGATGGCAGAATGCGTTTGTTTTTAACTCCGTCATGCTGAGCAACGCGAAGCATCCAGAGCCGCTTGCTCCAAGCAGATAGATGGATTCTTCACTGCGCTCAGAATGACGAACATAAAAAAACGCTGCCAGAGAATAAATCTGGCAGCGTGAAAGTTATGTTGTGTCAGCTAGTCAAACTTAAAATTAGTTTCCTCTGATACGAAGCTGACATAAAGGCGTGTCTGCAACATTGTTTGTATCAACAGTGTTGTAAACGTCAGTAGTGCCTACTGTAAACGTACATGCACCCGCGCCAGCTGTTGGAGCTGCTGCAATAGCAGCTGCAGTTGCGCCGATACGTGCAGTTACAACACCAGTATCTGCTCTGCCATTATCAAGTTTCTCATCTAACTGAGACGCTTCATTAGGAGTTAGTGCAATATTAGTATAAGTGATAGCACCACCACCGCTATAATCCGCTTCCGCTACACCGAGGTGCCAATGCATACGACCATTTACCATCATCGGCATGATACCTGCTCTTTCGCCTACAGAAATATATGGGAAGTTGCCCGTCCCATCCTGAGCAAGCGGCGTTGCAGAACCGTCAGCACCACCTATGTAAGTGATTCCGATTAATTGTGCATCAGACAAATGTGCAAAATAATTTACGATTTCACCCGAACCGTTAGTATAATCCGTTGCGTCATTGGCTGCAGCATCACCATCAGTCAAGAACCCGTTGCCATCACCGTTAGTTGCAGTTGCAAAATATGTGGTCATGTTACGAATATCACCTGGCATACCCGCATATTTGTCACGGAATACGTTAGATGCACTGTTATATTGCTCTATCTGCGACACAGTCGAGCGAATTTCCGCTGCTTTAATCATATCCTGACCTACCAGCACACCGCCGACGATCAGTCCGATAATCACCAGCACGATGGAGAGTTCTACCAACGTAAAACCATCCTCCTGTGGTGATAACTCATGTTTTTTAGTCATGTTTATATCCTTTTTAAGTTGTTACATGTGACAGGCAGAGCATCGCCTGCCCATTACCTTCACAATCAGTATCGCCGATAAACCTTAATTTTGGGTAAAATATGAACAAGTTAAATAAAGACTTTGCGACAAAACAGCTATGAAAGCCATATAAAACAGGAAGAAAGGCAGAATATATCGATACTATACTACTTTAGAATGGCATATTAATCTGCCAGTGTTAGATAATCAGGTGATGCATCATATAAAAATAGGTTCAAAAGAGATGCCTTTGCCAGCATCCCCCATCGCGCGCATTATGATTGGTGCAGTGCTGGTGGTGATGGGAATGTTCGGCTTTCTGCCTGTGTTGGGGTTCTGGATGATTCCGCTGGGCATTGTGGTGCTTTCCGTTGATATTTCATTTATCCGCCGTTTGCGCAGGCGTGTGCTGGTCTGGTGGGGAAGGAAGAGGAAGCGTCGCCGCCGCGTTTAAGCTGAAAGGCTACGGTGTGAAGCGGTGGTTCGTCGGTTGGTAAATTGCCTCCACGCCAATATGCATATGATTATTTCCGCAGCAAAACTCCAATGCAGAATAAAATTCCATACCCACCAGTCATATTGTGGGGTGATATGATGTAGCTGAAACGCCGTATTGTCCAGCGGAGCAAGCCAAAGGATGGGTGCAACAATGCTATCCAGCGCCATATGCAGCATCAGGCAGTAAAAACTAATAGTTATATAAGTCAACGCATTGCGGCACTGTGACCTGCATATCACATATGCGAACAAAAACAAGCAAACCCAGAAAAACGGAATGTGAAACCAGTAATGATGGTGGTGGGTCTGTTGATTGTCTATCAGATAGAAATACAGCAAATCAATGTCTGGCAGCAGGCTGGCAATGACCGCACATAACACAATGCTCTTGGATGCATTTGCCCTCCGCCACGTGGCAAGCAGATACCCCGCAGGAGCGTGCGCAATAAACACTTAACCAGCAAGCAATGCTTCAAGTTCACGCCATTCACGCGGAGAAAGCCCGCTATTTTCCTGACTAACGGTTTCTCCAGCCAGCTTACGGCGCACAATATCCAGCCCTTGTGCGGAAAGCTCCGCTGCGCCCATGCGATAATCCGTAAATGCCTGATAGGTGAGTGGAACCCATGCTTTTAAAATATCTATCATCACATCTGCATATGCACGAATTTCATATTGCGCATGGCTGTCCGCACGGAGCGCTAGGAAATGCATCAGGTTATGCAAATCAATCTTCCAGTACCACTGCGTATAATAATTCACGGGCAAATTCATCCGCGCCAGTTCACGCGCTAAGCCCTGTTTGTTTTCATCATACACATCACCTGCTTCATTGCCGTTGAGCAATTCTTCATAATGCTCATATGCCTTTTTTGCATCCCCTTCCAAAATCTCAAGTGCGCGTTCAGCCTCACTTCCTTGTAACGTATCACCACGCCCCTGACGGTTGGAAGTGGATTGCGCTGCCAGATGTTCTGGCAATGGCACATAAAATTCCTTATCCATCACGGAATAACGCCCTGAATATTCATTCACATTTGCCGTGCGATGGCGAATCCACTGACGGGCAATGAAAATGGGCAGTTTAATGTGAAACTTAATCTCGCACATCTCAAATGGTGTGGTGTGGCGGTGACGCAGCAAATACCGAATCAGCCCTTCATCTTCACGCATTTTCTTTGTGCCTTTCCCGTAAGACACACGCGCTGCCTGCACAATGGCGTTATCCGTTCCCATATAGTCCACCACTCGCACAAACCCATGATCCAGCACAGGGAAGGCAGTATAGAGTTTTTCTTCCAACCCTTCAGAGATATCACGGCGGCTTGGCAGAGCCTGCGCACGTTGGTCTTCAATCATCTCTAACATGTCTTGGGATAGGGTCATAATAATATTCTTTGAAAGGTTTTGGCATGTAAGCTAACAGAAACAGATTGCCTAATGCAATAGATTAATGTATGTTAACGGCAATTCTTATCATTTGTACAAATGATTACAGCCAGGTGCTGATTAATTACATATATCATTTGCATGATAAGATTGTTGTTTATTTCAAATTAAAATGAGAAAATCTGATTATCGTTTTTACGCAATTCAGTTCTTCCTTCAACCTGAAGAATTTGACTCTTCCGAATATGGAGACCTTACTGCGGATGAAATAATTGAAGTAAGATCACAGCATTATGATGAGCAGGAAAGTTTTCTGGCATTTAAGGAATTTTTAGGCTCAATCAATCTGAAAATGGAATCTATAAATGAAGAAATTGGTTTGCAGGTTATTGTGTTTCCAATAAGCGACAAACCGCTGTTGGAGGAATATTACAAAGATGTGCTGCAAAAGCCAATGCCAACTCCAAGAAAGGCTACACAAGGCGAGTATTTGCGGCTGATTAAACGTTGTTAATAATGAATATATTACACATCATAATATCCTCGTAGATTAACGGGGATTTTTTTTGCCTTCATTTTGGCAATCTGTTATCAGTTATTCTATGACACAAAATGCTGATAATATTATTGCCTTCATGGGCGTGGAAGGGGCGAATGCTGATCTTGCCTGCCGCCAAAAAGAACCCTATATGGACACGCTTGCCGTGCAGTCCTTTGAAGATGTGTTTGAAGCGGTGCAGAGCGGGCAGGCAAGACTGGGCATGATTCCGATTGAAAATTCTCAGGCAGGGCGCGTGGCGGAGATTCACAATATCCTACCAAAAACCGAGTTGCATATTGTAGGTGAGCATGTGCAGAAAATTGAGCATCACGTAGCCGCGCCGAAAGGGGCAACGCTGGAGGGCATCAAACATGTCTATTCCCATCCGCAAGCGCTGATGCAGTGCCGAACTTTCATTCGTAAGCAAGGCTGGCAATCCCATTTGCATTCCAACACAGCAGTCGCCGCGCACGATGTGGCGCAGTGGGCAGACGCTTCCAAAGCAGCATTATGTTCCGAATTGGCAGCCGAGCTTTACGGCTTGGATATTCTTGAGCGCAATGTGGAAGATGCAAATGATAATGTCACCGTGTTTGTGGTCATCTCGCGCGAACCCGCAGACCCGAAGCCCGAAGATGGCACAACGCTCACCTCATTATTGTTTGAATTGCGCAATATTCCAGCGGCGCTATATAAGGCACTTGGCGGCTTTGCCACGAATGGCGTGAACATGCGCAAGCTGGAAAGCTATATTCGCGGTGGCGGGTCTGAATCCTCCCAGTTTTTTGTGACATTTGAAGGACATCCCGAAACACCCGCCGTGCAACGCGCACTGGAGGAATTGGGGTTTTATTCACGTTCCGTGAAAGTATTAGGAGTGTATCTTGCGGATGAGGCAAAAAAATAAGGGCTTTAGAATGCAGAAATTAGTAGTCTAATTTCAGTGCGTCTAACAACCCTTGTCTGGTCATTAATATTGTCACCTCTTTTTGGTTTTTGACAATTTCACCCACAAATCGTAATTTTTCATCCCAGATTGCATAATCTTTAAAAGATAATGCGGATCGGTTTGAATGGTGCATCGTTCCACGGAATCTTTCACATCCCAGCGGCTGAACATATGCGGCCAGATTCATAAAATCATCCTGATAGTTCAGCCGAACCTTCAGCAGAACATAATGAACAATGGAATATAGTCCTGAAATATCGGTGCCGATATTTTCAGGTAGAGATTCATTGATTTTCTGAACCAGTATTTCATCTGGCGATGCAAATCTGTTTTCGTAGCCTGTATTGCTGTTCATAAAAAATGAGCGCTTTTTCAGCGTGATAAAAGAATCAGATGTCTTGTTAATCTATTCAAACAAATCGGTAAAGTATTTATTCTGTTTCATAATCAGTAAGTGCATCATAGCGCAAAAAAAATGGCTGCTAATGCTAGCGTTGCGGTTGCAACTTTAACGCATTGAGCAGACCATCATAAGTCACTAATATAAACACCTGCTGTTCCTGGCGAATAATGTCAGACAGCCAGCGTTTGTTTTTGTCCCATGCTGCATATTGATGATCAAACACATCCTGCCTGATGTGATAATTCATTGTGCCTCGAAAGGTATGATAGCCTAAAGGCATCAACATTTTATGCAGATGTGTGTAATCTTCGTAATGCCTTAATAACACGCTAAGCAATATATATCCTCTTAGGGGATACGCATAACTTTTATATGTGTTCATATTTTCAGGGAGTTTATTGTTGATCGCATCCACCAATCCATCTTTGCGTGATACAAGATGTTCGTAGCGTAACGTGCTATCCATAAAATAATGAGCGCCTGAGAATGGCGTGATAAAAAGTAATCAGTCGTTTTTTTAAGCTGGTATGACTATAGAGTCAAAAGGTTTATTCTGGGTGAGATGCATTCACTAACGCGGCAACTTGCTGAAGTGATAAATTTTCCGCACGTATTGTCGGGTCAATATGGCAGGATTCCAGCAGTGCTACAGGATTTTTGGTATAAGATTTTAAGCTGGAGCGCAGCATTTTTCGGCGCTGCGAAAAAGCACAATTTAGCAGATGCATCACGTCGTCAAATGGCGCATCAAATGCACGTTCTTTTTTGGGGCTAAGCCGCACGATGGCAGACATTACTTTTGGCGGTGGGGTGAAATGTTCAGGTGGCACATCAAAACAGAAATCAGTGTGGCATAACCACTGACATAAAAGCGATATTTTGCCATATGTCTTGCTGCCACTTTGCGCGCACATGCGGTCTATGACCTCTTTTTGCAGCATCACGGTGATGGAATCAAACGCCTCCGCTCTATGCAAATGAATGAGTTTCAACCAGTCAATAATCATCGTTGTGCCAACATTATAGGGCAGATTGGCGATGATGGCGCGCGGGGCAGGGGTGAGGGCGAGCATGTCCTGCTTTAGCGCATCCCCTTCAACGATATGTAGCGTTTCATGCGTGCGCTGCAACTCTTTCAATGCGGTGATGCAGCGGCTGTCCAGTTCAATCACGGTGAGGGATGCGCAGCGCGAATCCTGCAGGATGGCGCGGGTCAGTCCGCCTGGTCCTGGTCCTACTTCAATAATATGCGCACCTTCTGGCATATGTGCCGTGCGGACAATATGTTCCAGCAAGTGCGGATCGGTAAGGAAATGCTGCCCCAGTTTTTTGTTGGGGTGCAATCCATATTGCGTGATGACATCTTGAAGAGTTGGGTGCTGCATAAGGTTAGCTATAACAAAATGCGCCCTGCAATCCTAGCGTTCATTCTGGCATTTGCACGAATTGGTCACTTAGACGTTCTGATATGGTGCGGTTGATGGGCGCTCCGGTATTGTTTAACGGACGGTAGCCAGAGAAGGGAATATAGCCTTCACGTAACGCCCTATTCACAAAATCAATTTGTTTATCCTGAGTGGTGGGATAATCTGTTGCCAGTACAAATTTTTTATGTTTGATTGCATAATCCAGCAATGCCACATCTCCATCAGACCAGCTTGCAATGTCATTATCATTATAAAAAGTGTCTTCTTTGCCAATACCATCAATGGCGTTAATATAGGGCATATTGGCTGCGCCATTTCTTTTTAATAGTTCAACAGCATTTTGAGGAATGATATGAAAATCAGGATTAATTGATTTTGCGGCTTTTGAAATTTTGATGACTAAATCTTCCATCGCCTGACGTGCGCCCGCTGCATTTCCGTATGCTTTTATCACTTCATCTCGCGTAAAGCCATCTACGATATCAAGATAAACCCCATCAAAACCACGGCGCGCTACTTCTTCAATGCGGTTAAACACGATTCGTTGCCAGTCTGAATCCCAATATTTTACGGTGTAGGCTCCTGGCCAATCTGGATTGGGGGACATAACAAAGTCTGGAGTGTTATTGTTCCAGTTTCCTGATTTCCAGTAATCTCTAAAATTTTCTGCTTCACCAATGCTGATATAAGCATATACCTTGTTTGGTTTGGTAGCTGTTTGAATTAATGTAATTTCTTCAGCCGTTAAGCCAGAATCATCCGGGTCAATGACTGAAATTTTGGGAGCAAGTGCGCGCAGATAATTATAATTCACATTTTGTAATTGATATAAATAGGTCAATGGTTGCGTGGACACTTCCTGCGAGTGCGAGCAGCCATAAAGAAAAAAGACAAATATCAGAAATATGCGCATAAATAGTGATGGTTATTATTATAAATGAATATGTTACACTATCACGCACGATGATGCAATATAACCATAATGTCACATGACTGTGACATTATGGTTATACGGGCTTATTGAGGGTAATAAGGTTGTGGGGTGGTGGGCTGGTAGTTTTGCATCTGCTGCATATTCATTTGCTGATATTGTTGCTCAATCTGCAATTTCAGCCGTTCGCCATTGCGCACCATTTCCTGACCTTCAACCTTCTGACTTTCGCCTTTATCAATCAGCTTGCGCCCTTTAGCAACATTGTCTTTTCCGTCTTCAAACAGTTCCTGACCATCTTCCACCATTTCATTGGCATCTTCCCACTGCTCAGCAATATTGTTATATTGTGCGCCAGAGGATTGAAGTTCTTTTAAAAATGTATCGTCTTTTGAACATGCTGTCAGTGCAACAGCACATAGTGATAAAATATATAATTTATTCATTGTTACCTGTTCTTTGTTTAATGAATCAGCATCATTACAAAGGTTCTATAAAATGTATATAAGAAGTATTATTCAGTGATGCGCAGATCAATCAGGCTTTTTACCAGATCATTAAATGCAAGCGCCAGCTCAGCTTCATCCTGTACGCAACGATAATTGCCTGGGCGAGAAGCACATTGTCTTAAACGAGTGGCAATATTGCTATCACACGGCATGTTATATCCATAAGTGAATAATATAATTTCCTGATCTTTCATATTCTGACAAATATCCAGAAATTGCTGATCAACGCGTGGATCAAAATGAAAGCCTGTTGCCCCTGTATATTGGTTAGGTTCGCCACCTTCTAAACCGCTGATAGGGTACGAGCTGTTACGGTCAAAATTAGTATATGAGTTTTCACCGTCAGTAAGCAAAATGGCTACCTTTGCAACATCCAGAGTTTCAATTTCTCTGTAGCCTGCAGGGTGAAATGACGTGTCTTCATGCGCAGATTCCCCAGTGAACAGATTCGTCAGGTCTGGGTCTAGCGCAGCCCATGCGTGCCACATGCCAATGGCGGTGTTCGTGCCACCTTCAATTGGAGGGGTGATATTATTCACAGTTTCTTCTAGTGTTTGCCCTCTGAACCTTCCATCAACGGAACGCAGCCCAATACCGAGTGGTGCATCATTTGCATTCAGATTGATATAATTGAAATTTTCGTTATTTCCGTTAAGTCGCACATCATGACTGAATGGAATCAGGGACATATAAACACCGCCACCAGTGCTTCTATCCACATTTGAAGTAATCAGCGCGTCACGAAATTCTCTGATAATAATGTTATTGATTGAGTTTTTTACCGCCTGGAATTTTTCGCAGTCAGGGTCTGGCACAGGGTCGTTATTCCAGCTTAGCCCTGTATTAAATTCATTACACATGGAGGCTGACACATCCACTGCAAGCGCCACTTCAAATGCGCCCTGACCAAGGTCATTAATCACTTCTGATGTGGCAAACGTATCTAGATTGTCATATTGAGTGCTGTCTGAATTGGCATTTAAACGATATACCCCACCAAAAACTAAAGGGATAGATACGTTCACATCTGAACGCACTACACCCGTATCAGGATTATAGGTTATCAGGTCAGACCCATTCAGATACGTAATGTCGGCGTTCATAAACCCATTAGGAAAGTTGGCCTCAAAAAACTGATTGGCACGTTCCTGAATGAGTTCAGGATTAGATTCGAACACAGATGGTGAGGCGACATCTGCCGCAGCCAGCACTGCAGCATCAGTTGCATATTGCAGTTTGTTGCGCACTAAAAACACGCGACCAAAATCAATCGCCAGTCCGATGATAACCACTAACAGCACCAGCATTAAACCCACTAAGGGGATAACAGCACCTTTATCATCATGTGAATAGGAACGAACAGACCATCTAAGCATTATCATGTTTCCTTGTAAATTCAGTTAAGCGCCATTTGGCGTTGCGTCAGGTAATGGGTCTGGTTTGCTGCCACCACCATTGCCTTTGTTTCTTGGCTTGTTATTTGGGCAATATTCAAAATCCAGTGCGCGTAAACCTGGTTCATACAGATCATTCTCAGTGATATAGCCATTACAGTCTTTTTCTTTCTGAGTAGAACCTGCCTCACATTTCAAAAACACTTGCGGTAAATATTCTCTGTCTTCATCAAACCCAATTTCATTGATTAGCTGGTCATGCAACGGATGCACAGGTTCATAAAGTGGATTATATACTTTGAAAGCATTATCATTTGTATTGGCATTATCCGTCCATGAAGGGCAGCCTACGCTGTTTGAACCAGTGAGTTCAGGGTTGCATGAAGCCAGTTTTTGAGCAAGCTGAATGTTGACCCCAGGGCCTTTAAATTGCGCTGCCGTATCGGCATAACATGCGCATGGATGCGGCACATCTGCCACGGAACTAAACCCGTCACGACGGTCATTTATTTTGTCATAATTGCCATCAAACAGAAAACTATATTTCTGCACGCCTTGTTCATAAGCGCTGTTGGAGTTGGTTCTGTCTGCTTCTGTATAATAGCCACAACTTACAGGCTCTGGCGGAAGATCTGCTTCAACGTCTGGATCTGGTTGATCCAGTGCAATTCCCTGACGGAACACCACAATGCTTTCGCGAGAAATATTATTATTATTTACATTAGTAGAGGCGCTGGAGCGAGTGGCGATATTGCCTATATTGAACATCGTATCTGCAAGCAGATTTTTATGTGGCTGGCTTGCCTCAACTGCAACCAGAATATCCCTGCTTGTTAAGTCAATTGTGCTCACTGTCTCTCCGACAATCGCACCTTCTCCACCATATCTTGATGCCAGACCGTTGCTCCATTGGTAGCGCACTTCTGCAGGAGGAATGCTGTCATCATCTGCATTGGCTGTGTCTGGTCTTGTAATAATACTTACTACAAATCGACCATCAGACGCATTGCGTCCTACCAGTGTGTTATATGAAGTCTGCAAATCATCCAGTGTCACGTTCTGACTTGGGAAGTCAGTTTGTGATACGACATTAGCAATCTGATAAACCGCTTTTTCAACGCGCTGGTGCGAATCAATATAGCGCCACATTTCAACACCACCCAGTAACAGGAAGAGCAGCAGAGGCAACACCAGAGCGAACTCAATAGCGGCTACACCCTTAATATCTGTCGCTATAGTGCGAATTTTACGTTGAAATATGTTCATAATAATTGCTCTTGATTAATCAAACTCTTCGTTTCTAACTAATGCGGTAGACTGAATCAGCACGCTGCCTGTTGCCCCATCTTCAGCGCCGAAGAATGCGCTGATAAGTGGTGTGAAGAGTTCCCATCTGTAACTAGTGTTAAAAATCACAGATTCACCACCTTCTCCCAGATTAACCGCACTACAACCAGAATCACCCGATACTTCCCTTGTGCCAAACCGACTGACCTGACCTAATGATCTGCACTGTATATCCAGATTTTCGCCGCGTAAAATGCCCGCTGACATTTGTTCCATAGTTCTTCTGATGATGTATTCTCTTGTGAGGTTGTCATCGGGGTTTGCATAACGGCTATCATAGATAGTGTCTGCATAATTACTGCCAGTAATACCCAGTCGAGCCCCTGCATTTGTTGCGGTTTCCACCACATTTGTTGCAAACATAATAAGCCCGAATTCAATAATGCCCATTAACATCCAGAATAACGGAATAGATATCAGAGCAAACTCAATAGCGGTTGCTCCGTCTTCATTTTCCTGAATGCTGGAACGTTTAATTATTTTGTTAGCTCGCTTCATGCACCACATCATATTTGTTACTTCACCCATTAATATAGCATTTTGTTAAGCGTAAATATAGTATTAAATTAATTTGAGCCAAAAGCAGTCATTAACATTTTGTAAGCAGTAATTACGTCATTCTTTAATGTAGTGCTATAAATATCATCAGGAGCAATTTCATTCGGATAGTAACGCTCAATCAGTTTTGATAATGTGTCATATTGCTGGTCACTGAAACGATAAGCGGATGGAATATGTTCCAATGCATTTTGCTCAATTGCCACGCGCAAACGCAAACAGGCTGGACCGCCACCATTTTTCATGGATTCTCGCACATCAAGATAATGCACGGCTTGGACAGGGCAGTGCGCGTCATCCACCAAACGTTGCATCTGCGCTGCCGCGTCAGGCGTATCGCGTACTTCAGTGGGAGCAATAATCGCCATGCTGCCATCTGTCAGAGTTAAAAGCTGGCTGTTATAAAAATAGCTTTTCACTGCATCGCTTAAGGAGAGTTCACTCTCTTTAATAGTAATAACACATAGATCAAAATCACATTTATTCTGAATTTCATTCAGCGTTGCTGCATGTTCTGCAAAAGTATATTCATGGAGAATGAGTGTGTTTTGATTGCTCATAGCAATCACATCATTGTGGAATACGCCTGCATCAATTGCCGTGGGGTGTTGCTGCGCAATCACCGTTCGGGATTCGGGCAATGCATGATGCAGGGCAAGAAGATCACAGGATTTCTGCGTTTGCCTGGCAGGAAATTTCTTCGGTGCGGATTGTTCATTACGTCCATAAACGAAAATTTCCACACCAGATTCGCCATGAGACTTGCATAAACGCATATGATTGGCTGCGCCTTCATCACTCAGTGGTGCGCAGGCAAACAGGGCGGGGTGAATACGCGCAACCTTCCCGAAGATCTGTTTAAATTGCTCATAACGCTCTGGTGCTTCCTGCGCACGGTGCATTCCGCTGAGCAGATTTGCTATGGTGATATGCAGGATATTATCAGCACAATCCGCAGCGGGGGACACGGTTGCTGCATTGGCAGACCACATGGTGGATGCAGACCATGCTGCACGCCAGATCTGTTTTTGAATGGCGCTGAGATTGTTAGTGTCTGAAACCTGCGCCATATCCAGCAATGCTTCATTCGGGCGCAGTGGGGGAGGCAATATAATCTGCGCACATCCCAGATCATGCACAAACTTCATTTTGTTCAGCCCCTGCAGCGCCGCCATCTTGGGGTATGATGTATTTTCGGCATTATTTGACGAGGCAATATTGCCAAAACTCAACCCTGAATAATTATGAGTAGGTCCGATTAATCCATCACATTGCACTTCTATTACGTTGCTATTCATCACCTCTTCCTGCTTTGCGCATATTAACGATTTAACAGAATATGTAACCAGACATAGTGTCGCAACAGATATTCTGAAATATGCAGAAAAAAATATCCGAATTTTGAAACTTCAATAGCTTGCAAACTTATCCACAAAAATGTGGATAAAACTGTGGAAGAATATGCGTGAAAAAGAGGTTAAGAACATAAAGCACAAAGTTACTAATTAAACGTAAAGAAGGAAAGTAAAAATTTATATATAAATTTCAATAAGTTGTTATTATAAATACCATTTAACGATGAGGGCGCTAAAGATTTAATAATTTTCACTCTTGACATAAAAAATGTGAATTATTTTAGCTATTTATGAGATATTTATGTAATATTTCGCAAATGAAGACCGCCATTTAGTTTTATTATCTGCCCAGTAATGCTTCTTGTATTTTCCAGATAATAAATAGTGTTTATTACTTCTTCTATATTGCTTAATCGTTTCAAAGGAGAAACATCCTGGACTTTCTCCAGCGTTTTTTCCTTCTCCATATCGCCGCTTAATGTTGCCCCCAGTGCAATGCCATTAATGCGGATATCAGGTGCAAGCGACGTTGCCTGAAGCTGAATAAATGCTTCCATTGTTTTTCTGCTTAAAGAATAGGACAGGAAATCAGATGATATGCTCCAGCCATCCATCCCATCTAATAAAATGATAATATGTCCTTCTGCATCTCCCAGCTGTTTTTGAAATGCTTGCACCAATAATATTGGGGCAATGCTATTGACCTGCAGATGCTGGATGAGACTTTCCTGAGTAACATTTTCTAACGTGTCTTTTTCAAATAGTGATGCATTCAAAATTAACGTGGTTGCAGGGGAGCGCTTTTCAAACAAAGACGCGAAATCCTGCTCCTGCAAAAAATTGCTTTGATGCAACGTGCAGCTTACGCCGAGTGCCATAATCTCAGATCTGGTCTGCTCTGCTTCTGTCAGAGAATGGCAATAATGCAGGGAAATTTCTTTGCAGCCTTGCTTCGCATAATCCAGCGCAATCTCGCGCCCAATGCGTTTTGCACCGCCTGTGATGAAAAGGTGAGAACTGGTCATAAAAAAAAGCTAGAGGAAAAATTCCTGCTAGCCTAGTGAAAAATTAAAGCGGTGTGACGCTTTTAACATACCCAGAGTTTTTAGGTGAGTAGTATGAATTTATCTTGTTATGTTTTACAACAATACATTCGACAACGGGTTCATTAAAAAAGGCTTCATGTTGACACATTTCTTCAGCATATTTCTGTGAAATCTGATAGCGCTCCAAATTTTGCGCTTCAAAGTAAAATACTTCTGTCACAAAATCAATCTTGATAGTGCCTATTAATCTTGCTTCAATTGTGTTAGGAGCACTTGGCTGATTTTGAGTGGTTAGAACATTAGCGAAAAGATTAAGTAATCTCATCATGTGTCTTAAAGAATAAAGGTTGAATTAATAATACTTTAATTCTCAACCAGTCTCAAGTTAAAAATCTACGGATATAAAATATCCTTCTTCCATTCACCCTCAACCATCATAAATTTCATCCGCTCATGCAGGCGAAACTCTTTTTGATGCCAAAATTCTATTTCATGTGGCACGACCCTCCAACCAGACCAGTGCGGCGGGCGGGGGATAGCCTGTCCTTCAAATTGTTTCTCCAGTTCTGCCACGCGCTGCTCCAGCGCATCACGATGTTCCATCGGCTGGGATTGTCTGCTTGCCCATGCGCCAAGCTGCTTTCCGCGGGAACGTGAGGCGAAATAGGCATCTGCCAACGTATCCTCAACAGGTTCAACGCGCCCTACAATGCGGATTTGTTTATCTAAAGCAGACCAGTAAAAACACAATGCAGCAAAGCCGCCAGTTTTAATTTCATTGCTCTTTCGGCTTTCCAGATTCGTGTAGAATACAAATCCCTGCTTATCATGGTCTTTCAGTAACACCATACGATTGGAGGGGATGCCTTCTGCCGCCGTGGCAAGGCACATGGCAGTTGGTTCTTTTATGCCCTGATGCGCACATGCCTCATCAAACCAGTTAGTGAATAAAGCAAAAGGATCGGTTTCATCGAAAAAATGTGTCATGCAATTATATATAATGAGGTTATTGCAGAAATACAAAAAAACCCGCACTAAAGAGTGCAGGCTTTTTTATAATTCTGTTACAGCGCAAAACTTTAGTGATGCATCTGCAATAACAAAATCGGCTTACTCGTTATAGTCGCGTTTGCGGCGAACTTTGCGGAAACGGCGCACCGCTTCTGCTTCTTCGCGTACGCGCTTTTCGGACGGTTTTTCGTAATGCTTACGCATTTTCATTTCACGATACACGCCCTCACGCTGCATTTTTTTCTTCAATGCACGCAATGCCTGATCTACGTTATTGTCTCTTACATGTACTTCTATCACTAAAATTACCCCCTTTTGCCTGTGCTGTTTATCAACTATTCTCACAACAAGCAAGAAACTTATTGCGAAAGCGTAATCAGCGATTATAACCTAATTCACGACAAAAGACAAATTAAGAGGGAAAGACGATGACAAAAGTAGGAAATGTAGCAGCAGATCAACTCCGTGCGTATATTGAGCGGATTGAGAAACTGGAAGACGAAAAGGCAGACATTGCAGCAGCCACGCGTGACGTATTTGCCGAAGCAAAAGGCAACGGGTTTGACACCAAAGCCATGCGCCAGATTTTAAAACTCCGCAAGATGGAATCTCATGAGCGTGAGGAACAGGAATTTATGCTGGATGTCTATAAACGCGCGCTCGGACTGGCATTTGACGACGGAGAAGAAGACGCGGCTTAGGGCGTGGAAAATATAGGCAAAAAAGAAAGGCTTTACCTTATGGTAGAGCCTTTTTTAAAAGATAAAGAATGCTATAAAATAGTGTTTTCGCTTTCTTCAACAAACGAAGTAATGAATTCGTTTTTTTCCTCGCTAGTTAGATCGGTATATTCAAAGATATTTGAAGCAACTAAAAGCATCAATTTTCGTTCTGCATCTTTTTCGAGAATAAGTTTATTTGGGTCATTTCTGACAGAAATAGCTTTTCCTAAATAAGAAATATAACCAAAAACTCCGCCGCTTAGTGCTTTTATTGTGAGTATTTGCGTTATGCATTTTGTCACGATTTTGGAAAAAACAGTCATTCCTTGTTCATCTTCATTTTTAATAACTGCATCCAAAACTATGTCAGATACAGCTTTTGGTGATGAGAATCCCATTGTGTCAACAATGTAATTATACAAAGATTGTTGTTTCTTTTCTTGTAAATAAGTTTCAGCGTTATCAATGTCTTTGGAAGAAATAACTAGAGCCATGATTTTGTTTCAAAAATAAAGAACGTCTAAATCACCACATGTAATTTCTATTATATAAAATAGTGCTAATTTAATGTAATAATTAAATTGCGTAATCACTGTGTGATAAAGATTAACACTAAATTAACATATGGTTTTCTAAAAGTCAAACTAAATTCATACCACTTGAAATATCAATATTTATATATAGATTAAGGCATATCAATAATTAAGGAACGCTCATCATGACCCAATCTCACGAACCGCAAAGCTGGCACGCCACCACCATCATTTCTGTGCGCAAAAATGGCAAGGTCGTCGTGGCGGGGGATGGGCAGGTGAGCCTTGGGCAAACGGTGATTAAAGCCACAGCAAAAAAGGTGCGCTATCTGGCAGATGGATCCATCATGGCAGGGTTTGCAGGGGCAACGGCAGATGCGTTCACTCTGTTTGAACGGCTGGAAGCCAAGCTGGACAAACACCCGGGGCAACTCACCCGCGCGTGCGTAGAGCTTGCAAAAGACTGGCGTACAGACCGTTATCTGCGCCGTTTGGAAGCCATGATGATTGTGGCAGACAAAGGCACGACCCTCATTTTAAGCGGCAACGGAGACGTGCTGGAACCCAATGACGGCATCGCGGCGATTGGCTCTGGCGGGAATTATGCACTGGCAGCGGCAATGGCGCTGAAAGATCAGGATTTGACGGCAGAAGAAGTAGCGCGCAAAGCCATGGGCATCGCTGCGGATATTTGTGTGTATACGAATCATAATCTAACATTGCTGGATTTTGAGGAAAGCAACTAAAATAAGCCTCTAAATATCAAACCGCATAGAATATTATTGTCCTGTACTCTATATTCAGCCGTTATATCAATATTCGTGTCTGCATTATAACATAGATCATCCCAAAAGGTTGCAATAATATTTCCAGTTCCTGGATATCCGTCGTCTATTTTCAAATCAATGTTTCTAGCTTCTGCTGGCGAGAGTGCGGGCTGATCCGTATCATAAACGCCATCTCGACCAAAATTGAGATTATTTCCATAATCAATCAATAATGACTCAGGACCACAATGTTTGCCGATGGAAAGATCGTCAATGCAATTACGGGCTGTCCAACCTGTATTAGCAATTCTAGATGCAGGTACATTTACTCCAATAATTGAATCTGTTGTATTATTTGGACCAGATTTACCTGAATATTGACCTTCAATCATTCCAGCGGCTGATAAATGCGTCCAAAATTGCCATAATTCTCTGGATCCGCCAAAGCCAAGATTTCCATCCCCATTCCCGTTGCAAACGCCGCCTTCTCGGTTATTGCCAGTTTCTGAGCATAATGCGCTGTTACTACCCCATATGAAAGTTGCATTTCTCATATCACCAGGTATGGCACGATATTTATGTTTAAAATTTGATATTACAACAGAATAGTTTTCGTATTCGTTGACTATTGCACGCAATTCAGCTGCGCGTATGAGCGATTTCCCTCCCAAAACGCCTGCCACGATAATAGCTGATACCACTAATACAATAGCTACTTCTATTAATGTAAATCCATTATTGTGCATTTATGAAAAGTAACATTTTAATATTAAAAAAATGTTAGTGTTTAACCCACCTCCACACCACGCATCTGCTTTAATGTCATTATCGCTTCTGGCGTTAAGTCGTAGCGTTTACCCAGCTCAATCACCGCGTGCTTGCCGTCCCCTGCATCTGCATGTAAGGTCAGTGCGAAGCCTTTGGGGGAGGGGGTGGTACACAGTGTTTTAATCTGAGCTACAGCTTCTGCGTTTGATATGATTACAGTCAGTTCACCGCCGCGTGCTTCGCGTTTTTTGAGTGCCTCGTCCAGCGGGGTCATTTCGGTGATGATGATGCGCGGCCCTGCTTCTTCCATTTTCGCGTCCCCGTGAATCAACACAATCGTTCCATTTTCCAGCAGGTCTCGCCATTCGTTTAAGCGGTGTTCATCAAAAATGGATGCTTCATAGACGCCCGACGCATCAGACATTTGCACAAACGCAAATTTGCCTTTTTGCGAATTTTTGATTTTCTTGCCCATCACAATGCCTGCCAGCTTGATAGGGTTATAATCACTTTTCATTTTTGCTGAGGCTTGTGCGAGCGTTTTAATCCGCATCATTTCCAATGCCGTGGCATAGCCTTCTAGCGGGTGGGCAGACAGGTAAAACCCCACCGCCTTAAATTCATGGCTGAGTTTCTCAAGCGCTGCCCATTCTTCCACAGGGGCGAATGTTGGTTTGGGGATTTCTATCGTATCTCCCCCAAACAAACTTTCCTGAGTGGACTCGCGCTGCTCGGCTTCATTCTGCCCGTATGCAATCAGCATATCCACGGATGCATAAAGTTGGTGACGATTCGGATGGATGGAGTCAAACACGCCTGCAGCAATCAAATGTTCAAACTGACGGCGGTTCAGCACCTTTGCGCCTACGCGGGAAACGACATCGAACATATCCTTAAATGCACCACCCGCATCACGCGCAGCAATCACATCCTGCATGGCTTGTTCGCCCACATTTTTCAGCGCCGCCAAACCATAACGCACATTGCCATCCTCCACACTGAAATTTACTTGTGATGCGTTGATGTCTGGTGAGAGCAGCTTGAAGCCAAGCTGTTCAATATCCTGCTTAAATATGCTCAACTTATCCGTATTTTGCATATCGTAATTCATGGAAGCGGCTAAAAACTCTTTCGCGTAATTCGCTTTCAGATATGCCGTCTGATAGCCAATTAATGCATACGCCGCTGCGTGCGCTTTGTTAAATCCGTAGCCTGCAAATTTTGCTACCAGATCAAAAATCTCATTGGCCTGTTTGCCTGAGACATTGTTATTTTCTGCCCCTTCCACAAATATTTTGCGTTGTGCGTCCATCTCTGCCTGAATCTTTTTTCCCATCGCGCGGCGCAGCAAATCCGCTCCACCAAGCGTATAGCCAGAAAGAATCTGCGCGATTTTTTGCACCTGTTCCTGATAGATGATCACGCCGTATGTTTCTTCCAGCACAGGCTGTAATTTCGGGTGCAGATAATCAGGGTCTTTTCGCCCGTGTTTACAATCAATATAGGTTGGGATGTTGTCCATTGGCCCTGGGCGGTATAGTGCGCCAAGTGCCACGAGGTCTTCCAAGCGGTCAGGCTTGAGTTTGCGCAGTGAATCGCGCATGCCCGCACTCTCAAACTGGAACACGCCAATGGTTTTTCCTTCGCAGAGGAGTTTATATGTCGCGGGATCATCTAGGGGGATTTTTGCGAGGTCTAATTGCCCCCCCACCAAAAGACTACTGTCTTTTGACTCCCCCTCAAGGGGGGAGTTGATTATTTGTTCTAAACAACCATTAAGATTGTCTGTGATGTCGTTATTCCAAAAGCGTAATATGTTATAACCCTGAGCTTTTAACCAATTATCACGTTTTGAATCATTGCTATTTTCAGCATGCTGACTTCCATCAATTTCGATAATGAGCTTTTTCTCAGCGCAATAAAAATCAACAATATAATCACCAATCGGTTGTTGACGGCGGAACTTAAAGCCAAGCTGATTATCACAAATGCGCTGCCACAACATATGCTCCTGTGGTGTCATTTCTTTACGCATGCTTTTTGCATGTGCTAAATTTTTGGTATTATAACTCCCCCCTTGAGGGGGAGTCAAAACAGCATCGCTGTTTTGGTGGGGGGCATTTCCCTCATTCACAAACTTCACCGCCTGCGCCAGCACTGTCAGTGTTTTTAAGCCCAGAAAGTCAAACTTCACCAGCCCTGCCGTTTCGGCATATTTCATGGAATATTGCACGACGGGCATATCAGATTTTGGATCACGATAGAGCGGCACAAGCTCATCTAACGGACGGTCTGCAATCACTACCCCTGCTGCATGGGTGGAGCAATGGCGGTATAAACCTTCAAGCTGCAATGAAAACTCGACCAGTTTTTTGACCGTCTCGTCACCCTGCATTTGCTCTTTTAGCTGCGGTTCAATCTCCAATGCTTCTGCCAACGTGACGGGGTTTGCGGGATTGGCAGGCACGAGTTTGCAGATTCTGTCCACCTGACCATATGGCATTTGCAGCACGCGCCCCACATCCCGCAGCACCGCACGCGCTTGTAGTTTTCCAAAGGTGATAATCTGCGCGACCTTATCTGCGCCATATTTTTGCTGCACGTATCGAATCACTTCCTCACGCCTGTCCTGACAGAAATCTATATCAAAGTCAGGCATGGACACACGCTCAGGATTCAGGAATCGCTCAAAAACGAGGTCATATTGCAGCGGGTCAAGATCAGTAATCAGCAGTGACCATGCCACCACTGATGCAGCGCCAGACCCACGCCCTGGTCCCACGGGGATGTCTTGTTCTTTGCTCCATGTGATGAAGTCCGATACAATCAGAAAATAGCCAGGAAACCCCATATTGATGATGATGCCCAGTTCGTATTCCAATCGGTCATAATATGGCTTTGTCTTTTCTTCCCAATCCGCTGCATTTTCATCAAACTGCGCTTTCATGCGCGCATCCAGCCCATCTTTTGCCACTTTGCGGAGTGCGTCTGCTTCGGAGAGCGTTTTGCCATTTTCTTCAATCGCAAAACCGGGGAGGATAGGCGCACGCGCTTCTGACATAACGGCACAGCGCTTTGCAATCAAGGCTGTGTTCTCAATCGCTTCGGGCAGATCGTTGAATAATTCCCGCATTTCGTCCTGTGATTTGAAACGATGATGCGGGGTGAGCTTACGGCGGTTTTCTTCGGTGACGTAGCGCCCCTCGGCGATGCAAATCAGCGCGTCATGCGCGTCCTGCATGGAGGTGTCTTTAAAGTAAATATCATTCGTGGCGACGACTGGCACATCATGCGCCTTTGCCAGCTCCAGAAAATGTGGCTCACAGAGGCGTTCATCCTGCATCTGGTGGCGCATCAGTTCAATGTAGAATCTGTCACCAAAAACAGCTTTATAACGCTGTGTCAGCTCACCTGCCATTTCAAGATTATTTTTTAGAATCGCTTTGCCAATCGCGCCGTATATTCCAGCGCTTAAGGCGATAATGCCTTCGGCATGTTCTGCAACGGTTTCAAATGACAGATAGGGATTATGCTCATCTTCCTGATGCAGATAGGAATTGCTAATCAGTTTCAGCAAATTCTGATAACCTGCCTCATTCTGTGCAATCAACAAGATCTGGTCTGCGGTGGCGTTTTTGTCCTTCACATGCGGAATCATGGAAAACTGGCAACCAATAATGGGCTGGATGCCTTTTTTGGTGCAGGCGAGTGAGAACTCCAGCGAGCCAAACATATTGTGATTGTCAGTAATGCCAAGCGCGGGCATCTGCGCATCTGCTGCCATGCCCACCAGTGCATTCACCGTCATCGCACCTTCCAGCAGGGAATAGGCCGAGTGGGCGCGAAGGTGGATGAAAGGGGGTGAGGACATGGGTCTAATACACTGCAAAATGCGCGCAAACGCAAGAGAGAATGCGGTGGATGGAGATTAACTCTTGCAAGAAAAAATGCCAAGTGTTAATATATGGTTAATCTATTATCCTTTAGCTATTTGAAGCAAACATTCTTATGACACAATCAGAGATTAATACTCATGTTCGTAATCCACTAGAATGTGAAAATATTAAAACACTAAAAAAGCAATATGCAGAACTAAAAGTAGAAAAAGTTTTTGCTTCTGTAAGAGGTTATAGTCTTTATGTAAGCTACGTGAACAAACCAAATAAGAAAGGGTATATTTATTTACCGCCTTTTCATGGTTTGAACGTAAAAGAAAACCTTTTTGTTTCCTTCGCTGTTGAAGATAAAGAAAAGCAGTTAGGAGTAGTGTGCATCAAAAATAGACTATATCCTGCAAGCTATAGTTTAGTATAATTATTTGCCTCTTAAGCCCTCGCTTTTGAGGCTTCTTTTTTACATAAACTAACTCCCCCTTGAGGTGGAGTCAAAAGGCGAGTGCCTTTTGGTGGGGAGGATTTACACTGACCGAAATTACCCTCACCAAAACAGCGCCGCTGTTTTGACTCTCCCTTCAAGGGAGAGTTTTAGAGTTTCTCTTTTAACTCATACAGCAATGCCAACGCATCACGCGGCGAAAGGCTGTCCACATCCACCATTTGCAACTGCTTCAGCGCTGCATGTTCTTCCTCTGCCGCTTCCTTGCCCACCTGAAACAAGGGCAACGCCTCAGGCAACAACGCTTTCGCAGGGTTATGCGTGTCATCTTCCAACGTGCGCAAAATCACCTGCGCACGGTGCAGCACGTCTTTGGGCAGCCCTGCAATTTGTGCGACATGAATCCCGTAAGACCTATCTGCCGTGCCTGCCACCACCTGATGCAGGAACGTGACCGCTCCGCACCATTCTTTCACTTTCATGGTGTAACACGCAAGGGAGGCAAGCTGCTCACTCAAATGCGTGAGTTCGTGATAATGCGTGGCGAATAGCCCGCGGCATTTGAGGTGGTTATGCAGATGCTCCACACATGCCCAGGCAATCGACAACCCGTCATACGTTGCCGTGCCGCGTCCAATTTCATCTAGAATTACCAGTGAACGCTCCGTTGCCTGATTCAAGATGGCTGCCGTTTCCACCATCTCCACCATGAAGGTGGACTGCCCCCGCGCCAGATCATCCGCTGCGCCCACGCGGGAGAAGATTTTATCGACTGCGCCAATATGTGCGCGTTCGGCTGGCACATAACATCCAATATGCGCAAGCAACGCAATCAGCGCATTTTGCCGTAAAAACGTGCTTTTTCCTGCCATGTTTGGTCCTGTCAGCAGCCACAACCGCGCTTCATCCTGCAACGCGCAATCATTGCCGATGAAGCGTTCCTTGCCGTTCTCGCGCAGCATATGCTCCACCACGGCGTGCCGCCCTGCGCATATGTCAAATGCCAGTGAGTCATCCACCACAGGTTTGCAGTAATGCCGCGCTTTGGCGAGTTGTGCATGGGAACAGACCACATCCAGCTTTGCAATGGCGCGGGCGGTGGTGATGATACGGTCTGAAATGAGGTTAAGTTGCGCCAGCAACCCGTCATAAAGCTCCAGTTCCAGCTTCAGCGCTTTGTCACCTGCCTGCAAAATCTTCTGCTCCAGTTCGCCAAGCTCTGCTGTAGTGTAGCGCAGTGCGTCTTTCATGGTCTGGCGGTGGATGAAGTCTGGCAGCGCTTGCGCTTCATGCCGTCTGGTGATTTCCACATAATAACCCAGCACATTATTATGCTTGATTTTTAGGCTGTTAATGCCAGACGCATCTGCATATTTCGCCTGCAACGCAGCAATCACTTTTTTGCCTTCATCGCGGAGTGTGCGGAATTCATCCAATGTGGGGTGATAGCCTTTGGCAATGAAATTCCCATCCCGCGCCAAGAGTGGCACATCGTCCTGCAAGGCACGGTTGAATTCTGTGCAAATGTCAGAATAATCGGTTAGCGTTTCTGAGATGTTGCAGATGATGTTTGGTAGCAACACACATTCCTGCGCGTTCAAGGCGCTGTTGAGTTGTGTGGCAAGAAGCAAGCCGCTCACAATCGCTTTCATATCCCGCGGACCACCGCGCCCCACATGCAACCGCCCAAGCGCGCGCTCCATGTCAGGGCATTGTTTCAGTGCATCAATTATCTCTTGCAGAAGCGGTGTTTGCAACGCCCATGACACCGCCTCCAGCCGTTCATTAATCTGCGCCACATTGGCAAGTGGCTGGCACAAATGCGCCGCCAGTAACCGCCCGCCCGCGGCGGTATGCGTATGATTAATCGTATGATACACGCTGCCTTTCTTCTCCCCTTGCAAGGTGGTGAGCAATTCGAGGTTTCGCTGCGTGGCTGCATCAATCTGCATATATTCCGCGTTGCGTTTGATGCGCGGTGTGTCCAGCCGCGGGGTGGAATCCTTTTGCGTCAGGCTGATATAATCACAGACCATGCCACATGCCGCAATATCAGACATGCCGAAGTCGCCATATGCTTCCAGCGTATCCGTATCATAATAATGTTCCAGCGACTGCTTTGCATGTGCGCCGTCAATCTGTGCATCTGGCAGGCAGGTGATCTGGTCTTTATACTCCGCAATCAGCGCCTGCAATTCGGGCGCATCATAGAGTGATTCTGGCAGCAAAATCTCACTGGGGTGCAGGCTGGCAATGTCTGCGCCCACGCGCGAAATGTCTGTGCCTTGCGTGCAAAATTCGCCCGTGGAAATATCTACCCACGCAATGGAAAGCGCTTCGCCATGCTTGGCAAGCGAGACCAGAAAATTCGCGCGTTCAGGCGAAAGGAGTGATTCTTCGGTGAGTGTCCCTTGCGTGACAATGCGCACCACATCACGATGCACCACTGCTTTATATCCGCGTTTTTTTGCCTCGGCGGGTGTTTCCAGCTGGTCACAAATCGCCACCTTCTGCCCAGCATTAATCAGGCGATGCAGATATTGCTCCGCCGCATGAAACGGCACACCGCACATGGGGATAGGCTCACCTTTCAGCTTGCCGCGTTTGGTCAGCGCAATGTCTAAAATCTTCGCAGCGTTGATGGCATCTTCAAAAAACAACTCATAAAAATCACCCATCCGATAAAACAGCAAATAATCCGAATATTGCGCTTTTAAATCCAGATATTGCTGCATCCCTGGAGAGATTTTTTCTGTGGTTTCAGTCTTTTTTGCGGCGGTGTTCATGTGGGGAGTTATGGCAGAATTGCCATGTGATGGCAATTTTATATCTTAAAAGGGACAGTGTGTTTTAAGATGCTGTTTTGCTGTTTCCATCTCTGCTTGCCTCCCCAACTTCGCCAACGACGTCACCCCATGCGCCGTAATGCCGCATGGCACGATGCCCTGATAATGCGTCAGGTCTGGCGCAACATTAATGGCGATGCCGTGAAAGCTGATGCCTTTTCGGATGCGGATGCCGAGGGCGGCGATTTTGTCGTCTAGTTTTGAGCCATCTTCCCGCGCCACCCAGATGCCCACGCGTCCGTCTCGGCGCTCACCTTGCACGTCATATTCGGCGAGTGTGTCAATTATCCATTGTTCCAATGTCTGCACGAAGTGGCGCACATCGGGCACGTTGGGGGTGTAGCGTGCTTTCAGGTTCAGCATGACATATGCCACTAACTGCCCTGGCCCGTGATAGGTATATTGTCCGCCTCTGCCTGTTTGATAGACAGGGAATTGAGGGGCAAGCAAATCTTGCGCTTTGGCGGAAGTGCCTGCGGTGTAGAGCGGGGGGTGTTCGACCAGCCAGATGCATTCATCTGCCGCACCTGCTGCAATCTGTTCCACACGTGCTTCCATAAAGGTGATTGCGTCTTCATATGGCACAAGGTCTGTTTGGGTTTTCCATTCCATTAATCTTTACCGTCATTCTGAGCGCAGCGAAGAATCCATCTCTCCGTTTGCGCATTGTTGCAACATGGATGCTTCACTTCGTTCAGAATGACGGTGTTCATTAGCGTGTAATATGCATCATGGTATGCACACCAATATGCGGGAGTAGCTGCATCATGTCCTCTTGCGAAATGGCAATGCAGCCTTCCGTGCCATCATAATGTTCACTTGCAATGTGGAAAAAAATGGCGCTGCCTTTGCCAGCAACGGGAACGGCGTCATTATATCCCAGAGGGATGATGATGTTATAGCGGTTATCATCCCGCCATAGACGTTCATGGCTTGCCTCAAACGGCAAAGTCACATGGCGGTTATAGCGCGGATGTTCTGCGTCATCGCACCAGCCATCATGTTCGCGCAGAATGCGTGGTTGCATGATCGTCTTGCCTAAGGTTACACGATCAGGTCGCACCCAGAGTTCACGCAAAGGGAAACTGCCGAGTGGTGTTTTATTGTCACCTTCGCGCTTTTCCTCCGTCACACCTGCTTTGCCGAGGGCGCAACGCATTTCCTGCCCGTCAAAGCGCAGCGTGCCGTCTGAGGTGACTAGGATTTCGTTCATTGTGCTTTAATGGAAGAAAGCTGACGCAGCGCCACCACCACCATAGACATATCATGCGCACCTGAGGATTTGATGTTGCGGATTAAGCGCCCGAAACGCTCAATATCGCCTTTGTTACTTTCTTCCCATGTGGTGATGGTGGTTTCACAGGTTTCATCATCGCATAAACATTCCACCACCATATGCGCGAGGCGGCGTTGCTGTTCGTAAAGTTCATTAATGGCATTGCGCACTGCCAACCTGTCCCAATGCGTATCCAGCGGGAAGCCATTGATGAAGTGGCGCAACCAGCTGAGTTGCAAGCGTGCGCCAAGTTCATAATAGACTTTGCCGATCACTTCCAGCGGCTGCTTCGTTGCCTGATCAATTTTCGCCACGTCACTGGCAGACACCAGAATATGCAGATTCGCCACCCGTTCAGCCAGTGCATTTGGCACGTCAGATTCCAGCAGATCATTCACTTCAGCTTTATATGCATTGCGCACCGAATCTGAGATGAATGCATCCTGTTTAGTGACAAACGCGGCAATACTGTCTGTGTAAGTTGGCACTAATGCTTCAATATCCAGAGGAAGCGAAAAGTTGGACAGGAACCACACGCTCATCCGCTCTACAAAGCGGGTCACTTTGGTGAAAAGCTGAATTTGTGTTGCCGCATTTACGGTTGTTCCAAGTGATTCAATTTCATCCCAGATGGTATAAAGCCCGAACACATCACTCACAATCACATATGCGCGGACAATGTCACAAATTTCATGCCCTGTATCCTGCTGAATGTTGAAAATATAGCTGATGCCAGAGCGGTTAATAATGCTGTTGGTCAACACTGTTGCCACAATTTCGCTGTTCAATGCATGAGACAGCAATGCCTGTTTGCATTTTTCGCGCATGGCTTTCGGGAAATAATTTACCAGCCTGTTTTGCAGATAGTCACTATCCACCAGTTTTGAAGTGGACAGGCTTTTATAAAGTTCAATTTTGCTGTAAGACAGTAACACTGCCAGTTCTGGTCGCGTCAGTCCAAATTTTGAAGCGCGTAATTCTGCCAGTTTTTTTTCATTGGGCAGATATTCCACTTCCCTGTCCAGCAAGCCTTCTGCCTCCAGCGCACGAATATGTTCGGCATGAACCTCAATCATATCGGCTGCCTGATTTTCTGCAATGCTCAGTGCCTGATTCTGATGATGGTTATCCTGCAGCACTAACTGCGCCACATCTTCTGTCATCTCCGCGAGGAAAATGTTGCGCTTTTCCGCTTTGATAAGGTCAGACTGAATTGCGCCGCGAAGTGCGATCTTGATGTTTACTTCATGGTCAGAACAATCCACGCCAGCGCTATTGTCAATTGCATCGGTATTGATGCGTCCGCCTGAGCGGGCATATTCAATGCGCCCTAATTGCGTGAAGCCTAAATTGCCGCCTTCACCAATGACTTTTGCCCGTAACTCATCTCCATTAATGCGCACAGCGTTGTTGCCAGGGTCACCCACATCTGCGTCAGATTCGGTGCGGGCTTTGACATAGGTTCCGATGCCACCATTCCAGAGCAATTCCACATCTGCTTTTAAGATCATGCGGATCAGTTCATTAGGGGTGACGGTTTTGGCTTCCGTTGCAAGCAGCGATTTAATTTCTGGGGTGAGTGTGATGCTTTTTGCACTGCGGTCAAACACGCCGCCCCCTTTTGAAATCAGCGAGGCGTCATAATTGTCCCAACTGCCACGCCCTGCGGCGAATAAACGCTCACGTTCTTTAAAACTGGTGGCAGCATCTGGATTGGGGTCTATAAAAATATGCAGATGGTTGAACGCAGCCTGCAGGCGGATTTGCTTTGAAAGCAACATGCCATTGCCGAATACATCACCTGACATATCGCCAATGCCCGCCACAGTGAATGGCTCATGTTGCACATCCTTGCCCATCTCAGCAAAATGGCGCTGCACAGACACCCATGCGCCACGCGCGGTGATGCCCATTTTCTTATGGTCATATCCGACAGACCCGCCAGAAGCAAAAGCATCATCCAGCCAGAAGCCATAATCCGCAGCCACTCCATTTGCAATATCGGAGAAGGTAGCAGTGCCTTTATCTGCTGCAACGACCAGATATGGATCATCCTCATCATAGCGCACCACTTTTTGCGGTGGAATGATGGTGTCACCATCACGATTATCAGTAATATCCAGCAAGCCAGAAAGGAACTGTTTGTAGCTTTCAATGCCGTGCTGCTGCCATGCATCTCTGTCACCATTGTAAGTAGCGCCTTTGACGACAAACCCGCCTTTAGACCCTGTTGGCACAATAACCGTGTTTTTCACCACCTGTGCCTTCATCAGCCCCAGCACTTCAGTGCGGAAATCTTCATGACGGTCAGACCAGCGCAAACCACCGCGCGCAATTTTTCCTGCACGCAAATGAATGCCTTCCGTGCGCATGGAATAGACAAAAATTTCACGGAAAGGATGCGGCAATGGCAGGTTAGGGATTTTCTTAGAATCAAACTTGAAGGACATATACGGTTTTGGTTTGCCGTTCTCATCCCGCTGATAGACGTTGGTGCGCAACGTTGCCTGAATCGTATCTGCGTAATAACGCAAAACACGGTCTTCTGCAAGATTGCTGATTTTCTGCAGCGCTGCTTTAATGGCACTGAAATGCTCTTTTAATGCGGCTGCGCGGTCACCTGAGTATTCAGGGTCAAACCGTGTTTCAAACAAAGTGACCAGCAGCGCCGTCACGTCCGCATGTTTGGCAAGGGTTGCCATAATATAACTGTCAGAATAGGACAGTCCTGCCTGACGGGCATAACGCTGATAGGCTCGCAGCATATTGATTTGACGTGCATCCAGAGCAGCAAGCTGGCTGAGCGCATTAAAGCGGTCATTTTCCACTTCACCATGCCACATTTTCAACATAATATCTTCAATCAGCGGCTTAACCTTGTCAAAATGCGCAATCTTGCCATTTTGCGGAATCAGGTTAAAGTCACGCAGCAATAGCGGCACTTCCTTGCCCCGAATCACAGGCACAATGCGGTGCGGTTGCACATCACGCACTTTAAAGCCCAGATTTTCAATCATCGGCAGAATGTCAGACAATGCCACTTCCGCGTCATGCGCGTACATTTTCATATGCAGATAATCCGTCGATTTTGATTCAAATATATGGAACTGCGGATCCCCTGATTTTGCTGTATCACGCAGACGCAACGTGTCTGCAATGGCATGTGGAATTTGCGTAACGTTGATATAGTTTTTCGGGAACGCCTGCCCGAATTCACGATAAAGCCGTTCGGCTTTTTTCTCACCCAGCGTATCCAGCATCTCTTCATGATATGAATCCACCCAATAGTTGATGATGAAGCGCAGCTCTTCATTCACCGTGTCCATATCCACATCAGGAATGTTGCCAGGGGTGGTCTGAATAATATAATTAACGCGGGCGAGGGGGGAATCTGTCAGTTGCGAGTAAAAGGCGCTGATATGCCCTTTTAAATGTTTTTCCAGCACTTTTCCTGCTTCTGTGCGCACGAAGGTGTTGAACTTGTCTCGCGGCATGAACACAAAGCAGCTAATGAAGCGCTCAAACTTGTCACGGCGGAAAAAGGCACGAATATCTGGTCGTTCTTCCAGCGCCACAATGCCCATAGCAATGGAAAATAGATCCTGCGTGGAAATCTGGAACAATTCATCACGTGGGAAAAATTCCAGCGTGGCATGAAGCGATTTGCCACTGTGACCTGAGGTGTCAAATTCTGCCATTTTAAGCACATCAGACACTTTACGGCGAATATAAGGTATCTCCGAGGCTTTCTGATAATAGACGTTTGAAGTGAACAGCCCAAGAAAACGGCTTTCGCCCACCACATTGCCTTTATCATCAAAACGCTTAATGCCGATATAATCCATCAGCACATCACGGTGAATGACCGAGCGCTTGTTGGATTTGGTAATTTCAATCGGGTTGGATTGCAGTGCAAAATGGCGCACTTCTTCTGGCAATGTGGCAAGCCCGCGTTGCAGCAAATTGCTCTCAGGAATAGTGAAGATGCCAAGTGCGGTGTCTGCGCGGGGGGTGAAGGCCTGTTCTTTATCGTCTGAAAAATCATATTCCACATAACCAAGGAAGATGAAATTTTTATCCAGAAGCCAATCAAAGAAATCTGCTGATTCTTCCAGTTCTGCATCTGAAAGCACATTTTGCGTCAGGCTGAGATGCGTGTTGACCTCACGCGCTTTCGCCATCATCACGCGCCAGTCATCCACTGCGCGTTTGACATATTGTAGCACCAGATGCAGCTTGTCTTTCAAGTCCTGCTCATCCAGCCCTTCTGGCAGGGGAGATACTTCAAAATAGATGCAGGATTCATTCCGTGCATCTTCTGGCTTGTCATCTTCATGGGGGTAGAGCGTTTCCAGCGTGCGCGCCTCATCCCGATGCACCCAGAGTTGCGGATGCACTGTGCGGAAAATGGTGAAGCCCAACGCGCTGAGCTGGTTGGTGAGTGAGTCCACCAGAAAGGGCATATCATCATTAATAATGGTAATGGCAACACGGGTGCGCCCATAATGTTTTTTCAAATAATCTGGCGTTTCAATATAAATATCTGGCACATGGTCGCTGCGTTTTCTGGCATGTGCAAAAATGTCCTGCCCCAGCTTGACGGCAATGTCTGTTGGAATATTGGCAAGATCTTCTGGTGTAAGATTATCATAAAACTGAATCAGAAATTCCTGCAATAATGCATCATCAGGTGTGTGAGACAAAATGTCATCAATCATCTTTTGACAATCTTTCAGATAAGGGTGCGCCATGCGAAATTTTTCCTTGTGTTTCCACGTCTTTTATCTATGCGAGCGCCACAATACAACGCTTGTGCTAAAAATCTGATAATGAAAGCCCAAATGCAAGAAAATTCGATATTGCGATGCGGAAGGGGGGGGAAAAGAATTATTACTAGACATGCAAAATTACATTTTATACATCTAAAAGTGAAAAATATTTATGGAGATGCAACATGGCAATAATCAATGGAACGAATGGCGATGATACTTTAGAGGGTTTCAATAGTGAAAGCGACACCATAACAGGCGGCGCTGGTAACGATTATCTGGATGGTCGTGACTCAGGCGATACTTATATTATCAATCTGGGTGATGGCAATGATACAATACATGAATCTGGTGCATTCGACACAGATACTATCAAGTTTGGTGCTGGTATTACGGTATCAGATGTCGTGTTCACGCAAAGTGTTTCAGATGTGAATGATATGATTATTGAAATCGGCACATCAGGGCAGACAATAGAATTGCCCGAGCAGCTAAGAAGTAATGCCTACATTATAGAACGATTTGAATTTGATGATGGCACAGTGATTACATCTGCGGAAGCAGAAGATGCTGCATTAAATTCCAGCGCTATCAACGGAACGGAAGATGCAGACACCATTATTGGCACTGCCGCAGACGATTTGATTAATGGTCTGGGAGGTGATGACAATATAAATGGTGATGTTGTTGGAGGCACTGGAGGTAAAGACACCATATATGGTGGGGAAGGGCGTGATTTTGTGCAGCTCTGGAATGATGATGGTTTCGTTGATGGCGGCGAGGGAAAAGACACATTACTCGGCGCAAATGGTGATGACACGCTGATTGGTGGTCTTGGAAATGACAAATTGCAGGGCAACAAAGGTGATGACTCATTGGTAGGCGGTGATGGTAATGACCGCTTATTCGGTAAGGTTGGTAATGATACGCTTGAAGGGGGCAGCGATAATGATGTTCTTGATGGCGGCTCAGGAGATGACTTCCTATTGGGTGGAGAAGGCAATGATACTGTCTTTGGCGGCTCAGGAGATGATAATGTATATGGTGACGCGGGCAATGACTTAATTGCTGGTCAGTCAGGAAGGGACATCCTCGAAGGCGGAACGGGTGCAGATATATTTGCATTTTTCAATGCAACTGACAGTGATCCAGGCACAGGTGGAATGTTTGATATCATCTATGATTTTGAAAATGGAATTGATAAAGTGCAATTTGGCTTTTTCATTGAGAATTATAGTGAATTATCATTTGAGTATGATGAAGACAGTGCGTTGACCCTTGTTACTTCGGTAAGCGATAATTTTGGGTTTGCAATAGTAGGTGATATTGTTGATCAGCTTGATTCAACAGATTTCATCTTTGTATAAAAAACTGCGTATAGCAGCGCAATATGCGCTGCTATATCATCTCTGAAATCTTGATGTGCATAAGCTCGTTTTGTGATGCCGTAGTAAGATGAGGTATGGACATAGAATATTACATATAGTACATACTCTACCTTTTATAAGTCTACGGGAGAGTAAAATGACATTGGTTACAGGTGCAGATGGGCATGATAATTTAATCGGCAGTATTGGAAACGACACTATTGAAGCTTATGGTGGTAACGATACGTTAGAAGGGTTACAGGGCGATGATTATCTTAATGGCGGCGATGGATCGAATATATATATCATCGCACCTGATCACGGTAATGATACTATTGTAGATAATTTAGCTATTGATCAATCAAGTTATATTGATTACGTGAATCAAAGCTATAAAAACGCAGTATATAAAATAGATGAAAGCAATTCAGATAACCTGATTGTGGAAATTGGAGCAGATAAACAGACAACCGTTATTGAAGGTTTAGTAGATAAAGACAGTGATTTTGGAATAGCGTTTGAGGACTTTTATGTTACTTTTGCCTACGCTGAACAACTTGCCAAAAATTCAACTGGCTATAATGGAACCATTGGTAATGATTATTACACAGGTACATCAGGCAATGATTTAATCAATACCTATGATGGCGATGACACGATTCATGGTGATGTTGCTGGTGGTGCTGGAGGGCAGGACACAATTCATGCAGGCGCAGGTCGTGACTTTGTCCAGTTATGGAACGATAATGGGTCTGTTGAAGGCGGTCTTGGAAAAGATACATTGCTCGGTGCAAATGGTGACGACACTCTGTTCGGCAATGAAGGAAATGACAAATTGCAAGGTAATAAAGGAAATGATTATCTGGTCGGTGGTGATGGAAATGACCGTTTGTTAGGCAAAGTTGGACATGACTGGCTGCAGGGTGGGAATGACAACGATATTCTGGATGGCGGTTCAGGAAATGATGTTCTGGATGGCGAAGATGGTGATGACACTGTGTTCGGCGGTGCAGGAGGAGATGGCATTTACGGCGGCGCAGGAAATGATCTTCTAGCAGGGCAATCAGGGAATGATTATCTGCGTGGTGATGCGGGGGCGGATATATTTATATTCTTCAATGCTTCAGATAGCGGATATAATATTACTGGCGTCTGGGACATTATCGGAGATTTTGAAGATAATGTAGATAAGATTCAGTTTGGCGCCTTCATTAGCGATTTTAGCGAATTGACTATTGAATATAGCGCTGATGCTCATCACACTTCTGTAACTTCATTTAGCGACAATTTCAGTTTTACTATATACGGGGATGTAGCCAGTCAGCTTGATGCAACAGACTTCATCTTTGTATAAACCAACCAGTTAAGGCAGTGCATTCTTGCGCTGCCTTAACTGACGGCATCATTCAGCCATTTTGCAAACTCTTCATTCGCCTGTGCGTCTATCTGCAATATGCAGGGCGTGTCATAGGGGTGAAGCTCTTTGATGCGTTTCTTGGCTGCATCTGCACGTGATGTATTGGTTTTCAGCAGCATGACGACTTCTTCTTCCTGCTGCATTGCCCCGTCCCACACGTAATAAGATGTATGGGCAGGCATGATGTTTGCGCAACCTATCAGCCGCTGTTCAAGCAATGTCTGCGCCATGTCTGCCGCAACTGCTTTTGAAGGGCAGGGGACGTAAAACATGATGCAATTATGACTTGTCATTCAATCCTCCTCAGGATGATTTAAATGCACCATAATGCCAGCTTTTGTTCCAGTAAATGGATAAAACGCAAAAACAGGTTGCCAAATTAACCAAAATTCAACCAGATTGCGTTATTGCAGAATATGCAACCAATGCGGGAGGAAGGATGAATTTGCAGCAATGGATGACAGTGCGATACGTCGTGGGGTTGTTGTTGGTGGCGTGCGTGATGATTGGTGCGCATCTGTTGCTGAATGTGCAGGTGGAAGCCAAGAAGGACGACGCGCATATCATCAATATCAGTGGGATGCAGCGTATGCTCTCACAACGTATTTCCCTGATGGCGCGGGAGATCTATCATGCAGAAGATTTTGACTCTGCCGAACTCTATCTTCACAAGCTGGAAGCGCTGGAGCGCAAAATGCGCTCTAATCATGAAACGATACAGGAATATATCGCCACGCTTGGCACAGAAGGCAGCCAGAGAGATTATTTAAACCGAGCTTTTTATGATGCAGGCGGGGTGAATGAACGTGTGCTGCATTTTCTGGATTATACCAAAAACTTTCTTCAGCAATATTATCGTGCAGGGAAGAAAACAGATGCGTTGCAACAGGAAATGAACAATATCGTGTCTATCGGGCGCAACGGGTTGTTAATGCAGCTTGATGAAGTGGTGGGGTTGTTTGAAGAAATCTCAAACCAGCGCATTTCGGATTTTCAGTCCTTGTCGCATATTGTTCTGGCACTGGGGTTGTTGCTGCTTGCATGTGAGGCAATCTTTATTTTCAGACCGATGGTGCAACATGTCAGTGAAAAAACAAAAGCGCTGGAACAGAGCAATATGGAACTGACAGAATTTTCCTATCGCATCTCACATGATCTGCGTGCGCCGATTGTGTCTTCCCGTGGTCTGGTCAGTGTGATTGGCGGGTTGCTGCGCGCTAACCGACATGAAAAAGCCTATGATGCGATTGACCATGTGATGGTGTCACTTAAACAGATTGAGGTGCTGATTGATGATATTGTGCAAATGACCAAACTGAAATTGCAGGAACAGCCAGTAAAAATAGTCAATATTGCGAATATGACAGACACTATCATTCATTCTCTGCAATATATGCAGGGTGTGGACAAGGTGCAGATCACCAACGAAACCTCATCTGAACATGATATAGCAGTGCGTAAAATATATCTTGAACAGATTCTTTCTAATCTGATTTCAAACGCTGTGAAATATCACGACCCTGAAAAAGACGCACCTTTTGTAAAAATTACTTCGGCGATTAAGCAGAAATTATGCACCATTACGATTGAAGATAACGGCATTGGCATTCCCAAAGAATATCGCTCGCAGCTTTTTGGCATGTTCAAACGGTTCCACCCCAAAACCAGCTATGGCAGCGGGCTGGGATTATATCTTGTGAAGCAGAATGTAAAAGCGCTGGGCGGCACTATTTCCTATTCACCAACCTTAAAAGGCAGCATATTTACGATTTCTTTCCCATTTTCATATAAAAGTGATGTTGCAGAGGATGATGATGGTAACAATATTAGTGATTGATGATAGCGAAGGTGACCAGCTTTATAATGAAATTATATTAAGTGACTACTTTGGTGAAATTGAAATTTTAAAGGCATATGACGGTGTGGAAGCGCTGGAAATGCTTGAAGGACAGGAAAAAGAGCCAGACCTGATATTGCTGGATATCAACATGCCCCGCATGAACGGACATGAATTTCTGCAGACATATTCAGAAGAAAACCAACGCGACACTCCTGTCATCGTCATGCTGACCTCATCGAATCAGGAGCAGGACAAAAACAACGCAAAACAATATAAATGCGTGAAGGACTATCTGCTCAAGCCAATTGGGGACCCTTCACTCAGCGCCCTTGAAACCATCCTGAAAGAACATATGTCTAAAGCATGATCATATGCTGATTATGCAGTGAGCAGCAAAATAATGATGGATTTTACTGCTTAACCTTTTTAAGGTAGCAAAAGATATTAATAAATAAAGGATGAATTATGACAGATGAAACGCAACAAGGCGATGTGAACGGCACACAAAACGAACAGGCACCACAAGACCCGCCGCGTTTTTCCCTGAAAGGGCAATATATTAAAGATTTATCGCTAGAAAATCCAAACGCACCACATAGCCTGATGGCATCTAAGCAACCACCAAAGGTGGATCTGAATATTGATCTTCAAGGGCAGAAAGTTCAGGAACATCTGTATGAACTGACGGTGGTGATTAACGTTAAAGCTGAATCAGACAAGGTGTTGTTCGTGGTGGAGCTAAGCTATGCTGGCTTGTTTGAGCTGTATAATATTCCTGAGCAATTGCTGGAGCGTGTGCTTCTGGTGGATTCTGCGTTTACGCTTTTCCCATATGTGCGCCGTGTGGTCTCTGACCTCACGCGCGATGCAGGCTTCCCACCACTGATGCTGGAGCCAGTAGACTTCTTAGGGCTATATGAGCGCCGCAAAGCAGCAGAAGCGCAACAGGGCGAAGCGGCGGTGAATTAAACAGATGACCAACGCCACCTCCCATCACGCCAGTCATTTTGGTTTTGAAGCAGTGGACGCTGCTGCGAAGCAGGCAAAAGTGAACCATGTGTTTGACCGTGTCGCCGCGCAATATGACATTATGAATGACATGATGAGCGCAGGCTTGCACCACGCATGGAAAGACCGTTTGATGGATAAACTCCGCCCAACGGAAGCGATGCATCTGCTGGATATGGCTGGCGGGACGGGGGATGTGGCGTTTCGCTTTTTGGCGCGTGGTGGTGCGCATGTGACGATTAGTGACATTAATCAGGATATGCTGAATGTCGGGCGTGCGCGCGCAATTGACAAAAATCTGGATGCATTACGCATGTCGTGGCAGCAGGCCAATGCAGAGGAGTTGCCGTTTGAGAATGGCTCGTTTGATGCGTATACGATCAGCTTTGGCATTCGCAATGTCACGCATCTGGACAAGGCATTGTCTGAAGCGCATCGCGTGCTGAAGCGTGGCGGGCGGTTTTTGTGTCTGGAGTTTTCGCATTTGTCGCAGGACTGGTTGCAAAAAGCCTATGATGCCTATTCCTTCAACGCTATTCCCGTGATTGGTGAAAAGATTACGGGTGATAGGGATGCGTATCAATATTTAGTGGAATCCATCCGCCAGTTTCCTAAACAAGATGATTTTGCTGACATGATTCGTGATGCAGGGTTTGAGAATGTGGATTACACCAACCTCACAAAAGGCGTGGTGGCGATTCACTCAGGCTGGAAGATTTAGCGCGTTTGTTGCGCCGCGGCGGCTTGTTCATAATCCTGCATGATGCGGGATTGCCAGTTGGGTTGTGCGTCTCGCGCTTGCACTAGTTCCAGCGCTTTTTCAACGTAACTTGCATGCAAATCGTGAAATTGGGTAATAGTTCCATTCTCATGTGCAATCGCATAACGTGACTGCCCGCTCGTCTCCAGTTGCGGTGGCAGGTCAGGGTTTTTCAGAGTGTCTTTAATGTTCACCCACTCGGCATGTTGTAAGTCATCCTGCCCGCCTTGCATGGCAACGGTGTCTGGGTTGCCCTTCAGTTCATAGAGGAAAAACTCATTGACGGATTGCTGGTTGCGGTTCTGCCCCATATCACTATCTGTGCCAAGCGGTGTGGCGCGCACATGTGCATCCAGCTTCAGCCCTGTTTCTTCAAACACTTCTCTGCGTGCGGTGGCTTCCAGATTCTTGTCCGCACGTTTAAATTCCGCTTCTGATGCCTGCTTCACGGGCTGCCCGTTAATATAGCCGCCTGGCAGCACATACCCATCCAGCCCAGAGGACGCATGTTTCCTGCCCGCCAGAACATATGTTTCGCCCTGATCTTCATCATGCAGCAGCACCACCGCCGTTGCGCCCGCGCCAATTTTGCGAAAAGGACTGATGTCATAATTCCTGCCACTGGGGGAGGTGATGCGTTCATCATAGGGCAATACGCCTTTATCATCCAACAACGCGCCAATCAGCTCTGCCTGCAACGCTTTGTTGCCGCGCGTCTGATTCACAATCGCGCTGACATAGCTGCGTGTGATGTTTAGTGATGTTGTTGTCATAATCTGGTTTATAGCGAAGATTTGTGAAAACTCTATGACGATGTGTGTGGTTATATAATATTTTCTGCCCTAATTGTCATAATGCTGTAACCTTTGCTTGTTATAGTAATAGCATAAAGAGAAAAATATTATGGTAACAATACAACAAGACCCAAAACAAATTGCCGCCGCGCAATATCGCAATGCAGAAATGCAGTTGGAGACGCTTGAGAAAAAAGAAGAGTCTTTAAAGCCTGGCGGTGTTGGTGTGAACGCGATTAAATTAGCTGGAATTGGAACTGCTCTGGGGTTCACGGGCGCTGCAACAAAGGCTGTTGGTGAAGCAGTGAGCAGCAGAGATGTCGGAAGTGTGATGAGCAATATTGCTAAAGACGCGGCAAAAACTTATAACAAGGTATCAAAAGATTCACCAGAATTTGATAAAACTGCAGATAACGCCGCTGAGCTATTAGGTAAGTTTAAGGGAAATTTTGCTAGTAACTTTGGTGACGGCTATGGCAGCGATATTGGTACAAAAGCAACTAATGTTGGCACAAACATTTATGAAAATGGCAAAGGTACTTTAGAAAACTTACAGCAAAACGTTAAAACTGTATTTGAAAATAATAAAGAGCTTAAATCTGCGGTATCCGAAAAAATGGAAGGTAATGCATTCACGCAAAGCATTGCATCGGCGGCAGGTAGCGCATGGAAAAACGCAGGACCCATTGGACGCGGTGGGGCAAAAGCAGCGGCAGTGATCGGCACAGCTTATGCTGTTTCAAAAGTGGTTGACAAATTGATGACGAATGAAGCCGAAGTCGCCAAAACCGAAATGCAAAAAGAGCAAGCCATGCAGGAGCGTGCGCAGGCAGCAGCGTTTTTGCAGCAGGCAGATCAGCCTCAGCCAATGAACAATATCGAAACCACCAAATGGCAGGATTACATCCGCGCCTCCCGCGCACAATCTCAGGAAGTCGGCAACGGGGTTGGGCAGTAAATAAAGAAAAAGCACCGCAATATGCGATGCTTTTTTTAGCTTACAGTTGAGATATTATACCATTGCTTTGAAAACTGCGCCTTCAAGCGTGTAAATATCAACGATGTCCAGTCCGTTGCAAATGTCACTCAATTCTTCATCCAGCTTATAAAGCCAGCGTTCAGTGCTTGAGTTTAAATCACCAACAGTCAGAATACGAATGAGAAATTCGCTTTCCTGAGTAATATTGTTGGCAACCGTACTAATTGACTGTTCAACTTTGCTGTTATTATTTGGCACACCATCTGTGACAATGAACAGAACTGTTTTTGCAGTTTTATTTTGCGCTCGCACCTTACAATGTTGACGAAATGCTTCGTCTATTGCCAGATGTGTATCGGTTGTTCCGCCAATTGGAGGATGTTTGAAGACACTGCGAACTTTGTTGGAAGTGGTATTTTGAAATTCCGAGATATTGCGTGGTAACCCAGACGCAAATGGAATGATATCAATACCATCTTCATCAAACTTTTCTGCTTCTTCTGCCAGTTCAATGGTTTTGGATTCGGCGAAGTTAATACGGCTGATATAGTTAGCACGTTTTCCTCCTCCAAATAATCCAAAAAATCCGTTATCTTTGACGTATCCTGCAGCAACATCGCGTTCATCCATAGACGCTGAAAAATCAATCGCGATTTTTACGTCTGTGTTTTTGGACAAATTGATTTTGCGGGAATTTTTGCTTAGATCAATCATGATTCTGTAAAAATATAAAGGGTAATGTTTCCTGCAAATTGCAGCAATCACTGAAAAATTTATGAGACTGCGGTGCAATCTGAAATATAAGAAACAGAATGTTTATAGGCGAGTTAGTCTGTTTCGTCAACGAAATTCAACTCACCACACACTCATTCCAAAAATCTGCAAATAAGGCTTCGCCTGTTTTGCGTTTGCGTTTCAACCAGTCATGCATCTGCCTGCTTTCCCACAAGGTGCGTAAGTTAGGGGTAATGTAGGATTTTTTGCAGATGGCGGGAGTGTGTTCCAGTAAAACAGCCGTATGCTTCACCGCTTCATTATATAGCATCGCGTTTTTGCGTTCGCTTTCTTCTGGAGAAATGTCTTTTAACTGCTCAAAACATTCATAACAAGCTGCCCATGTGCGGAAATCTTTTGCGGTGAAATTTTCGCCCGTAATATCCTGAAGATATGCATTTACATCGGCTGAATCTATGCGGCAAATGTTGCCGTCTTCATCTTCATATTTAAAGAGTTCATAACCAGGAAGCTCCTCACATTCTTTAATGAGTTTCACCAGTTGCCGATCATTAATATCCACATCCCAATCCTTGCCGTTTTTGCCTTTAAAGGAAAGATGGGCTTTCCGCCTTTCAACATCCACATGCTTTTTGCGCAAGGTAGTTGCACCATAGGTTTGATGTTCATCGGCATATTGCTGATTGCCCACACGCACATAATGCTGTTGCATCAGCATGATCATCGCAGCGATGACGCGAGTGCGGGTAAGCTGCGTGTCATCCATATCCTGCGCAATACGTGCTCGGATGGCAGGCAGGGCAGTGCAGAAATTCGCCACTTTTTCAAACTTGGTGCGGTCACGAATGGCGCGCCAGTCTGGGTGGTAACGATATTGCTTGCGTCCTGCCTCATCTCGTCCTGTCGCCTGAATATGTCCGTTTGCGTAAACACAGATCCACACGTCAGAATAAGCAGGTGGAATGGCGAGCGCATTAATGCGGGATTTTTCTTCGTTGCAACTAATCAGTGCGCCATCTGGCATATAATACGCAAAGCCTTTGCCTGCCCCTTTGCGGGAAATGCCAGGTGATTCGTCAGTCACGTAACGCAGGGAGGCTTGTCGGGCGGCTTTGATGTAGGGATCTGTCATTCTTTATAGATTCATGATGCATCCATAAAATCTCAATATGGAGGATTAATAATATGGTTTGCATAATAATTAGCATAACAACTTTGGAGATACATTATGACTGATCAATATAATAAAGGCACAACCGTGAAATGGGAATGGGGTAACGGCGAAGCGAAAGGCAAAGTGACAGAAATATTCACCAGCAATGTGAAACGTACGATTGACGGCAATGAAGTGAATCGCAAGGCAGATAACGATAATCCTGCCTATATGATTGAGCAGGAAGATGGTTCGCGTGCATTGAAATCTCATTCAGAAATTAAAGGTGTGGGCTGATGAGCACGCCGAAAAAATATAGTGATATTGACTTCACTCCACCAAAGCAGGTAGCACAGAATGCTGAGAAAGCATTAAAGCTGCATGATGAATTTGAACGCGGAGGCACGCAGGTGGGTTATGCCCGCGCACGTGACCTGAAAAATCAGGAATCCTTGTCGCCAGATACTATTGAGCGTATGTGTGACTATTTCAGTCGCCATGAAACAGACAAAGATGCGGATGATTTCGGCAATGAGGATGATCCATCAGCAGGCTATATTGCATGGCTGCTATGGGGCGGTGATGAAGGACGCGACTGGGCAGAAGACATTAAAGCCCAGATGCAACAGGCAGACGAAAAAGCTGCTGCTTAACATTTAAAAATATGGTAGGGAAGGTGATGAACGAAAAAATCACCTTCCCTAATTCACAGAATATCAATTTAAGTGCAAGGCTGGATGCACCAGAGCATCCAAAAGCCTATGCGCTTTTTGCCCATTGCTTCACCTGCAATAAAGATCTGAGTGCCATTAACCGCATCAGCAAAACGCTTATGGAACATGACATTGCGTTATTCCGTTTTGACTTTACAGGGTTGGGAAATAGTTGTGGTGACTTTGCAAACAGCAATTTTTCATCAAATATTGCAGACCTTATCAGCGCTGCAGGATATATGGCTGAACATTATGAAGCGCCGCGTATGTTAATCGGCCATAGTCTGGGAGGTGCAGCAGTGTTAAGTGCTGCGCATCAGCTGGAAGCAGTAGAAGCTGTGGTCACCATTGGTGCGCCTGCTTCCGCTCAGCATGTGGCACATAATTTTGCAGATGAAATTGAACAGATCGAGAGTGAAGGACAGGCAGATGTAACACTGGTTGGACGGCAATTCACCATCAAAAAACAGTTTTTAGAAGATATTGCACGCCAGCCCATGACGGAGCGCATAGAACATTTAGGGGCAGCCTTGCTGGTTATGCACGCGCCCACTGATGATACGGTATCTATAGAAAATGCGCGTATGATTTATGATGTGGCAAAACATCCCAAAAGTTTTATTTCGTTAGATGATGCGGATCACCTGTTAATGAAAAACCCCGCAGATGCCGTTTATGTTGCAAACATCATTGCCGCATGGGCAGATAGATATTTAGATTGATATAATTATCTGTATTCGCTGCATAATTAAGTTGTATTTTTCGCCATATTTGTTACATGAAAAGAATCATAATAGAAGTTATCGCTGGCATGAATATGCATTGACAGGCAGTAATTTATTATTATATTAACCAAATATTAACATACTACGGAATTATGCGATGTTACGTTTAAATGAAACGACTGGCACTCCATTTGGTGACGAATTTACCAAAGGTGCATATACAATATCTTACGGCTTGCAAAGCAACGATCTTTTTTTCTCCACAGCAAATGCGCGCTACGTTGCGTTTGTTGGCGGCACTGGCAATGATAGCTATTCTCTGGGCGTTGGTAGCGAAAATTATATTTTTGAGAAATCAGGGGGCGGTTTTGATACGCTTACTATGTCTCAGTCTTTTTCAGTGAATATTCAACTGGCAGTGATAGACTTTGCACATCTGGTCATTCGGGATGTCACAAATGGCACTGAAGCGACAATCATTAATTATATGACTAATAACACCATTGAAGAATATCGCTTTAATGATGTGACTTACACCGCAGGGGAACTGCGCAGCAATCTTGCCAACTTCCGCGGGTTTGTTGGGTTTGTTAGTGCAGAATCTTTGCAGAAAAGCAGTGATATTTTCGGTGCGGCAGATGAGCGTGAGATGTTTGCCTATTATGATGACAGAGCGCAGGACGTGCTTGAAGTATCACAGATCAATCTGAACTCAAATGCGATTTACCGATTCTACAATTTACAAACGGGAAAGCATTTTTATTCTGCAGCTCAGGAAGCGGTGAGTGTTGCCTATAATGATGATGCATTTATTTTTGAAGGTCCTGCCTTTGGAACGGCGGGTAATCAGGCTGGCACATCTGCAGTATATCGTTTTTACAGCGCTGAGCGCAACTCGCATTTCTACACTATCTCAGACGTGGAACGTGACAAGGTGATCGCCGAAATCCCAGACTTTGCATATGAAGGAGTTGCTTATAATGCGTTTCTTTCAAGCGCACAGGGCGGGGACGCATTATATCGTTTTTATAACACCAATACTAATTCGCATTTCTACACTACCAGTGTGACCGAACGTGACTCAGTCATTAACGGGCAAGGTGATTTTGTTTACGAAGGAATTGCTTATTATGTGGATGATATAGCATAATTATTACGTCATTCTGAAGCGTAGCTGAAGAGTCTGATTTCCGTTTTAGCAAACAGTTTTAGATTCTTCGCTGCGCCCAGAATGACAGATTTAGTTTTTACGCCGCAGCGCGTTTTTCCTGCTCTTTCAATGCAGAAAGAATTTTATCACTCAAATCACTTAATGATGCAGGGTTTTGACCTGTGATAAGCTGACCATCGCGAATGGTGAAATTGCCGAAAGCCTTGCCGCGGTGAAAGTCTGCGCCTAGGTCACGCAATTCACTTTCCAGCAGGAACGGCACTACATCGTCCAGACCCACTTCTTTTTCTTCCTCGTCCGTAAAGCAGTTTATCTTTTTGCCGTTCACAAGAGGTTGACTGGTTTTGGTATCGCGCACATTCACCAGCCCAGCCGCGCCATGACATACAGAGGCGATGATTTTGCCATCATCATATAATGCACCAATAACATCTGCGAGGGGTTTGGAGTCTGGCAGATCCCACATCGTGCCATGCCCGCCTGGAAGGTAGATTGCATCATAGCGGCTGACATTGATCTGGTGTATTGCATACGTTTCTGAAAGTTGCTTCATTGCCTGACTATCTTCCTTAAAACGTTTAACAGACTGGGCCCATTTTTCAGGTTCATCATCCAGGCTGGAGGGGTCATGCGGTGGTTGCCCACCAGCGATAGAAGCTAAATCCACTTCATATCCCGCATCTTTGAACGCAAAATACGGTGTGGTCAGTTCTTCATAATGAAATCCTGTGCCTTTGCCTGTATTTCCAAGTTCGCCGTGCGATGTTAGAACGATTAGTATGCGTGTCATGATGTTTTTCCTTATATTGATGGGTTATATTTTGGAGCGTCTTCTTTGCTGGTATCGGGCGAGTCTTTGCCAGCCATAGATTCTTCCACTTCTTTAATGGTATGACCGCGCTTATCCACTTCTTTTTGCATCGGTTCATCCATAGGGTTTGGATCGGTGTTCTGTGTCATAATCTTATCCTGTAAAAATGCGAAAAAAAGGGGAGCATATGCTCCCCTTTTAGTGTTTAGTGTGAATTACTGACGATTCACGCTCACTTCATATGCGGTGATCTCTTCACCCATACCAGCGATCTCATCACGCATCTCGCCTTTTACTTTTACTGTATCACCTTCACGAAGATTTACAGCTACAGAGCTATGTACGTCAATTGTTTCACCAGTTTCATCTTCGATCACGAAACGTTTCATATCATCGCTAACAGATGCTACTTTTGCTTCAATCATCACCTGACCTTTTTCAGGCAGCTTGTCAATTGAACCATATTCGCCACCATGCCATTCTTTAGAAGAATCCATCATGTTGCTTGCACGTTCACTCACTGAGTTCGCTGCATTAGATGCTGTATCAGACACTGAGCTTGCTGCATTTTTAGTAGCATTGACTGTGCTATCTGCTGCACTGCCAATAGCAGAACCTGCACCTGCAATTGCGCCAGTAGTCGCTTTCTGGGCATCAGTTAAAAAGTTGCCAGTACTTCTTGATGTGTCTTCAGATGCCATATCTGCATTAGCACGTTCTGTAATGCGGATGCTGCTTGCGTCAATTTCCTTTGAAAAGCCCAGCAATGTGCTGTCTACTTTACCATCTACAGATACACGGTCACCTTTATTAAGGGCAATTTCCTGATCTGATTCTACGTCAATTGTTGCACCAGTTGCATCACGTAATGTAAAGTTTTTGTTGTTGCTTACTGATTCCACTGTACCATCCAATGATACTGATGCGCCAGATTTTGGCAGTGTTTTTACAGTCACTGCTGCGTTTGCGTTTGTTGAAGTGCTCATGTCATCTGCGCTTACCATTACTGGTGCTGTTGATAACATAAGAATTGTTGCTAATGCTGTAGTAGTCTTTAACATAAAAATCTCCTTTTGTGTTTTTTTGCGGATTGCCCGCTACACAGCAGAAGTTATGCGCATTCGGTTTAGGTTTCTATAGCGAAGCACAGTCAAAGCCATAAAGAAGCTATAAAATACTTTAAAAGTAGGATGTTATTACTTCAAGCAGCCCTGTGGAGAGGAAAAACAGAAATACCGCCCAAACAAAGCCCATAATCGTGCCTGCAATCAGGAACAACCCGTCACGACTAATCACAGCAATGCTGATGAGGATGGTTGCAATGCTTGGCACAGTGTTGGTAAGTGGCAAAGGAATCATCACCATTAATGTGAAACATAATATAATAATGCCTAAAACGCGTTCATTGCGCGGGGCGGTAAGAAACTTCATACGTGGTTTAATCAGAATATCGCAATAGCGCAGATATTTATGAAATTTTGCAATAATGCCGTTCAGCTTGCTTCGCTTCACGGTTTTATTATTGATAAATTCAGGCAGCTTTGGGCGCTTATATCCTAATATCATCTGCACGGCCAGCACGGCGAGCGGCGTCGCAAAAATGCTTGGAATGGGCGGCGGGCAGCCAGGAATGGCGCTGGGCAAAGATAGCAGAATGATTAGCAATCCAAAACCGCGCTCTTTTAATGCGGTAACAATATCTCTCATGGAAATGGTATCCACCCCATGTTCATCCACCTCATCAAAAGCAAGTAGCGCGATCAAGCGGTCTGAGAAGCGTTCATTAGCGGTAAGTTCCATAATTTAATACGCTCCTGATCCAGTCGCAAACACGCGCACTGTTTTAGTGAGAATCACAATATCATGCCATAGCGTCCAGTTTTTGATATACCAGTAATCCCAGACGAGTCGCTGTTCAAACGTGGTTTCATTGCGTCCACTCACCTGCCACAATCCCGTGATGCCTGGTCGGACAGAGGTATAATGCTCATAGTCCTTGCCATATTGCTCCGCCTGATTGGGCAGAATAGGGCGTGGGCCAACCAGACTCATATCCCCGACAAACACGTTCCAGAGCTGCGGAATTTCATCCAGTGAGGTTTTGCGCAGGAAGGCAGAGACAGGAGAATCAATGCGGGGGTCATCCTTTAATTTCTGATAAGTGTCCCATTCTGCTTTCTTTTCAGGGTCAGCATCCAGAACGTCTTTCAGTTTTTTATCTGCATCAGGATACATGGTCTGGAATTTCCAGCATGGAAACAACTCGCCATTCATGCCAACACGTTTACCGCCGTAAAATAACGGTGTATAAATGCCTGCCTTGCGTTTCATCATCCACACGCCCAGCGTCAACATACCTAATGCAGGAAGCGCAAGACCCGCGAGCACAATATCCAGCAGGCGTTTGCAGATTCTGGTGAGGTTCTGCACCAGCCGCGTGCTACGCTGAAGCATCAGAATATCACTGCCGAAGAAGTAATGTGGTTCCATACCATAGAGATGCAGACGGCGCGTGGCAGGAATAATGGCATAATCCTGTTTTCCTGCTTCCAGTGTTGCAAGCAGATCATCTCTGCGTTTGCCGCGAAAACCGCTAAATCCTAATACATAGAAATAGTCAGGATGTTCTTTAATAAAGTCGCAAATGTCAATGTCTCGATGAACGGTGATATTATCACGGGTTGTTGGCAGGGCGCTATCGTCCAGAACCACGTCTTTTTTGTCGTTTAATACAATATGCTCCACTTCATACCCTGTCATGCCATCAGCATATAATGCAAACAGCGTGTCTGTGACCAGTGCTGCATCCCCTACCAGCACTACAGGCACTTTCCACAATGGAGATTTGCTGGCAAATTGAGACGCTACAAAGCGCGAGAGAATTAAAAACCCTAGAGTACATGCCCAAAAAGCAAATATTTTTGAGAATGAGAAATAGACACCAAGTGTCGCATTCACGCAGATGTCAAACACCAGCAATGTCAGCACCAGCTTCACCAGATAATGAATTTGTGACCACCACGGGAAACGCTGTGAATAATACCCCTTAATTCCGCAGATCAATATAATCAGAATGGAAAGCATGGCGTAATAGCCGCTTTTAGGCTGCACAATATGGGCGGCTTCAGGTGCGGTGAATATCAATGCCTGAATAACTGCCGCAGCGATAGTGGCAATTAATAATGCTGCAGCATCGCAGGATGCAAACAGTAAAGTCAGCTCAAGAGGCAGGCGACGAGTGCCTGATTTATGATGCGTGAGTGAGGGGGTAAATGCCATGGCGACCACGTGTCGGTTGTTCAAATGTAAAGAAGTTAAGATGTGCCTGTTTTATTAATCTATCGTTAAAGAAAATGCAATCACTTTCCGAGATATTCTCCAATAATCTGCTCAATCATTATGTGTAATTTATGTGCCTGAGTCAGCAGGTCGTAATGTGCGCACCCATGCTTATAGGCTGCAACTCCCCGCGCAATGCTAGCGGCTTCATGGGTGATGGCATGGTGTAGCGCCTCTGCCAATGCTGCCGCATTGTCCATCGGCACTAAAGTGCCAATCTCTGGAGTGATGATCTCAGATGGACCTTCGCTTTTAGTGGCAATAAGAGGCAATGCGGCATTCATTGCTTCCAGCAGCACAATGCCAAACGGTTCATGCCGTGAAGGCAGGCAGAATATATCGCACTCAGAGAGAAAAGTCTGAGAGTCACTCACCCAGCCTTGAAATGTAACCCATTCATTTAATCTCAGATCATGGCATAATGTTTCCAGTGTTTGACGTTCTTCTCCGTCTCCCGCAATTTGTGCTTCAAACATGATGCCTTCATCACGAAGGAGTGCCAGCGCCTGCAACCATACATCGAAGCCTTTTTTGTGCACCATGCGCCCGATCGTGCCAATCCGCACAGGGGTGTGAAACTGCGTGCGTTCTGGCGCGTTTGTCATGCGGCGCAGATTGGGCATATGGAAGCAACGTTCTGCTTTAATCTGATGTTTGGTGATGAGATGCTGACGCAGCGCCTGCGTGATACATAAAACCGCGTCAGCTTTGTGAAAATGCTTATTCAGATAATTATGGGCAACTGTGATATGCGGTGCAGAATAATGTGCGAGCGCTACCAGGTTGAGCGCACGATTACCGTGTGAAATGATGGCATCTGCTTTAAACCGTCTGCATATTGAACGAATCTTTGCAGCGGCCAGCCTGTCCCACGCGCCAAAATTTCGGATGGTTTTATGGGGGATTTGCTCCAGTTGCACTTTCGGATTAATCGCGGCTCGACTGTCTGTAATGCATAAAACATTGCAGCCTTCATGTTGCAGGGCTGTGCAATAATCCAGCGCGACCTGCTCAATCCCGCCCAATTTGCGCCCCAGCATGATGACAACAATATTCATGCATTGCTTTTAATGCTCACGCTTTAAGAAGTCGAGCAGTATCATTAATCTGGTGAGAAGCAGAAAACCCATCTTTCGGCTGAAAGATGGGTTTTCTGGGTGAGCATGTTAATGAATTGGTTACGATGCCAACGCCGCAACCGATTCAGGCTGAATCACTGGCTTGCGACCTACGGAATAATAAGTCAGTCCAGCTTGTTGCATATCATCCAGCTTGTAGCAATTGCGCAGATCAACCAATACAGGGTAATTCAGCGCAGATTTATAATCCTGCGGAGTCAGCGCGGTGATTTCTTTCCACTCTGTTGCTAATACTGCAATATCTGCACCTTTAATCGCCTCTTTTGCACTGTCAGCATATTCGATAATATCACCAATCACGTGGCGAGCTTCTTCCGCGCCCTGCGGGTCATAGCCCACTACTTTTGCACCACCGCGAACGAGTTCATCCGCAATAAGCAATGCAATAGAATCACGGACATCATCCGTATCTGGTTTAAAGGTCAGGCCAAGCAGCGCAATTTTCTTGCCGCGCAGATTGCCCTGCAATGCATCCAGAATTTTCGCGGTCATGCGGTGTGGGCGCGCACGGTTTACTGCGATCACGGCTTCTACAATTGTTGCAGGAGAAAGCGCACGCTCACCAATGCTCACCATTGCCAGTGTGTCTTTCGGGAAGCAAGACCCTCCATATCCTGGTCCAGGGCGCAGGAAGGCGCGTCCAATGCGGTTGTCTGAACCCATGCCGAGAGACACATCTTCAATATTGCCACCAAGACGCTCACATAAATCCGCCATCTCATTGATGAAACTTACTTTTGTTGCAAGGAACGTGTTCGCGGCATATTTGATAAGCTCAGAAGATACAATATCAGTATGAATAACGTTATAGCCTTTGTCCGAAAACGGCTTGTAAAGTTCAGCCATTACGGCTTTAGCACGCTCAGTTTCTGTGCCGACCACCACGCGGTCTGGTTCCATAAAGTCAATAATCGCATTGCCTTCACGCAGAAATTCAGGGTTTGATGCCACATCAAATTCTGCTTTTGGATTGGCTTCAGAAATGATGCGTTTCACTTCTTCATTTGTGCCAGCAGGAACAGTGGATTTTGTAACAACCACAGTATAGCCCTGCAAAGACTGTGCAATTTCTTTGGCTGCTGCAAAGACATATTGCAAATCTGCATTGCCATCCAGCTTGCGGGTTGGCGTGCCAACGGCAATGATAACCGCATCTGCTTCTGCAACGGCCTGTTTGATGCTGGTAGTAAATTTCAGGCGACCCGCAGCCACATTATTTTTAACCACTTCATCCAGTCCTGGTTCATAAATCGGGATGATGCCTTGCTCTAACTTTGTAATTTTTTCCTGAATTCTGTCCACACATGTAATGTCATGTCCAACTTCTGAAAGACATGCGCCGCTAACCAAGCCAACATATCCTGTACCAATAACTGCAACTTTCATATTTTATATTCTCCGTAAATCTATGTCTTTATTAATATTTAATTAACGAAATATCAAGCATTAATTCAGATTGCATAGAGAAAAAATGCTCACTAGTCTATTCTTTATGCCAGAATTACCTGAAGTTGAGACAGTGTGCCGAGGTCTGCGCGAATATGCGCAGGGGGCGGTAATCGACGCCGCCGTGCAATATCGTGACGATATTCGCTTTGCTTTGCCTAAACATTTGAGCGAGCGCATTGCGGGCTTGCCACTAAATGCTATTTCGCGTCGCGGAAAATATATACTGCTAGACATTGGATCGCTGAAATTTATTGCGCATCTGGGCATGTCAGGCAGTTTTATCGTGCGAGACCCGCAGCAGGTGCGCAAACATGAACATCTGGTCTGGCAGCTTTCAAACGGAAAAGAGATGGTTTATCACGATCCGCGCCGCTTTGGCTTTTTCATTGAAGCGGAGCAGGGCTGGGAAGCGCACCCGATGATTGCTGCACTGGGTGCTGAACCGCTTTCCAATCACTGTAATGCAGAATATCTGGCTGAAAAGCTGAAAGACAAAAAAGCGCCAATTAAAAATGTATTGCTGGATCAACGCATTATTACGGGGCTCGGCAACATATATGTATGCGAACTGTTATGGCGCTGCCACATCCACCCTGCGCGTGCCGCGGGTGATTGTGTGCCGCAGGCAGAAGATATTATACGCCATATGCGGGACGTATTGAACGAAGCGATAGAATCTGGTGGGTCTACCTTGCGGGATTATGCCACTGCCTCTGGCTCTTCAGGCTATTTTCAGCATCACTTCAAAGTATATGGTCGAGGGAAAAAACCCTGTTTCGCCTGTAATATGACTGTTGAACGCATTGTTCAGGCGGGGCGTTCAAGTTTTTTTTGCCCTTCCTGCCAGCCTGATTAGCATTTAAGTTACTGAAAATTGGGGAGTGTGTATAAGGCTGAGGATGAAAAAACGCTTAAAAGACAATGTAATAAAAAAGTAATCCACATGTGGATAAAATACATCTTCTCTCTTGACGAATGGCTTGTGGATAGATTATTGTGCATAGCCATAGAATCTTGCGATGCGGAACATGATAAAATGTTATCCACATTGCCCGAAACCGTGGAGTGCAGAATCATCTGCATTAAATTTGAACAAATTATTTTAGGAATTATGACATTATGGCTAATCATAAATCATCAAAGAAACGTATCCGTCAAACTGAGCGTCGCACAGAAGTAAATCGTGCTCGCCGCAGCCGCATTCGCAGCTTCATCAAGAAGGTAGAGTCTGCCGTTGAAGCAGGTGACAAGGCGCTGGCAACTGAAGCGTTCAAAGCTGCTGAGCCAGAAATTCGTCGCGGTGTGACGAAGGGTGTTATCAAGCTGAACACGGCATCTCGCAAAATCAGCCGTTTGTCTGCTCGCGTTAAAGCCGTAGCATAATACGCTTCCCGCAATCTGCGATTTAGCAGATTCATACACAATGTTATCCACAGCCCTGAGCGGGTGAGAGGAACAAATAACGCTTTAAACAATGGAGATTTGAGCGGTGGAAACGCGCAAGCAAAATTTTGATCAGTTATCTACAGCAGATGCCATAGCTGCTTTAGAACAGACTGACGCGCAGCGCGGTGCATTGCCTTATCATGCTGATGTCACAGCATCAGATGCTGCTGCTTTCATGCGTTCGCACCCGTCCATTCTGGTGGATGTGCGCACAGATGCAGAATGGAATTATGTAGGTATCCCAAATCTTGAAACATTTAGAGCATCTTTCATTCCTTTATCATGGATGCTTTATCCTGATTATGCAAAGAACCAGCAATTTGAAGCACAGCTCATTGGTCTGATAGCGGATAAAAGCACGCCTGTTTTCTTTCTATGTAAGGTCGGAGGGCGTTCAGCCAAAGCAGCAGAAGCTGCGACATCCTTAGGGTATGAACATTGCTATAATATTGTAGCAGGCTTTGAAGGGGAACCAAATGAGCGTTCCCAGCGCGGCACTGTTAATGGCTGGAAAGCAGAAGGGTTGCCATGGAAGCAATCATGATGGAAGCCGCAGACTCTGCAACCGACATGCAGCTTTGGGATCAGGTGCGGGCATCACTGCGTCAGCAACATGGTGACGCGGTCTATAAAAGCTGGTTTAAACCGATTACATTTCGCGGCGTGGAAAATGGTGCGGCAATTCTGTCTGTGCCAACGCGTTTTATGCGTGAGTGGATCGTTAATCATTATAGTGATGCGATTACGCAGACCTTCCGCAATAATAATGCACAGATTTACGGGATTGATTTAATCGTACGTGCAGCAGAAACAAAAGCAGAACCTGCGATGCAACCAGTATCTGCTGCACCTGCACCGCAGCCAGTACCAAAACCCGTCAGCACCTATCAGCCGCCCAAACCACAACCCAGACCATCTAACAGTTTTTCCTTCACAGGCAAAGCGTCTGAAGCAAAATCAGATGCAGATGATGCATTTATGGAAGATGTCAGCGCGGCGCTGGACTCGCGTTTCACGTTTGATAATTATGTGGTCGGCAAGCCTAATGAATTGGCTTTTGCAGCGGCAAAGCGCGTGGCAGAATCAACTGAATGTCATTCAGGCGCAAACCCGCTATTCCTGTATGGTGGCGTGGGTCTTGGAAAAACGCATTTAATGCACGCCATTGCATGGCATATCCGCCACACACATCCTGAGCGCAAAGTGATCTATCTTTCTGCTGAGAAATTCATGTATCAGTTTATTAAAGCGCTGCGCTTTAACAACACGATGGCGTTTAAGGAACAGTTCCGCTCGGTGGATGTGTTGATGGTGGATGATGTGCAGTTTATTTCTGGCAAAGATTCCACGCAGGAAGAATTTTTCCATACGTTCAATGCGCTGGTGGATCAGAATAAGCAACTAGTAATTACAGCGGATCGCTCCCCATCTGACCTTGAGGGTGTGGAAGAACGCATCCGATCGCGTCTGGGCTGGGGGTTGGTGGCAGATATTCATACCACCAGCTATGAACTTCGCCACGGCATTTTGCAGTCTAAAATTGAGCAGATGGGTGAGGATCTAGTGCCGAATGAAGTGCTGGAATTTCTGGCGCGTCGCATCACCACCAATGTGCGTGAACTTGAAGGCGCGTTGAACCGCGTGATTGCTCACGCATCACTCATTGGTCGCCCTGTGACCATTGAAAGCACGCAGGATGTGCTGCAGGATTTGCTGCGATCGTGTGACCGTCGCATTACCATTGAAGATATTCAAAAGAAAGTTGCGGATTATTATAATATCAAAGTCTCTGACATGCATTCTTCGCGTCGTTCCATTTCCGTGGCGCGCCCGCGGCAGATTGCGATGTATCTTTCCAAACAGCTCACCAGCAAAAGCCTGCCTGAAATTGGGCGCAAATTTGGCGGGAAAGATCACACAACGGTAATGCACGCGGTGAAACGTGTCAATGAGTTGATGCAGGGTGACAATGAGCTAAAAGAAGATTTGGAACGCTTCCAGCGCGGGATGCATCATTAGAGACTTTGTCATTCTGAACGGAGCGAAGACTCTATCTATCCGTCAGAACCAAACTGCTCTGGATACTTCGCTACGCTCAGTATGACGAAATTATTGCTTAATGCGTCACCACCGCGTCACCATCTGCCTGCGCAGTCACTGCCATGTCATGCTCTGGCTCCCATTCTACGGGGATGATGGGTTCAACCAGTGCGTGGTTTAGGACTTCATCTACGTTGGATACGGGGATAATTTCCAAACCGTCTTTGACGTTTTGTGGAATATCCTCGAGGTCTTTAACGTTTTCTTCGGGTATTAGCACTGTTTCAATGCCGCCGCGCAAGGCTGCCAGCAATTTCTCTTTCAACCCACCAATCGGAAGCACGCGCCCACGCAATGTGACTTCACCTGTCATCGCCACGGTGCGTTTGACGGGGATGCCTGTTAGCACGGAGACAATCGTCGTACACATGGCAATGCCTGCAGAAGGGCCATCTTTCGGGGTTGCGCCTTCTGGCACGTGCACGTGAATATCCTTATCGCGCAGCATTTCGCGCGTAATGCCAAACAAGTGCGCACGGCTGCGAATATAGCTATAGGCTGCCTGCACCGATTCCTGCATCACATCACCCAGTTTTCCTGTGTATGTAATCTTGTTCTTGCCTGGCACGGTAACGGATTCAATCACCAGCAGATCGCCGCCCATTTCCGTGTAGGCGAGTCCTGTGGTCATGCCGACAAGGTCTTCCTTCTCTGCCAACCCATAAGAAAATTTGCGAACGCCCAGAAAGTCCTTCAGATTTTCAGAAGTAATCTCGATTTTCTTCTCTTTAGAGGTCAGCAATTTGCGGATGGTTTTGCGTGCTAATGCGGCAATATTGCGCTCCAGCCCACGAACCCCTGCTTCGCGCGTATAATAACGGATGATGTCACGCAATACATCATCCGTTATCGACCATTCTTTATCTTTCAAGCCATGATCTTTTGCTTTCTTGGAAATCATATATTTGCGGGCAATATGGATTTTTTCTTCTTCCGTATACCCTGGAATGCGAATTACTTCCATTCTGTCCATCAATGGACGTGGCATATTCATGCTGTTCGCAGTGGCAATGAACATGACATTGCTCAAGTCATAATCTATTTCAAGATAATGATCGTTAAATTGATTATTTTGCTCAGGGTCAAGCACTTCCAGCAGGGCGGAAGCGGGGTCGCCACGGAAATCCTGTCCTAATTTATCCATTTCATCCAGCAAAAACAAAGGGTTCGAACTACCTGCTTTTTTCATGGATTGAATGATTTTGCCTGGCATGGAACCAATATAGGTACGGCGATGCCCGCGAATTTCAGCTTCGTCCCGCACGCCACCCAATGAAATTTTTACATAATTTCGGTTAGTGGCACGTGCAATGGAGCGAGCAAGAGAGGTTTTTCCCACACCTGGAGGGCCAACAAGGCACAAAATAGGACCTTTCACCTGTCTGGTGCGTTGCTGCACGGCGAGATATTCAATAATGCGCTCTTTGACTTTTTCCAAGCCGTAATGATCTTCATCTAATATTCGTTCGGCTTTGATGATGTCACGTGACACACGCGTGTTCTTTTTCCACGGTAAAGTTGCCAGCCAATCCAGATAATTTCGGATAACCGACGCTTCAGCAGACATGGAACTCATATTTTTAAGTTTTTTCAACTCTGCATCTGCGCGGGTGCGGGCTTCCTTGCTGAGTTTGGCATCATCCAGCTTGGATTCAATCTCACTGATCTCATCCTTGCCTTCGTCAATCTCACCCAGCTCTTTCTGAATGGCCTTCATCTGCTCATTCAGGTAATATTCACGCTGCGTTTTTTCCATCTGTTTTTTCACACGAGTGCGGATGCGCTTTTCGGTGTTCAGCACGGAAATCTCGCTTTCCATCAAGGCGAAAATATGTTCCAGCCGCTCAGACACATCCAGCATTTCCAGAATTTGCTGCTTAGCTGGAATATCAATCTGCATATGCGCAGCCACCGTATCTGCCAAAGCACCTGGCTTTTCAATTTTCCCAATCGAACTGATGGTTTCAGGTTGAATTTTCTTGTTCAGCTTCACATAATTTTCAAAATTGGTGATGGCGGAGCGGAACAGGGCTTCCGATTCTTCATTGCTGACATGCTTTTCTTCCAGCACTTCAGCCGTCACCTGATAATAATCATCTTCAGAGATGCGCTCGACTATCTTCGCGCGTTGCTTGCCTTCCACCAGCACTTTCACTGTGCCATCAGGCAGGCGCAACAATTGCAGGACAGATGCAATCGTGCCAACTTCATATATATCATTCAAAGTGGGGTCATTTTCTGAGCCATCTTTTTGGGATACAAGCAGAATATTATTATCATGCTCGACCACATTATCCAGCGCTTTAACGGATTTTTCGCGTCCTACAAACAAGGGGACCACCATCCCAGGGAACACAACAATATCTCTGAGTGGCAGCAAAGGAGTGATGATTTGAGTCGTTTTAGTCATGTTTACGCTATTTTGGTAATTATCTGTTAGTATTATCAATATAATAACACTTTTTGTAAATACTAGGCATATGAATAATAAAACTACAAAACAATTTTATGGCGCATCAGGGTTTACTCTGGTGGAGCTGGCTATTGTGTTAGTAGTGATTGCGGTGATGTTGGGCGGATTAATGGTAGGCAAGGATATGATCCATGCATCCAATCTGCGTGAAGTGGCGAATCAGGCCTATGACTATATCGCAAAAATACAGAAATTCAGGGACAAATATGGCGCGTTACCAGGTGACATGCCGAATGCCGTGCAGATCTGGGGAAGTGCAGCAGATGGGTCTTATACGAATGGATGTACGGCAACAGAATTTCAAACAGCAATGCGTGATGACCCACCAACAGCAACCTGTAATGGAAATGGTAATTCTACTATAGGATATTATAATTCGCATCATTTAGATTCATCTGGTGGTTTAACAAATCTCTACGCTCAGGAAATTGCAGAAAGTCTGCGTATGTGGGAGCATTTACATAATGCAGGCATGATGAAACAAAAGCTGGCAGGTGCAAGAAACGCTGCGAATGCGGGTAATAGAAGTTCTGCTACTGTAGGGTATAACGTACCAGAAGGGCCAGTGGAACCAGGTGGTTATTATATGCGTTTTGAGAATGAACTACAGGAAGAAAGTAGTGCAAACCAGTATTTTGACACTGTAAAACATGGGCATATTTTACATTATGGAGCAAACATAGCGACTCAAGAGCCATATCGAAGCGTATTAAAGCCAAAAGAAGCATATCAGATAGATCAGAAGCTGGATGACGGCATCCCCAATAAAGGAAAAATTGTTGTAATGAGAAATAGTAGTCAGGGCAATTGTACAACTACTTCTGGAGCTGATGTTTTATATAGAAAAGATGTAGATAATACCGCTTTGGTTAGTGGTCAGCGCAATGGCTGTGTGCCTATATTTATTACAGGATATTAAATATGATGATAGACAAAAAAGTTAAATATTCTGGATTTACACTTGTTGAGCTTGCCGTAGTATTGGTGATATTAGGGTTGATGGCAGGGGGGATTCTGACTGGTAAAAACCTGATTGAAAATTCCCGCATTCGCAGTCTTATGACCGATGGGCAATCTTATGTGCAGGCAGTAAAACAATTTGAAGATGTTTATGGTGGGCTGCCAGGGGATTTGTATAACGCACAGGATATCTGGGGTGCGCAAAGCGGAAGTTGCCCTAACGATGCCAGCAACACGCAGGCAACCTGCAACGGCAACGGAGATGGGTTTATTGATGAAGATGGTGGTTCAGCGGGCTTTGAGCGTTACCGTGCGTGGCAGCATCTTTCAAATGCAGGTTTTATAAAAGGAAAATTCAGTGGAACACGATCTGATGGCACTGGAGCAGAGTGGGATCATAGTACCCCTGGCGAGAATGTGCCAGGCCCTGAATATGATAAGACCATCGGTTTCAGTATAAATTATCATTTTAATACAGATATAAATGGTCAGAAATATCACCATTATACAACCAGTATGTCACAGAACCATTTTGTAACATTAGGATCAGATCATAAAACCTTTGGCTTTGCAGATGCTCCTGCGCTTTCTTCGCGTGTTACTTATGAGATGGATAAGAAAATTGATGATGGAGAACCAAACACAGGTATCATGGTAGTATATAGCGAAGCGAGTGATTCGGCACATGCAAATTGCACAGATACGCCTAGCGCGAATGTGCATGTATATGAGTTAGATAATGAGCTAGATCGTTCCTGCGCACCTCACTTCCGAATTCCTTAAAATCAGAATATTCTAAAACGCTTCATGCCCGCGGGACATGGCAGCAGCGCCTGTGCGCGCCACTTCCACCATGCCAAGTGGGCGCATTAGTGAAATGAAGGTGTTTATTTTTGATGGTTTGCCTGTGATCTCAAATACAAAACTTTCTGTTGTGGCATCCACAGGGGAAGCGCGGAAAATATCCGCAATTCGCATCGCTTCCATGCGTTTTTCACCTGCGCCTTCCACTTTCACCAATGCAAGCTCACGCTGCACGTAAGGCCCTTCAATGGTGAGGTCATGCACCTTGTGAACGGGAACCATACGTTCCAGCAATGCTTTGATTTGCTGCACAACCTGTTCTGTTCCCACAGTGACGATGGTAATGCGGGAAAGGGAGGCATCTTCATCCACTTCTGCAACGGTCAGGCTGACGATGTTATAACCCCGTGAGGAAAACAGCCCAACGACGCGACCCAGCACACCAAATTCATTATCCACCAATACGGCTAATGTATGTTCGTTGCGCTCGTCGCGTCTTTCAGGAATATCATAAACGATATCTGGCATTCTATTTACGCCTCGTAATATTTTTCAACAAGCCTGTCGAGCAGACGCACACCATAGCCCGTTGCACCTGTTGGTGTAACAGCATTCGTTTTGCTGCGCCACGCTGTGCCAGCAATGTCAAGATGCACCCACGGCACATCATTAACGAACCGTTGCAGGAATTGCGCTGCTGTGATGCTTCCTGCTTCACGGTCTGCGCCAATATTTTGCATATCTGCAATATCGGAATCAATCTGCTTGTCGTAATATTCACCCATCGGCAAACGCCATGTTTCATCACCTGTTTCTTTTCCCAGTCCTGCGATGCGCTCTGCAAGTTCATCATTATTTGAGAATAATCCCGCATATTTTGAGCCGAGCGACACAATGATCGCGCCTGTTAAGGTTGCCAGATCAACCATGAATTTGGGATTGAACTGTTCCTGACAATACCATAGCGCATCTGCCAGTACCAGACGCCCCTCAGCATCCGTGTTCAGCACTTCAATCGTCTGACCTGAATAAGAAGTGACCACATCACCAGGGCGCTGTGCATTTCCATCTGGCATGTTTTCCACCAAACCAATCACGCCGACTGCGTTCACTTTTGCTTTGCGTTTTGCCAGTGTTTTCATGAGACCAACCACAGTGGCAGAGCCACCCATATCCCATTTCATGTCTTCCATGCCTTTTGCAGGTTTAATGCTGATACCGCCTGTATCAAAGGTTACTCCTTTGCCAACAAAAGCCACAGGCTGCGCTTTTTTGTCATCCGCCCCATTATAACGCATGATCACCAGTTGAGATTCACGCTCAGAGCCTTGCCCTACGCCAAGTAATGCTCCCATGCCCAGCTTCGCCATGCGTTTTTCGCCCAGCACTTCCACATCAATCCCATATTTCGCCAGACCCTGACAGATTTCTGCATAGGATTCAGGATGCAGTACATTTGCTGGCTCACTCACCAGATTTCTTGTGGTGATAATGCCTTCTGCCAATGCATCCAGACGGGCGTGATATGCTTTTGCACCTTCATGATGTCCTGCAATCGCCACCTTTTTAAGGGAAGGTTTTTCTTCATCTTTCTTTTTCGTGAAATATTTGTCAAAACGGTAAGATGCCAGCTTAACACCAAGTGCCGCGTGGGCTTCCGCTTCGCCTGTTCCCAGTTCTTCTGCATGGATCTTGTCCATCACAACCACCAAAGAGCCAAGATTATGCTTATTGACCAGCTTGGTTGCTTCCCCTGCCGCCTGCTCATAAGTCAGCGCGTTCATATCCTTCGCATCACCCACACCAACAATAATGTAGCTTTGCGCTGAAACATTATCAGGTGCAGTGATATATAATGTCTGCCCTGCTTTGCCTTTGAAGTTTTTGCAGTTCAGCGCTTTGCTGATAAGCCGCCCGCTTTCCTTATCCAATGAAACTCCTGCATCGCTCAGATGTTTGTCGGTTGACACCAGCAATGCCACCGCGCAACCAGAATAATCCGCTAATGTCGCTTTTAGGTCATGTGAGTCCGTATAATGAAATTCCATGTGATAATCCTTGCAGTAAAATATTTATGTCACTGTAAACATAAGCATGTTTTATAATCTTTGCAATGTTGTGATATAATAAATTACTTACAAAAGCAGGATTTCGAAGGCTCTGTTGTTTTCATATAGCAATTTTTTCACAGCTTCAATGTCACGAATGAAATAGATGCTATTGCACTAATAAGAAATAGCAATAAGTGTAGCTTAACGATACAACTATAAGATTATAGAAATTATTTTGTTTCGTAATAAAACAATGATTATAATTTTATCCGTAAAAATGAAAAAGATAAGTTAAAACGTATAAAATTCTATGCTTTTCGTATTATCTGCTTTTGTTTATGAGTGATGATATAAATATTCCATCATTAATATAATTTAAATAACTGCGTGATACCTATATCTACATAACAACCATAAGTATATGTTGATGAGGTTAGGGCGTTATGGCAGAACAGGCAAAATCAGATAGTGAAAAAAAGTTTGATGATAGTGCGGATGAATCAGTTATTTCTGTTCACAAACTGGACGCAGATGAGTTTTTTGCCGAAGAAATTGATGCTGTAACCGAAAGTCTGGCAGGATCTGGGAATATCGGGTATGCCAGCCTGCAGGCATCACAGAAAGATGCGGCAATGCATGACATTGCGGGGTCTCAGCAATGGAAAAAAGCGGCGGATATATTTCAAAATAAACAACCGCAAAGCAGCACAAACAGCGCTACAGAAGAGATGCAGCCCGAAAAAACGCAGGGTGATCTCTCATTATCTACTGACCGCCCCAATGAAGCATTGTCACAGCAGGATTCAGCATCAGAAGTTCAGGGAATTGGGCAGTTCAGCGCAGCAACGGCTGGTTCTATGGCTGCCTCACAGCTTTCTGCGGGAGCAGGGAACTTCAGCGCATCAGGTGCAGGTTCAGGTCAGAATAATGCTGATAATAATACTATTGAGGCAGGGCAGGAAAACGCAACAGAAGTGCCTGCTGACGACAAGCTGCAAAAGAACACGGCATCTGAGCAGCACTCAGACGCGCGTAATGATCTGTCTGCATCAATGGAACAACATATGACCCAGCTTGTTGAGGTGCTGCAGACCATCCATAACATCACAGAATCGTTAAATGAAACACTAAACGAGCTAACCTCTTTTGCGCAGATTGATGAAAGCATTTCGCAACATATCACAGATATTAGTGATACGATTATTGATGTTACAAACACTGTAAATCATGACATATCATCTGCGCATGATGCTGTATCCAATATAGTGGATGATACAGTGACAAACATTACCCAGCTGCAACATGTCAACACTATGTCGCAATCACTCGACACGCTGACAGATGCGTTGCAGCAGGTGGTTGACCAAGTGAGCAATATCAGTATGCAGATGTCTAACCAGACAGATATTGCTTTTATGTCTGAAACGTTGACATTACTCAGTGAAGAAGTGGCGGAGATTATCAACACCACTACGAATATATTGGATAATGGCAACATATTGTCTGAAACAGGTGATACAGATGGTGATGTTGTCACTGTAGTTGATGTTAATATTGATGAGACCGCTATTATCAATGACGCGGCTGAAGTCCAGATAAACGCAGTGGAAGATCTGGCTGGTGATGTTGATGTTATGGTTGATGTATCAACAGATATTGTAAACCCGCATAATACGGATAATTCCGCGGATGATGCTGATGTCACGGTAAGTCTGGATAATGATATAGTGGATACGGAATTGTTCAGCGGTGAAGTTGAGATTTCACTGGATAATGTGGAAAGCGTCACAGGTGATATAGATGCGGATATTGATGCAGCAACGGATATTCTTGGGGAACAGGCAGACCCGCTGGTGAATGATGGTGCAGGTGGCACAGGTCAGGAAACCGTAACCCAGCAAGTGGGGGATATGCTTAGTGACGCTGCCACGGAGACAATAACCAGTTTGCCGCAAACTCCGCTATCAGCTTCGGAAGAAACGTCACATGTGTCAGATGATGCGGATGTAGTGATTGACGCTGATATTCAGGTGGCGGGTCAGCAGGTGACGGACACGCAACTGGAAGTCACGCTAGACCCGATTGAAGATATTACAGGCGATATAGACATAGAAATAGACAGTGCTGTGAATCTGCTGGATGCAGATTCAGACGCGGCAGATATGTCAGGCGAAGCTGACACGGAATGGACAGAAAGCACCGTGGTGGATGGCGGTGGCATGTTTGGAGACATGGTGGGCGGCGCAGATAGTGCCACATTGCCAGACCCTTCCAGCACGGTGGCAGAAGGGCTTGGCGCGCTGGATGTGGATACGGATTCCAGCAGCAGCGCTACAGGCGGATTATTCGGATAATATTCATGTGGCATAGACTAACCTCACCTGCTAGACGGTTTTTCAGCTTTGAGCGTGCCTCACATATGATGGATGCGCTCAAACCTGAAAGGGACTTAAAACATGTTATGTCATTGCTGCTGGCAACGGTGGCAATCAATGTGTTGTCACTTGCCTTGCCTGTGATGACGCTGCAGGTGTATGACCGCATTCTGCCCAATGAAGGATCAGGCACGTTAAATGTGCTGATGACAGGTGTGTGCATTGCAGTGATTCTGGAACTGTTTTTGCGGCTTTCCCGCGCCTATATGACAGGGCTTTCGGGAGCGGTTTATGAACATCGCATGGCGTGTCAGATTCTGGGGCGTACATTAAATGCGAATTTGTCGCGTATGCCCGCGCATGGGGTGGGAGAACATCTGCATTATATGAGCAGTGTCAGCAAGCTGAAGGAATTTTACAATGGATATGCGCTAACCATCATCACTGAATTGTTGTTTGTGCCGCTGGCACTTGCCGTCATACTATACGTATCTGGCTGGCTGGTTTTAGTGCCTGTTGCTATTTTAGTGCTGTTTTTAACGCTCTCACTTTTTAATGGCATGTCCCTGCGGCAGGCATTGCAGCAACGGGAAGCAAAGGATGATAAGCGGTTCAATTTTCTGGTGGAAACGTTAGAAGGCATCCACACCATCAAAGCGTTGGCACTGGAGAAATATTTTGAGCGGCGTTATGAAGCGCTGGAAGAAGCATCCGTGCTGGCAAATTATGCGGTGACACAAAAAACGGCAGCTACATTTAACAGCGGTGCAATCTGTTCTCATCTGATGGTTGCCAGCGTGATTACGGCGGGTGCGTGGGCGGTGCTTTCTGGAACGCTGACGACAGGCAGCCTCATTGCCACCCTGCTGCTTTCAGGGCGTTTGATGCAGCCTGTGCAAAAAGCGCTTTCGCTCTGGGCGCGTTACCAGAATTTTCAGCTTGCGCGCAATAATGCTGCAAAGCTGATGCATATGCCACAACAGGTTGTGAATCCGCGTGCGCATGATGAACTGATCGTCAGAGAAGGCACTCTGGAACTGGTCAATGTCACCTTCCGCTATAATCGAGATGCAACTGCTGTGCTGAAAAATTGTTCCCTCTCACTTCGGCGCGGTAAAGCGGTGGTTATTTCAGGTGAACATGGCAGCGGAAAAAGCACATTAATGAAACTGATAGCAGGGATTTATTCTGCCTGTGACGGAACTATTATAATTGATGGCGAGGATATTTCCACATTCAGCAATGAAGAATTGTCGCATCATGTTGGCTATATCCAGTCCACCCCGTTTATTTTCCGTGGCACTATTCGTGATAATATCACCAGTTTCGGACAGATTCCTGAACGTCAGGCGCGGGAAGTGGCTGCGCTGATAGGGCTGGATAAAGACATTGCATTATTGCCTGCGGGGTTTGACACCTTCCTGAATGGCAATGAAACGGACAATATTCCGCATGGGTTGAAGCAGCGCATCATGATTGTGCGGACGCTGGCACGAAAACCGAAGCTGATATTATTTGATAATGCAGACCGCTCCTTAGACAAGGAAGGCTACACTGCCATTTATCGTCTGCTGGCGCGCCTAAAAGGCAAAGTGTCTATGATATTGCTGACAGATGATCATAATCTCCGTTCTTTAGCTGACCAGAATTATACCTTGCGGGATGGCGCGTTATATCAGCAGGGCAGAGCGGGCATTGCTGAAATGGTGCGCCCATATAAAGAGTTGGTGTTATGAGTACCGTGGAAGTGATGGACTCTGCCCCCATCAAACAGCTTCGCGCTATGCTGGTGGGCGCAGGCAAAACGCATTTTGACGGATTGCATCTCTGGGAAGAATGTCTCTGTGCGTTGATACTGGCACTGGAGCCGCGTTGCAATGTCTATCGTATTCTTGAAGCATTGCCATATAAAAACACCCCTTTGGATGAAGCGGATATGCTTAATATTATGGCGCATCTGGGCTATAGCTGCAGCTTCGTGAAATGCGATGTGCATGATATGGATTCCCGATTGCTGCCAGCATTATTTATTGATGAAAGCAAACAGGTGCATATTGTTTTTAAAGGCACAGAACATCAGGAATCTCTGCGTTGCTATGAGCCAGAATCAGGCAATTTCATATCCAGTGATGCACTGGACAACACGCAGGGCACATTATGGTTGTTCAGATCATATGATGAACATGCGCAGCCAACATCCAAATTCATGCGACATGGTTCAGGGTATAGCTGGTTTCGCGCACTGCTTGGCAGATTTAAAGGCACATTTGCACAGGTTCTGGTGGCAGGATTAATTTTAAATCTGATTACGCTGGCTACGCCTGTTTTCATCATGATTGTCTATGATAAAGTAATTGCCACAGGGTCTATTAGCACATTGCCTATGCTGGCAATCGGCGCGGTGATTGCTATCGCATTTGAATGGAAAATGCGGATAATACGCTCAACGGGGCTGTCATGGCTGTCAGGTCGGCTGGATAATATTGTCGGAAATAAAATATTTTCACATCTGATAGGTCTGTCTCCTTCTTTAATTGAAAAAGCCTCTATTGCAGGGCAGCTGGCACGCATCAAAACCTTTGAATCCGTGCGGGATTTTTTTAGTGGTGCGTCCTTTCTGTCTTTGCTGGAAGCGCCATTTATTATCCTGTCAATCATTGCTGTGGCTGCCATATCGGGCTGGCTGGTGCTAGTGCCGCTTGCGGTAGGGCTGGTGTATGCGGCTCTGTTTTTTTTCGTACGCGCTCAGGTGAGAGTCAGTATTCGCATTGCTGCCAAAGCCAGTTCCATGCGTCAGCAATTCGTAATTGAGACATTTGAAAAGCTCGAAGGCATTCGTATGCATGGGCTGGAAGATAAATGGCGCAGCAAATTCCGTCATTTGTCAGGGCGGGAAATGATGGCACATTTCCGTCTGAGCTGGATTGGGATGGTTGCAGAAAGCTGCGGACATGCGCTGACCATTCTTGCGGCAGTAGCCACTATTGGCTTTGGAGTGCAGCGCATCTGGGATGGGCAGATGAGCACAGGCGCATTAGTTGCCACCATGATGCTGGTGCTGCGGATTCTCGCCCCGTTCTATGCGCTCTGCACTATGGTTCCGCGCCTGGAACAGTTGAAAAACAGCATTGATCAGGTTAATACACTTATCGACATAGACACAGAAGCCGAAGAGGCAAAAAGCTATTCCCGTTTGCCAACGCTGAAGGGAGCTATTGTGTTTGATAAGGTCAGTTTCCGCTATGCAGATGATACGGACGCCGTGTTCAATGAGTTGAGTTTTGAAGCGCGTGCGGGTGATCTGGTGACCATTACGGGAAGCAATGGCAGCGGAAAGGCGAGTATATTAAAACTCATTCAGTCATTGCATCCCTGCAATTCAGGCGCTATCCGCATAGACGGATTTGACATTCGTCAGCTGGATGCACCAAATCTGCGCAACCAGATTGCTTACGTTCCTAAAGTGGCGCATTTATTTTCAGGCACATTAATTGAAAATATGCGTTTTGCCAATCCGCTTGCCAGTGAATCAGAGGTGCAGCAGGCGCTGGAAATGGCAGATGCATGGCATGACGTGAAAAAGCTGCCAGATATGATACATACGCATATTGAAGAATTGCAGCTTACCAGTAGTATGCGCACCCGTCTTTCACTGGCGCGTGCCTATCTGCATACGGGGTCTGTGTTACTGATTGATGAATTGCCAAACTCACTACTCAGCGGAAAAGTGGGTAGCAATTTAAAGACCTATCTGCAACGTGCCAAAGGAAAGAAAACTGTCATTTTCTGTACTTACCGCGAGGATTTCATGAAACTCTCAGACACCATCATCTGGTTGCGCGGTTCAACGCCTCCTGTGGTGGGAGCGCGGGACAAAATGCTGAAAAAACTCTCTGGTGATGCAGACCATCAGAAGATGCTGGAGCGAGTGGCATAATGGCGTGGTCTTCTTCATTTTTTGTCAAAAAAGAATTGCAGACGCGGTATCTCTCTCAGGCGGTACAGCTGGAAGAGGGGGTTAATCCGCATATTATCCGTGCCACTACCAGTATGATTTCTGCAGTGATTCTGGCATTTCTTGTCTGGGCGGGACTGACCACCATTCACGAAGTGGCGCGTGCGGCGGGCGAGGTTGTGCCGCTGGGGCATCAACAGATTGTGCAGCATCTGGAAGGAGGCATAATTAAACACATCCACGTGCGTGAAGGGAAAAGCGTTCAGAAGGGGGATGCATTAATAACACTGGATTCTTCAGGATTAATTGAAGATGCAAAACGTTATGAAGCCCGCCTTAATTCACTGGCGCTTCAAGAAGAACGGTTGCGTGCTTATATTGACAATCGTGAGCCTGAATCAGACGGATTTCAGACACTTAATGAGCGCCAGCTAAGTGACCATCTGGCGTTCTTTGATGGTATGCGAGCCGCAAGAGAAAGTGAGGCAGGCATTATTGAGGATCAGCTCAAACAAAAGCAGCAGGCGCTGGAAGGATTGCTGTCAGACATGCGCATCGCGCAGGAAAATCTCTCATTGGCGCGTGATGTGTTTAAACGGCGCAAAGCACTGGAAGAAAAAGGGTATGCTTCCACTATACAGATTCTGGAAAGCCAGCAGCGCATGAACAGTTTAAGCGGAGATATTCAGCGCATTAAAAGTCAGGTCGCTGCAGCAACAACAGAAATTTCACAATTTGAAAAACGGTTGCTATCGCTCTATGCCAATCACCGTGACAAGGCATATGAAAAACTAAGCGCCATAGAAAGCGAAATGTCTCAGATTCGTGAAATGGTGACGAAACTGCGCGCACAGCTTACCCGTCTTGAACTGCGCGCACCCATTTCAGGAATTGTGAAAGGGTTAAACAAGAACACGATCGGTTCAGTTATTCAGCCTGCTGAAACGATTATGGAAATTGTGCCTGCATCTTTGGCGATGGAAGTGGTGGTCAGAATTTCACCGCAGGATATCGGGCATACGAAAGTGGGGCAATCTGTGCAAATCAAACTCTCCAGCTATGATTTTTCACGCTATGGATTTGTGAAAGGCACGTTAAAGCAGATTTCTGCCACCACCTTCAGCGGGGAACATGGCGAGCGTTATTATGAAGGGAAAATTGCACTGGACAAGCCGTATGTGGGTGACAATCCCAGTCATCGGATCATGCCAGGCATGACGGTGATGGCAGACGTGATCACGGGTGAAAAAACCATCCTGCAATATCTGTTCAAACCAATTCATCTCTCACTGCAAACCGCATTCAGCGAAAGGTAAGCTATAGTATGGATGCAATGATACAACCAAAAAATGACACTGCCCTGCTGCAACAAGGAAAGGCGATTAATATTCTTGCCGTAGAAGATGATGCTATCTCAATGGCATTTCTGGAGGCGCAAATTGCGGATCTGGGGCATCAGATGCAACAGGCAGCCAATGGCAAGGAAGCATTGCAGATACTGCGCGAGCAGCATGAAACCATAGACCTTGTGTTGATGGACAGGGAAATGCCTGTCATGGATGGCATGAAAGCCGTGCGCATTATGAAGGAAGATAAATATCTGCGTACTATTCCAGTGATTATGGTAACAGGATCTGATTCCAGCGAGGATATGCGTGAAGGGCTTGCCGCTGGCGTGTTTTATTATATTACCAAACCCGTGGATGCGACCATATTAAATTCTGTGATTGCAGCCGCCTTGCGGGAAGTTGAACAACAGAAGATTTTGAAAGAAGAGCTGGGGCAGCATAAAAACAGTTTTAACATGCTGAAAACCGCTAGATTTGAATTTCAAACATTATCAGAAGCAGAAAGTCTGGCTGCGTTCATGGCGAATTGTTTCCCAAACCCTGAACGGGTGCTGCCAGGGCTTGGGGCATTGCTGATCAACGCGATAGAACATGGAAATCTGTCTACTGGCTATGAAAAGAAAAGCGAGCTTTTAGAGGCTGGCATCTGGCGAGCAGAGATTGAGCGCGTCCAAAGGATGGATATACATAAAGATAAGGTAGCAACGGCAACGATTGCTCACAAGAATAAAGGCGTTTATGCCATTATTGAAGATATGGGAGAAGGGTTTGTCTGGAGAAAATATATGCAGATAGACCCCTCACGTTCCAGTGATAATCACGGGCGTGGCATAGCGCAGGCAAATGTGATGAGCTTTGACAAGATAACCTATAATGAGCGTGGCAATCAGGCAATAGCATTTGTCAGCCATCAGGAACAGTTGGACTGGTAACAAAATATGGCACAGAAACAGGAAAGACGACGCGTAAAACGTTTAAGCGCAAGGACGATTACGATGCATTATGTCTGCGCGATTGGAATGATTGCACTGGCGATTATATCCAGTTATTTTTACAATCAGCATTATCTAAGCAGCAATGAGGATCATGGTATAGTCATTAATATTAGCGGCAAGCAGCGCATGTTGTCTCAGCGGATTGCTTTTTTTGCCAACAGGCTTGCGTCAGAACCAGATTCTGACGAAGCGCGGTCTTACCTAGCGTCACTTGAAGATGCGATTAAGATGATGCAGACCAATCATGATTTTCTGGTGTCACGGTTGGAAAATCAACAGGAGCATTTTCTCCAAAGCGCCAGCCATCATGACCATATGACAATGGTGTATCACCAGTCTCCACACCATCTGAATGTCAGAGTGAATGATTATCTTGAACATGCGCGTGATTTTCTGCGTGATTATAATAATCGTAAAAACGCTGATGTTGCAGCGTTGGGCAATAACCAGCATCTTCGTGCGATAGATAAAGAAGCATTAAAGCCGTTACTATCCTCTCTGGATTATGCAGTATCGCAATATGAGCAGGATGAATTATCCGCGCATAATGATTTCAAAGCATTGCAGCGTGTGCCTCTGATTGCAATTTTGTGTCTCATGGTGTTTGAAGCGCTGTTTATCTTCAAACCGCTGGTAAAACGTGTGGATGGTCAGATGAATGCATTGCGCCGCGCACGGCAGGAAGCAGAAAAGCTCAATAATCTGAAGTCTGATTTTCTGGCTAATATGAGCCATGAAATCCGCACACCTATGAACGGCATATTAGGTATGGCGGAGCTTATTTTATGCACCAACCCCACTTCACAGCAGGAAGGTTATGCAAGAACCATTTTGAGTTCGGGTGATACGTTACTGACCATCATTGATGATATTCTGGATTTTTCCAAAATTGAGGCAGGCAAACTGGATTTAACGCCCATCCCCATGAACATGCTTGATCTGGTAGATGAAGTGGCATGTCTGCACGCGGTGAAAGCGCGTGACAAAGCAATAGAGCTTGCGGTGCGCTATACTCCTGGAACCGCGCAATTTGTTCACGCAGACCCTGTCAGGATGCGCCAGATTCTGACAAATCTCATTTCCAATGCGATCAAATTTACTGATAAAGGGCATATTATCATCTCAGTTAGTCAGGAAGCGCATGAGCAGCCAGACATAGCAATGCTGAAATTTTCTGTGTCTGACACGGGGATTGGCATGAATGAGGAAGCATGTGAGCATATATTTGACAAGTTTACACAGGCAGATAGTTCAACCACACGGCACTATGGCGGCACGGGGCTGGGGCTGTCTATCTGCAAAAAACTGGTGCAGATGATGGGAGGAGAGATTAATGTTTTCAGCGAAAAAGACAAAGGGAGTATATTCAATTTTTCTGTGCCGTTGCAGCATAACACCGAAAATGTGCAGCTGCCGCCAAAGCCACCAATTTTAAAAAATGTCAAAGTGCTGGTGGTGGATGATCTGGAAGTGATTCGCACATTGGTTTCAGAACAGCTCAAAGCAGCAGGTATGCGATGCGATACTGCCTCTGGAGGCGCAGAAGCACTCAAAATGATGCAACGCGCGGCGCAGGACAAAGACCCGTATAATATCGCAATATTGGATTATCTCATGCCTGATATGAATGGAGAAATGCTGGCGGTTTCGATTAATGATTATGATGAATTGCGGGAGTGTTGTCTGGTCATGTTGACAGCGGCAGGCAACCCACTGGCAGATGACGAATTTGTGCAAAAGGGGTTTTCGGCATATATCTCAAAACCTGTGGAAAATAAACGGTTGCTGCGTTCTTTAGCGATTATCTGGGAAGAATATAGCAACGGCAACCGAAATAAGCTGATTCCTCTGGATAATGGCTATAAACAGGCAGAGAAGAACGAGGAACAACCGATATTGCCTAATGCGCATATTCTGGTTGCAGAGGATAATCTGATAAACCAGATTTTCGTCAAAGAGATTCTGGAAGAAATGCAGGTGGAATGTCATATTGTCTCTAATGGAAAAGAGGCAGTGGATGCCATTAAAAGCCGAACATTTGATCTGGTGCTGATGGACTGTCTGATGCCCGAAATGGACGGCTTCGATGCTACACGGACGATTCGCGCATTGCAGAAAAAAGGCGTGGTGCAGGAACATCTGCCAATTATCGCGCTGACAGCCAATGCAATGAAAGGAGATAAAGAACGCTGCCTTGATGCAGGAATGGATGAATATATTTCCAAGCCAGTGCGCAAAAATTTGTTGAAACGCACGGTGTATCGTATGGTTAAAGGTGAGACATTTGAATCCTCAGAACAAAAAGAACATATGGTTCAGAAAGTGGCTGCAGAAAATGCGGAAGTGCTGAACATGGAGGCAGTTGCTCGGGCGCGCGCCATTTTAAAAGACAAATATGATGCGATGGTAACCATGTTTATCGACAACAGCAATGAACGATTGCAGGAAATGGAGCAGGGGCTGGAAGCGAAAGATGCAAAAATCATAGCACGCGCGGCGCATACATTAAAATCAACCGCGCGTCAGATGGGCGCTTTCGCGTTGTCAACAAAAGCCAGAGAGCTGGAAGAATGTGCCAAATCAGATAGCGTATCATTTGAGAAGATGGTCGCTATATATAAAGAGATGGAGATTATTCAAACACACACCCATCAGGCATTTGCACCTATGGCTGCGTGATAGATTAATTTCTGTGCTAAATGCAAACGCGTCTGGCAAAATTGCTTTGCACAAAATGCTATAGTAATATAAAGTTTTTGTAATGAATGGTAATGTTAATACTATAAATGCAACACTCTATCCTGTCATCCTTTCAGGGGGGCAGGGGAAGCGTTTATGGCCTGCTTCCAGAGACACTTATCCCAAACAATTTATCTCATTTGATGGTGGGTTAAGCTCTTTGCAAAACACCTTGAAACGTTTTGCAGATAGTACGCCATATATTATAGCCAACGAAGCGCATCGCTTTGTTGTGGCTGCACAGGCGCAGGAAGTGGGCATAGTACCGCGCATCCTGCTTGAACCGATGACCAAAAACACCGCGCCTGCTATCGCGCTGGCAGCACATGATATTGCTCAGCAAAATCCCGATGGCATAATGGTGATTTGCCCGTCTGACCATTATATTAAACACTGCAATCCTTTTAAAAAAGCGATAAAGCAGGCGCTCAGCTTTGCACAGAACAACCATATTGTAACGCTTGGAATTACGCCTGAAAATGCAGACCCCTCTTATGGATATATTGTGGCAAAAGGCAAGGCAGGTGATGATGCATTCTTCATTGAGCGCTTCGTGGAAAAGCCAGACAAACAGCACGCTGAGTCGCTCTTATCTGAAAAGCACTCTTTCTGGAACGCGGGCATTTTTGTCTGCAAGGCTTCAGTATATTTGCACTCTCTCTTTCAATATGCGCCTGAGCTGGCAGCCCTTTGTGAGGACGCATTTAAAGGCGGCATATCTGAACGGGATTTTTTCTATGCGGATGCATCCGCATATGAGCAGATGGATGCTGCCTCCATAGACACACTGATTATGGAACATATTGAAGATGCAGTCACCGTGCCATGCCCTGAATTAGGCTGGTCTGACATGGGGTCGTGGTGGAAGCAATGGGAACATGGCACAAAAGATGCATTTCAAAATGTGTCTATGGGAAATGTGGTGATGCAGAATGTTGCAGGATGCTATATTGCAGCCCATCAGAAGCATGTAGTGGCAGCTTTGGGTGTGGAAGATCTCATCATCGTATCACAGGGAGATGCGGTGCTGGTGGCGCATAAGCATCAGATGGAGCATTTTAAAGAGATCGTATCACAGGCAGAAGCCATTCTGCCCAGCGCCACGCATGAATATGAAAAACATTATCGTCCGTGGGGATATTATGAGGTGGTGGATGACGCGCCCCACCATCAGGTGAAAAAAATCTATGTGGCAGCGGGTCAGCGATTTTCAAAACAGCGTCATTATCACCGAACCGAACACTGGCTTATTGTAGAAGGCACGGCACAAGTGCTATGTGACAATAAAGAAAAAATGCTGACGCGCGGACATTCCATTTCGCTGCCTGCAGGCATGGTGCATTGTCTGGAAAATGTAGGCACTGACACACTTATTATGATTGAAGTCCAGCTTGGTGACATGCTTTCAGAAGATGATATTGTGCGTTTGGAAGATAAGTACGGGCGGGTTTAACTCTTCTGATCTGCGTCTGCCTTTTCCTTGCTTTCATGTTTTAATGGTTTGGAGACAGGGCAGACATCCTGCAAAAATCCGTTCAGTGTATTGACCAGATTATCCTGCACTAAGGAATAATGCACAAACTGTCCTTTTTTCTCACTACTGACCAGACCTGCATTTTCTAAAATGGTGAGATGTTTCGAAAGGGACGGTTTGCTGATGTCAAAACGCTCAGCAATCTCTCCCGCCGTCATACTGCTATGGGAAAGATATGCCAGAATTTTCCTGCGCACGCCAGAAGATAGCGCGGAAAATATCTTTTCTTTATAGGCAATCGCTGCCGAAATTTTCTTCATATTCATAAAATACATCCGTAGTAATTAGCCTGTTGACTAAATAGGCAATTATATGTTATTAATTAATTAGCTTATAAGCTAAATATAAGCGAAAACATGGAGTAAATCAATGGGCAACAACCCAAGCACCATTAAAAAGCGGTTAGGTGCGCAATGGAACCAGCTTCACCCCAACATTCAGGCGCGATTTGCCTGTGACCCCAAAGACGGAGAAATCATCCATTATCATGGCAATATTGATGTATCACGCTCTCGCGCAGGATGGTTGTTTGCACAGCTCACGCGCATTATCGGCAATCCGCTTGCTCCATTTAAAGGGCAGCACGTGCCTTTGGATGTGAAACTCTTTACGCGACCCAACCAACAAGGCGTGTTTTGGGAACGGACGTATCATTTTGAAAAACGGAAGCCTTTCGTGGTTACCAGTGTGAAAAAAGAAGGGCGTGCCCATGAAGATTTGCTGGAATGTGTAGGCGGCGGCTTTGGCATGGTGTTGAATGTGACAGCAGAAGACAAGGCATTGCATTTTCGCAGTGAGTATTATTTTCTGGAATGGCTGGGATTTCGGGTGCGCCTGCCGCATTGGGTTACTCCTGGTGCAACGCATGTGGTGCATGAGGATAAGCGCGAGGGTAATTTCCGTTTTACCATCACCATGACGCATTGTGCTTTGGGGCAGACATTTCACCAAAGCGGTATCTTCTGCCGCAAGGGGGAGTGATGGACGTTATTTTATGGTTCTTAGTGGTGCAGGGGCTGCTCGGCGCGTTTGATATGTTTTATCATCATGAACTGAAAGAAAAACTTCCCTTCAGAGAGACTGCCGCCAAGGAAATGCTGCTGCACGGTGTGCGCAATATGTTTTATGCAGTGATGTTTTTCTCCTTCGGGTGGGTAGCGTGGCAGGGCGTATGGGCGTGGGTGTTTGCTGGCATTATTGTGGTGGAAGTTCTTATTACCTTGACTGATTTTGTCGAAGAAGATCGCACGCGACTGCTGCCTGCTACGGAGCGCGTCACTCATGCCATTTTAACACTGAATTATGGCGCAATTATCGCGTTTTTCGTTCCGATATGGAGTGAGTGGAGCGCCGCGCCAACGGGCTTTCACTTCATGCATCACGGATTATTATCATGGATAATGACCCTTTATGCACTCGGTGTTTTCATCTGGGGTGTGCGGGATTTGATGCGTGGTATTACCTTACAACAACCAACAAAGGAGCAAGCTATGTTTGCAGCACTAACAACACCACATCAAAAAATTCTGGTCACGGGCGGCACAGGATTTATCGGTAAAATTCTCTGCCAGCATTTGATAGATGACGGACACGAGGTGATTATTCTAACGCGCAATGCCACAAAGGCGGGCGAGCTGTTTCACGGGCGCGTTACGATTATCGAAAGTCTGGACAAGCTGCATGATGATGAAGCACTAGATGCGATTATCAATCTGGCAGGTGAACCTGTGGCGCAGCGTTGGACAGAGAAAAACAGACGCACCATGCTGCAAAGCCGTGTGCAGATGATTACGGACATCACTGCATTGGTGAAGCGTTTGAAACATACGCCCGACACACTCATTCAAGCCTCCGCCATAGGCTATTACGGGTTGCACCCTGATGCAACCTTTGATGAGGAAAGTGATGTGGCAATAGACAATAGTTTTGCGCAGCAAGTCTGCATGGAAGTGGAATCACACATCACCGATGAATTGCGCGAGGCTATACGAGTCTGCACGCTGCGCATTGGCATTGTGCTGGAAAAAGATGGCGGCGCGCTGCGTGAATTGCTCATTCCGTTTGATTGCGGTGTAGGCGGCTCTGTAGGTCACGGGAGGCAATGGTGGTCATGGATTCACCGCGATGACGTGATAGGGATGATATTGCACCTGTTAAGTCATGAAGATGCACATGGCGTGTTTAATGCCACCGCACCGAACCCTGTCCAATACAAACAATTTGCCAAAGCATTGGGAAAAGCGATGAAACGCCCATCCTTTTTAACTGCGCCTGCGTGCATCATTCGCTTGCTGTTTGGCGAAATGGGCAATGACATTATGCTGAACGGACAAAAAGTGTTGCCAGTACATATTCAGAAATCGGGATATAAATTTAAATATATAAGAATCGAAGAGGCACTGACGGCAATTTTTAAATGAGATTGCATAAAGATTACTGAAACATATCATCAGATAGATTGAGCATTTTTGATAATGCTTTATCTATAAAAATTTTTCCTTTCGATTTTAGAGATGTGTTGCTGTCATCTGCAACATAAATGATGCGGTCATTTTGCTGCTCAGATGTAGTATTTACTTTTCCTTCTGGTTGCGCAGGCTGAAAATCCAGAGGTTGCTGAGAGACGATTTGCACCGTATTAGGAATGTTGACTGCCTGAACAGGCTGTGGCTGAGTTGGTGCTGACGAAGGCGGCGTTGCAGGCGTTGGTAACGTTGGATCAGGTGCTTCTGGCTGCGCAGCAGGCGGCGGAGTGACTGCTGGCGCAACTGGCGAAGATGGTTTAGAGGCTGATGAAGGCGCAGGCGCAGGCGCAACATATCGGATAATATGATTTTCAAAACGGTAATTTGTGTTATTGCCTGGACCACCTGTAATTTTGTCAGCTGCTGCCTGATCATCCCCTGAATCTACTAATCCCGTTAATGTGACGCCAGTGCTGTTATTGCCAATATCCAGCGCATCCGTGGTCACATGGCTGAACATCACACCTTGTGCATCCAGATTGATTGTGTCTGCCGTAAATTGTGTTGGGCTGGCGCTGATGCCAATATTGCCGCCTGACTTAACATTCAGAATGTCTGATGTCACCGTTCCAGCGCCAAGACTGCGAAGCACATGATTGTTGTTCGTCACATTGATTGCAGATAATGAAATAGTCGCATCATTATTCAAACCCGATGTGCCATCCCACCCGCTCACCAGATTCAGCGTACGGTTTGTGCCTGTATGGTCTATCGTGTTTTCCAACACCAGATTGCCTGAGCTTAAAAAACTGAGTGTATTGTCGCTTGTGCTGTTCCAATCCAATCCGTTGCTTAGCGTCAAGGCGGCGGAAGTGGAACCGATTGTAATATCTCCCGCAGAGAGTAACCCGAGCGTACGATTTTTAAAATCAGTGTTATTCAGATTAAATGTGCCTGTTGTAGCGGCGCTATAATCCAATGCGCCAGCAAGAATGCGCGTGTTGCTGTTTGAAATGTTGCCAAAGGTTTTATGTCCAATATCTGCTGTGGCATCTGACCCCGAACCAGAAATAACACTAAGCTCTCCTTGAGCAGTCACACTAACATTACCTTGTTTGTCACCGTTATTAAGGCTGAAACTGCTAGACCCATGACCAATGTTCACGAAGCTAAAGGTATGAATGTTTCCTTGCATGGTTATATTATTAGCGGACACATGGATATCTCCAGATGCATTTGAATTGAACGGTTGAAACCCTCCATGACCAATTGTTCTGAAGGACTCACGCTCAGCATCCATAACAATATCATTTTGAATGCTGACGTTAATATCACCATTCATAGAACCGCGAAAATGACGACCACCATGACCAATTAATGAAAACGCACGGAAGTTTCCGCCTTGCATGGTTAAGTTGTTGCCGCCGTTAACCGTCACATCACCAGACAAGCTTGCATTATTAATTTGTGCGCAGCCTCCAAGACACCTGTCTGTTCCATGACCAATCATGGTGTAACCGTTATTAAGCGTTCCATTCATCGTAATGTCATTTTTTGCATCCACCCGAATATTGCCTGTTCGTGTTTGGTTATTGCCTGTAACAACGGCACCAATGTGCGCAAACTCAGCATTATTATCACCTGCCTGTAGCGTAACGTCATAACCTGCCACATTGGTTTCACCATCATGAGAACCAACAATAACCGCTTGTGATGCGCTGGCGTTGTTGATGTTCGCAGATCCGTTATTATTACCGAAGCTATTTGTATTTGCTCTGATGGTTGTGACATCAAACGTAGTATCAGTTGCATTTGAAAATCCTGTGCTGCCATCCCACCCTGCAATCAGGTTCACTTGCGCATTTGTGGATGACCCATCTGCCACCAGATTTCGTTCTTTATGTTCAATAGACGCATTCATGTTAATGTCACGCGCAGAAAGCAGGGTAAGATTGCTGGTGATATCGTCACTGTCAGCAATCTCAAGATTGTTCGACCATGTAAGTCCGTTCGTTCCAGTGGAGGCAATGATAACGTCGCCGCCTTTCATAGCGTCTTTCAGGCGCGAGATGAAATTGGTGTTGTTAATATTAAATGTATTTGTTGTGGCGGCACTGAAATCAAGTGCGTCTGCCTGTAAGCGCACATTTGCGTTAGTAACTGCGCTTGTACCGCTTGACGATTTATGTCCGATATAACCAGAGTTTGGATTGCTCCCAGTGAGGCTTAATTCATTTCCGACGTTTACGGTAATGTTACCCTGCCTAGTGCCACTCCCAAACCCTTGGGATGAGCCATGACCAATTTGCACCATTTGTCCATTATTCATGTTAAGATTTCGAGTTGTGGTAATATTAATATTGCCAGAAACAGAACCCGATGAAAACCTATTGCCATTTCCAATCTGAACAATTTTTGCAGAACTTCCAGAATCTACACCGCTCATAGTAATATCTCTTGCGGCAACATTAATATTACCAGAAACCGTATTGAAACTCGTCGCTGCTGTGATGCCATCATGCCCAATTTTTGCACCCGTGTCATGACTTCCGCGCTGTGTTAATGAAACATCTCTTGTTGCTTCAATATCAATATTACCAGATTTATTCCCTGCTGAATTAAATCCTCCATGCCCAATTTGAGCATCACTTCTATCTAATATTCCATCTGTTATAATGATATCATTACCTGCAGTTACGGTAATATTACCTGCCAGATTTTGATTTGTTCCATGAGTCCCATGTCCGATTTTTGCATATTGATCATTACCTGTCGTGCCACCTTGAATCACAACATCCTGTGTTGCATGAACTTTAATATCCCCGTTACTATTATTAGTATTTCCTATTTGCGCGTAGTCACTCACTGTATTACCCGCAACAATATTTATATTGTAACCAGCGACTGTCGTCGAACCATTTTGCGACCCTACAGCAACAGACTCGTTATTTGCAGAGTTATTGATATTCACGGCACCATTATTATTACCATATGCGTTATTAGCACTATTCAGAATTCCATTCGCATCTGATGCATTTAGGATAATATTGCTTGGGCTTGCATATCCTGCTGCGCCTGGGGTATATCCTGTGGTGCCATTCCATCCTGCGATAAGATTCACGTCACCATCCGAACCATTTTGCACGTTGGCATTAGCGTTGATATGACGATGTGCAAGCAACGATAAATCATGTGTGGAATTATAGACGATGTTTTCATTAATCGTGATATCACCCGCATCTGAACCAGCATTACCCGTATGAATCACCACATTTCCTGTGGACAAGCCTGTTGTAATGGTCGCAGCGCTCACCGTGTTTGCAGCGCCAGAGTTGTTGATGGTAATGTCAGTCGGATCAAGCAACCATGTGCCTCCGCCAGTATCAACCGTTGCATTTTCAGATACGGTAAGTGTTTCCTTGCCAGAGGTTTCTACAAAGCCTCCTTTGCCAGAAGCGGCACCCTTTGCTTCAATTGTGCCGTCTATTTTTGTATCGTTATCAGACCAGATAATAATTTCACCGCCATCTCCTGATTGTTCAGAATTAGCTGCAATGATACTTTGCGTGCTGACATTTGTTGTGCGTGCAGTTGGCGTGTTTCCTTTGCCCTGAAAGTCACCTCCGATGGTGATGTTTCCAGCTTTTTGTGCGCCCGAGGCAGCCAGATGCCCATCTATAGTAATATCACTATCCTTCCCTGTAATGATTATTTTTCCGTTCTGTTGCTGAATGGAAGGGGCAAGCAATTCGCCTTCCGCGTGAATGAGGCTGTTGACAATATCACCGCCTGCGGCAGCGGTGAGAGCAATGGTGCCACCTTCTGCCTTAATACTGCCCGTATTCACCACGAGTTGCGATTGTACTTTGTCTGTCACGGCAATTTCTATCAGCCCATCCCCGTGCAGATCAACCGTAGCAGTATCACCAGAGGCAAGCTGCACCCGTCCAAGATTTGCCGTAATCACCCCATGATTTTCGACGTTCGGTGCTACCAGCCCCACCAGCCCTGCATCTTTGGCGGTGATAGAGCCATGATTGATAATCGCGGCATCTGGTGCGCCAGGGCGGTCAAAGCCCAGAGTGCCCTGCATGAAATTCTTATCTGCAATATCTGCCGTGCTGGCAACCAGCCCGCCCACATCCACTTTGGCGTTTCTGCCAAACACAATGCCATTAGGGTTGACCACCACCACATTGCCGTTGGCAGTCAGTTTTCCGTCAATGCTGGTAGGAGCGTTATTGGTGATGCGGTTTAAGGTCGCCGCGTTGCGTGATGGCTGCCGAAATTCAGTATGTTCGCCTGCGTTATTATCAAAGTTATTCCAGTTGATAACTGCTTTGTTCGTATGCTGGTTGATGACAACATGCCCCTCAGCAGGTGCGGATATATCTGCCTGCCCATGTGTCACCACGCCGCCATCAGGCGCGCAGAAAGCAGGGGAGGACAGCATTGCCCCCAGCACAAGAGCGCTAAGACTGGTAGAAGAATAATATCCTGATAGACGTAACATGCAATCATGTTACATTAAAAATATTAACTATTTAATAAATGTGTGTTGGCAATCGTTTCAGGTTACCGTGTGCGTTATTCAGCATATTCCAGTGCGCCTGCGGTGCGGGCTTGTGAATTTTCTTCATAATGCATCCCATACATATTTTCGAAAAAATATGATTCGATGTACGCTGCAGTGAATCTTTTACCCGTTATTCTGGAAATATTATCTGACAGGCAAATACTGTCAAAATTAGTGATATTAATTCTGCCCCAGTCAATCAGATTGTCAATAAATTCAGTAAGAATAATCTGCAAATCATTCGGTAACGCATTTTTATCTGAACGCAGAAGCGTCATAAATGCCAGACTGATATTTTCTTTAATGTCGTCAGGTAAATCATCTCTTTTATTCGTCATAACCATTTTCCGTATCTGTGTTAGAAAGGAAAATAATATCTGAAGTGAGATATAAAATCACCTGTACGACGATATAGGTTCATCAAAAATGGTGTTAATGCCAATTCGGTCAAACGGGATATAGCCATGCCTGACTGCTTTGGCAATCAACCCGAATTTGTCATGCACATTAAATTTTTTATAGCAGTTTTTCAGATGGAAACGGATGTTGGATTCACTGCAATATAATATATCTGCGATAACTGATTTGCTTTTGCCTGCAATATACCATTTCAGCACTTCTTCTTCACGTTTTGTGAGTGTGACAGTTTGCTGCGTTGGGCTTTGTCTGCTAATAAGCTCGCAATACACCATATGAAACTGTTCGCTCAAAAGTTTTATGCGGGAGAGCGTATTTTTATCAATGTCCATCAGAGTGTCACTCGCAAGCCCGATTCCTGCAATTTCTCCATTGCCGCGATGCAGCGGAACGCTAATCCCCGAAAGTAACCCAGACTCCTGTGCTTGAAGCATCATCAGCTTTTGCTCAGGAGAAATGAACTGACTGTCTGTCACTTCCTGCCATGCAAATGCCTGATTAAAATTCAGGGCTTTCGTAATGGTTGGATCAACATTATAAAGGCGTTTTTCGGAATAATAAGTGAGCCATTCTTCAGGATAGTTCGATTGAATATTATGCCCTGCCTGCTGACCGACTGAATAATGATCTGTCATGAATGTATAGGTCAGTTTTTCAAAGCCCAGCTGTTTAATCGCCTCACGATATAGCTGAAGCAGGCTGTCAATATTCTCGCAACGATTGCTTTGCTCAATAAAATCTTCAATCATACTTATAATAGTATATCTTTTTGAAAATGAATTATAGTATTATATAATGACATTCTTATGAATATAGCCGTCAAAGAAAGGTGTAGTATCATTCATCATGACATTTTTAGCTGCAACCATATTAGCGTGTAATATATGACATTTTATAGTTTTCCACAAAAAACTGGTTGTGACGGTAATGCACGCAGGGCTGGTTTTGAATTTGAAATGGCGGTGATCAAGCCAGAAGTGTGCGCCAGCTTAATTGCAGATATTTTCGGCGGCACTATATCTGCCCGACATTCCCTTGAATATACCATACAGGACACATCTATTGGAGATTTTACGGTGGAGCTGGACGCCAAACCAGTGAAAGATCTTGTTGCGCAACTGGAAAACAGAGACGACACAAGGGATGATCTGCTTGATTTTTCATCTCTCAAGCGTCAGGTAAGTGAATGGATAGGGCAGGCAGCGGGCATTTTAGTGCCTGTTGAAGTCGTAACACCGCCTATGCATATGGAGCAGTTTGACACATTGGTCACATTGCTGGAGCAGCTGCGAAAACATGAAGCTGTTGGCACACGCGCCCGCGTTACCAATGCGTTTGGTATGCATATCAACATCGAAATTGCCTCAGAAGATGTGGGCTATATATGCTCAATATTACGCGCATTTTTGCTGTTATATCCGTGGCTGAAAAAAGTAATGAAGGTAGATATTTCACGCAGATTTCTGACCTATATTGACCCTTTTCCAAAAGATTATACACGCCTGATATTGCGCGAGGATTACTCGCCTGATCTGGAAACATTCCGTGATGATTATATTCAATACAACCCCACACGCAGTCGAGCGCTGGATTTGCTGCCCTTGTTAAGCCATTTATTGCCAGATACCATACATAAAATGCCAAAGGACATGCAGGCTTTAATTAAATCACGACCAGCATTTCATTATCGCCTGCCCAACTGCGAAATTGACAATGCTGACTGGCATATTTCACGTGACTGGAATTACTGGATTGAAGTTGAAACACTGGCCGCCGATGCACAAAGATTGCGCGATATGGCAGACAGATTCCTGAAAGCAGATAAAGACCAGTTTTACTTAAGCGAAGCTGACTGGGTGCAAATACTGATATATGAGTTTGACTATGGCGCAGCGTAAACCGCGCATAGGAGTGACCGCACCAGAGAAAGGTGGAAGGCTGCTCTGGAAATTTACAAAATTCATGGTGACCCTGAGCGGGGGCGTGCCGCAACGCATCACTGCTGCATCGGGTGTGAGCATGTCTGATTATGATGGCTTCATCATTTCAGGGGGAGGGGACATCAACCCGAAGCGATACGGAGAGCCTCTGGCAATATTGAATATGAGTTTTGATGATGCGCGGGACATGCTCGAATATGACATTATTCATTATGCATTAGCGGCAAAAAAACCTGTGTTAGGCATTTGCCGCGGAATGCAGATGATGAATGTGGCGTTGGGTGGCACATTATATCAGGAAGCGAAAGATGTGCTGGAGGATTTTCTGCCCAATAACAGCATGATCAGCAAAATCATAGGGCGACGCAGAATCACCATTAATCCTGAAACTACCTTATATCATATTATGGGGGGCGATACGCATTACCGCGTCAATAGTATTCATCATCAGGCGGTCAAAGATGTGGCGACAGAATTGCGCATTGCATCAAAAGAAGAAAATGGTTTGGTGCAGGCAATCGAACATCGTCAATCAACAGATGGCATATTCTACATTGGCGTGCAATGGCATCCTGAATTAATGCCCCACGCAAATCATGCTCGAAGATTGTTCAGGGCGTTTATAAGCTCTACCAATATATAATTATGTTTTACATGAATCTACTTAATTAAATCAGTAAAAATGAAGTATAGATATTTTTTTATTAGAATTAATATTACATTTGTGTTACGGTTAACTAATTATTAACTATAAGTGCTATATGAATATGAAAAATTTAAAACTATTTTTACTCGCTGGTTCGGTTTTGGCGTATTCCGCCCCTTCAAATGCTAAAATAATAAAAAACTTCGATTTTGAAAATGGGCTAGGTCCTGTTGTTGCAAAGCAAATATCTGGTTGCGGTACATTAAGTATCGCTAACAATGTTGCGCGAACAGGAAAAAGTTCAATGAAAGCTCATATTGGACATATGTGTGGCGAACGTGCAGAAGCCACTGCTTTTACCCCTAAACTTGATCAGGAATACTGGGTAGGATGGAGCGTTTATGTTAACAAAAACGATATTAAACCAGGTAAATTCGGGTTTACACATATCCAACAAAATTTTAACCATTCAAATACATGGAACGATAATTCCCAGGATTGGGTATGCGGTAATCCAAGAGGACAAGGCACAGAATTATACCCTGATGGAAGTTTAATTTCAAAAGTGTATTATGCAGGAAGTGGCAACCGAATGGAATGTAAAAAAGGCACCACGAAATTAAAATTTGGGCAGTGGAATGATTTCGTCATGAATTTTAGATGGAGCAGAAGTAATAACGGTTTTGTTAGAACATGGGTAAATGGCGAGCAGATTTTGAACTTCAAAGGTGCAACCAATAAGCAAAATAGTTCGACGATGGGAAATCCGGGCTATTGGAAAGTAGGAGCTTATAACGGACATCCACCAAATGGAGGACGTACCGTATATATTGATTCTATCAAAGTAGGTGATGCCTCTTCTTCTTATGAAGAAGTTGCGCCAAAGGGTGCGCCTGCAGCAACTGGTGCAGGAGAATCAAAAACTGGTGGGGTTGCAACTGATTCATCCAATAATAGCAATTCAAATAGTAATAGCGGTTCTGGCGGTAAAACAGGCAACAATAGTTCTTCTGGCAGTCTTAATAGTAGCAGCTCTTCATCTGGCAATAATGAAAAGTCTGATAATGGCACATCACCAAGCGATAAAGACGCTACCGGAAATACAACGTCGTCTAACAGCAACACTGCAGATGGTAAAAATGCAGGTAAAGAAGCATCTGATAACGCTACAAATGAGGCAACGGCAAATAATGATTCTGCATCGGCGGCAGGCATTATGTTGGGTGATGTGAAAAAAGCTACAATTACTAACAATTATGTATATGACGTTTCGACTGCTTTCGCATCATCCGACGGCAATATGGCAGGAGCTTTATCAGATGGGTTGATTCAAAACAATACTGTGTTGAATACCAGTGACGCTGCTTTCGGATTTGATGCGCCTCGCACTGGTACAAACAATATTTTGTTTGATAGTAATATATTAGAAACCAAAGGAGCTACTTATGCTACAGCTGGTTCAGACCTTCGTACAACATCTTTTAAAAATAATTGTTTTAGTGATGCAGCACCTATGCCAGCAGAAGCAAAAGGGAATGACAATGTGTCTGTTGAGCTAACCGTTATTAATCCATCTATGGGTATTGAAAATCCTAAGAATTTAAAATCGACAGATAATGTATGTCGTGAGATGGAAGCAGGTGTGCAAGGCTTTCAGGCAATGCAACTGGAGCCAACGGATCTATCTGCAGAGCGTGGAACAGATGGGAAAATGCCAGCTGATCCTGCTCCAGAACCAACCGAGCAGCCGCAACAGCCTGAGCAACCAACTCAGCCTGAAGCGCCATCTAAACCAGATGTAGCCCAAAAACCAGAGCAACCATCTCAGCCAACCACTCCTCCAAATAATGATCTGGAAGCTGGTGAAGCAGCGGGTGGAAATAACGTGCCAACGGAGCAGACCAATAATGAAGCACCAATCGTACGCTTTATTCGCGAGTTGATCACATCTATCGTTACGGCCATTTTAAACGCATTGTTCGGATTAGGACGTGCGTAAGCAGGCTATATCAATTTTAAAATCAGGAATTTATCATGTCTAAATATCATCAACCAAAAAAATATCTAAGAACCACTATTCTGGCAGGTATTCTAGCATTTTCGTATCCAGCTATGTCTGCGGATTATATTAATAATTTTGATTTTGAAGAAGGCGATGGATTAAATGGTTTAAACCCCTGTGGCGGCTGTTCAGGGCATCCTGATCCTAAAGCTGTTTCAAGCCCTGTGCGGACAGGAAAACAAGCGTTGCGGATAGAGCTTAAAAGTGGAGGGCGCGCGGAAGTTGCCATGCGCCCAAGACTACCGTTAGATACTGAGTTATGGCATGGATGGTCACTTTACATTCCAAAAGAAAATAGTGGCTACACACAAACAGGTGCTGATGTATCTCAAATTATTGACTGGCAGGGCAATAGCTGCCCAGGCAGAACCAAAGGCCGCTTTCATCTGAAAACGAAAGATGGCATGTGGGGCGTGTGGAAACAAAGAATGGGAACTGGTAGCGGTAAATCCTATAATCTGCAGCCAATCGTTAAAGATAAATGGACAGATATTGTAGTCCATGCCAAATGGACTCACAAAAAAGAAGGGTTTTTAGATATTTATATAGATGGCAAAAAGCATGTACTGATACCAAAAGGAAACTCAACTTTAGATACAGCATGTCCCGAAGGACCATATTTTAAAGCAGGTTTATATGCAGGCGCAAAGCCAGGTTCGGTGATTTATGTGGATTCTTACAGAGCAGCTGCGAATGCATCCTATGCTGATGTAGTACCTGGCGGCGGATCAGCGCCTGTGAACACTGCTAGTCCAACTCCATCTAATGGTGGTGGCAGTAATGTATCCGCGCCGTCTGGTAACAATGGCAACAGTTCTGATAATTCTTCCAGTGGCGGGAATAATACAGGCAGTGGAAATAATACAGGCAGTGGAAATAATGCAGGCAGTGGAAATAATGCGGGTGGTGAAACATCTGGCAATAGTGAGTCAATGGGGGATGAAAACGCAGGTAGCGGCAATACGCAGTCAGCACCAGCAGATGGTAAGATATATGTGTCTGCTAATGGTACAGATGGTGCAAGCGGAGCGAAAAACAGTCCTTTGGCTTCTATTGCAAAAGCAGTTGCCATGGCAAAGCCAGGGGATGAAGTGCTGGTCGAGAATGGTAATTACACATTGAAAGGCACAGAAACTCTCTCAGCACAAGGCACAAACAGTAAGCGTGTAGTGATAAAAGCCGCAGAAGATGGCGATGGCGTGGTGATAGATGCATCTGCTGTTCCAGCGGGTGAGCCAGCACTGAAAGTATCTGGCAAATATATTGAAGTGCATGGTATGAATATCATTAATGCAACTGGGACGGGCATATTAGTAGATGCTGATTCTGGCACTGTGATGGATAATGTAGTGATGAACGCGGGTGGCATAGGAATCCACGTAAAATCCAAAGGTAAGATTCGTCTGGCAAATAACGAAATCACAGGCACTGTGCCAGATGGAGCCGTTACTCCAGCAGGTATTGTGATTGACGAGGCTGATCGTGTGGAGATTAAGAACAGTCTGATTCATAAAAACAAAACTCCTGGAATATTGGTTAATAATGCCACCGAAGTCAGTCTGGAAAGCAATCAGATTAGCGATAATACGACATCAAATGTTATTATTGGAAAAGCAGATAAACTTACAATTGAGCATAACAAGATATTTAATCAGGTGAAGAAAAACTAGCTTAGCAGAATATTGGAATTAGTGGGTTATAAGTGCTAATCAGATGAAAGATTTTAGAATTGATTTAACACAAAAAAAGAGCATTGTGGCGTGTTATCTTCAATGCGGTATCTTGCATCACGATTTGTAGTGCCTGTAACACCGTTTGCTGCGGTGGAACAGGCATTATTCCAGAATCGGCTTATCACATTTCCATATGCTGGTGAGCCATCATCAACTTTTACATCAAGACTTCTCATTTCTGCGGGAGTTAAAACTTTTCCAGCTGTTTCCCAGTCATTATATTCACTCCCAAATGCCAGAACAGATCCATAATCCCCTTTAATAGTAAAGTTTACGCCTGTAGCTCCTGAATCATCTATGTGCATCGCTGTCCAGCCTGCACCGTCAAAGGCAGAGCGTGGTACATTAACGTTAATGATTGCATCACGGTAACTTGCTCCACCAGAAAAACCTGAATAGTTCCCAGTGATAAACCCTGCATTCTCAAGGTGTTTCCACGCCGCAAATTCTTCGCTTCTAGCGCCAGGCGTGTTTGCGGGATGCGTATCCAGATACATATCACCATTACCATTGCATGTTAATGTTCCCGTTGACGATGCTGTTAAACAGGCGGCGGGATCTGGGTGAGCTGCACCCCAGAAGTCTGTTGCATTGGATAAATCCCCTGGCAGTCCATTATATTTTACTCTGAATAAATTCAAACTTTCTGTGTAGACTTTGAACTCGCTAACAACACCTCTAAGTTCAGCTGAGCGTATCATATCGCGCCCCAATAAAAATCCTCCAGCAATCAAACCGATGATCACCAGAACAACAGCTATTTCGAAAAGGGTGAAACCCTCACTATATTTACTGTTATTTGTATCAATCACTACGCACCTTTTTGCTTAGTATAGTATAAAAAAATTAAATTAAACTTACCGACCTATTTTTTGATTGTAAGCATCTTTGCTATTCATTATTGCTAGATATGATGTTTGGACATATCACACGCTATATATTGGGGTTGTTATTATGGCCTACAATGCTAATCACGTTCACGCTGACCAGCATTGTGTGGTTGATGCAGGCATTGCGTTTTGTGGATTTTATTATTAATCGTGGACTTTCCGTTGCCGATTTTTTATATCTCACATTGCTTATCCTGCCCTCCCTTTTAACCATGATACTGCCTATCGCATTGCTGATTGCGGTTGTATTTATTTATTATAAGCTCAGCACCGAAAGTGAATTGGTGGTGATGAAAGCCGCAGGCTTAAGCCGATTTGAGCTGTCTTATGCGGCGATGATCGCAGGGGGAATCGTGATGATAACCACCTATCTGTTCACGCTGTATCTGTTGCCTTCGGCAAACCGACAATTCAGGGATATGAAAGAGTTTCTGCGGGATAATTATGCGTCTGTGCTGCTGCAGGAGGAAGTGTTTAACCACCCTGTGGACGGCATGACCGTGTTCATCCGTGAACGTGCGGAGACTGGAAAGCTGGGCGGCATTCTGGTGCATGATAATCGCAACCCTAAAGCGCCTATCACGATGATGGCGGAAGAGGGGGTGTTGGTGCAAACGCCAAGCGGTCCATCTTTTAAGCTGGAAAAAGGCGTGCGACAGGAGCGCAGAGATGGGCGTGTGTCCTGGTTGAATTTTGATAATTACAACCTGGATTTAAGTTATTACACGAAGAAGAAAATGAACCGAGAGTTGGATGAATCTGAGCGATATTTCACGGATTTATGGAACACGGAAGGCTTAAGCAACAAACAAAAGCGTGAAATGCACGCCGAAGCCCATCGCCGCATTACATGGCCGTGGTTTGCCTTTTTGCTGAGTCTGACCGCAGTGACGGCGATTACAGGCGGAGAATTTAACCGCCGCGGCATGTGGAAGCGGGTAACGGGTACGGCATTCATGTCCACCGCAATTGTAATTGGTTATTTCACGTTAGGAAATGCGATTGTGAAATATCCGTACTTGACGGTGTTGCTCTATCTTTATGCACTTGCCATATTCCTGCTGAGTTTAAGCATGTTAATCCGCAACAAAAAGCTTGCAAGCAAGGTAGAAATTCGTGTGGGACACAAGGAAGAGCTCAAAAAGATAGAGTCACTTTCATCATAAATTACAACTTCACCCTTGACGGGGGGTGCAGGCAGCAAGTCACCCTCACCAAAACAGCGTGGTTGTTTTGACTCTCCCCTCAAGGGAGAGTTATTGCCGTCCGCTGTCATGTTGAGCGCAGCGAAACATCCAGAGCCGCTTGCGCCAAGCGGTGAGATGAATTCTTCGCATTCGCTCAGAATGACGGAGTGTGTGGTGCAGGCAAAAAAAAGAGCCACTATTGTGACTCTTGCAAGTTCTGAGCTTTGGCTTATGATATGTTTTTCATATTTTCAGCTTCCGCAATTAATTTGTTTAAGATTTTGCGTTGTTCATTTTCTTCTTGCTGCGCTTTTGCAGTTGCGTCTCGAAATTCATCTAAACGTGTTTTCTGAACACGGACGGATTGATTTTCAGCATAACGAATTTTGCTTTTTAACTCAGCGTTTTCGTTTTCTAACAATGACTTTGCCTCGTAATAAGCATCTAATTCAGAATCTTTCTTTTGATTGATTTTTTGAAGATTACTTATACGATCAGCATCATGTTGAATTTTATTTCCAATCACAACACTAAAAACAGCTAGCCCAACACTTATTGGAATACCTTGCCAATGAGCAGAAGTTTTGTTTTCGATGAAAATGTTCCGTGCAGTCAAGACTGCAAATAATAAACCAAATCCAAACCCAACTTTCTTTGCGTAGTTATTCACAATTTTTACCTAATGAAGAACGGTGTACGAAAAATCAATTCAGGTCATGCCTGTGTGTTATTATTGATAATAATAACGAAGAATTGATAATATTATATTAACACATTTTTAACGCATAAAGAAACACTATTTCGCAGAAAAGCGCACTTTCCATATGCCGTAAGCACTGATGGCGATCCAGACCAGTTCAATAATGATGGAAGGGATGTTTGGAGTGCGCCATAATGACACTAAAATCAGGAATGAACAGATGAAATTGGTCAGTGGAAACACAAGCTGCTGCGAATGCCAGCGCCCTGTTTGCAGGCTGAAATAAGCGAACAGCACGCCTGCAACACCAATCGTGCCAATAATATCTGTGATGGTGAAACTCATGCGGTGTTTATAGCGATGCCATTATATCATGTCTAGCTGCATCCGTCATTCTGAACGCAGTGAAGAATCCAGAGCCGCTTGCTCCCAGTTGAGAGATGGATTCTTCGCGTTGCTCAGAATGACATACTTCGTTACTTCAATTCTTTCTTTAGAATTTTACCAATCATGCTTTTTGGCAACTCATCAATAAACGCAATTTCTGCGGGAACAGCATATGCTGAAAGTGAATCCTTCAAAAACGCACGCATCGCCACTTCGTCTGGATCTTTGCCGTCTTTCAGCACGATAAATGCTTTTGGCACTTCGCCGCGCAATTCTTCTGGAATGCCAATCACTGCGCATTCCAGCACATCTTCATGTGTATAAAGCACTTCTTCAATATGGCGGGGATAGATATTATATCCGCCTGACAAAATCATTTCTTTCTTGCGGTCAACGATGAAGAAATAGCCCTGCTCATCCATGTAACCAATATCGCCCGTGTATAACCTGCCATGTTTTATGGTGGAAGCCGTTTCTTCTTCATTCTTCCAATAACCGCGCATCACCTGCGAGCCGCGGATGCAGATTTCGCCTGCTTCGCCTTGTGGCAGGAGGCGTTCACCATCATCTTTGTCCACAATTTCCAAAATGGTGTTGGGGAAGGGGATGCCGATCGACCCTGCTTTGTTTTCTGCGTAGAGCGGGTTGCAGGAAACAACAGGGGAAGATTCGCTAAGTCCGTACCCTTCCACCAGTTTGCAGCCTGTCACGCGCTCAAACCGCTGCTTGATTTCCGTGGGCAAGCCAGCGCCACCAGAGATGCACATTTGCAATGATGTCAGGTCATATTTTTTAATGTCTGGTTCATTGCAGATGGCGGTGAACATGGTTGGCACACCTGGCATGAGAGAGGGTTTCTTCTTGGTGATGTCTGCCAGCAGGGGCTTCATTTCAAAGCGTGGATGCATCATGATGCGTGCGCCAATGGAAATGCCAAAATTCATAATCACTGTCATCGCGAAGACGTGGAAAAACGGCAGCACGCCCATAATAGTTTCTTCCCCTGGCACGGCTTTGACAAACCAGCTGGCGCACATATGCGTATTGGCGGTCAGGTTGGCGTGGGTCAGCATCACTCCTTTTGGCGTGCCTGTGGTGCCGCCCGTATATTGCAACACGGCAATATCTTCGGTAGCGTCAATTTCAGGTGCGTTGGAAATGGGGGTAGTGTCCATCACCTCCACAAAATTGCTATGGTGTGCATCTTGCGCAATGACGGAGCGGTCAGAGGCTTTGAGTAAGCGGTATAAAGTGCTTTTGGCGAAGGGAAGAACGCTCATCAGGTCACCCACAATCACATGGCGCAGTTGATGTTGCCCAATAAAGGGTTTTAACTTGGGGTAGAGCAGGGAAATATCCAGCGTCACCATGATTTCCGTTTCGGAATCTTCAATTTGGTGTGCCAGTTCGGTTTTGGAGTAAAGCGGGTTATAATTCACCACAATACCACCTGCTTTCAAAATGCCGTAATAGGCAATGACGAATTGCGGGCAGTTGGGCAGAAACAGCCCGACCTTCGTACCTTTCACCACGCCGAGCTTTTGCAACCCATGCGCAAAGCGGCGGACTTTTTCTCCTAATTCTTTATAGCTATAAAGTTTGCCTTTAAAATCCAGCGCGATATTGTCTGGAAAACGGGATTCGGTGTGGTCTAATAATGATGGCAACGTGCCAACAGGCACTTCCTGATGCCAGTCAATCCCCTCAGGGTAATGGCGAAGCCATGCATATTCATTAGTCATTCTGTATGATAGCAGATTTTCTAAACTGCATCAATATGATGCGATGGTGCGGTGCGAACGAGAAAAAAGCCAAAGCAATGCTTTGGCTTAAAAGTTATATTGGGTTATCTGCCAGATCGGCTTCTAGCATCAGCTATTTTACCAAGAAATGATAAGAAACCTCCTAACCCTTCTTTTATTGCTTGTCCTGTATCTATTTGAGATTCTCGTTCGCGTGCTAGAGATTCTCGCTCGAGCTGTGCACGTTTAATGCCTATAGCATCAATGTCATTTAGGTAAGAGAGGACTGTTTGTGCGCTACCATACTTTTTTTTATACCAAGATGCAGACGTATGAGTCATTTTTGAACAAAGCTCTTTTTTTCTTTTTTCATCTAAAGAAGCTATTTCAAGAAAAAACACTAGCCTAGCGTAAGCGTCATCTTCATCAAGATCTTTTATGCTTTCAATGAAATCATTCTTAGAATATGTTTTATAGTCCTGAGAAAGTTTAAGCTTTTCTTGAAAAGTTAATTCCGTCATTTGGCTAAATCAGATAAATCCGAGAGATAATAGTGTGTAATATACACTCAAAACAGAATTTCGCATCAATGCGTCCGTAAATTTTAAATATCACAGAATAATCTGTTAAGTGCTAATTCTCAAAAAAAATGAAAATTGCAGAGTGTACGAGATTATAAATAGCTGTTTATTTTGAAATTGCAACAAAAATCTTTACCGCGCCCCAAGCGCCAACTCCTGCTCGCTTACGCGTCCTTCCTGTGCAAAAGCTGGGTCTTGCGCGTCCATGGCGCTGTCTGGTGTGGCGCGACGTTGTACTTCCTGCGCAAATTCTTTTGCCAAATCAGTGTCGCTCTGCTGCTCTTGCGCTACTGGGGCAGGGGTGTCTGTGTCATATCCTTCAGGCCTCATGGTTTCCCACGCGGCAGACGCCGCTGCCAGATTGGAGAGTTCCTGTGCAACAAGCTCTTTGGAGGAGAATGTCTCTGGTTGTGCCTGATTGGACATTTTGCGGTCATCAATTAATTCGGCTGCTTTTAAGTCTAGCGCAACAATGGCGTTTTTTGGGTTGCCGAGCCATGCGCTGTTGTTAAGCGCGTCTACTTTTGCTGCCAGCACCGAAGACACATCATCTAATGAATAATCCACATATTTGCTTTCTGTAATCATGACTGCAAGACGCTCAGTGAGTGCAGCTTGTTCTTCTTTGGGGTGAGACGCAATAATATTGGCAGATACTGCAAGCATATCATTTACGCCACCCACTTCATCCAAGTCAGCCATGTTTTCTTTTGATGACATCATATAAAGCCTATTTGAGGCAATATAGAGTACCTGCGCAACAAAGTTTAATGGAGATGCGGCAACGCTTCGCGCTCTGTCTTCATATTGTTTATTAAACGCGCTTCTTTCGTTTTTGCTTTCATTTAACTGATTTTGAGCATCTAAAAGGTCCGGCGCCTCGCTGCGCAACTGTTCTTTTAGGTTCAATTTGTCTTGTGCAGTAAGCGTATCGTCTTTAGTTTTAAATAAATCACTGTTTAAATTGTCAAATTTTTCGCGTGCCGTATCTGATGCGCTTGCATAAGCATTTTTATAACGTAAATCAGCTTCATTATATGCCGTTTCAAGCTGATCACGCTTTAAATCATAATTGACTTTAGAATGAAGCGCGTGGTCTTTATCTAAAAATGGTGTTTTGTTTGCACCAGGAATTTTTGCTTCCTTTTGCAATAACCATGTTTTATCTAGTTTCCATTCCATAATTTCGTCCACTGCACCTGCAATGTTAGCGAAATTATTAAATAATGCACCTGCACCGCTAATCATCAAAGGATTTATATTACTGAACGGTCCGTTTTTTTGTTTATCTGGCGCAACTACTTTTGAGACTTCTAAAGATTCATTGAGTTCTGTTGAAGTGGTTGTATCACTAATGGAAAGGTTAGAAGCAGCTACTTTTTCAGGGTTTTTAAGTTCGCAATTTCCCAAATTCTTGTGGTTTGCACTATGTTCTTCATGTTCTGGCAAAATGGCGCCAAGAAACATTCCAGTTCCCATCACAGCACCTGCCGCCATTTTTCCTGAGTTTCCTTGGTTTTGTCCTGCAGAAAACATTTTGGTTGCGCCAAATACCTGCATAAAATTATTCATGATGGGACCATGGTCATACACAGTTTGCACGACTCTATCCCACATATTGCGCCCAGCGGCACCATCTTCCAAATTGCGCACCACTTCAGTTGGTACTTTCACGCCCATTTCATCAAATGATTCTTTGATGTCACGTTTGAAAAAGCCATTGACAATATCAGGATCCTGATTTCCAGCAGCAATCAGGAAGAAAGACGGAATCCACCATGCAATACCGTTAGCAAGCTCTTCTCTATCGCCACCTTCTTCCAAAGCCCCCCGCATAATGGATGCGCTAATAAGGCACGAATCCGCCATCAAATATCCCACGCCAGAAAGCGTGAGTGCATTATCTTTAATCATATCGCCGAAGGATTTTTTCTCCTTCATTTCGCGCTCAGTAATCTCAACGCTGTAATTTCCCTGCACGCCGCCATCTTCTGCCAATGCTGCTAAAAATGTTTCTGCTGATTTTAGTCCTTTAATGCGTAACACATCTGTTCCGTCATCCACATCGGCAATGACGCTGAAACCATTGCGTTCCATTTTTTCCTTCAAGCCAGCCAGCTTTTCCACATCGCCGCCTTCAGGAGCAGTGAGAACAGCGCGCAGTCCTTTCTTGCCTTCCTTGTAGATTTCTACATCTTTAACCAGTGATTCGGAGTCGGAAAAATTATATCTCATACTAAACAGGATACCTTGTTTATGTTACAGCTTTGTTGCAATGCGATGAATAAAATCACTTTTTTCATTTTTTGATGCCAATGGTCAGCCCTTCTGCGGTGGGGAACATAATGCCTTGAAAATGCTCGCTTTGCGCCAGTGTGGCGTTGAATGTGTTCATGGCAGCAATCGCTTTTTGGGACACGTCTTTCTTTGGTGCATCAATCATATGCCCGAATAACAGTGTATTGTCTCCAATAACCGCTCCGCCAGTGCGCACATAAGGTGTCACTTTTTCAAGATATTCGGCATATTCCCCTTTGGCGGCATCTATAAAGACCAGATCGTAAGGCGCGGTTGCTTCATTACAGAGAATATCCAGACTTGCCAGCGCTTTGCCGTGGTGAATGGTGATGTTGTCTTTATAATCCGATGCATCAAAATGAGACTGCGCCACATCGGCATTGTCATTATTGGCTTCTAACGTATCAATATGCCCTTCTGCCCCTGCTGCCTGCGCCAGCCACAAGGTGGAATATCCTGCAAATGTACCAACTTCCAAAATCCGTTTGGCGCGGATGAGGGTTGCCAACACATAGAGCATCTTGCCTTCATGCGGGCTGATCTGCATTCCCTTCACCATAGATTCACCTTTGAGGCGCACCTGTTTCAGCAACGGCGTTTCTTCGGCAAAAGTAGCGTCAAGATATTGATATAGATGTGCGTCTGCGTTTTCTCTCATAATATTATATATAGTAGAGTTTTATGATGTTGCAAAATCTTCTATCACCGCATCAAACATTTCAGTTGTTAAGCGCTTGGTGCTGGTGTTGTATCGTGAGCAATGATAGGAGCTGAGCAATTCCAAGCCATTATCAAGCGCGAAAGAGTGATGGTGTTTAAACGGCACATGGCTTTGTTTATATCCCAAAGCCCGCAACACTGCTTTGTGCGCTATGCCGCCCAACACCAGAATCCGTTTCAGATGCGGCATAGCGGCAATTTCATCTTTCAGAAAATCATTGCAGATGTGGATTTCTGCGGTGATGGGTTTGTTTTCTGGCGGCACGCAGTGCACGGCATTGGTGATGCGCACACCCTGTAACGTGAGACCGTCATGAAGATGTTTGTCGTATTCCCCTTCTGCCAGACCATGTTTTTTTAGTGCGTCATATAATGTATCCCCCGCATAATCCCCCGTGAATGGGCGGGCAGTGGCGTTAGCGCCGTGCAAACCTGGCGCTAGCCCGACAATGAGGCGCGGCGCATCCAGTGCGCCAAAGGCGGGCACAGGCGCATTGTGATAGTCAGGAAATTTCTCCTGATTTTTTGAACGAAACGCGCTGAGTCTTGGGCATAACTGGCAGTCAGGGGCGGGTGGTGAAAAAATCATAGTGCCAGCCTTTGCAGAATTGCGCTTGTCAGTCTATCTTTGCTTAATAAAATGCTTGAACAGGGCGCAACTTTTCGTTAATGTCGCGCCGAAATATCACGATAACGAAACGAACGCAGTATTTATGAGTCTTTCTTTGTTTGAACAGCAACGCACCGCCACGCGATATGCCAGCGCATTTTATGCGTTGAGCAAGGACGCGGGCAAACAGGACGTGGCTGCGCAGGAACTGCAACAGTTGGTGACGCTCTATCATGAGTCAGATGCGTTTCATAATCTATGCCACTCACCGCTTATCAGTGCGGAAAGTCGCGTTGCATCAGTGTCAGCCATTGCTGAGCAGGCCAAGGCAGATGAGATCACAACCTCTTTCATGAAAAAACTGGCAGAGAATAACCGTTTATCATTATTGCCTCATATTCTGGAGGCGTTCACAGCATTGCAGCAAAAAGATGCAGGCGAAGTGGTGGTGCAGTTTATATCTGCTGATGCATTAAAAGCGGCAGAAAAGAAAGAATTGGAAAAATCCGTATCTGATGCGCTGGGTCACAAGGTAATCGCAGAATATGAGGAAGATGCATCGCTTATTGCTGGTGTAAAAATCCGTTATGGCTCACGTGAGCTGGATGCATCGGTCAAAGGAACATTACGTCGCGCAGCTGCGCGGTTTACGCAATCAATACAACAAACATCATCTTGAGGAGTGTGAATATGGATATTCGCCCATCGGAAATATCTGATATTTTAAAAAAACAAATTGGCGGCTTGGCTGATAGCGCATCTGTATCTGAAGCAGGGCAGGTTATCTCGGTAAGCGATGGTGTTGCGACTGTTTACGGCTTGGACAATGTTCAGGCAGGTGAGATGGTGGAATTTGCCAGTGGCGTAAAAGGTATGGCGCTAAACCTGAACACAGATAATGTCGGTATCGTGATTTTCGGTAGTGACCGTGATGTGAGTGAAGGGGATAGTGTAAAGCGTACTGAATCTATTGTAGATGTGCCGATTGGCAAGGAATTGCTGGGTCGCGTGGTGGATGCGCTGGGCAACCCGATTGATGGAAAAGGCCCGATTAAGGCAGAAGGTCGCGCACGTGTAGAAAGCAAGGCACCAGGAATTATTGACCGTAAATCGGTTCATGAGCCAGTGCAAACAGGGATCAAGTCTATTGATTCGTTGATTCCGATTGGTCGCGGGCAACGTGAGTTGATCATTGGTGACCGTCAGACGGGGAAAACGGCGATTGCAGTGGATGCGATTTTGAACCAGAAGCAGCCAAATGAAGCAGCATCTGACGATTCAGGCAAAATGTTCTGCATTTATGTGGCAATTGGTCAGAAGCGTTCCACGGTGGCGCAAGTAGTCAAGAAGCTCGAAGAAATGGGCGCGATGGAATATACGATTGTGGTTGCGGCTACTGCGTCTGACCCTGCGCCATTGCAGTATCTTGCGCCATATACTGGCTGTGCAATGGGTGAGTATTTCCGTGACAACGGCATGCATGCAACCATTGTGTATGATGATTTGTCCAAGCAGGCAGTGGCATATCGCCAAATGTCCTTGCTGCTTCGCCGCCCGCCAGGTCGTGAAGCATATCCTGGTGACGTATTCTTCGTGCATTCACGTTTGCTGGAGCGCGCAGCAAAAATGTCTGATGAGCGTGGCGCAGGGTCATTGACTGCACTTCCTGTGATTGAAACTCAGGCGGGTGACGTATCGGCGTATATTCCAACCAACGTGATTTCCATTACGGATGGTCAGATTTTCCTGGAAACGGAATTATTTTATAAAGGCGTTCGTCCAGCGGTGAATGTGGGCTTGTCTGTATCTCGCGTAGGGTCTGCTGCGCAGATTAAGGCGATGAAACAGGTGGCGGGTTCGATTAAGCTGGAGTTGGCGCAGTACCGTGAAATGGAAGCATTTGCGCAGTTTGGATCAGACCTGGATGCGGCAACGCAGAAATTGCTTGCACGCGGTCAACGTTTGACGGAACTGTTAAAGCAGCCACAATATTCGCCATTGCTTGTTGAAGAGCAGGTTTGCGTTATTTATGCAGGTGTGAAAGGCTATCTGGATGATCTGGCGGTTGGCAAGATTGGCGAATTTGAGGAGCGTTTGCTTCGTGAGCTTCGCACAACTCGCAGCGACATTCTGGATGATATTCGCAAAGAGCAAAAACTGAATGAAGGAATTGAAAATAACATTCAAAAACTCATTCAGGATGTATTAGCATCTTTAGCATAAGCGACATTACGGTTAGAACTCATGGCATCACTTAAAGATCTTAAAAATCGTATTGGTAGCGTCAAAAATACGCAAAAAATTACCAAAGCGATGAAAATGGTAGCGGCAGCAAAATTGCGCCGCGCTAAAGATCATGCCGAAGCGGCGCGCCCTTATGCGGAGTCTTTGGAGTTTGTGCTGCAATCTCTGACAGCATCCATAGAGTCCAGTGAATCACTGCCAAAATTGCTGAAAGGCACGGGAAAAAGTGATGTGCATTTGCTGGTAGTTGCAACGGCAGACAGAGGGTTATGCGGTGGCTTTAACTCCTCCATCGTAAAAGAAGCGCGTAAGCGTATTGAACAGTTGCAGGCAGAAGGAAAAACGGTCAAAATTTTCTGCGTGGGCAAAAAAGGTGCAGAGCAGCTTTCATCCACACATAAAAATCTGATCATCAAAAAAATGCGTGATCTGTATAAGACAAAGCCAGAATTTTCGATAGCGCAGGACGTTGCGCAAAAAGTGGAAATTGCTATTGAGGAATATGATGTTGATGTATGTTCCATTATTTACAGCAAATTCGAATCCGCCATTTCGCAGCTTGTAACAATGCAACAGCTTATGCCGATGGAAATTCCTGAAGATCCATTGCAGGAACAGATTGGCAGCGCATCAGCCTATGAATTTGAACCAGAAGAAGACAAAATCATTTCTGACCTTGTGCCACGCAACTTTACGACGCAAATTTTCCGCGCCATGCTGGAAAATGCAGCAAGTGAGCAGGGTGCACGCATGACGGCGATGGACAATGCAACCCGTAATGCGGGTGAAATGATCAAAGACCTGACGTTATTGTATAACCGTTCACGTCAGGCAGCGATTACAAAAGAATTAATTGAGATTATATCGGGTGCAGAAGCGGTATAAAATCTTTGACGAAAACATGAATTTTAATTAGTAAGTAAACAGAATAATTTAAACAGAGTACGATATGCCCACACAGAAAAATGAATCTATTGGTGTTGTAACACAGGTTATTTCAGCCGTTGTTGACGTCGAATTCAAAGGCGAACTGCCATCCATCCTCAATGCGCTTGAAGGTAATGTTGACGGTCGTCGTTTGGTGCTCGAAGTATCGCAGCATCTGGGTGAAGGTGTTGTCCGCTGCATCGCTATGGATTCTACTGACGGTCTGTCACGTGGCACAGAATTTAAAGACACTGGCGCACCAATCGCCGTTCCTGTTGGACCGCAGACGCTGGGGCGTATTTTCAACGTAATCGGTGAAGAAATTGATGAGCGTGGCGCGTGTGGAGCAGAGCAGACTGCAGCGATTCACGCAGAAGCTCCTGCTTTTGTTGAGCAGTCTACTGAAGCTGAGATTCTGGAAACAGGCATTAAGGTAATTGACCTTCTCGCACCCTACGTAAAAGGTGGTAAAATTGGTCTGTTCGGTGGTGCGGGTGTAGGTAAAACCGTATTGATTATGGAGCTTATCAACAACATTGCAAAAGCACATGGTGGTGTATCCGTGTTTGCTGGTGTGGGTGAGCGTACTCGCGAAGGAAACGACCTTTATCACGAAATGATGGAATCCAACGTGATTAATCTGGAAGATCAGAGCAAGTCAAAAGTGGCGCTGGTGTACGGACAGATGAATGAGCCTCCAGGGGCGCGTGCACGTGTGGCATTGACAGGCTTGACGATGGCGGAATATTTCCGTGATCAGGAAAATCAGGATGTACTCTTCTTTATGGATAATGTATTCCGCTTTACGCAAGCGGGTGCAGAGGTGTCTGCACTGCTGGGACGTATTCCGTCTGCGGTAGGGTATCAGCCAACATTATCCACTGACATGGCAGCGTTGCAGGAGCGTATTACATCTACAAATAAAGGGTCGATCACATCGATTCAGGCAGTATACGTACCTGCGGATGATTTGACCGATCCTGCGCCTGCAACGACATTTGCGCATTTGGATGCAACGACCGTACTGTCCCGTCAGATTGCAGAATTGGGCATTTATCCTGCAGTAGATCCGCTGGATTCGACCTCTCGAATTCTGGATCCGCGCATCATTGGTGATGAGCATTATGAAGTGGCACGTTCGGTTCAGCAGGTATTGCAGACTTATAAATCCCTACAGGATATTATCGCCATTTTGGGCATGGATGAATTGTCTGAAGAAGATAAACTTGTTGTGGCACGTGCCCGCAAAATCCAGCGCTTCCTGTCTCAGCCATTCCACGTGGCAGAAGTATTTACAGGTTCGCCAGGTAAGCTCGTGTCACTGAAAGACACGATTGCAGGCTTTAAAGCTATTGTTGCTGGGGAATATGACGATCTCCCAGAATCAGCATTCTATATGGTTGGTTCAATGGATGAAGCGCTTACAAAAGCAAAAAAGATGGCCGCTGAGGCAGCGTAATTATTATGGCTGAGTCACTCTCTTTTGAACTGGTCACACCAGACAAACATTTTCTCTCAGGGCAGGCAGATATGGTTGTTCTGCCGTCCGAGAATGGTGATATTGGTGTGATGGCACATCACTCATCTCTGATTGCGATGATGCGTCCTGGAATGATTGAGGTGCATGAGAGTGGCAAAGAAACACTGCGCTATTTTGTCAATGGTGGGTATGCGAACATCAACAACAATAACTGCACCATTCTGGCAGAATCACTTATTGCAGAAGCGGATATCAACAAGGCAGAAGCTGAACTGGCTGTTAAAGAGTTGCGTGAGCAGCTCAAGCGCACCGATAGTGAAGTGAAAAAATCACACATTCAGCGCAGAATTATTGAAGAAGAAACAAAAATTCTTCTTGGCTCATAAAACATACGGGCTGTTTACTTGTGCTTCGCAGCACTTTGCGATATAGCTTAAGTCATGGAACGCAAAGTAAATTATATGATCGTCGGCTTCTTTGTCCTATTGGGCATTGCTGGCATCGCGTTTTACGCATCCTGGATCATTGGTGGACTGGATCAGAATAAATATAAGTTTTATTCTATTATTTTCCGTGACGCAGTAACAGGACTGACCGTAAAATCTCCCGTATTATATAAAGGGATTCGTGTTGGTGAAGTGACGGATATTATTCTTTCGCCAGACCGACCTGAAATTATTGTTGTGAATATGAAGGTGAAGCAAAGCACACCTGTTCAGGAATATACCAAAGTTTCTTTGGGCATTCAGGGAATTACGGGGCAATCCAGCATAGAGCTGGATACGCGCGCAGGGCAGCCGCAACCACCACAACCACGTGAAGGGTTTGAATATCCTGTGTTAAAAGGCAGCGCGACGCAGATTACGCAGGTGCTGGAAGATGTGCCTGAAATTGCCAATAATGTTCTTGATATTACAGAGAAAATAAATCGTCTTCTGGACGAAAAAACTTTAGCCAACATTGAGACATCACTTGAAAATCTCAACCGACTGAGCAACGAAGCGAATGCCATTTTGTCTGAGAAAAATATTGCTTCCATCAATGCAACTCTTTCACATGCACAGAATGCGAGCGCCAACGTAGACAAGCTAACATCGCGTTTCACTGGCACTGCAGAAGAATTTGATAAAGTGGCAAAAGAGCTGCAGCAGGCAATTAATCAAAGTCAGCAAAGCCTGAATAAGGTTACTGAAGAAGGGGTAGAGCAGATTCTGTCATTAGTGCAGGAAAGCACAAAAATGGCAGAGCAGATTCGAGGTCTGGTAGATTCGCTTGAAGAAGACCCATCACAATTAATTTACAAACAGCAGAAAAACACAGTGAAGATTGCGCCATGAAGAAAATAGTTCTGTTAATTTGCCTGGCACTGTTGAGTGGGTGTGTAGGGGATGCGCTGCAGAGCAACACGCCACCTGCAGTACGTTATCTGGTGCATCCAGCGAAGATGGATATGGCGCTTGAAAAAGAGACGATCATTCGGGTTGATAAGGTGATTATTGCCGAAGCACTGGAAACTGATCGTATTGCTGCGCTTGAAGAACAGCGCCGTCTGCATTATCTGGAACAGGCACGATGGACTGCACCGCTGGATAAGGTGCTGCAACGCTATATTGCAGAAAGTCTGGAAACTATAGAAAATGTCACTATAATCCATGAAGATGCCGCGCGCATCAAAGCGGATTATCGTTTGCGCGTGGATATGAGTGATGTTTACGCCATGTATGATGCAGTCGCAGGGCAAGGTACTCCTAAGGTGCGCACAAAAGGCACATTGATGTTGCTGAATGCTGAAGATAGTTCGATTATTTCAACGTTGGATTTTGATGAAATTGCCGATGCAAAGGGCAATAGTGCAACGGAAATCGTTCAGGCATTTGAAGCGCAGTGGGGCAGGCTGATAACTCAATTAACGCAGAATTTAGCTCCGCCTGAGATTACACGGTAAAACGTTCCTCACGGCTGCAAAACTGACAGGTGACACGAATAACGCCATCTTCTGACATATCCTGCAATTCTTCATTTGAAATGCCGTCGAGCGTTGCCTGAATTTTTTCGCGCGAGCAGCGGCAGGCATCCTGCAATGGTTGCGTATCATACACCCATACGCCTGTTTCATTAAACAGGCGATAGAGCAGGGCGCTGGGTGCGAGATGTGGGTCAGACAATTCTTCTTCCGTTGCCGTGTTTACTAGCAATGCATGGTAATCCCAGTTGCTGTTTGTGCCCTCAGCCTTCTGATTATCAGACTCCTGTTGCGACATTTCAGGCATACGCTCCAGCATAATTCCGCCACATACCCAGCGAGAGGATTTGTTGGAACGGATGCGGCGGCTGACATGAATATGGAACATGACATCCAGCTGTTGTGACTGGGTGAAATAATGCGTCAATGCGTCTGATAAAGATTCACCTTCCAGTGGCACAATGCCTTGATAAGGTTCGCCTGTCGGCGTATCCAGTGTCATTGCAAGATAGCCAGAACCAAGTATATCTGTCATGCCCGCATCTTTTGGCATATCATTTGTAACATGTTCGGCAGCATTATCTGGCAGATTGGCATAGCCGCGTATATTGCCATTCGCCTGCGCGTCTGCCACCATGAATGGCACAATGCCATCCCCTTTCACCTGTAGCGTCAATATGCCATTTTTGGGCAGATTGACAGACAGCATCCCCGCCAGCATCAGCAACTCACCTAACAATTTGCTGACCTGTTCAGGATAATCATGTCGCGCAAGAATTGCATTTAATGCATTGTCCATGCGCACCATGCGTCCACGCATGATGGAATTATGCAGCATAAATGGCTGAATCACGTCTTCATGACGCACCAGCCCTAGCGGAGAATCAGTGGGTTGTTTGCTCATGCGCTGCACTATAAAAGGTTAGGCAGCTATCAGCAAGCCTAAGAATATCAGTTGCAGGAGGATAAGCAGATAAAAAACAGTTCGGAAGGATTGTTTTCGGGTTTTGTGACGTAAGCGTTGCTGCGCAACGATTGCGCCAATAGTGCCGCCAACAAACATGACACAATGCAGCATACTTTCTTTAACGCGCCACTGGTGATTGATGGCTGCTTTTTTGTCGTAGGCATAGAGGGTATAGGTAAGGATATTTACTGCTATGATATAGAGTATGATAAAGGTGATGGGCTGCTGACTAAGCCACCATTTTGCGTATTGAATATAATACATGGTTTATAATACCCGTCATGCTGAGGCAACGCCGAAGCATCCAGAGACTCTTGCACAAGTGGCGAGATGGATTCTTCGGCTTCGCCTCAGAATGACAAATGCAAAGGCTTATGCGGCCAATGCTTTTTTCATGGTTTTGCCAAGCTGGGCTGGAGAGTCTGACACGAAAATACCTGCTGACTTCATGGCTTCCACCTTGTCATCTGCGCCGCCTTTACCGCCAGACACAATTGCACCTGCATGACCCATACGGCGACCCGGAGGTGCTGTGCGCCCTGCAATGAAGCCTGCCATAGGTTTTTTGATCTTATGGTTTTTGACAAATTCTGCTGCTTCTTCTTCAGCCGAACCACCAATTTCACCAATCATTACAATGGCATCTGTTTCATCATCATGAAGGAACAGATCAATCACATCAATAAAGTCTGTGCCATTGACAGGATCACCACCAATGCCCACGCAAGAAGACTGGCCCAAGCCTTCTGCAGTGGTTTGTGCTACGGCTTCATAGGTCAATGTACCAGAACGTGATACGATACCGATGCGGCCTTTGCGGTGAATGTGACCTGGCATAATGCCGATTTTGCAGGCATCAGGCGTAATCACACCTGGGCAGTTTGGACCAACCAAACGGCTTTTAGAGCCTGATAATGCACGCTTCACACGCACCATATCCAGCACAGGAATACCTTCCGTGATGCAGACAATCAGTTCAATTTTTGCGTCAATCGCTTCCAGAATTGCATCTGCTGCGAAGGGAGGAGGAACATAAATCACGGAAGCATTCGCTTCTGTCACATGCTTCGCTTCTTCCACGGTGTTAAACACAGGCAAACCAAGATGCGTCTGACCGCCTTTATTTGGTGTTACACCGCCGACCATCTGCGTGCCATACGCCGCAGCCTGCTCTGAGTGATATGTGCCTTCGCGCCCCGTAAAGCCCTGACAAATTACTTTTGTGTTTTTATCTACTAAAATAGCCATATTTCTTATTTCCCTTACGCTGCTTTCTTATGGTCAACCGCGGCAACAATTTTTGTTGCTGCATCATCCAGATCATCTGCTGCAATAATATCCAAGCCAGATGACGCCAGAATTTTCTTGCCGAGTTCCACATTTGTGCCTTCCAGACGCACCACAAGCGGAATGGAAAGGGACACTTCTTTCGCCGCTGCAATCACGCCTTCAGCAATCGTGTCACAACGCATGATGCCGCCAAAGATGTTCACCAGAATGCCTTCAACATTTTTGTCTGACAAAATCAGTTTGAATGCTTCCGTCACTTTCTCTTTGTTGGCGCCGCCGCCTACATCCAGAAAGTTTGCTGGCTCAGAACCATTGAGCTTGATGATGTCCATTGTTGCCATCGCAAGCCCCGCACCATTCACCATGCAGCCAATATTGCCATCCATCTTCACATATGCCAAACCAAACTCTGATGCTTTGCGCTCTAACGGATCTTCTTCGTCAGGGTCACGCAATTCTGCAATATCTGTCTGGCGATAAAGTGCGTTTTCATCAAAATTAAATTTTGCATCCAGTGCAATGATTTCATCCGAACCCGTAATCACGAGTGGATTAATTTCAAGCTGAGAAGCATCCGTATCCACAAATGCGTTATATATCGCCGTTACAAACTTCCCAAAGTCTTTCTGTTGTGCTTTGGTGATTCCCAGACCAAATGCCAATTTGCGCGCATGGAACGTCTGAAAGCCTGAGGCAGGATCAACATCAATCATCAGAATTTTTTCTGGTGTTTCTGCTGCCACTTCTTCAATGTCCATGCCGCCTTCAGTGGATGCCATGAACGTAATGCGGTCTGTTGCGCGGTCAACCACAAGGGAAAGATACAATTCTTTCGCAATGTCTGAACCTTCTTCAACGTATACGCGGCGCACTTCCTGACCTTCTGGCCCTGTCTGATGCGTCACCAATGTCATGCCCAGCATTTCTTTGGCAAACTGCTTCACTTCATCTGTTGTTTTCGCCAGTTTTACACCGCCTGCTTTGCCGCGACCACCTGCATGAATCTGCGCTTTGACGACCTTAATCGTCCCGCTTAATTCCTGAGCCGCTTTTTCCGCTTCATCTGCGGTATATGCCACTTTTCCGTTTGGCACATTCACGCCATATTTGCGCAGCACCTGCTTCGCCTGATATTCATGTATATTCATATATTTGTCTCCGAGTGATTTAAAAACCTATCATCTGTTAGCAGTTATAGGATAATATTACGTTAAGTGCATTAGTTTTATTCTGTTTAAAAAGGAAATTCAGAAAACTTAACGTCTAAGGTGATTTCATAGTCAAAGTTACCTTTTGTGGTAGTGACTACAAAGACTATAGTGCCTTTAACATTATATTCATCCTTGATTACATCTCCTTTATGGAGGTGAGCAAAAAACTTTTTTGTTTCAAAGTTTAACTGATCCCATTGTTCTGGCTGAAGCCTAGAGCATGGAGGCTTTAATCGATGTTTTTTAAAATTAGAGTTTTTCTCTGAGGTGGTAGAAGGACATCTTTTTCCATCTTGGTAGAGTGTCCATTCTTTTGTAGTGTGCGCGTAAATAGCCTCAATCTCTGGAGAAGTAGTTTCTGTATTATTATGCAGGTCTATTGTTATTTCTGCACTTCCTCTTGCATTGTACTTTGTTGTTTCCAAAGTTCCATAAGCTTCATTAAAAGTTAAACTGATATTGCTAGCTTGATTTCTTCTAATTTCGTCCCGAACCCAAAGCAAGTTCTCTGACAACGCTTCCTTAAGACGGGTAATTGAATTGTTGTAAATTATGTGTCGTCTGTGAAGTAAGTCAAAGGGTATATCTTTGCTTTCGGAGGTCAACAGAATACAAGTTTTATTTTTTGCGTCAGCATAACCTAACTCATAAAATACATTAGGATTTCTTTCAGACATATCTGCAATGATTACATCAGAGGCATCAATTTGATTGTAGATTCGATCAAGCATGTTTTCAGTGTAAATTTGCTCATCTACACGCTCAGCATGAAAACCAGTTTGCTTTGCGGCTTCCTTTATTCCAAGTTTATAAATATCATTATACTTTTGAGCAAATGGCATCAATACAAATGCAAACGGTTTTTCATTCATAGTTCTATAAAACGGTTTGTGAAAATAAATTCACAAACCGTTACAGTTAATTAGGTCTATTTGTTTTAAGCAGCCACAACTTTCTCCAAATCAATGCTTGCCACTAAATCACGCACTGCCTGAACAGAGGCATCAAACTGTTTTTGTGCTTCAGCGTCCAGATTAATTTCCACCACTTTTTCCACGCCAGCACCACCGATGACCGCAGGAACGCCGACATATAAATCATCAATGTCATATTCCCCTGTCAGATATGCCGCGCAAGGAAGGATGCGTTTTTGGTCTTTGAGGTAGCTTTCTGCCATCGTAATTGCCGAAGCCGCGGGTGCATAATATGCCGAGCCCGTTTTCAGCAATTTCACAATCTCACCGCCGCCCATGCGCGTGCGCTGCACCATTTCATCCAGAGTTTCTTGGTCTAACCAGCCCATTTTGATGAGTTCTGGAAGCGGGATGCCTGCCACTGCGGAATATTGCACGACAGGAACCATCGTGTCCCCATGTCCGCCTAGCACGAACGTGGTAATGTCTTTAATGGACACGCCCAGTTCTTCTGCAAGGAAGTATGTAAAACGAGACGAATCCAGCACGCCTGCCATACCGCAGACTTTTTTATGGTCAAATCCAGTTTGTTCACGCATCACCCAGACCATCGCGTCCAGCGGGTTGGTAATCACAATCACAAACGCATTCGGCGCATGTTCTTTAATGCCGTGCGCAACAGACGTAATCACCTTTGTATTAATCTCAATCAAGTCATCACGGCTCATGCCAGGTTTGCGCGGTACGCCCGCAGTCACAATGCACACATCTGCCCCAGCAATATCTGCATAATCATTTGTTCCCATGATGACTGCATCTGCGCCATCCACCGCGTTGGACTGGTTCAAATCCAGCGCTTTGCCCTGCGGCATATCTTCTGCAATATCAAACAAAATCACATCACCCAGCTCTTTCAAAGCAGCCAGATGTGCCAAAGTTCCACCAATCATACCAGCGCCAATCAAGGCAATTTTAGGACGTGTACGCATAGTCTTTTCTCCAATAATGTTTTTACCACTTCAACATAAGCCACGCTCATGCAAAAACAAGTCAAAAAGTTATATGATGATATGCGTTAGGATTGCGTTAAAAACAGGGGAAGAAAATGGAGCGGGTGAAGAGATTCGAACTCTCGACTTCAACCTTGGCAAGGTTGCGCTCTACCCCTGAGCTACACCCGCTTATATTGCCAATGTGAGCAGCTGCCCAACATTTAGGTTGTGCATATTACTGTTTCATTTATAATTTGCAAGCACGAAATAACCGATTTTTTAATTTTTTAACTGAGGCAGGCAGAACATGGCAGAAACCAAAGGAAAGGCGCAGCACGCATCCACCCAAAATCCATCGTTTGACAAGAGTTTGCTGGATATTCTCGCCTGCCCACTCACCAAAACACCTTTGAAATATGACGAAGCCGCGCAGGAACTGATTAGCGAAAGTGCTGAATTGGCATATCCCATTCAAAACGGCATCCCCATTTTGCTGAGAGAAGAAGCGCGGGTGCTGGAGAAGTGATTACGTTTTTAATTGCGCCACACCTTCCGCCTTCGCGCTTGGCAAATTCTGTGTCACCACTTGCACTGCTTCCCCCATGGGGCTGTCCAGCCCTGCCAGTTCGCCCAATTTGCCAACCGCGCCTGTTGCTGCTGCGCCCGCCGCGCCTGCTGCCATGCCGCCCGCATTAAGCAGCACGTTTCCACCTGCATCCTGCATGATGGGGAGTGTCACTTCTTCTGCTTTGTGCTTGAGGTTTTCTTCGTCTAACTCCAGCTTTCGCGCTGCATTATATTCTTTTAAGTTTAGCTTTAGTGCTGCGTTAAGCTTCGCAATATCTGCTGTTGCACCTGCTGCAATCGCGTCATGCATTTTCTCACGATATTCTAATATATCTTTTCCAGTTTCTGTGCCTTGCAATGCTTCGGGCAACGCAAATTCTTCTGCTGCGTAACGATGACCAAGCAAACCACGCACGCGATCCACTGGTTGCCCCAGCCAGTTAGTTGCTTCAGAAACGGTTGCACCAATAGATTCCAGCCCCAAAAAAGATTCAGAGGTAATCACCCGCGCCAATTCTTTATCCACCGCCTGATATTTATTATTTGCACCACCCTGCACCCAACCTTCCGCGATTCTTCCTAACATAATCTCCTCTATTCGCTATTCATTATAGAATAGCAACGTAATGTTACGAGATGAGGGCAGTTATGTTGCAGTTTGATGACATTGAAGTATTGCTAAGTATTCCTGCGGGTCATGGGGAATTAATAGTGCATCTTTATTTGGGTAGAGTATGTCATGCTGGCGGGTGAGCAGAAACCGCAATGCTGCAGCGCGGAGCAACATGGGTATCGCCTCACGTTCTGCATCTTCTAATGGTCGCACCGCATCATAGGCGCTTACCAGCGAATCATAATGTTCCTGATGTAGCGAGCCATTGCTGTTAATGCACCACGCATTCGCCACAATCGCCAGATCATAGGCAAGCACATCATGACAGGCGAAATAAAAATCGATCACAGCGCTCAAATGCCCCTGTGCATCAAAGAACACATTATTCGGAAATAAATCCGCATGAATAATGCCAGAGGGCAGGCGGTCATTCCAATGCTCTGCCAAATAATGCAGTTCCTTGTCTATAATATTCAGCATCTCCTGCTCGTCGTCACGTTTGGAACGCACAGCAATGCGCGCGCGCAGCTCGTGCCAGCCAGTGAATGACATGGCATTCGGGCGTGTCATCGGGAAATCCTGCGCTGCCAGATGCATCTTCGCCAGCATTGCACCTGCCTCTGCAATCTGAGCTTTGTTAGGTTGCAAAATGCTTGCCCCTTCCACAAAACTCACAATCACCGCATGTTTGCCTGCCACTTTCACCGAAAGATTGCCACCCGCCTCAAACGGCACAGGGCAGGGGATACCTTTGCTGCTCAGATGTTGCTTCAGCCGCATATAAAACGGAATATCAAACGCATTCACTCGCGCTTCAAACAAGGTAAGAATCGCTTTGAAGCGTTTCGCGTGCTTATCCGTCACATGAATCAGGTAATTGCTGTTCTCCACGCCTTCCGCAATGGGCAGGGCTTTGTCAATCGCACCGAAACCATAAGCCTGCACCAGTGTTGCCAAATCGTCATCATTCACCTGAGTATAAACTGCCATAGCCTCGTTTATGCGGAAAAAATGGTATTTAGGCAAGTCTGATTATGATTCTGTCTTGTCATTACAAATCTTCTATGCTTAATTAATATTTCGCGAAGCAACATTTTGTCTTGCGAAATACAAGAAAAACGGGTCTGGCATGGCGTCGGGCTTTTAGGAGAGTAAACTTATGTTTCGTAAAAAAGACGAAGAACCACAGGAAGAGTTAGACGTTATGAACAATAAAACAGACAATAACAATCAGGGCAACACCACTGGCGGGTATCGCCCGGGTGATGCAAACCGCGCTCCAGCGGGTCGTGCACCAGCACCATCTGCAGGCGCTCCATCATACCGCCCAGGCGGCAGCCCACAAGGCGGAGCAGCAGCAGCCCCTGCACGTCCTGCAGGGTCTGGCGCTCCCGCTGAAGCACGTCCAGCACCAGCAGGTGCAGCTTCAAAAGCATCCAGCAAGCGCGTATTGACGGTTGGTAATGACATTTTGCTGAAAGGTGAAATTGCAACCTGTGACCGTTTGGTGATTGAAGGGATGGTGGATGCAACATTGAAAGATGTGCATACGGTTGAAATTTCTGGTACGGGGTCGTTCAAAGGCACGGCAGAAATTGAAGACGCTGAAATTAGCGGTCTGTTTGAAGGTGATCTCATCGTGAAAAACCGTTTGACGATCTATTCAAGCGGAAAAGTCCGCGGTCGCATTTCTTATGGCGAGATCGAAATTGAACGCGGCGGTCAGATGACGGGCGAAATCAAGATCGGCGGTGAGCCATTTGACAAGAAAAACAGCAACACTGACAACAAAAGCAAAGACCAGAAAGCAGCTTAGTCTTTTTGGTGATATTTGAAAGGAAACCGAGAGCTTAGGCTCTCGGTTTTTTTTGTGGGTGTGGTTGCTAGGTTTTGATGCGGAAGCGGTTGCGGAGGGAGAGACCGAACATGAAGATGCAGCCTATTGAGAGAATCGTTTGAACGAAGCGGGCTAAATTGATGAAATAGTTTATAGGACTTTCTTTGAAGGGGAGAAGCAAATTTTTCAATAGTGCTTTTTCAGTTGGAAAGAAGGGTGCGGTGTGCTGCATAGATAGTGCAAATCCATTATCAAATGCATTTGCATATAGTGGCGCTATCTTTTCAGGTGTTATCGCAAGATAGCTTGTCATATAAATCAATCCAAAGCATATAAAAGACAAAAGCAAGAATGCTATAGGAACTAGCGTATTTCTGCCGCTTCCTAATATACGAAATACATGATAGAAAAAGCCATGACTTTTTTCGCTTGCCATACGTTTTTCGTTTTCCATCATGCGTGCGTGAAATAACTGACGCATCCGCATATTGCCCGTATGCTCTGCCAGCCGCACTAACGATGCCCATGCTGATGCAGCAAGTTCTGGGTCTTTGCTAGGGTGGTTGATGAAGGATGACTTTTCATCGAATAACACACAATCTGCTTCTACTCCCTCAAAATGAGGAGGAGCATGAAAATTAGTGTCTTTCAAATTTAGAACCGATTGAAAATTTGAATTGATGAAAGAAGGAGACAGCAATTCATCTCTATTGGATAATGATTTTTCATTTAGTTCATTACATGAAAACTTACTGCCTTTGAAATTAGAGGATTCTTTAAAGCTGCAATGCCTGAAGTATGTAGTTTTCTCTACGGTGTTTTGCAAAAAAGAAAAATCAGATTCAAATATAACACTGCTAAATGTTGCGTGCTCAAGTTCTAAATTTGCAAATTGAACGTCATTCTCAATAACTACATTCAAGAAATTTAACGTTCTGACTTCCGTGTTACTATCTATTGATAATCGAATGCGCCGATTAGATATATCTATATGTTCAAATTTATTTGATATATTATGTATAAATAAGAAAGGAATATCGGTTTTTTCTAATTTATCTATACTATTAGTGTTGTCAGTTTCGTGCTTAAACCAATGACATTTGATATTAGCCAACGTTATATAGTTAGCTTCATTGCATATAAAGTGAAGATTTGTTGTATGAAGACCATTTAGATTTATCTTTTCAAATCCGCATACACCGAAATATATCCCACCATAACAGTAATTGCGTTTTAAACTAAAATTTTTGGTATGTTTCGTCGCTGCTTTAAATATATTTGATTCTTTTTTTTCTTCTATGGCGCGATAGGGATTGTTTTTGTTGCCAGAAAAACCTAATTCACATAAAAATATGTAATCAGAAAAATCTAACTGTGTACCATCCTTAAATAAATATTTAGTTTCTATATTGCATATTCGTGAAAGCGGTGGCATTTCATAATCTAAGCTATGTTTATTAAGCTTTCCTTCAATTATAGAGATTGCCATATCCAAAGTGTAGCTTTTGTTACGAATATCTATAAATGAGTTATAATAATTATTAAGATCATTTTGGTATGAAGGGTCATTTAGAACATTTTCTAATATTGAATAAAGCCAAGGGCTCCAGCGTTTTAGTTCAGGAGCAATACGTTGTTGCGCTTCATTCGATACAGTAAAAAAGCATACAAAATTCCAAGAAATAAAGCCGTTTCTGCGAGAAGCATTATCATCAAGTATTTTGTGAGTTTTAGAACAGGCGTATTTTTCTTTCATGCGTTTAGAATCAAATGTCTCACAAAATTTCTTTAGCACCAGCCATTCAGGGTCATCTGGCTGAATATCAATATTGGCTATGCTGGCTTGTTCACTCATCACCCCGTATCATACAATCAGAAGTAAAAGACGCAAAAGATTATTCTTCATGCCGTCATTTAAAGGTAGCAGCAAAAAATCCATCTCCCAGCTTAAAACAAACCGAAAGATTCAATGACCTCCACCAGAGGTGGAGGTCTGTAACGCTTTGCTTGCACCACTGGAAGTGGTTTTGTTACTTACTATTATTGGGTTCAGTGAACAAGGACATTTGGTCGTACTGCTTGTCCGTTTTCTCCTGATTGCGAATGTAACGTCTAACGACCTGTTCGTCTGCAACTACAGTAGATACAAAATACCCTCGCGCCCAGAAACTATAGCCTCGATATTTCCTCCTACGTCCATATTTCTGCGCTAAATGTAGGGCGGTCTTCCCCTTTAAGTAACCTACTATATGTGCTACAGAATATTTCGGTGGTATGCTGATAAGCATGTGCACATGGTCGGACATCAGGTGACCTTCAATAATGCGACATTCCTTACGGTGACACAGATCATGAAACACTTGACGTAATTCATTGCGAACATCGCCATATATCCGTTTCTGGCGGTATTTTGGAATAAATACCACATGATAATTGCATTCCCAGCGACTGTGAGATAATCTTCTAATTTCTGACATAATAAAAACCTCTTTGTTTGATTCCTCAAACCACTCCAATGGCTCAAGCAAAGAGGTTTCTTGCATAATTTGTATAACTACGCTAGCCGTACCGCCATAGGCGGTAGTTCCTTATTATCTTATGGATTCTTCACTTCGTTCAGAATGACGGGGGCGTGGGGAGCTTATTTAATCCCCAACGCCTCATTCACCAATGCTGCCTGCTCACGTTCATGAATCTTCAGATAACCCACGGCGGGGGAGGCGGCGGTTTTGCGACCCACGTAGGTTGGGCGGCAGCTTTCGCGTCCTATTGTGGTGAGAGACTGTTCAATATAGGGCTCAATAAACGTCCACGCGCCCATATTTTTCGGCTCTTCCTGTACCCAAACCACTTTTGCGTTTGGATAGCGCGAGAGTTGCTCTTCCACCTGAGCAGCAGGGTACGGATAATATTGTTCCACGCGCACAATGGCGATGTCATCAATGCCCGCATCTTCACGTGCTTGCAGCAAATCATAATAGACCTTTCCGCTCGTCAAAATCACTTTTTTGATGTCCTTGTCTGCTTGCAACGCACTTACTTCACCGTATACTTTGCTGAATTTCGTGCCTGTGGCAAAATCATCCAGAGTGGAGACTGCACGTTTATGACGCAGCAACGATTTTGGTGTCATCACAATCAGCGGTTTGCGGAATTTGCGGTGCAACTGACGGCGCAGCACGTGGAAGAAGTTGGCAGGTGTGGTGCAATTCACCACCTGCATATTATCTTCCCCGCAAAGTTGCAGGAAACGCTCCAGTCGCGCGGAGCTATGTTCAGGGCCTTGCCCTTCATAGCCGTGCGGCAGCAACATGACCAGACCAGACATGCGCAGCCATTTAATTTCACCTGAGGCAATAAACTGATCAATCATAATCTGCGCACCGTTGGCAAAGTCCCCAAACTGGGCTTCCCAAATGGTCAGCGCGTTGGGTTCTGCCTGAGAATAGCCATATTCAAAGCCCAGAATGGCAAATTCTGATAGTGAACTGTCAATCACCTCATATTTCTTTTTCACACCTTTCAGATGGTTCAGCGGTGTATATCGCTTTTCATTTTCCTGATCAATAAAAACGGAATGACGATGCGAGAATGTGCCACGGCGCGAATCCTGCCCGCTCAGGCGCACGCCATACCCATCATTGAGCAAGGTGGCAAATGCTAAATGCTCACCAATTGCCCAATCCATCCCTTCTTCAGATAAGACGGCTTCAGTGCGCGCTTTGATGATGCGTTTCACCTTGCTATTAACATTAAAGTCCTGCGGAATTTTGCCCAGCTGCGTGGCAAGATTTTTCAGCACGTCTTTGTCTACTCCCGTATCAGGTGAGGTGCGTTTGCCGTGATCTTCCGCTTCTTTCATGTCAGACCAAGCGCCTTCCAGCCAGTCTGCCTTGTTTGGCTTATGGTCGCGTGCGGTGTCAAACTGCGCTTCAAACATTTCATTAAAGCGGTTAAATTCGGCTTTCACATCTTCTTCTTTCATCACTCCTTGAGAGACCAGCACGTCTGCATAAATCCGCGCAGGGGACTTTTTCGCTTTAATTTCCTGATACATTAAAGGCTGAGTGAACATCGGCTCATCCCCTTCATTATGCCCATATCGACGATAACAGAAAATATCCACCACCACATCACGCTTGAATTTCTGGCGAAACTCCGTTGCCAGACGGCACGCATAGACCACCGCTTCAGGATCTTCCCCGTTCACATGGAAAATAGGCGCAGCCACCATTTTCGCCACATCAGACGGATAAGGCGTGAAGCGCGAGAATTTCGGGCTGGTGGTGAAACCAATCTGGTTGTTCACAATAATGTGCAATGAACCGCCAGTGCGGTATCCGCGAAGCTCTGAAAGTGAGAGCGTTTCAGGCACAACGCCTTGCCCTGCAAAGGCGGCATCGCCATGCAGCATTAAGCCCATCACTTCTTCTTTTTCCTTGTCCGCGCGCTGATCCTGCTTCGCGCGCACTTTTCCGCACACCACAGGATTCACTGCTTCAAGATGTGACGGGTTGGCGGTGAGTGACAAATGCAATTTTTTGCCGTCAGGCATGTCACGGTCAGCTGAGACACCAATATGATATTTCACGTCACCAGAGCTGTTCACGCTTTCAGGGAAATCCATGTTGCCGTGGAAAAGTGAAAACATTTCAGGATAGGGCTTTTTCATGATGTTCGTCAGCACGTTCATGCGCCCGCGATGCGGCATCCCAATCACAATTTCCTTCACTCCGAGGCGGGAAGCCGTATGGATGGTGGATTGCAGACCAGGCAGCATTGCATCCCCCCCCTGAATGGAGAAGCGCTTCATGCCAGGATATTTCGTTTGCAGAAATTCTTCAAACGCTTCCACTTCAATTAAATCTGCCAGAATCTCACGCTTATCTTTTGGTGAAATATGCGGTTTGCCCTGCATTTTCTCAAATTTTTCCTGAATCCATGCTTTCTGATCAGGATATTGAATATGCATAAACTCCACACCAATCGTCTGGCAATAGGTCTGTTGCAGAATGTTCAAAATCTGGTTGAGCGTCGCACTCTGGCGACCCAGCGTCCCGCCGAGGAAAATCTCTTTCGTGTAATCCTCCCGCGTGAAACCATAGCTTAGTGGGTTTAATTCCTGATGTTGCTTTTTGCGGTTATCGTCAGATTTCTCCAGCGGATCAATCTTCGCTTTCAAATGCCCGCGCACGCGATATGCATGAATCAGCTGCAAAGCACGAATCGAGTGCAAAATGGCGGTGTCATCCTTCGCGCGGATTTGCTTTTCTTTTGCAGCAATTTCCTTTTTCTCTTCAGGGTCGAGTACGCCGACAATGCCGCTGGTATCTTCCGCCCAGGATGGCTCATGTTCTTCCAGCCCATCCTGAAAATTCTTGAAAAACTCGCGCCATTCAGGGTCCACCTGCTCGGGGTCTTCCGAGTAAAGTTTGAAGACTTCTTCAATATACAGGCTGTTCGCGCCGTAAAGATATTGTGACTCAGCAAATTGTTCCCATGCGGATTCTGTCTGTGCGCTCATAATGCATCCTTCTCTTAAGTGCGTGCGTTTGTTCAAAACCAATGTAATATAAGCGATACGCTTTATCAAAGGGTTAATTACTCAAAAATATTGCTATATCGTCATAATTGCGTTTTATTCATTTCAAAAAAAGTTTCGCTCATGGACAAGAAATATCAAATATTTATATCATCGACTTTTGTTGATTTGGTAGAAGAACGACAGAATGTTATTAAGTCAGTTCTTGAATTGGAGCATATGCCTGCTGGCATGGAGTTGTTTCCTGCAACTGATGATTCATCATGGGATTTGATAAAAGATGTAATTGATGCATCGGACTATTATTTGCTTATTATTGGTGGACGTTATGGCTCAACTGATAAAGAGGGTATAGGTTATACTGAGAAAGAATATGATTATGCGGTTTCTAAAAAGAAGGCAGTTATTCCTTTGTTGCATAAAGACCCAGATGCAATTCCAGCAGGTAAAACCGAAAAAGACCCAGAACTTTTAAAAAAACTCGTCGAATTTAGAAAAAAAATAGAAAGTAAGCATAGCTGTGTTTATTGGGCAGATGCGGATGGTTTACAATCTCAAGTTATATTGGGTGTAACTAAAACAATTAAACGTAAACCTGCTATAGGGTGGGTCAAGGCAGACTTGGTTCCAAAAGAGTCTACATTGAAAGAAATTTTACAATTAAAAAGTACAATTTCAGATTTAGAAAATAAAATTGCAAAATCAAATTCTGCAACGCCTGAAAATATCAATGATTTAGCGCAAGGTAAGGACAAGTTTACAGTAGAAGTTACACTTAAGTTTTATAAAGGAATGTATGCAGAAAGTATCAAACACAAAATACAAATTGATGTAAGCTGGGATTATATCTTTGTGAATATTTCTCCGTGCATGATAAACGAAATAAGGGATTTTGCGTTGAGAAAAAAAATAGAGAACTTTTTAGGACAAGTCGCTAATTTTTGTTACGAGCACCCTTATAAAGAACTGAACGTTGATAAAACTATAGTTGCAAATCATTACATAGATACAATTATAATACAGCTCAGAGCACTTTGTTTAATAAAAGAAAGTATTAAGAAGAGGAGCATACAAGATACTTCAGCATATTGGACTTTAACATCTTTGGGAGACGAGCGAATGGTAAGGCTTAGAGCTTTAAAAAAAGAAGATGCAAAAGAAATAGAAGATTTCTAGATTTACAACGTTTTCTAAACACCCAACTCCCGCGCAATCGCCTCTGCCGCCCGTTCTGGCTCCTCCGCTTGTGTAATCGGTCGCCCAATCACCAGATAGTCTGCGCCTTTGTCGAGAGCTTCGCGTGGGGTCATGATGCGTTTTTGGTCTCCCCTGGCGCTGCCTTCGGGGCGGATGCCGGGGACGACGAGCAGGAAATCATTGCCACATTCGCGCCGCAGCATGTCTATTTCATAAGACGAACACACCACCCCGTCCAGATGCGCGCTTTGCGCCAAGTCAGCTAAGCGTTTCACCTGTGCATCCACCATGTCCCGCACGCCAATGATGGAGAGATCATCCTGATCCATGCTGGTTAGTACAGTCACGCCCACCACATATGGTCTTGTTTTTCCTGTGGTTTCCGCCACGCTGGCAGAGGCTTCCACTGCGCGTTGCAACATGGTGCGCCCGCCTGAGCTATGCACGGTCATCATGAAGGTGTTGATGCCTGCAGTGGCTTCAATGGCTTTGGCAACGGTGTTCGGAATGTCATGAAATTTCAAATCCAGAAAGACGGGGATATTGAAATGGTCAAACAATTTCACCCCTTCCGCGCCGTGCGCCACAAAAAATTCCAGCCCCAGCTTCACCGCCCCCACATAAGGCGAGACGCTGCGCACCAGTTGCAAGGCTTCGGGGATGTTGGTGGTGTCAATAGCGCAGATAACGGGATTATAATTCATGGGGCTATTGTGGCGCAAAACCATTAAAAAAACCATGAATAAATATGCTTGATTAATCTTATTTTCTTTTTTATAAAGATTTCAGACCTTTATTATTATAGACACAAAGATGGAATATCTTTTTTGGATCTTACTTTTCTTCGGTGGTACAATTTTCGCTTTTTTGCAAACTGCATCACCCATAATAGTCGGTATTATAGCAGCCACAGTCTGCGTTACTTTCATAGGCTATCAAGCAACCGTGCTTGCTCAGTCTTTTCTAAAAGTGCAGAAAGAACAGCTTGCAACTGAAAAAGAAAGACTTTTATTAGAGCAGCAAAAAGTTGATGCCATCATGAAACTGGATGGTATTGAGCAGGCTGAAAAATGGAAGCAACTGGAAGAAAAATAACATAACTTATTAAAGGATTCATATTTATGAGTCCTTTTTTTATTTTTGAGAAAATGAGGCTTCAAACCGTGCGATAATCTCGCTTATGTCTTCACACCCGACAGACACGCGCAGCAAGTGCGAGGATACGCCGTAACCCTGCGCCCAATTTAATTCATCATAATGCGCAAGCAATGTGTAGGGGCAGCACAAAGTAAATTCTGTGCCGAGGCTGGGGCCTTTGCAGATGCACAAAGCATCATAAAATGCAGGGGCATTGTCTGCGTCTTTCAGTGTGAAAGACAGCAAGCACCCATATCCGCCATGCTCCGTTTTCACGGCATCATATAATGCCTGATGCATGATGCTCGGATAATATACCGCATCCACTGCTTCATGCGCCTTAAGATATTGCACCAACTCCGCTGCATTCGCATTCATGCGCATCATCCGCGCCTCAACACCAGACATATTCTGCCACAGCACCCGCACATCATCCGCGTGAAGTGTATCTTCATAAAGCTCATCACGCGCATTCAGCAGACGTTGCGTATGTGGTGCATCCGCGTGAATCATCATCGCCCCTGCCATCACATTGCCTTTGCCAGAGAAGCCTTTGGTGAGGCTGGTGCATTGTATATCTGCATAAGCGCGTACGTCTATATTATTATAGGTCGCAATCGTATCATCCACAATCAGCAACACGCCATGCGCACGGCACAAGGCGCTGACTGCTTTGATGTCTATCGCGCGCAGCAGGGGATTGGTTGGAAATTCGGTGAAGCAGGCGGAAATGCTGTGTGCTTTGAAGAGTGCTTCCAGCTTTGCCAGATAGTCCCCCGCGTCATCCAGCATATGCACATGCGTTCCCCATTTTTGCTGGATTTTGAGCGTATCCACATAAGGGAAACCAAGCTGCACCGTGTCGCCACGCTTCACCTGTTGCGCCAGCCTATATGCCATATATAGCCCGCTCATGCCTGTCGGGTGCAGCGTAATGGCATCGTCTGCCACGCCTGCGCCTTTGGCGATTGTGCGGATGATCTCCATTTTCTTAAAAGACGCATCCGCTGCCACTTGCCCGCGCAAGGCACGTTCTGCATGGCGGGAGGAAATGCCCAGACCTGTATGCTGCCAGTGCGCTTTGGAGTGAGCTGCGCCGTCCTTTCCCGTGCAGCAGACATACAGATTCTTTTGCGTATCCACAATAATTTCCGCATAAGCCGAGCAGGACTTTTTGATAAAGCGCATGGCATCCATCGCGCTGTCATAGGTCGGGTAAAGCGTTAAATACGCATCCCCCAGTGTAAATTCCTTGCGGATATGTTCTGCCAGTGCATTCACCAATGGATGGAACATGAAACGCGGATAGGCTGTGTTGAGCGCATTTGTTACGCGCGCGCGTCCTTCCTCATAATCCAGCACATCCTGCCATGCGGGCAGCGCAGCAGACACGGCATGTGGGTCATTCGGCAGGCGAGAGCCAAGTTGTTGAGCGTCAGCTAATGAAAAATCGTCTAAAATCATGGCAAGCATCGTAATCTGAAATTTGGTGCAAGTCTATCCTTGCATGATAAAGGGCAGGTTTTTGCCCTGCCCTTTATTATTTTCAAGCTGTTACTGATTTTGTAATAAGCAAAACTCAAATTGCTGTTTTGCTAAAGTATAAGAGCCACTATTTTTTCCTACTTTTTGAGGATCAAAATTAAATGCCTCTAGTAATGTTTTATAATTAGCAATTATATTACTAATGTTTTTTCTTATAAATTTTTCAGGATCTTCTTTCCAAGCGAGCCGTCCGTTTTTTGAAGTAATCAGAGCTGATGTACCATAAATTAGTGGTACAATAAAACCTTCTGGAACGCTCATATCAACTTCTCTGTAATAGAAAGGTGTTTTTGGCTGACTTTTTTGCTTTTCTTTAACAGCATTTATACGTCCAAACTTTCCTCCATGCTTATTATAAGCGCCTGGAAATAGTTCGTATATTAAGTCATACAGTTTTGGCATGTCCTCCAACATTTTTAAAGCACTCTCAACTTGACTATTTTTCAACGTATATCTACCTTCTTTTTCGGTTGAAACATCCGGGCTCTCCATTAGCTTTACAAAATTTTGCATGCATTTTGCTTTTGAACTGTAAAGTTGAACTGGTGATATGGTCGGAACTTTGCCTTCCAACTCTAACTCCAGTAATGGCACCCAGGTTAAAGCAACCAAATCTCTTACAGGAATACGTCCTTCCGTATTGGTTTTCCAAATAATTTCTTTTTCTAGTGTGGGATCAACAACATCTTTTATTATTTCATAATGTCCTGCTGCATTGGCTTTCGTATCAACTGTTAGTTGGACATTATTATTACGCGCCGCACATATATCTAATATCGACTTTTTAAATTGTTCTACCACTTCTTCTGTTTGGTCATTTGGAACTAATATTTCAATAGGTACAAGAAAATCTAAAGTATCTTTAATTTTTTGAACTTCATCTTTATAATCAATCCATCGTTCTTCTAAATCTTGCCATCTTTTGATTTTTCTAATCGCTTTATGATCCTCGACAGCTTTATACAATATATAAATAGCGATGGCTAAAGTATTATGTCCACCATCTAATATGCCATCAAATTGATTATCTTCAAACTCAAATTCAAACCGTTTTCGCTCTAGCTCTTTTGGAGGCTTTGAAACAGACACTAATATACCTTTAGTTTTGAAGGGGAAAATATCAGTAGTTTTTTCTATGCTCTCAATAATATCATCAGTTACAGAACCAACTTTTGATGATCTAGGGTTAGCATCAAGATTAGCTATCTCTATTAAGTCTATTAAGTATTTAGCTTGCACAAATCCGATGTAGCGCTTGATTACGCCGTTGTTCTGATCGCAAACCTGATCAAACCGAATAATAATTTTTTGTGATTTCATTTGAAATTCTCCATTTTAATTTTTGGAGAACCAGATTTGGAAAGGGAAAACCCTTGTAAACATAATAAGCTATCCAGCCAAACATATCCCAAAACCAGTTCCTAGGTTTTAAATTTACAGAAACAAATCCATGTCTCTATAAACAGTAGAACGAAATTTAGCCTTAATGTCAAACAATATTTTTGATTCAGTGTAATGCACAAGTCTATCCTTGCATGATGCGCAAAATCCGCTACACATAGAAACAGGTCACGACTAAAGTAAAAATAGTCGTCATTCTGAACGAATGTGAAGAATCCATCTCTCCGTCAGGCGCAAGCCGCTCTGGATACTTCGCTGCGCTCAGTATGACGATTGCTCATGTGACCCTAACCAAAAAATGAATATAAAAAGGAAAAAACCATGACAGCAATATTAGGCATTTACGGACGTGAAATTCTGGATTCTCGCGGCAACCCAACGGTGGAAGCGGAAGTGTTGCTGGAAGATGGATCGCTTGGTCGCGCTGCCGTGCCATCAGGCGCATCAACTGGTGCGATGGAAGCACTGGAACTGCGCGATGGTGACAAAGGACGTTACCTCGGCAAAGGTGTGCTGGATGCTGTGGATCACATTAATGGTGAGATTTCTGATGTGATTGTTGGGCTGGACGCGGAAGACCAGCAAAGCATTGACCGCATGTTGATTGAACTGGACGGCACAGAAAATAAATCCCGCCTCGGTGCAAACTCTATGCTGGGTGTGTCTTTGGCAGTGGCGAAAGCAGCATCTGTTGCGGTGGGCTTACCACTCTATCGTTATGTGGGCGGTGCGTTTGCAAACACCTTGCCTATCCCGATGATGAACATTATCAACGGTGGTGAACATGCCGACAACCCCATCGACATTCAGGAATTTATGATTATGCCTGTGGGCGCGGAAGATTGCCGTGATTCCATCCGCATGGGCGCAGAAATTTTCCATACGCTGAAAAAGAAATTGCGCGATGCAGGGCATAACACCAATGTGGGTGATGAAGGTGGCTTTGCACCAAATCTGAAAAGTTCAGATGAAGCCTTGTCATTCATTATGCAGTCCATTGAAGCAGCAGGATATGTTCCAGGGGAAGATGTAGTGCTGGCGCTGGATTCGGCAGCCAGTGAATTTTACGTGAACGGCAAATATGAGCTGAAAGGCGAAGGCAAAACGCTGGGCGCGCAAGAATTGGTGAGATATTACGAAGAGCTTGTGAAGAAATATCCGATTGCCTCTATTGAAGATGGTTGCGCAGAAGATGATCATGAAGGCTGGCTGGCGCTCACAGATGCACTGGGAGGAGACATTCAATTGGTGGGTGATGATTTGTTCGTCACCAATCCGCGCATTCTTGCAGAAGGCATTTCCAAAGGTTTAGCAAATTCAGTGCTGATTAAAGTCAATCAGATTGGTACGCTGACAGAAACATTGCAGACGGTTGATATGGCGCACCGCTCAGGCTACACTGCGGTGATGTCTCACCGCTCTGGTGAAACAGAAGACACCACCATCGCGCATCTGGCAGTGGCAACCAATTGCGGGCAGATTAAAACAGGCTCACTCAGCCGCTCAGACCGTGTGGCGAAATATAACGAGCTGATCCGCATTGAAGAAGAGCTTGGGCTGGATGGGCATTTCCCTGTGATGTTCTAAATGACTTTACCAGATGAGAATGAACGGCTATAGAGATATAGTCGTTCTTTTTAAACCCATGCGGTTTATCTTATTATGAGTAAAGGATTTGGGAAACCAAAGGAAACATATCTCACCATAACAGAAAAAATAGTTCGCTGCCTTAAAACGCGCCCTAAATGTTTTCGGGAATATATGGCATCTGCCATACAGTCAAAAGAACCTATTTTAGCTGCCCCATATTTCAAAAGACTCTACTTTGAAGTAGGACTGGATGCTATGTGGGCAAATAAAATAATTGGAAAATCTGAGGAAACAAAGCGTTATTTCTCAACAAAAATTGTTGAGGAATTAAGGGAAGAGTTTGAAACATTAGATTAATAACCAGAGCATGATGCTTTGGTTTTTTTTACTCTAAATCCCCTCATACCCCACAATTTCCAGCCCATACCCATCCAGCCCAACCACCTGTTTCGGGTTGTTCGTCAGCAAGGTCATCTGCTTCACGCCAATGTCTTTTAAAATCTGTGCGCCGATGCCATATTCTTTCAGGTCGTTGGTTTTTTTATAATCCCCTGCCAGCTTGCCAGATAGCACATCAGGGCGGGGAACGCGGAGCAGGACGATAACGCCGCAGCCTGCTTCATTCACTTTTTCTATGGCACGTTGCAATTGCCCGCTGCGCTGATTGGCTGCATCCTGCAACACATCTGTCAATACATCCAGCGCGTGCATTCGCACCAATGGTGCATCCACTGCATTAATATCCCCTTTCACCAGCGCAATATGCTCTGCGTAATGCAACTGCCCCGTATAGAGATGTAGTGTAAATCCTGAACCATACGCACAATCAAACGGAGCGCTATGGGTGCGGGAGACTAGCTTTTCATTTTTGCGGCGATATGCAATCAAATCTGCAATGCTGGCAATGTTCAGCCCGTGTTCTTTAGCAAAGGGAATCAGGTCGGGCAGGCGAGCCATCTCACCGTCATCACGCATAATTTCACAAATTACACCAGACGGGTTCAGCCCTGCTAAACGCGAAATATCCACCGCGGCTTCCGTATGCCCTGCACGCACCAGCACGCCGCCATCCCGCGCTTCAAGCGGGAAAATATGCCCTGGTGTGGCGATGTCTGTTGTTTTCACTTCGGGATTTATTGCCGCTTCAATCGTGCGCGCGCGGTCTGCGGCGGAAATGCCTGTGGTCACGCCTTCACGCGCTTCAATGGAAACGGTAAAAGCGGTTTCATGACGCGAACTATTATGTTTTGCCATCGGCGGCAGCCCGATTTTGCGAATCTGGGCAGATTGCATGGGCAGGCAAATAAGTCCGCGCCCATAGGTCGCCATAAAATTAATGGCCTGCGCATCCGCAAACTCAGCGGGAATAACCAGATCGCCTTCATTTTCACGGTCTTCATCATCCACCAGAATGAACATGCGCCCTGCTTTGGCGTCTTTTAAAATTGTTTCAATAGTGGCGAGTTGGTCTGTCATAGCAAGTATCATTTTTTATGTGATACTAGCCCTGCATAGACGAATTGTAAATAATGGAAGCAGTTGATGATTTAACTTATTGTCAGTGAGTCATGTCACCGTGTTCAGGCTGCTTGCGCTGTTGCTCCTTTTTAATGCGGTTTGCTTTTTCAGCTTCGCGCACTTCCTTGCGCAGAATTTCAATAAAGGCGTGCAAAAATCTCATAATATGCCCCGATAGGTTAATAGAAACTTATTATGGCATAGTTTTATTTAACAAAAGTTAATAAAATTTATTGTGCTGATTGCACGTCCATTATGCGTTGCATATAACGCGCCAGCATATCAATCTCAATATTCAGCGTATCACCTTCCTTTGCCTGTCCCCATGTGGTTACATCCAGCGTATGCGGAATCAGCGTTAATCCAAATTGCGCATTGTTCACCCAGGTGACGGTGAGGGATGTGCCATTCAGCGTTACTGAACCTTTCTCGGCAATGAAGGCTTTCAAAGCATCCGGGCAGGAAATAGTGTAATGCACGCTGTCACCTTCGCGGGTGATGCTGTTAATAGTTGCCACACCATCCACATGGCCGCTGACAATATGTCCGCCCAGTTCATCCCCCGCTTTCAAAGCCCGTTCCAAATTTACGCGCTGCCCTTCCTGCCAGTTGCCGAGCGTTGTAAATTGCAATGTGTGCGGGGAGACATCCACGGCATACGTGTCTTCATCAATATCGGTAACTGTCAGGCAGCACCCATCATGCGCAATAGATGCGCCAATATCAATCATGCTGGTGTCATAATGTGTGCGCACAACAAAACGGCGCTCATTTTCCTTTTTTTCGACGCGCACCACTTCACCGACATCTGTAATAATTCCTGTAAACATGTTTTAAGCTATAATCCACAAAGCCACAATCACCAAGAATTTCTTATTTTATGCGGGTTACAAATCTGTCGTGACACGCTTTTAACTTGCTGAAATGGTGCAATAGCGTAAAATTAAGATACTATGGAAAAACGTATTGACTTTTCGCGCAAAATATTTCTTAAGCCTTTCGTGGCGCTTGTCGCTTTGTTGACAGGATCTGGCACTGCGTTATCTGACGAATCGGGCAAAAACCAGATTAGTGATGTCATCCGCGTGGCTTCATTTACTTCGGTGGATGATGAGGAGATCCGTTTGTCAGATTATCAGGGAAAAGCAATATTGCTAGTGAATACTGCGTCACAATGTGGGTTCACCAGCCAGTATGAAGGGTTGCAAACGCTTTATAATGCCTATAAAGACCGTGGATTAATGGTCATTGCTGTGCCATCAAATGACTTTGGCGGGCAGGAACCGCTTGATAATGAAGAAATCAAGCATTTTTGTGAAACGAATTACCATGTCACCTTTCCCATCATGCAAAAAGTATCTGTAACGGGTGAGAATGCCCACCCCTTTTATGCAAAACTCAATGAAACATTGCCTTTCAGCTCCACGCCAAAATGGAACTTCCATAAATATCTGATAGATACAGATGGGCAGCTGGTTGACTGGTTTTCCAGCGTCACAAGCCCGACCTCCGAACGTGTTATTAAAGCTGTTGAGAAGGTTCTTCCGCCAGCGCCAGTGCAATTGACGCTGGAAAAATAATCACGATAATGTATCCAGCATGGTTTTGTGCAGGTCTGCCTGCAAATGCTTGGTTTTTTCACCTTTATCAAGATTCAGCGGGTCAAGACGTGCTGCATCATCCTGTTTGTGAATGGCATAAGCACTCAGCTTTGTGAGCGTTGAGGCAGAGATTTCTTTTGGCTGCGGTTTTGGTGTTTGAAATGCACCATCTTCATATAGTGCGAGCAAGGCCTGTCCTTCATCTGCCTGAAGTTTTGTTCCTGCTTCGGGCGCGAAAAAGGCTGTTTTGGTTTCTTTCTGTGTCACGATCTGCGCAACAGATGTGCTGATGGATTCACCATTAATGCCATCCACCAATGCGCCTACACCACTGCTGATGACACCAGCAATGCCACCAAAAATGCCACCGCCAATCATGGCAGCGCCTGTGGAAATCGTGTCTCCCGTTACCGCGCGATATGCCTGCCCGACAATGGGGATGTGATGCAGCGGGTTGACCATATCAATGAGATCGTCAAATCCAACACCATCGCCGCCGAACATATTCAGCCCTGACTTTTGCGTGTTGTGCGCTTTAGGTGTGGTTAGTTGTGTAACGTGTTCTATGCTCATGCATGTGATTATGCAAAAGCAGTGCCAGATGCATATTTTCTGTAAATATCTTCCTGCATATCATAAAATACTTTACAATTTTTTCATAATACGCACTATTAAGCATCTTAAGGAGAATGATTATGACGCAAGCAACTGCATCTTATATGGCAATGCTCAGAGGGGCGATAGCACTGGCATGGGAAGATGGACGACTCCACGCAGAGGAGCAGGATCGCCTTCGTGACATTATCAGACATAATGTGGTCATTTCGGAAGAGCAGCGTTTGCAATTGCTAGACGATATTGACGAGCAGACCGAGCTTGGCGAAATCTGGGACAAGATAACTAATATGCATGACCGTGCGCATCTGCTGAATCTGGCGCTGGCGCTATGTCATGAAGATGGGGACTATAGTGAGCAGGAGCGTGCGGCCTATGAAAGAATTAACTCACTGCATCTTGCCACGCTGGATGAAGCAGCATTGCAATCTGAATTGCGAATCATGGCACGTGCATCCGAGCAGCGTTTGAAGGAAGAGCGCGAGGAAGATTATAACGCCATGAATCCGATTGAGAAGTTTCTGTTTATGATAGAAAATTCTGTAACATCAGATTATGCACAGGCGGGATAGAAAAAATAACTGATGCTGGGCATCAGTTATTTAAAGTGTTTATTGATGAAGCCATTTAAGGAATCTGAATAGCAGTTTATTTTTCAATGATGCTAATCCAGTTTCCAGTTCTGCTTCTTCCAGTTTAAACACCATGCTGGTGTCATTAACTTGAGCATCTTTTTCAAAACCATTCAAAAGGATTGTGGCTTCGGATTTGGAGCAATATAAATTGCTGCATCTTTTATAATCTTCCCACCATTCACCCTCAAGGCATTTTGCGGAAATAAAATATACTTTCATACAATAATCAGCGCATGGCTGTAAATAAGGTCTTAAAAGTATATTAGCTTCGCAGGTAAAATTTGTCAAAACCGATATGAAATCCCCGTGCCAAACAAAAACTGATTGGCGCTGCCTTCATCGCTCACAATGGGTGTGTCTGCGGCGTCACCCAGCAGGCGAGAATAAGACCCGCGCCCGAAAATGCCCCATTTGGGGCTTATTGCATATTGCGCGTTCAGCCCGATAGATGCATCTTTAAAGCCGCTTTCTGCTTCAAATTGAGAGAAGCTGCTGCTGCCAATATTTTGCGGCGTGATGCTGTAATAAGTCTGCATATAATCATCGTTGGCGTATGACGTGCCAATATCAACCCCTGCGCGCAGGCGGCGGGTGAGGGGGGCGTTATAGTTCATGCCAATATCTGCTACAAAACCATCATGCGCGGATGAAATATCTTCCAGATACCGCCCTTCAAAGCCGAGCGAATCCCCACCCATCCAGTGTGGAGAGAAATCATAACGCATGAAAGCGCCTGCTTCAAATGCGTCATCCACTTCTGCGAGGGCTGCGATGTTTGCATTATCAATATCATCATCCCGCCCGAAACGGAAATTCAGCACAGGACCAAATTGTAGATGTTCGTCATTGAGAATATTAGCGCGGATGCCCAGCCCAATCATTTCGATATATCGGTGTTCATGCATCACGCGACCTGCAATGAACGGAATGGTCTGAAAATCTTTAGACCCTTCATATTCATTCACCATGGCAGCGCCGAAGCCTACAAAGCCATGCACGCCACTTGGTTTTTCCCGCTGCTCACGCTCACCATCTGCCAGAAAATCATTCGCCTGTGCTGCACCAGTTATAAGCGCAATGCAGGTGAGAGCGGTGAGGAGTGTTTTCATAATGCTGTCCGTTTTGTTGTTTTGCGGAATCATGCGGATGAATGAACAGTTTGTCTAATTACGATTTGTTTAGTGCTTCGCAAATAGAGTGATAATCATATGCATGATTAAAAATTAAATTTGCATGTGGTTTGAGATAATCATCTTGTGTATCTTTTGTTCCGTTGTTTTCTGCAATCAATGACGTATCTCCTATTGCAGTCAAAACTTTAGCTAACTTATAGTAGATAGGTCTGAGGAAACGAATGTCTCCATTATATTCGAGTTTATTTTCAGTTTCTTTTTCAAAATAGCGGGCGATGCAAAAGCTTTCATCGAATACTGTTTCTAAATCATTTAAAATGCGGTTATGCTCGTCAACCACATCTTTGCTAGGGGGTATGCTTGAACCGTCCTCTGGATTAAATGTGTCTGCAGGCAGGTGATAGGGGAACGCCATAAACGAACCAATGCGAGATGCTGAGTTTGCTGCCCCACTAATCAGCCCCGAAATATAAGAAAAACACATATTAGGCTGACTAAAATCCACATCCTGCGCAGAAGGTGCGCTGGCTATAATCTTGCAATCACGTTGAATCAAATTTGCAGATGGTTCTGGCTTTGGTGTGCAGGCGCTGCTGAAAAGCAACATGGTGCAGGCTAAAAGAGTGATAAAATGTTTCATGATTATTTAGTGCTTAAACAGGTCACTATTTTCTTCAAATTTGTGCTCTAATTCTCCAGTTAGAGCTTTGCAGAAAATACTGTGATTGTAAATATTTGTAAATGCATAGCCTAAGTGGTGTCTGAAATATTTTAGATGTTCATTATCGATTTCGCCGTCAGGTGGTGTTTTGTCAAGTTCCCAGCTTAAAGCTAATACTTTAGCTAACCGATAATAGATAATTCTTATAGCCTTAAATACTATGTATTTATCATCAGCGTTCTCTGCATTTTCTATAATAGTGCGAATCTCTCCAGCAATACAAAATCGTTCATTTTTTTCTTTCTCCAAATCAGAAAGGAACAGTTTTGTATGTTCCGCCAACTTTTCATCATGTGGTGTATCAGAACCATATTGATAGACACCATTCATTTCCATATTTCTGATAAATCCCCAAATATAGGTTGAAGAAGTCAGCTCACCACTTATCAACCCAGAAATATAAGACAAACACATATTAGGCTGGCTAAAATCCACCGCTTCCGCAGAAGGTGCGCGGGCAATAATCTTGCAATCACGCTGAATGAGATTCGCAGATGGTTCTGGCTTGTGCGCGCACGCAACCATGAAGAACATGACTGCAAGTGCAACGCATTGCTTAATCATTAAATAAGCTAGACACAGACGTTTCCGCGCTGATGCGATGCACGGCGTCTGCCAGCAATTTGGCGATGGAGACAACGCGGATATTGTGCGCATTTTTTACGTCATCGGTTGGCTTGATGCTGTTCGTAATAACCAGTTCTTTCAGTTTGGAATTGGTGACCAGCTCCACTGCTTTGCCAGATAGCACGCCATGTGTGATATAGGCGGATACATTCGCTGCGCCTTGCTCAATTAATGCATTTGCAGCGTTGCATAGCGTGCCGCCAGAATCGACAATATCATCAAAGAGGATGCAGTCACGCCCTTTAACATTTCCAATCACATTCATCACTTCAGACACGCTGGCGCGTTCGCGGCGTTTGTCAATAATCGCCAGGTCCGCATCAATACGTTTTGCGAGTGCGCGCGCGCGTGCCACGCCGCCTGCATCTGGAGAGACGACCATAAGGTTGGAGGTGTCGTAATTATCACGAATATCATTCACAATGACGGGTGCAGCATATAAATGATCCAGTGGAATATCGAAAAAGCCTTGGATTTGCCCTGCGTGCAAGTCCAGCGTCAATACGCGGTCTGCTCCGGCGGAGGTAATCAAATTTGCCACTAATTTTGCAGAAATCGGCGTGCGGGGGCCTGGCTTGCGGTCTTGTCGTGCATAGCCATAATAAGGAATCACCACTGTCACACGACGGGCTGAGGCGCGTTTGATGGCATCCAGCATAATCAGCAGTTCCATGATGTGATCATTCGATGGGTTAGAGGTGGACTGCACCAAAAACACATCCTCCCCACGGACATTTTCTTTCACATCAATGCGAATTTCAGAATCAGGGAAACGGTGAATATTCGCCTGCATTAATTCAATGCCAAGATGTTCTGCCATAGCTTGCGCGAGTGGAAGATTGCTATTGCCTGAGATGATTTTCATGAGATGCTCCGAGGTGAAATAATATTGCCCCTATGTAACAACTCACGCCCAATCTGTAAAATGACAATTACACTACAATTTAAGAAATGTTGATTAAACACTCGAAAAAAGCTATCATTGAATTGCACATTTTTATTACAGATACCATCTATGATTTTTAGTGAATTACTAGTCGACTTTTCCTTTTTGTTCACAGAAAGAAAAAAAACAGTAAGAAATAACAATAATCCTTATATCTGTAGCGATGCACTACCTGCAAAAGGTGTGGTCTTTAAAAGCAGACATTCCAGACGGTTTTGTTTCCAATGTCATAAAACCCATCATGTGTTTTTCATAGATAGCAGAATGTATGACGACATTAATAAGGGGTTTGTGGGAAACGAGATGTTTGCGGAATGCGAAGTCGTTTATTATGGCGCGATCTTTGGTATTGATGCAGAGGGAAATGTAGGACGCGTTCAGGCAGGAACATTAAATATTATTACTGCCCAATGCTCTTTCATTGAATAAATACAGATATTATTTTGCCTGAGCATAGCTTGGGCATTTTTTTAATAATCTTCATACAGCGGAAGAAACACGTTAAAACTTGAGCCTTGTCCAATAGTAGAATTAATTGTAATCGCCCCGCGGTGGCGCGTTAAAATGCCTTTTACAATCGCAAGCCCAAGCCCTGTACCACCAACGGATTGTGTGCGGGAGCTGTCCACACGGAAAAAGCGTTCCGTCAGTCGCGCTAAATGTTCTTTTGCAATCCCTTCGCCCTGGTCGCGCACAGACAGCATCACCGCGCGGTTGATGGTGCGCATATATTGGTCTGGCGGCAGGTCAGAGGTCACCCGCGCCACCACACGCACTTCCGTGTTCGCATCACCATATTTAATTGCATTGCCAATTAAATTATGAACAATCTGCGCGAGTTCATTCTTATCCCCTTTTACCAACGGAAGAGTGTCTTTCACATCCAGCAGAATGCTCATGCCTTTTTCTTTTGCGGGCAGTTCAAAATGGCGTGCTTCACTGTTAATTACCTGCGCAAAATTGACAGGGTCTATCGGGATGCTGTGCGCATTCATTTCAATTTTAGACAATGACAGCAAATCATTAATGAGCTGACGCATACGCTCTGCCTGCTGCGACATTAAATCCAGAAATTGCTCAATCGCTTCTGGGTCATCCTTAGCGGGGCCTTGAATGGTTTCAATAAAACCAATGATGCTGGCAAGTGGAGTGCGGATTTCATGGCTGGCATTGGCAACAAAATCCGCGCGCATTTTTTCCACACCTTTGAGTTCAGTGATGTCATTCATGGTAACCACCAAAGACCCGCCACCGCCTTGCGCTTCAATGGGAAGATGCTCAATGATCGCCAGAAAATCGCGATACATTGGTTCTTCAATATGAAACTCGGTTTCCTGCATCGACCCGCCTTCAATGGCGCGGGTAACAGTATCAATCAGGTTGGAACTAGGAATAATATCTTCCAGCTTCTTCCCTGCAAGATTCTGCGAGAATATCTGTCGTGTAGCGCGATTAGTGCGTAGAATATGCTGTTTGCTGTCTATAATGATGATAATGTCAGGCAGTGCATCCACCAGCACTTCACGTTCAATAATGGTTTTCTGTAATTCTTCACGCTTTTTTTCCCATAAATTCTGCAGGCTTTGCAATTCATGCGACAGCTCAAACATCATGCTGATATGAGGCAGTTTTGGCTGACTGGCTTTTTTGTCCTTCGCCAGATCACTGACATAATGCGTCAGTTGCATGATGTTGCACAGGAAAGGATAAACATATATGAACGAGAGTATCAGCGTGATCAGATATGACACGAGAAATGCAAAGAGATCCAGATACCCCATGACTACCAGTACCGACATAACAATAAGGCTGGGCAGGGATACCGCCGCCATCACTTTAAATAGTACCGCAAAAGGAACTGAAGAGCGCAACATGACTTGTAGTATTGGCTAAAAACTGCGTTTTGTCACTCTATTTATGCGATGCGGAATAGCAAGCTGTAACAAAACTGTCTTAAAACTTTATTAGTTTTTTAATAAACTATATTGTAAAATACTTATAATATGACAAAGAATAATATATTTCTCTTATTATCACTTTTTGTGGTTGCGGTAATTTTTCCTGACATTGCAATGGCAAACAACCCTGCTGGCACAACCCTATGCACAGTGGTTGGCTGGTTCAGTGGCAAAGTGGGAGCGGGGCTTGCAACATTGTCCATCATTATCATCGGCTTGCTGGCGCTGATGGGGCAGATCAGCTGGACTAAATGTCTCCTCGCAGAAATAGATGTATGTCTTATTTTTGGGGCTGGCTGGTTTGTAGGAGAATTTGGTGGTATGGAATGTCCGCCGATGTAGCTTTTAAGCTTTCATTTTCTCAATAGTGTTGGTGGTGCTATAACCATCCACCAATGGAATGCGTTCCACGCGCCCGCCATAACTTTCTACAAATTCCCAGCCGACAATCTCTTCTTTCTGATAATCTGCACCTTTCATCAACACGTTTGGGCGAAGTGCGTGCAACGTGGCTTCTGGAGTATCCTCACGGAAAATGACTATCGCATCCACATCCTGCAGGGCAGCCAGCAACATAGCTCTGTCCATTTCATTGTTAACAGGGCGTGAATCACCTTTGAGGCGTTTGACAGATGCATCACTATTAATGGCAAGAACCAGACGGTCACAATGGGATTTGCACTGGCTAAGAGAGGTGATATGCCCGCGATGCACAATATCGAAGCAGCCATTAGTGAACCCGACAGACAGCCCCTGCTTTTGCCACTGGGCTGTTTTTTCCTTTGCCGCCTCCAGTGAAAGGATTTTATGACTTCCTGCGGTAAGCGCATCGGTATGTAGTGCTGTTTTAATGTCAGTGCGATGCACCGTTGCAGTGCCCAGATGGCTGACTGCTATGGCTGCAGCATGATTGGCAATGATGGCAGCGTCAGATGCATCTGCTCCACGTGCGATGGCGCAGGCAAGTGTGGCAAGCACCGTATCGCCTGCGCCAGAAACATCATAAACTTCTCTTGCTTTCGCTTTGATATGTGTTTTCAGTCCCTCAGCCGTAATCAGCATCATGCCTTTTGCGCCGAGTGTCACCAGTATATTTTCGATATTATAAGTAGAACACCAGCCTGATAATATTGCAATCATATCCGCATCATCTTTAAAGGGTGCGCCATGCAGAAGCTGCGCTTCTTTATAATTCGGGCATAATAAGGTGGCATTTTTATAAAGCGATATATCCCATTTCTTAGGATCAATTAATACAGGCAATGTATGTTTATTTCCAAGCGCTATGAGCGATTTGATCAGGCTATCAGGCAGTGTGCCTTTATTATAATCCGAAATGATGATGGCATGAATGTTATCAATTTGCGATTTGCAGGCGTTCAGCAGTTGTGCTTCTTCGTCTGAATCTATGGCGCTGACAGATTCATTATCCGCACGCAATAACTGCTGAGATTCGGCAATATAACGAATTTTTTCTGTTGATTGTCGCTGAGATGAGCGAAGCAGTTTTGCCGTAGCGCGTTTTTCATCCTGAAGTAACTGGTGTATTTTGTCGCCAACATTATCATTTCCTGTCAGAGAAACAAAAAAAGCGGATGCGCCTAAAGACGCGATGTTGCGCATTACGTTGCCCGCGCCGCCAAGCATCATATCTTCATGGGAGATATGCATTACAGGCACAGGCGCTTCAGGGGAAATGCGGCTGACATTGCCATATACAAAGCGATCCAGCATGACATCACCAATCACCATGAGATGCGCTTTATCAAATGTTTCTACAGTTTCTATCAGACTCATATTTTCTTTCATATATATGCTGATAGCACCATATTCTGCGCTGCTCAATCATTGCATTCATTAACTACTGGAAATTTTGATTTAATCTCATTAATATATTGTTATGATTGCGCATATAAATATACATCAGGTTAATAACGGAAACATTGAAACAGCAGAAGTTGCTCAGGGCGATTTTGATGCGGAGATGCAATATTACAAGGATAATGCAGCCTATATGCGTACGCCCGAAAAATGCGTTTCGACGCAGGATGTGGAGCATCAGAAGCTCACACAATATACAATCAATATTCAGTTTCTTAATGACAGTGAGCGTGAACATTTGCAGGAAGAAATTTATGCCATTTTAAAGGACAGGCGTGCTGAAGGGGGTGCTGTCACACCACCAGCTTATGTAGAAGAGGTGGATTATGACGCGCCGAACCGTGAAACTGCGCAAATGTATTCACTGACCTATTTTGTGGCATCAAAGCAGGATGTTGAGATGCTTTTCAATGCAGTGGAAGCAGCAGGAATTACCGTTGATAATCAGGATTCAGTGGATATATGGCGCGGAATTGTTGCACGCAGTGGAGATGCATTTAGCTGCGTTGCCTAAGCAAACTGAAAAATACTCATGCAAAGCTGTTGCGGTGAGAAAATAGCTGCATTATAAGCATAGACTATGTTTAGCAAAATTCTTATCGCCAATCGGGGTGAAATCGCCCTTCGTGTCATGCAAACCTGCCGCAAAATGGGGATTAAAACCGTTGCGGTCTATTCTGAGGCAGACACGAATGCACGCCACGTGAAAGAGGCAGATGAGGCAATTTACATTGGTCCGTCACCATCTTCTGAGAGTTATCTGAACGTCAAAGCCATTTTAAGCGCGATTGACCAGACAGGGGCGCAAGCAGTGCATCCTGGGTATGGCTTCCTCTCTGAGAATGCAGATTTTGCTAAAACGCTGGCAAAACGTAACATTACACTGATCGGTCCTTCGCCAAATGCGATTGAATCTATGGGTGACAAGATTGAATCCAAGAAACTGGCGAAAAAGGCGGGCGTGAATGTGGTGCCTGGTGGGGTAGATGCCGTTTCCACACTGGCAGACGCAAAAAAACAGGCGTCAAAAATCGGCTATCCCGTCATGATTAAAGCCGCAGCAGGCGGCGGCGGAAAGGGTATGCGCATTGTGCGTGACGAGTCTGAGCTGAAAGACGGGATGCGGTTGGCATCGTCAGAGGCGCGTTCCAGCTTTGGTGATGCGCGAGTCTTTATTGAGAAATTCTTTGATAATCCCCGCCATATTGAAATTCAGATTATCGCCGATAAACATGGCAATGTAGTGCATCTGGGGGAGCGTGAATGTTCCATTCAGCGCCGTCATCAGAAAGTGATTGAAGAAGCGCCGAGCATGTTTGTGGATAATGCCTTACGCACCAAAATGGGTAAGCAATCCGTTGCGCTGGCAAAAAAGGTGGATTATCACACGGCGGGAACGGTTGAGTTCATCGTGGATGATAAGAAGAACTTTTATTTCCTTGAGATGAACACACGTTTGCAGGTGGAACACCGCGTGACCGAACTCATCACTGGCATCGACATTGTTGAGCAGATGATCCGTGCCGCCTATGGCGAGCGTTTAACTGTCACGCAAAAAGATGTGACGTTTGACGGCTGGGCATTTGAAAGCCGTGTCTATGCAGAAGACCCAAAACGCTCTTTCCTGCCTTCTATTGGGCGCGTCAGCCGTTACGAAGAACCAGAACCAGAAGACGGCAAAAAAATTATTGTGGATTCTGGTGTGTATGGCGGTGGTGAAGTCAGCATGTTTTATGACCCGATGATTGCAAAGGTCTGCACCCATGCTGCCTCCCGTCAGGAATCGCTGGATTTAATGAAAGATGCACTCTCTTCTTTTGTAATTGAAGGGGTGGCGCATAATATCAGTTTCCTGCAATCTATTTTAGCGCATGAGCGTTTTGAAAAATCAGACATTTCCACCAATTTCATCTCGCAGGAATATCCTGATGGATATGAAGCAGCGGCGCTGAATGAATCGCTCTTGCGCGTGTTTGTTGGGGTGGGTGTATTCGCATATCTCAAAGATGCAGAGCGTGCGTCACAAACCTCAGGTCAGTTGCCAGGCTATAACCGTGTGATTGGTTCGCGCTGGGTGGTGCATATTGACAAAAGCGACTATCCTATCATCGCCCATAAGGTGGATGGTGGATACGATATCAGCTTTGGCACAGGGGTCGCCACGGTGCGTTCCAGCTGGGATCTGGGTCGTCGCCTGTTTCAGGGAACGGTTAATGATAAACCAGTTTCCGTGGTTATTCGCCCGATTATTGAAGGGTTTGAATTGCATTATGGCGGAGCAGAAAAGCAGGTGAAAGTGCGCACTCCGCGCGTGGCAGAGCTTGCCATTCACATGCCTGAAAAAGACGATGATGATGATAGCGGGCAACTGAAATCACCTATCACAGGTCTGGTGAGTTCTGTAAATGTTAAAGAGGGTGATAAGGTGTTTGCAGGGCAGGAACTGCTGGTGATAGAAGCAATGAAAATGGAAAATATTTTCCGCGCAGAGCAAGATGCCATCGTTACTAAACTGCACGTTAAAGCAGGTGAAAGCGTGCGCGCAGAAAGCATTATGGTTGAGTTCGGCCCAGTGGGTGAAGAAGAAGAGGATGCAGCATAATGGCGCATAATTCCGTGTTGTCTCAGGCAAGAGAGATTCTCTGCATTGGTATGCCCGTTGCAGACATTCTGATTGATGGCATGAGCCCTGAAGCCGTGCAGATGTTCGGCATGTCTTACAATGACCGCTCATTGATGGACAGCAAGCTGGTGCGCGAAATTGAAAAACATCTTCAGGAATATAATAATGAAACGGTGGCTGGAGGGTCGCTCGCAAATAGTGCCTGTGCGATGAAAGCCTTATGCGCAGACGTGACAATCAAATTTGTCGCTGCCTGTGCGGATGATGAATATGGTGCTATTTTTGGTGATGCCATGAAAACTGCACATATTGATCTGTTGCCACATCATGCTTACGGCACAGAAACATCACGGTCTTACGTATGCACCGATTCGCGCGGAGAACGTGCGATTGGGCGTTATTTCGGTGATAGCATGTCTGCCTTTGCGGCAAGTGACATTGAAGATGACATAAAAGACGCGGACCTGATTATTTTAGAAGGTGAATTGCTGGCACTGCCACAAGGTTATATATTGTGGGATGATTTAATTGCGCTGGCAAAAAAACATAATACCGACATTGGCTTCACCTTGTTTGGCGCGGAACAGGTGGTTCAGCATCGTGCGAAGATGATAGACACTATCAAGCGCCATGCAGCGTTGGTGTGCGGCAATGATGATGAGCTTTATGCATTAATGGAATCTGATAAAACCGCATTTGAAGAAGGTTGTCAGACAATCTTTGACTGGATGCGCACACATCATGATATGCCATGCGTGATTATCTCACGTGGTGAACACCCTGCCATGCTGGTGAACCAGACAGGCGCATATCATGCTGCACCCGAAACGCTGGAAAAAGTGGTCAGCACACTGGGCGCAGGTGATGCTTATATGGCAGGTGTGTGTTCAGGGTTAATTCGTGGTTATGACGAAGAAACATCGCTAAAGCTGGGACATAAGGTAGCAGGAAAAGTGCTGCAACAGGAATCTGGTCAGCTCAGCGCGGAGGCGTTGCACGCGCTTTAATTTTTTGACCAGATAATCTTTTTCATCAGATAAAGTACAAAGACAATCTGCAACGTGAACACGGGCAGGTTGTTTGCATTTAACACCGCCAGTCCAATGCAGCCTGCAGCGTATAGGATGCGGTAGAGATTGCCATGTGCTGAAATAAAATATTCCTGCATCAGATAAAGTGAGCCAAAAATGGCAATGCCTGATAGCATTCCTGCTGCGTCCAGCCATGCCGCGGGCAGGGAAGCGATGATGGTTTGTGAAGGTGCAAGCAGAATATATTTGCATAGCAAATATGCCAGCAGCCAAAGGAGGGCATTTTCTATAATGGCTTTCAGCCAGTTTCTGTTGCGCGGTGATTCCATGCACAAGTGATAACGCAATGCATGAAAAAGTCCAAAAAAAAGACCCACGACAAATATTTTTGTGTGGGTAAGCGTGTTACGATCTTACATATAAGGAAATGACCTCGTCTGGATGTTGTTTCAAGATGTCACCAGTAAGGTGATATTTCTCAACATTCTTCCATACTTTGACAATACTCGCATTCAATGCAGATATTGTGATGGTCTCACCTTTTGGAAGGGGTTGCATGGATTGCAGTTTGCTCTGCGAATTATATATTGCTACATATCCAGCATATTCTCTACTTCTAAAAGTGAGAGTAATATTATTTAGTATCATAATCTGTTTTAAAAAAGAACAGCTGTTAAACTAGCGCGTTTGTGGCTTAAGGTCAATCAACGTATTGTCGTTCAATCCTCTGCCCTAAAGAGGTCAGCACCTCATAACCAATCGTACCATAAATCTGGGCAAGGTGGTTCACTGTTTGGCGCTCATTCATAATTTCAATCATATCGGCTTGTTCAAGCACAGAGACTGGCACGTGTGATGCATCAAAGCAGCATGCATCCATCGTTACACGCCCCACTAATGGCAGTTTATAATCGCCAATAAACCCATAAAGCGCATTGCTTGCCGTGCGGTGGATGCCGTCTGCATAACCAATCGCTGCAGTAACGACTTTTGTATTTTTGCGCAAATGCTTCGTTGCCATATAGCCTATGGTAGTTGCTTCCTGCATGGTGCGCACCTGCAAAATGGGCGCAGACAAGGTGGCGACATGGTGCATGGGGTTGGGACTATTGTCACATGGATTAATGCCATAAAGTGCGCAGCCAGGGCGGGTGATGTCCCCGTGATAGTCTTTCGGCAGAAAATGCGCTGCACTGTTGGCATAACTTGTAGGCAAATGTGGTAGCAATATTTTTGCCCGCTGCATAATGCTCAGCTGTTGGTGATTGAGCGGATGCTCAGGCTCGGACGCGCAGGCATAATGCGTCATGACAAGGGCAATATTGCTTTGCTTGATCTGCTTAAGCACGTCGTCCGTCAATTCGGATATATCAAACCCCAAACGCTGCATCCCTGAATCAATATGCAACGCGGCGGCGGGGAGTTTGTGCTGATTATAATTCTGTAACTGTTTGAGATTGTTAATCACAGGGCTGATATGGTGCTTTGCGTAAATCTCAGCTTCACCTTTCAGCATCCCCTGAAACACATAGACAGGCGCATCTGTCAACGCTTCCCGAAGCGTAAGTGCTTCCTGCAAAGTGGCGACAAAGAAGTGTTTGCACCCTGCTTTTTGCAACGCCAGCGCACATTCATGCACACCTAAACCATACGCATTGGCTTTTACCGTTGCCCCCACTTGCGCATTGCCATGCTGCGTGCATAGCAATTCCCAGTTTTTAACCAAGGCGGAAAGATGAACAGTAAGTGTAGGGCGTTTCATTGAGGCTGTATAATAACATATTTCAGATGCGTCAGCAAAAAAATGCAAAAAAATGTTAGATCACTCTTGAAAATAATAAGTGAAGTAACCATATCAATCAGTGGGTTAAGGAGTAATCAATGCCATAATGGGTTGAACGCTTATTAACCGCATATAATGACAATTTTGCTTTTAAAAAGGAGATTAAATTATGGCAAATGTAATGACATTAACAACACCTTTAATGCGCCAGACCGTTGGGTTTGACCGATTTAATGATTTGTTCGAATCACTGCTGAATGAAAAAACCGCAGGATTTGAGAATTATCCCCCTTACAATATCGAAAAAACAGGCGAGAATGATTATCGCATTGTAATGGCAGTAGCTGGATTTACGATGGATGAACTCTCCATCACACTGGAAGATGGTGAACTGACCGTGACCGCCACCAAGCAGGAAGATGCAGAGTCAAACAAGGAATATTTGCATCGCGGCATTGCAACACGCAACTTCAACCGTACCTTCCGCTTGGCAGATACTATCAAAGTGGTAGATGCAGAAATGAATAACGGTTTGCTGGAAATTTTGCTGGAACGCGAAATCCCAGAAGAGAAAAAACCGCGCCAGATTGCCATTAAAGGGCAGACCAAAGCGATTGAAAATAAGAAGAAGTAATTTATAATTGCTTTAGATTTAAACCCTGCGTCTCATAAAAATGCAGGGTTTTTTTCTTGAGTAATCTGGAATTTAGAATATGATGATTTCGAAAATATTTTATGCCTAAACGTCTGTTTAGAGCTTTTTTCTTATGGGTTTTGTTACCAAGCATGTTGACGTAATCGCAAATTTGATTGATTCTCTATATGGTTATCGCACATTAGACGCTGCCATGCCTACACTAAAAATTTTGGGAATACGCAAAAGTGATTTAGCACCATTTCCAGATTTTTATCTAGAAGATGATATTACAGATAAAGACGTTAATTATATTGAAGAAGACTATTATGGCTTTATCGTATATGAGTCAGATGACAGAGATGAAAATGACTGTCCAAGAATGCAATGCCATTGCTATGTAGAGAAGAATGCTCTTGAAAGCATGACCATCACATGGAACTATGAAACGGGGCATATATTAGCATTTAGTTATCATCCTATTACAAGAGAGTTTGAACATCTTGGGCAATAATATATCAATATAAATATTAACCCTTGGCAATAGCTAAGGGTTTTTTCTTGCGCTTTTGCTGCGTGGCATTTATCACTTGTTAAAACATTTTGTATATACAGGGACAACCATGAAAACGCTGCAGGAACATATTGAATATTACTGGGATAATCGTCAGGATTTATCTGTTAATACGCAGGGCGATGCCCGAGTTGCGGTTACCAATGCGCTATATAAACTGGATAGAGGGGAACTTCGCATCTGCGAAAAGAAAGAGGGTGAATGGGTGGTGCATGAATGGCTGAAAAAAGCGGTGCTGCTGTCATTCACGCTGAACCCGATGCAGACGATCGCTGGTGGACCAACGCGCAGCGGTGCGGTGACAAACTGGTACGACAAAGTGCCTTCAAAATTTGAAGGCTGGAGCGAATCTGATTATCGTGAAGCAGGCTTTCGCGCTGTGCCAAATGCCATTGTCCGCCACTCTGCTTATATTGCCAAAAACGCTGTTTTAATGCCATCGTTTGTAAATCTGGGCGCGTATGTGGGCGAAGGCACAATGATTGACACATGGTCCACGGTCGGAAGCTGTGCGCAGATTGGTGCGAATTGTCATATTTCAGGTGGCGTAGGCATTGGTGGCGTTCTTGAGCCATTGCAGGCAAATCCTGTGATTATCGAAGATAATTGCTTCATTGGCGCACGTTCAGAAGTGGCGGAAGGGGTGATTGTTGAAGAAGGGTCGGTCATTTCTATGGGGGTGTTCCTTGGTGCATCCACTAAAATCATCAATCGTGAAACGGGCGAAATCAGCTATGGTCGTGTTCCAGCCTATTCGGTGGTCGTGCCAGGCACACTGCCAGGAAAGACGCGTGAAGATGGCACGGTGATGCCATCACTTGCCTGCGCCGTGATTGTGAAAACAGTGGATGAAAAAACGCGCTCTAAAACAGGTGTGAACGACTTGCTGCGCTCAGCTGAGTAACTTATAATTTTGTCATTCTGAACGAAGTGAAGAATCCATGTCACCGCTTGCGCAAGAGTCTCTGGATATTTCGCTACGCTCAATATGACGGAGCAATTCCAAAGATTAAGTTATGAGATTAGATGCGCTCACCCAACGGCTTGCAAATGAGTATGGCTATCACGCCGTTATAGGCTGTGAAATTGAGTGGTATGTCTGTGATGCGAAGTGCGGTGTGAATGATGAAGTGCGGTTTGCATATTGTGAGCGGCTGAAGCATTCTTTCGATGCTGTATTTTATGATGCGATAGATGTGGAAGATGGGGTAGGGCAGGTGGAAATGTCCTTGCCTTTTCGGCGGGATGTGGAGGTGCTGATTGCTGATGTAGCAGCAGTGAAACGCGCCGCTTGCCACGTGGCTGAAACGATGGGATTGACTGCGGATTTTGGCGCCAAACCCTTTCCAGATGATTATGGGTCTGGGCTGCATATTCATGTGCATTTGGAAGACGCGCACGGAAACCGAATATTCGACAAGAAAAATGGTGAGCTAAATGCGCCTTTTGCATTTTCCATTGCAGGATTGCTCGAATCTGCACCAGACTATATCTCGATTTTTTCGCCAAGCGAAGCGGATGATGCACGATTCGTTGCAGGTTTTAATGCCCCTGTGAATTATAGCTGGGGCTATAATAACCGAAGCTGCGCTTTGCGCATTCCTGATGGCACATCCGAATTGCAGGGCGTGGAAGCCATTTTGGCGAGCAAAGGGGAGCGGCAATGGCGCATTGAACATCGCCTTGCAGGGGCGAATGCCAATATTGAGCAGGTGATTTGTGCAGTGATGCAGGGGGTCTTGCTTGGTTTGGAGCAGAAAGAAACGCCACCAGCGCCCATTTATGGTAATGCAGATGAAGCGCAATATGTGGCAGAGTGCATAAAAAAAATGTAGCATAAAATTATGCTACATATAAACATAGTGTTATGGTTTACTCAAAGCCATAGTCAAAACTACTATAATCATAATCAGCATCATGATGATCAGTATCAATATGCTCTGTATCATGACTTTCTAAAAAAACTTCATGCGATGTGTTATGTTCTGCTGCATGATCTTTTTCTATAGTTGCCAGATGAAACCACTCATCATATGCACCCTCAATCCCGTAGAAAACATCATAGCTGATTTCTTCTGCAGTATAAAAGGAATCATATGAATCCATGTTGTTCTGACGTGGTGGTGCGGCATGTTTTACATATGAGGCTTCAATAAACCCTCTTTCTGGATGTCTATCCGCTTTTTTAAGCTGAATAACGTTACTGCCACCTGAAAATGCAAGTTGGAAAAAACCAAGTTCTGCAATTTTGATATAGGCAATACCAGAGTTATATAATTGCTCCTGTGTCAGAGGAATGCTATATACACTGCCTTTTAATGCAAATTCCATGTCTGTAGGTGCCATATAGGACTTTTAAGAATAAGTTACATTCAAAGTTGAAGAATGTATGGATGAAAAGTGATCTATAGATTACATAGCCGCAGATAATACTCTTATCAACAACAATTTACAATTAGTAAACATTTGGTAAATTATTATTGCGCAACACTGAAAGTGATGCTATATCAGTGCCATGACAGATTTACGGAATAAGACTTATATCTTAACAGGCGGTGCAGGGTTTATTGGCTCCTGCGCGGTCGGACAGTTGGCCCAGCGTGGCGCGCATGTAGTGGTACTGGATGCATTGACCTATGCTGGCTATAAAGAAAACCTTTCATGGATTGATGCTGAAGATTACGCAGGTTCATATGAACTGGTGGTTGGCTCAATTACCGATGGAAAGCTGGCGCATGAGCTGATGCAAAAGCACAAGCCAGATGCTGTGCTGAATTTTGCAGCAGAAAGCCATGTGGACAATTCCATTGCAAGCCCTGGTGAATTTATTGATACGAATGTGATCGGTGTTTACACCATGCTGGAAGCAGCGCGGGCTTATTGGAACGGACTGGATGCGGCGGCGAAAAAAGCCTTCCGCTTTGTGCAGGTGTCGACTGATGAAGTGTTCGGTTCTTTAGGTGAGACGGGCAAATTCCATGAGGAATATCCGATGCAGCCAAATTCGCCTTATTCTGCGTCAAAAGCAGCGGGTGATCATCTTGCGCGTGCATGGTTCCACACCTATAATTTCCCAACCATTGTGACGAACTGCACGAATAATTATGGTCAGCGTCAGTATCCTGAAAAGCTGATTCCATTGATGATCACTAATGCACTCGCAGGAAAGGATTTGCCCGTGTATGGTGACGGCAAGAATATCCGCGATTGGATTCATGTGGAAGACCATAGCGCAGGCGTGTTACTTGCACTCACAAAAGGCACAGTTGGTGAGACTTATTGCTTCGGTGGCAACGCAGAAAAAACCAATAATGAAGTGGTCGATGCACTTACGACTATTCTGGATGATGTGCGTCCAAAGTCTGATGGGTCTTACAAAGAGCAGATCAAATATGTAAAAGACCGTGCAGGGCATGACCGTCGCTATGCGATTGATGATAGCAAAGCGCAAAAAACGCTTGGGTTCACACGCAAGCATAATTTTGAAAGTGGACTTCGTGACACGGTGAACTGGTATCTGAATAATCAGGACTGGTGCGCTGCGGTAACGTCTGAGAACAAAAAGGCGGCATAGTCATGAAAGGTATTATTTTAGCGGGAGGGTCAGGCACGCGCCTGCACCCTCTGACGCAAACCATAAGCAAGCAGATTTTGCCTGTTTATGATAAGCCCATGATCTATTATCCGCTGTCCACACTGATGCAGGCGGGCATTAAGGATATTCTGATCATCTCCACTCCGCGTGATGTGCCGATGATTGAGCAGTTGCTCGGGAATGGTAATGATCTGGGTGTGAATATATCTTATGTGGTGCAGGATTCACCAGACGGGATTGCACAGGCATTTTTGCTGGGTGAAGACTTTATCGGCGATGACCCTGTATGTCTGATTCTGGGTGATAACATATTTTATGGTGACACATTGGCGCGCAACACGGCGCGTGTAGCAGAAGAACTGACCTCAGGTGCAAGCGTCTTTGCGTATCACGTGCATGACCCTGAGCGTTATGGTGTGGTGTCGTTTGATGAAAATGCTACAGCCACTTCTATCGAAGAAAAACCAGCCAAGCCAGAATCTAACTGGGCGGTGACAGGTTTATATTTCTACGATAATGATGTGGTGAAAATTGCCAAATCCCTGAAGCCTTCGGCGCGGGGTGAACTGGAAATCACGGATGTGAATAAAGCCTATCTTGAGCGCGGTGATCTGCGGGTAGAATGTATGGGGCGCGGTGTTGCGTGGCTTGATACAGGAACATTTGATTCGCTGCTGGAAGCAGGTCAATTTGTTTACACCATTGAGAAGCGCCAAGGGCAAAAAATTGCCTGCATCGAAGAACTGGCATATCGCAAAGGGTTCATCAATAAAGAGCAGCTAATTGCACTGGCATACAAGGCAGGGCAAGGCAAAGAGCCGAAAAAGGGTACTTATGCTGAGTATTTAATGAATCTTGCAACGGCAGACAAACAACAATTGGGTGTATATTAACATGAATATGCAGCAACCGATTTTAGTGTTCGGCACAACAGGGCAGGTGGGTAAAGCACTCGCCGCCTTGTTGGGAGACCGCGCAGTCTATGTAGGGCGTGACAAAGCAGATTTTACTGATGCATCCGCATGTGTAGAGCAAATCAAGCAGGTGAATCCGTCTGCAGTGATTAACGCAGTAGCTTATACTCAGGTGGACAAAGCTGAAGAAGAACAGGAATTAGCCCAGCAGATTAACGCGTTAACGCCTGCTGCATTGGCAGCTGAATGTGCGGCGCGTAACATTCCTTTTGTGCATTATTCTACGGATTATGTGTTTAACGGACAGGGCGATACTCCCTTTAAAGAAGATAATCTGACTGCACCGCTTAATGCATATGGACGCAGCAAGCTGGATGGCGAGCAGGGCATTGTGAATGCAGGTGGAAAATATTTCATCTTCCGCACAAGCTGGGTGTTTGATGCTGAAGGCAAGAATTTCTTCAACACCATGCTGCGTCTGGCATCTGAGCGCGAAAGCCTCAACATTGTGGGTGATCAGATTGGCGCACCATCTTACGCACCTGATCTGGCAGAAGCAACCATGCAGGCGCTGATTGAAGCAAGCCATGAACATGATTTCCCAAGCGGGATTTACCATATGTGCAATGCAGGTGAAACAAGCTGGCATGGGTTTGCATGTGAGATTTTCCGTCAGGCAGAAGATGCAGGAGCTTCGCTTAAAATTGAAGAAGCCAGTGCAATTCCATCATCGGATTATCCTACGCCAGCGGCGCGTCCGCTCAATTCGCGTCTGGATTGTTCAAAATTGCAGCGCACATTTGATGTGACCCTGCCAGACTGGAAAGATGCAGTTGCACGCGCAGTAGCGCTGAAATTTGATAGTAAATTAAAGGCAGCGTAAAGCAGACTCCTTATGGAGTATTGATGCAACGCGCCTTATGACATTAATAAAAATAACGAGAGAATGAAAAAATGACAAAAATTCGTAAAGTTGTATTTCCCGTAGGTGGACTGGGAACCCGTTTTTTACCTGCAACAAAATCTATGCCAAAAGAAATGCTGCCAGTGGATAATAAGCCACTCATTCATTACGCATTTGAAGAAGCACGTGAAGCAGGGATAGAACAGTTTATCTTTGTAACGGGTCGTAACAAAAACCCGATCAACAACCATTTTGACCATGCTTATGAGTTGGAGCATGTGTTGCATGGCAAGGCAAAACAGCGCGAGCTGGACATGACGAAAAACTGGTTGCCAGAGCCAGGCAATATCAGTTTCATTCGCCAGCAGCAGCCGCTGGGTTTAGGACACGCTATTTGGTGCGCACGCCATGCAATTGGTGATGAGCCATTTGCGGTGATTTTAGCCGATGATCTGGTAAAGTCCAAAACGCCATGTCTGAAACAGTTGATTGATGCGTATAATCCTGAAAACCCTGGTAACATGGTTGCCGTGATGGACGTGCCACGTAACGAGACACAAAAATATGGTGTGCTGGATGTGGAAAGTGAAGACGGCAATCTGGTGACAGCGCGCGGTATGGTGGAAAAACCAAAACCAAAAGACGCACCATCGACATTGTCTGTGATTGGACGCTACATCCTGCAACCTGAAATTTTCAAAGTGCTGGAAAATCAGGAGCGTGGTGCTGGCAATGAAATTCAGTTGACGGACGGACTAAGCTCTATGATTGGCAGCACGCCAATGCATGGCTACCGTTTTGAAGGAACACGTTTTGACTGCGGAAGCAACTTTGGTTTCACGCAAGCCAACATTGCATATGCATTGGACAACCCTGCATCGGGCAAGCAATTGCGCGAATATATTAAAATGCTGGCCGCAAATGAAGAAGTGCTTGATACGGCGGCATAACACGCTACATTGCGCTGCATGAAAACTGTATCTATATTGATACTGCTTTATGCAGCGCTCAGCCTATGGGCATTTTTTGACCGTACTGCCTTAATTGCAGATCTAATAGGGCAGGCGCAGTTGCATTTCGCCATTGGCGCGTTGCTTTTTGCATTTCTTCTGTTTGTAATTAAGCACAGACGCACCGCGCTTATGTTATCGCTTGTTGCGATATTCAATCTTGGCTGGATTGTGCATAGTCTTCACAACACAAACCCCACTTCTTCCAACGCCGCTTTTTCCTTGCTGGCATATAATGTCTGGATTGATAATGCACAGCATGAGGAAGTGATTAACGTGATTCGAAGTACTGATGCAGATGTAGTGTGGCTGAATGAAGTGTCTAACGAATTATATCACAAGATACACGCAGAATTTAAATCGCGTTACCCTTATATCTATCCTGAATATCTCAAAAGCAAAGGCTCATTACTGCTCACCAAAATGCCGCACGATATTCATTTTGTGCAGCAATATAATTATTTCCTCAAACACGCTACTATTAGTATAGATGGCAGTATTATTGACATTCTGGGAGTGCATCTTACCTCTCCAAAATCGGATGAACGTGTCATAACGCGCAATACGCAATTTGATATTATTGAAGATTATATTGAGAAAAACGTGCCTGAAGGACGTGCGCTTGTGGTTGCGGGGGATTTCAATAGTGCGCCGTGGCGTCCTGCTTTTAAGGATTTTATGAACGACACAGCATTGCGCTTCGGCACATATGATATATTGCTGAGCTGGCCAACCTTCTCACTTTATCCGTTCATGTTTCCAATTGATCATGTGATGGCGCGCAGCGGTGTATGTGTGACAGAGAAAAACAAATTGCGCAGCGGAAGTTCAGACCACTTCCCCATCTTCGCGCAGGTGAATTATTGCAAATAAACAAAAAAACAAAACGCGCCTTGCAATTCATTCATGCTGGTTTATATCAGTAAGACATAAATTAATTACAGGAGAACTCCATGAGCGTATTAGTAGGAAAAAAAGCACCTGATTTCACAGCTTCAGCCGTGCTTGGCAACGGTGAAATTGTCGATGATTTCAATCTTTCGGATTATATTAAAGGAAAAATTGGCGTTGTGTTTTTCTGGCCTTTGGATTTCACATTTGTGTGTCCATCAGAAATCATTGCCTTCAATAACCGTCTGGAAGAATTTAAAAAACGCGGCGCAGAAGTGATTGGTGTGTCCGTAGATTCACATTTCACTCATGCAGCGTGGCGCGGTACGCCAATCAATAAAGGTGGTATTGGTGAAGTAGGCTTCCCAATGGTGGCTGATATTACCAAGAAAATCGCTAAAGATTACGATGTGTTGTTGAACAAGTCCGTCGCATTCCGTGGCACATTTATGATTGATAAAGAAGGCGTGGTGCGTCATCAGGTGGTGAATGACCTTCCACTTGGTCGTAATGTTGACGAAGCGATTCGCATGGTGGATGCACTTAACTTCCATGAAGAACATGGCGAAGTGTGCCCAGCAAACTGGAAAGAAGGTGCAGAAGGCATGAAAGCAGATGCAGCTGGCGTATCCTCTTACCTAGAGAAAAACGCTTCAAGTTTATAATAACTGTCATTCTGAGCGCAGCGAAGAATCCATCTCACCGCCCGAGACATACGGCGACATGGATTCTTCAGTTGTTTTATGTACGCGCACCCCACGGGTGGCTGCGCTCAAGGCTCTTTCAGAATGACGAATATCTCCACACTATGATTTGCAATAAGGCAGGTAACGATGACCACTCATCAATGTGACGTTTTAATTTTAGGTTCAGGTGCAGCAGGGTGCAGCGCCGCCATTTATGCTGCGCGGGCAGGACATTCCACCATCATGGTGCATGGGATGCAACCTGGTGGGCAGTTGACGATCACCACCGATGTTGAGAATTACCCTGGCTTTGCAGAGCCTGTGGAAGGACCTTGGCTGATGGAGCAAATGGAAGCGCAGGCAAAAAATGTCGGTACGGAGATCTTTCATGACAGCATTCTGGAAGTCTCTATGCATAGCTCACCATTCACCTGCAAGGGTGATTCAGGCGATGTTTATGAAGGCAAAGCACTCATTATTGCTACGGGTGCGTCTGCGCGCTGGCTGGGGCTGGACAGTGAAAACAAGTTCAAGAATTTTGGTGTGTCTGCCTGCGCCACGTGCGATGGGTTTTTCTTCCGCAATAAGCCAGTCGCTGTGATTGGTGGTGGCAATAGTGCGGTGGAAGAAGCATTATTCCTTGCGCAGATTGCCTCCAAAGTGACCCTCATTCACCGCCGTGATGAATTACGTGCCGAAAAAGTGATGCAGGAGAGGCTCTTTAATCACGAAAAAATTGATGTGATCTGGGACACAGTAGTGGAAGAATTTCTGGGGACAGATAACCCGCCATCACTCACTGCGCTGAAACTGAAGAACGTGAACACTGGTGAAATTTCCGAATTGCCTGTTGAAGGCGCATTTGTGGCGATCGGGCATGACCCGAACACGGCATTATTCGATGGTCTGGACAAGGATGAATCACAATATCTGGTAACAAAGCCAGATAGCACCAAGACCAATATTGCAGGTGTATTTGCAGCAGGGGATGTGCAGGATTCAGTGTATCGTCAGGCAATTACTGCCGCTGGCACAGGGTGCATGGCAGCGTTGGAAGCGGATAAATATCTTGTGGAACACGGACTCGTCTAATTTCTTTACCAATCCTTCTTCTTCAGGCATTATGACCGCATAAGGCATTAGGAGGGGATGATGCTGGATTGGGACAAGTTACGCATTTTCTATATTGTTGCACAAACAAAGAATATTACAAAAGCAGCGGAGCGGCTGAACGCAAGCCAGTCTGCGGTAAGCAGGCAAATCACCGCGCTGGAAAGCAGCATGAAGACCCAGCTTTTCCACCGCCGCGCACGCGGATTATTGCTGACCGAACAAGGCGATATTCTGCTTGGAACGGTAAGCGACTTTTTTCAAAAGCTGGCGCAGACTGAAAATGCCCTGCTTGAACTTTCAGACCGTCCGAAAGGTTCATTGCGGGTGACAGCGGGGCATAGTTTTGGTTCCATCTGGCTGGCAGCGCAGATGAACGAATTTACGGAGCTTTACCCCGAAATTAAAGTAGAGCTGGTGCTGGAAGATGAGCAGCGCAACATCAGTATGCGTGAAGCGGATGTGGCAATTCGCATGTATGAATCTAAAAATCCTGATCTTATCCAGCGCCCACTCACCACCATTCACAGCTCGATTTATGCATCAAATGATTATCTGCGGGTGCATGGCATCCCAAAGTCTTTAAAGGATTTGGAAAAACATCGTGTGCTGACATTATCCACCACGGGGCATCATGTGATGGATGGCCATAACTGGTTGCAGAAACAGGCAAAAGCAGAAGGCATTGAGCTCAACGTGCATTTCAGCGTGAATAATCTCATGGCGATGCTGCGCGTCGTAAAGCAGGGCATGGGAATTGCGGTGCTGCCAGATTATGTAGTTGAACGGGCGCGGCATGTCTCCCGCATTCTGGACGATATTACGCCTCCTGCAGTAGATGCGTATATGGTGTATTCAATGGACATGAAAGAATCCAAACGCATCCGCGCGTTTCGCCATTTCATTCAGCGAAAATTGACGGAGCATACATTTTGATCTGCCCCATGTCATGAAAATGACATAACTAATTGTATGGCATGTTGTTTTTATGTAAAAGCAAAAGCGCAGAAAGCAGGTCAGTTCCGTTGAATTTTTAAAACAACCATTCCAGATCAAAATATTTCTTACGGGTCATAATCAGGAAAATGAGAAATGCCAGACCCGCGCCCCACACAATGAAAGAAGTGATAGCGTGCTTGCGGGATTTTTCTTTTTCATACCAGCGGTGAGGCACAACACCATGAGAAATAAAAACGATATTTGCAGCAATATTAATGCACGCAATATTTACTGCGAATAATACGGCTGCTCCCTCTGCGTGATAATATTGTCCTGAACCAATCATCAGCCCACATGCCGCCACAGGGGGGAGGAGGGCGGCTGCCACCATCACCCCCACCAAAGCGGTGGATACACCTTTGGTGAGAGATAACACTGCAGCTGCACCAGCACTCAGTGCCAGAAAAATACTGGAAAATCCCACTTCCGTGCGGCGCAACAGCTCATCATTATCCAGATTATAAGGCCAGAGATAACCCAGTATGACACCCATGATAATACTAAGTGAAATGCCCGCGGCAGAGGATTTGATAGCGCGTAACGTTAGCGTTCCATCGCCCAGCACCGTTGATAGCGACAATGCCAGATTAGGCCCCAAAAATGGGGCAATCACCATTGCCCCAACAATCACCGCTATATCATTATAAAGCAGCCCAACAGATGCCACGATGGTGGAGAAAAACACCATCAGCAGATAATTCATGCTGATATCTGCACCTGAGACAATATCATTATAAAGCTCTTCGCGCGAAATGCGCCCTATGCCCGACGCATTGCGTTGTTTCAGTTTTTCAATATGTTCCTGAATTTCCTCGTCTGTTTCATCTTTGGGCTTGGGAAGCACAGCTTCCGTTGCTGAAACCACCAACCGTCCGCTATCTTCCTTGTCCAGTAAAGGCTGCAACATATCCAGCAAAGGTTGCGAAAATGCGGAATGCACCAGAAAATGATGCGCCACGCGCCCATCTTCCATTTCATGTTCCCAATAATCAGTCAGATAATATTCTTCTTTTGCATGGTTCAGCATCTTTTTAAAAGATACGTCTCCCTGCAGTGGCTGCGAAAAATAAGAGATAATTCGTTGAGACATAACGCTTTATAAATAATGCCTGAACGGATAGCACACCGCACCAACAAATTTTTCTTTTATGGTTCGATTATGCCAGTCAGCAATGGTGAATGGTTTGCAACCTTGCAAATCTGCCTGATAATGGGTGAAAAGCTCTTCGACCACGGACTCGCGGGAGGTTGCAAGCATGATCTCCTCATTCTGTCGAATGCTTAAACCATCCAGATTGCAACTGCCAATAGCCGCCCATTTTCTATCTATGATCATCATTTTCAGATGTAGCATATTCTGAGTGTAATAATAGATATTTGTGCCGCATTCTATCAATGTTCTAGCAATTTTCTTTGAAACCGTATAGGGGCCGATTTTCGCATAATCCGACACCAGAATATCCACCTTAATGCCACGCGCCGCTGCTGCTTTAATGCTGCTCATTAACTCATCATCTGGTGCAAAATACGGTGTGGTCAGGACGATATGCTCCTGAGCATTATCAATCATCTGATGCAGCACATGCGTAAAACGTTGTTTTTTGACCGTGGGCGCATTGGCATAAATGGTCATGTCATGCTCATCATCTTTATGATAGGGCATATCACCATATGTCATATTGTCATCTGCCCTGTCGCACGTATCGCTAAACACCGCCAGACATTGCTGCACAATATGCTCATCATACACTTCCAGCATAGTGTCACGCCAGTCACGTATTTCATCATACAGGCAGATGCCGCCTACAAACACCACTTCGTCATCATACACATGCATTTTGCGGTGATTGCGCGGCAATACGGAAAAAGTGGCAAGACGTTTAAAATTCACGGGGCGAAAAATGGTCACTTTCACGCCAGCGTCAATCATCTGTGTGTAAAGCTCTGACTTTGTCAGATTATAGCAGCCCCAGCCATCAATCAATAACTGAACATCCAGCCCTTCTTTGGCTTTATCAATAAAACACTTAACGAACTTTGTGCCGATGTCGTCAGGGTCAATGGCATATTGTTCAATTTTAAGTGACTTTTTTGCGCTGTAAGCAGCATCCAGCATCGCGTCCCAAGCCATAGGCGCGTCAATATGGTATTGAACATCCTGGCTCAACGTAATTATGCCGCTTGGTCAAAATGATGGGCGATATCAGGCTGATCTTCACAATATACCTGAATTAAAATATCACCCATATGCAGACGATCCATATATTCTTCATGATGTTTTGCAGGAATGCCCAGATTGGTAAATAACGCGGCTGCAGAAGCAGTTAATGCCGCGCCGCCTGCAATTGCACCAACCACAGGGCCTGCCACTACAATTCCTAATCCTGTCAGAATGCCTGTTGCCGCTGCGCCGACTGCACCAACAGAACCAACAGCGCCTTTGGGTGCATCTTCAACTTTAACATTGCGGTTAAGCAAATCCTGTTTATTCATATCAGTAGTGTCGTCTGTAGTGCCAGACTTCATGATCACGTTAATCTGTTCTGATTTAATACCTTCTTTTTCCAGTTCTTCAATCAGTCTATTGGCTTTTTCCTGTGATTTTACAATCGTATAATAATGCATAAAGTTCCTCTGTATTTTCCTTAGTTCACTACGTCGCAGACATTTTCAATAACATCTAATAAATCGCTAATGGCAAATGGTTTGCTGATGGTCGCATCAGCCCCGTGGCTGATTGCTTTATCAATAAAGCGTTTTTCACGCCGCGCTGTCAAAGCAATAATGCTAGGCATGTGATGGGTGTTTTTTAGCTGCTGCATATGTTGAAATATGGCATCATCTGGCAAATCCATATCCAGCACAATCATATCGGGTTTATGCTGCAAACTGAATTTTATACCATCCTCAATGCTGGATGCTTCAATGCATTCCGCCCCTTCTTCTTCCAGCGTCAGACGCATGAAATAACGAATTGGCGGTGTATCATCAATCAACAATATGGTACTATTTTCGATGCCCATCTCCTCAACCTGTTTCTTTCATCATATCGGCTTCATCATTAAGACGCCATTCGGAAAAACTGATAATAAATTCACTGCCATCGTCATGGGATAGGGCTTTTATGCTCCCATTCTGACCTTCCATAATTGCTTTGGCAATAGCCAGCCCAAGTCCCGTGCCTGCAACAGTAGAGTCAGTTTGTTTCAGACGCTCATATTTATCGAAGATACGGCCTAGCTTTTCTTCAGGAATACCGTAGCCATGATCGCGCACGCAAATATGACAATTGGTTTTATCATATTTCAATGAGACAATAATCTCTGTGTTGACAGGTGAATATTTCACAGCATTGTCCAGAATATTCTGATAGACCTGTTCCGTCAGCATACTGTCTGCACGCACTTCAATCGGTTTGTCAGGAATATCCAGTACTAACCTGCGTTCATTCAACCTGTGTTGCATACGTCGCGTTACTTTGTCAATCATCTGAGCAGGAGATGACCAGTCAATATCAAATTCAATATCGCCACTTTCAATCCGCGTCATATCCAGAATGTTAGTGATGAAGCCATCAAGCCGATTCGCTTCATTATATGCTGTTTCAATCAGCTCCTTGCCAATATCCTGATTCAGCTTGCCTGATTGCTGCATTCGCTGAAACACACTAAGTGAGCCAATAACCGAAGCAAGCGGAGTTTTTAAGTCATGCGAAACACTGGACAATAGCATAGCACGAAGATTTTCGCGTTCTTTCTGAATACGCAGCCGCTGCGCTTCTTCTGCCAGCTGGATGCGCTCTAATGTGGCGGCACACTGATCTGCCAGCGCGCGCAATAATCTTGCAGAAGAAATATCAATAGCTTTATAGGTTTTGGTGTTAATGCCCAGTACGCCAATATCCCCCACGGACATGCCGTGCATAATTTCAAAACGCCAGCCTGAGTGTTTATCTGCGGCACTTTTTGCCACGCCTTCTGCCCGCGCCAGATCCCAGTGTTTGTTCAGTCTTTCAGCATCTTCTTCAGACAAGGTGAAATCATATGGATAGGCAGGAGCAAGATGTTCAGGATGATTATCTTCTGGCAAAAAGAAAGCGACATCCATATCCAGCAATCTGTCCAATTCTTCATGCAGGGTTTTCAGCGCTTTGGGAATATTGGATACATTGCTGGTGGCGCGGTGCAAAGAATAAAATGCCAGCGCATTTTCTTCACGGCGAATAAGCGCCCGATTGCTTGCCCTGTTATACGCACCAAATAACACCCCGATCAGACCTGTAAAAATAAATAAAGCCATGCCGATGCGCTGCTGTGGCGCTTCAATGAATAAACTTCCATACGGCACAGTAAATATGAAATTCACAATAAAGCTATTGATTAGCAGTGATATAACGCCAGAAAGAAAACCGCATCTTAGCGATGAAAAAATCGTTGCCAGCAAGAAGAACGATAATAGAGGGTAACTGATGGAGCCTGAATTGAAATAATATCCGTAATGCTGGATGGTGCGGGCGCAGCCAAGCGCGATAATACTGGATAATACGACAATTCCCATATCATGAATATGGAGTTTGCGAAGTTTCAGGCGGTCATACCATGAAGGAGTATAATAATCTGCAGTCAGTGGAACGATGCGGATTTCAGTAGTAGAATTGCGCAATTCGCGTATCAGACGTTCACCGATGGTGAGCCGCAACTCTTTCAAAAATCCGCTCTTCGGAGTCTGACCAACAATAATCTGTATAATATTCTGATTATGCAGAGAGCCATTATACAAAAAATCAGTAATGCCTGAAAAAACATTATTTGCATTGATGGACACACATTCAGCACCCATTTGTTCAGCGGTGGCAAATAATGATGTCAGTGTTTCGGAATCAGCATTGGTCGTCTCACCATGTGATGTATTAATATGTAATGCAATCCAACCACATCCATGCACATTTGCCTTCAATCTGGCAGCATGTAACAGGGATTTGCTTTTTGCTGTACCGTCAATACAAACTAAGATTGTCATTACGTGATGTTGATCCCGCTAAAAATGTTTTGTTTGAGTTAATAATCAAAGACGAAGCGCTTGATTAAAACGCTTCGTCCTTAGTCGTTCATATGTCTGAAGCGTTTAGCCGATAGTTGCGCGAAGCATCCAGGCTGCTTCCTCATGGATGGACATACGTTCCACCATCATATCCATGCTCACTTCATCTGTGGCTTCTTCAGCGCTTTCCAGCACTTTGCGCGCTTCTTTTGAAGCAAGTTCATTGTCATGCAACAGATTTTTCACCATCTGCATTGCGTCCTGCGGCAATTCACTGTCTTCCTTGATGGCAGATAATTTGCCGAATGCCTTGTAGGTTCCTGGTGTGAAATGACCCAATGCGCGAATACGCTCAGCAATTTCATCTCCCGCAGCGTGCAGATCATTATATTGCTCTTCAAACAATGTATGTAAACTGTGGAATTGTGGGCCTGTCACATTCCAGTGGTAATATAATGTTTTCATGTAAAGTGTGTAGGTTGTTGCCAGAAAGCCAGCAAGTTTCTTGGCGACTTCCTCACGTTTTGCTTCCTTCACACCAATATCAACAGATACATCATCTGTGATCTTTAAAGCAGACTTGCTCATAAACTATAACTCCGAATATTAAATTAGATTAGTATAATGGTAGCAATAAAGCATATTAAGAAGCTATAAAGAATGTGGGGCGTTGCGTTACTTGTGATTTGTTTTTTGGATGGTGCCCAGAAGAGGACTTGAACCTCCACTCCCCGAAGAGAACTAGCACCTGAAGCTAGCGCGTCTACCATTCCGCCATCTGGGCATATTATGCAGCTGGTGCCGATGAGAAGAATTGAACTTCCGACCCCGTCATTACCAATGACGTGCTCTACCACTGAGCTACATCGGCACATTATCATGTGCGCCATTCTTTTGCCACAGTTATTTGCGGTTGGCAAGCACCCAGTTCTGCATTATACGCATTTTCATGGACTCATCAAAAGAATCAGACAAGCCGATTGCACGCTCCCATCAGGACAGGGTGCAGGACGAAAAACTGCAGCAGGCATTGCGCCAGAATATGCGCCGCCGCAAAGCTGCGCCAAAACCTGGCTTGCATAAGGAAGTGAAGAAAAAAGATTAAGCGTCGTTTTCCAGATAATGTTTACATGCAGCGTGAAAACGTTCTAGCCCTTCACGCAATTCATCTTCTGTAATGTTCAGCGGTGGCAGCAGGCGGGAGACATCAGGTCCAGCCACCAGCACTAACACTCCATGCTGGCGTGCTACTTCGGCGATCGCACCTGCTTTTCCAGCATGTGCATCAATCAACTCTGCCCCAATCATCAAGCCACGTCCGCGAATTTCTTTGAAGAGGTGCAAATCATCATTGATTTGGTTCAGGTGCAAAAATGCCTGCTCTGCACGTTCACACACATGCTGCATCATTTCAGGTGTGTTGATTTTTTTCATCGCTGCAATCGCGACCGCACACATGAGTGGATTGCCACCAAATGTCGAACCATGTGAGCCAACTTGCAGCGTATGTTCAACTTTCTTGCCCAGCAAGGTTGCCCCAATCGGCACGCCGCACCCCAGCGCTTTTGCAAGTGTCATAATATCTGGCTGCGCATCGCATCCATACATATGCCCATATAGCACGCCCGTGCGCCCCACGCCGCACTGAATTTCATCCACAACATAGAGTATATTATGTTTATCACACAAGGCACGCACTCCTTGCATAAATTCAATGGTGGCAGGGCGGATGCCGCCTTCGCCCTGCACAGGTTCCAGCATGATCGCCGCTGTTTTTTCCGTAATCAGTGCTTCCAGCGCTTCAAGATTATTAAACTCATCACAATAGACAAACCCCGCTGGCATCGGCTCAAAACCTTCATGATATTTCGGTTGTGCGGTCGCAGTGACCGCAGCAATGGTGCGTCCATGAAATGACCCTTTGAAAGTGATAATTTCGCGGTGGTCGGGTGCGCGCCCTTCATTCGCTGCCCATTTGCGGATAATTTTAATCGCTGCTTCGTTTGCTTCTGCGCCAGAATTGCAGAAATAAGCACGCTTTGCAAATGGCGCAGAGTTTACCAGAATTTCAGACAAATCAATCGGAGGCTGCGTATAAAATATATTGCTTGTATGCCATATTTTGCGCGATTGTGCATCCAGCGCAGCTAACAAATCTTCATCCTGATGCCCCAAAGAACACACTGCAATGCCCGCCCCTAAATCAATATAGTCATTATCATCCTTATCCCAGATGCGCGCGCCTTTGCCACGGTCAATAATCATACTGCGCGGGGCGTAATTCTGGCTCCAGTAGGTTTTGCCAGTTTCAATCAGTGTTTTAGAAGCATCCCCTGAAGGGGTGTTGAGTGGATATTGTGTGTTCATGCGGGTGATTGTGCCATGACATCATGCATTTGTCATCCCCTATTTCAGCGTTTTTCACGCGTGATTGAATGGTTGCAAATCCTGCAAAACTCAAGCATAATAAAAGGGTTATTAACCTCTAAAATGAAGCAACGCAATGGCACTCCTAGATTCAGGCGACGACGCATATTATGCCGCGATTGATTTAGGGACGAATAATTGCCGTTTGCTGATTGCGCATCCCACCTTTCGAGACACTGCCAATGGGCGATCATTAAGCGTCGTTGATAGCTATTCGCGCATTGTGCGGCTGGGGGAGGGGATTGGCGCACATGGGGCGCTGTCTAAAGCGGCGATGCTGCGCACGCGCGAATCACTCATGCATTGCGCTGACAAAATCATGCAATACCCTGTGAAGCGCAGCCGTTTTGTTGCCACGGAAGCCTGCCGCCGCGCCACGAACTCAGAAGAATTTGTTGAAGATATTCGCACCCATACGGGCATGGATATTGAAATTATCAGCAGCGAAGAAGAAGCGCGACTGGCGCTGATGGGCTGTTGCTCCCTGCTGGAACGTGGCATCAAACGTGCGCTTGCGTTTGACATAGGCGGGGGAAGCACAGAGCTGATGTGGGTGAAAACACCTGAGAGTTATTATACGGCAGAAGACCCCGTCTTCCCATTCGTGCCTGAAACAAAGGGCTGGCTGTCTATGCCATATGGCGTGATGAGCTTATCTGAAATGGTAGGTGACACGACCTATATCGAACTCTATTTCGAGGATATGGTGCGCGAATGTATGCGCTATATGGAACCGCTGGCACAAAGCAGTTCCATCGCCGAAAATCTGGAGCAGGATTCAACGCAGCTGCTTTCCACCTCTGGCACGGTAACTACGCTTGCGGCGATTTACTTGGATTTGCACCGTTATGACCGCAATCGTGTGGATGGGGTGAAGCTGTCCGTCAAAGACTTGCAGAAAACCGTACGGCTGCTGCTGAATATGCGCCCGTCTGAGCGGTTTATGCATCCATGCATTGGACCCGACCGAGCAGATTTTATTCTGGCAGGCTGCGTGATTTTTGAAGCCATCGTGCGTTCTTTCCCCTTCCGCTTCGTCACCATTGCAGACCGAGGCGTGCGCGAAGGCGTTATTATGGGGCTGATGATGGATGAAACGGAGAGTGAGTGAAGATATTATTCGCTTAGTTTCTGCGTTTTGAGTTTAGAAAAACTGACATAGTCATTTATTGGTGGTTATTTTTTGGCTAACTATGTATTAAGATGATGATATGCCAAAAAAACCGCCAAAACCACCCATCATTGCTGGGCAGCGCGATCTTACGGTTCGTGTGAAAACCGCGCGTGGGCGCAAAACGTCTTCCACGCGCTGGTTGCAGCGTCAGTTAAATGACCCTTACGTGCAGCAAGCCAAACGCGATGGGTATCGTTCCCGTGCCGCGTATAAATTAATTGAACTGGACGACAAATTCAGCCTGATGAAGCAGGGGATGCATGTGGTGGATTTGGGCGCAGCCCCTGGCGGATGGAGCCAAGTTGCAGCGAAGGCGGTACAGTCTTCTGCCAAAAACCCGTCTGTTGTGGCGGTGGATATATTAGATATGCCGTCGATTGCAGGTGTCAATTTTCTGCAATGTGATATGAATGATGACGATGCTCCAGAGCGCATTCACGCACTGATGGATGATCGCGTGGATTTGGTGCTGTCCGATTTAGCACCAAATACAACAGGACATTCTTCAACCGATCATATGCGCATTATTTTGCTTTGTGAGTTGGCATATGAATTAGCGCTGGAAGTATTGTCCGTTGGTGGTACGTTTGTATGCAAAGTGCGGCAGGGCGGCACGGAAGCGAATATGTTGACGGATATGAAGCAGCGTTTTGACAAGGTCGCCCACTTCAAACCCCAATCCAGCCGCAAAGAATCCCCCGAGACGTACGTGATTGCGATGGGGCTTCGTGAAGGGATGGAAAAGCTGTTTAAAATATAAGATGTTACATTAAGCGAAATATCACATTACTATCTGCGACAGATGAACAAGGATTCTTCGCTACGTTCAGAATGATAGCAACAAAAAGCCGACGCAATGCGACATGAAAATCTGATAAAGCTGTGAGCAATCTGATGGCTCACCATAATTCTTGTCGTATTGCGTCGGTCTTATATTTAAGGGTATCAGATTCAGGATGCTTTGCGTTGCAGCATCTGAATTTCATCTTTTAAGTGGAGTCGCTTCTTTTTCATCGAAGCTATTTTGAGGTCATTATGCGAGGCGGATGCCATTTCCTGCTTGATGGCTAACCTCAAATGGTCGCGTTTTTCCTGTAAACTGTGGATGTGTGATAATGTACTCAATGTTTCCTCCATTACGGTTGTTACATTATTATATATCAATAGGTTATGATGCGTTTCGCAACCCACTGAGACCATAATCATATCACAAAATTGCACTATTTTCTAAGCAAAAATCTTAAAATATTTTAGTGCAGGAAATTCCAAATGGCACTATTGTTGCAATTAAGAAAGCGTAAATTAAAGTCGTAATCGCTTGTAACCCTCTTTAAAAATATGATATAGTTGCGGAAATATTGTATCTGGAAGAGTGCTTACATGGATGAAACTGCTGAAGTTGAACTATATAAAAAACTGGATGAATTGCGACGCCAGCACCGCACAATAGAACATAAAATTACCGTATGTGAAAAACAGACACCTGAAGATGTGTTTACGGTTCAGCGTTACAAAAAAGAAAAACTGTCTCTGCGTGACAAGATTATGCAGATTGAAGCAGAATTATATCCTGATATTATCGCTTAATAATCATATTTCCATTCCACACCAACCGTCGGCTCTCCTTGTTGCGTGGTCGAGGTTTCTGCCGTGATGCTCGGAGTGACTTCAATTTCAGTTGTGAAACGCCTGCTGCCAGGTTGCGTGCCCTGTTCCACGCCAACATAGACCTTATCTGTCAGATATTTTCCTGCGCCCACTGTGGCTGAGCCTGTTTCATCCACATCCACATTTAATGCATCCAGCCCTAATTTATCTCGCGTGGAACCCAGAAGCCCTACACCGCCGCCACCTTTGCCAGAAAGGCTTGCTGCCGCGCTGGCAAGCTGCAATGCCTGAAATGGTGTGATCTCATTCAGGCGAGAGCCGAATAACAGCAAGGCAAGAATTTCATCTTTTGGAAGGTTTGGAGAAGAACCAAAGGTGAATTTGGGGTCACTGGCAGGGCCTTTAATGGTGAAATCAATATCAACCCCATCAGCAGAGGCATCTGATTCCAGATAGACATACGGCTTAGACGGATTCTGATTAATGAAGCGTACATATCCGTCATTAATGCTGAGATTAGAACCGAGAAATTCTAAAGAGCCACGTTCAGTGGTGAATTTGCCTTCAATTTTGGGGTTGGTGGCAGACCCCGTAACATGCACGCCACCGCCAAGCTCTGCGTTCAGTCCGCGCCCGCGAACATATACTGTCTCAGGAATATTGACGTTAATATCCAGTGCAATCAGTGCATCTTCTTTCTGGCGTTTTAAATCACTCTGATAGACATAATCCACTGTTTTAATCGTTTCCGCACCACCTGTTGGAATATAAATATCTAATGGTCCAAGAGCAATATCTCCTTTGGCAAGCATATCAGTCAGCTTTCCGTTCACGCTCATTGTGCCTGCAATCTGCCCTTCCGCCATTCCCTGACAGAAAATAGCGAGTTTATTCATATCCAGATTGCTGGTAATGTCTCCATTCGTAAAATTGATTTTTCCTTTGCCATCCAGCGTCCCCTTGCGGCGATGCCCCTGTGCAGAAATGCGGGCAATCAGCATTTCATCCTTTTTGAAATTTGCGCTGACTTCACCTTCACGAATGCACACGCCATAACGCAGATGGTCATAGGTGAGGTTGCTTAAATCCATAGTGCCGTTAAAGTCTGGTTCTGCCACTGTGCCCTGCAATGCCATATTTGCTTTCAATAGTCCTGCAATCTGGTGTCCGAGCGGTTTTGTCCAACCATCAAATTCGTTCAGGCTCATATCTGCTGTCAGTGCGCCATCAAGCGGTGCATTATCGTTCATATTAAACGCAAAAGGTTGCAGGGAAAGACTGGCAGGCACAGAGACGTTGCCCGTAATCACCTCTTGTTTCATGCTCATGCTGATGTCATTGCGGATCACAGGGGTAGGCTGTGCATTGTTCCAGTTGCTGGTGATATTGATCTTCGCATTTGGTGCATCACCTGGAATATCTGCAGTGATTGTTGCGTCTGTCTGGATAACAGGTTTTGCTGACGCACCATTTATTGCAATCGTAGCATTAGCAATGGCAGGAGGCAGTGAACCACCTGCGCTGCTGAGCAATGGTGAAAGCGGCATGTCTGAGAGTCTCAGCATCGCTTCCACAGTGCGCGCAGTTTTTTGTGCGCTTAGCTGCAATGTGCCGTCATCCAGCTTCAGCAATGTATCCTGCAATGTAATATTATTCTGATTCAGTGATAATGCGGTTGGGCGCTGCAATTCAAACGGCAGTAAGTCATATTTTCCGTTCAGCGTGTTTAATGTAACGTCCGTCTGTTGTTGCTGAGACGCAATTAAACCTGTGCTGGATAATGTTACAGGTTTTCCTGCTTGCGCGCCATCCAGTGAAATATCAAATGCCGAGGCATTCTGATAGGGTGTCAGAGCCACTTGCAAGGTCTGTAAGAGCAGATCATTGCTTCGAATGTCACTGCTTTGCAGGGCAATATTCATCTGATCCAGTTGTGAAAGATTTGGAGAGGAAGCATCAAGAGAGAGTGTTTCTATGGCTAATTGCTGTTTGGGTATAATAATATTATCCGCATTGATCTGTGCATTGAATGCCTGTTGTTTGCTGGCTTTCAATGCAATATCCGCCCGCATAGCCCCTTCCGCACGTGGCATATTGCCCCATGCAAGCAAAGGTGCGATGTTGCTACTATTGATGTTTACATTTCCATCCAGCAACCCGCTTGGCTGCATCACGTTCAATGTGCCACTTGCTTTCGTGCCTTGCGTGTTAAAAACAATGTCACGCAGCACCAGTTTTTCAGGCAATTGCTGCATTTCTGTGCTGGCATTGATGGCAGCATAATTCGGATGTGTGATAGACAATGTCAGCGGGGCAGGGGCATCTTTTGGCTCCAGTGGAATTGCCCCTTTTACAATGGCGTTGAGTGAGCCTGATGACAATTCTGCCTTATCAATAGTAACTGTTTTTGGCGTAATCACACTGTTCGCATCCAGACTGGCGCTATTGGCAATTAAATGCGACACAGCGTCAGGCAAGCCCTGCAGGTTGGTTGCAGATGCGCTGAGGGATACAGGCAGTTTTTCCAGTGTGCCATCTGCCTTTGCATTGGCATTCAGCGTGCCTTTTATCTGCCCATTTGTCAGCGTTGCTAAGCGAAGCTGGTCTGCATTAATATCTGCTTTAATAGCACCATTTTCCAGCCCATAAGATAAAGTGCCTGTCGCCGTAGCATAAGGCGTGGTTGCTTTCAGTGAATTAATTGCAATCACACGGTTTTGCTGCGTCTCTCCTTTGGCAGAGAGGCTGATATTCTGGTCATTCAGTGCAGTGCCTGCCTGCAACGCAAAGTCAGATGCCGCCCAGCCTTCTTCCAGCCATGCATTTAAGGATGTAGCCAGCGAATATTTTGCAGCAGGTGCAGCAAGTCGGGTATCTCCTGTTTTAATGCTGTCACTGGAGAGATTAATCTGCGCATTAGTATCATCAAATGTTCCGTCAATAACAGCAGACAGACGCAGATTACCGCTTATATTTTCTGCGTAAGGAGATAGGTCGTCAATGCTCAGCAGTAATTCAGGTGAAGCAAATGTTTCATCTTCCAGATTAACTCCGCCTGCAGCTTTGAGCATTGCGTTCCCATATGTTGCTTTAGCATCGCTAACTGTCCACAACGCATCATTTTGTTGCGCATTCAGATTCAGTGTCCAGTCGTGTGAATCAAATGTGAAAGGCGGGCGAACAAATTCTGGCAATGTGCCATTTGCTTCCAGTGTAATAACATCTGCAACTAAAAATGTTGCGTCCAGCGCCTGAGTATCACCCAATGTGATTACTGCCTGCCCTGCGGTTGCCAGATTATTGCTGGTTTCAGCAGTGATGCTGGCAGAAAGGCGTTGCTCGGGATAATTTGCAATGCGGTTGATCACTCCGCCAGCATCATCCTGCAATTTGATATCTAATGTTATTGCGTCTTCTACATCCGCCAGAAAAGTGAGAGATGTATCTGCCTGTGTGTCTTTAGTGCGCAATGCCCCTTGCAATGCATTTATGTCCGTTCCAGTAATTTCCAGTGTCCATAGCGTATCTTTACCCCCCATCCATGCAGCTGGAAGCGCAATATGCGGGCTTTTTATTGTGCCGATATTCAGCGTAGGAAGGTCGGGCAGGGAGGTCAGCGGTGTGCTTTCAGCCTGTTCTTCCTGCTCCTGCGCGTTGGGCGCGCGTGAAATGATCACTTCATCTGCAGTAAGCTGATCAATATGCAGTGTGTATTTCAGCAAATCCAGAGGATGCCAGTCTATGCGAAGCGCATTGATGCGCAGCCATACCTCGTCTGCATCTGCTATGGTAATGGAGGGAACAGAGAAATCCCACGGCACATGTCCTTGAATATCGGTAATCTGAATGGTCTGTTGTTCATTGCTCGCAAGGTTGCTTGCCATTTCTGCCAGATGGTCTTTCACGTAAGGTGTTTGCAATGCACCGTAAGCAAGGGCAATAAGTCCTGCCAGAAACAGAACAACCGAAAGACATGTAGCAAGTAAAAATCTGAAAAACTGTTTCATTAAAATGCCTGTCCTATGCTGATATATACGCCAAAGGGTGTGTCATCTTCCACCTCATCCAGAGGCACTCCCACGTCGAAACGGATAGGGCCAATCGGGCTGTAATAACGTGCGCCCAGACCCGCGGAAAGAAACAAATCCTCAGAAAAATCGGGTGCTTCTGCATTATACACGGTTCCCGCATCCACAAAAGCAACACCGCCGATAGTGTCTGTAAAGCGCAATCGCAATTCACTGGTCAATTCAGTTAGAATTGTGCCACCTTCTGGGTTGCCTTCATCATCTATCGGACCAATGGCACGGAAATTATACCCGCGAACAGAGCCACCTCCGCCTGAATAGAAACGCAGATCCGCAGGCACGTCATTTACGTCAGCCCCGTTAATCTGCCCATAAAGTGCGCGTAATGCCAGCGTTGGTTTCCACTTCCATTTTTCCTGCGTGAGATAGGTTTTGGCTTCCCCCTCCAGTTTGGTGAACGCCACATCCTGCCCCGTCACATCCACATAAGGGGATACGGAAGCGCGGGCATATAGTCCTTTGCGCGAATCAACTGAGCTATCGCGCGAATCCCACTGAGCATAAACAGGAAAATAGAGTAATCCGTAATTTTCGGTCGGTTCGCCATCTTCTTCCACCGAAGAAAAACGGAAGCCTCCGCCAGCGCCAACAACCAGATATTCATTAATATTGCGATCAATATCTGCCAGAACGGACGCCGAGAGCGAGTCAAATGTGTCTGTTGTCTGGCGTTCAATCGTGCCAGCAAGAGAGAAATTCTGATCATCCCGCAGGAAATAGGGAATAGTATAACGGGTGGAAAGCTGGGCGTTCAGTTGCGACCAGCGGGCATCAACATTCAGCCTGTCTGCATTGCCTGTAAAATTGCGATGTTCCCAGCCTGTTTTCACGGCAATTCCTTCATCCGTACCAAAACTCGTTCCTGCGGTAATGGTGCGATGCGGGCGTTCTGTAATGTCTATTGTAACAGGCACTTCGCCCTGTTCATTGGGTGTTTCGGCCACTTCAATATTGGCAGAGGCAATTAACTGTGTTTGCAGTAAGGATGTCTGCGCCTTATCCAGTTTCTTCTGTGAAAAACACTCACCCTGTTTCCAGGAGATGGATTTCATCAGAATTTCTTCGGAAATGCCATCATCACCTGTGAAACTTAATGCTCCAAAGTCAGCTCGCCCGCCATGCTCAATGCGATAGCGCAATTTGGCAGCGCCATCGAGCTTGTCTAAAACGAGTCTTGGTTCCACGGTGTAGGATAGCAGGCAAAATTCTTCTTCCAGTGCGGTTTCTAAATTATTTTTATTTTCCAGCACATTTTCAGATGTAGCAGGCACATTTTTTTTCAAAAATATATCTTCTGTGTTTAATGCAAGCGGGTCTGATTTCCATTTAATCTCACTTTCAACAATTTTGTAGCGCTGCCCTGTTACCACGCTAAACACCATTTCTGGTTTGGTGGTTTCCCCTTCATCATCTTCTGTTTTCAGAAATGCGGATACGGTTGCGTCATAATAGGCTTCGGAAATCAGCTTTTTGCGAACTCTGTCTGCCATCACGCCGCTGACAATTCGCAGGCTCTCTGCATCCTGCGGTGGGTTTTTCGGGTCTATCGCTTCGCGTGCATAAGTCTCTAATGTGTAATCTTCTACCAGTTCATCTTCAATATTGGTGAAGGTCACATCATAATCCACCACAGATGGATCAAAGAACACACTGAGCGGCCAGATGAGCGCATGAGCTGGGTGGGCAAGTAACAAACAGCCTGTGACCAGAATATAGAATATACGTTGCTGCATTATCGCCTTTTACTGCCTTGCATGTAAAAAAGATATTAAAAACCGTTCTTCTTTGCTGGTCGGGTTATGTGTTAGGCGCTATATTGCCGTTATGACAAAAGAACTTAAAGACAAAATTATTGTAATCACAGGCGCGTCCCGCGGGATTGGCGCGGGCGTTGCCAAACGGCTGGCGCGCGAAGGAGCGCACTGCGTGCTGGTGGCACGTGACGTGGCGAAACTGGAAGCAGTGGATGATGTGATTCAGGAAATTACAGGTGAACCCGCAACAATTGTTCCGTTAGATTTAACGGAGATGGACAAGATTGATGCATTGGGGGCTGGACTGCTGCAGAAATTTGGCAGGATTGACGGCTTCATCGGTAATGCCGCCATTTTAGGGCAGGTGACACCACTGACACATCATGACACAAAACTGTTTGAAAAAGTTATGGCAGTGAATGTAACGGCGAACTGGCGGTTGCTGCGTATTCTTGATCCGTTATTAATGCAAAGTGATGCGCCGCGTGTGGCATTTGTCACCTCAGGCATCACGCAGATGAACGCGCCATTTTGGGGGGCATATGCTGCCAGCAAACATGCATTGGAAAGTTTAGCCATGACTTACGCTGTGGAGCGTGAAGATAGCGCCATGCGAGTGAATCTCATTGACCCCGCGATTGTGGCAACAGACATGCGCGCGCAAGCCTTTCCGAGTGAGAAAAAAGAAAGCCTGCTAAAGCCAGATGATCTGGCATTAACAGACCTGTTTGTGCGTGCGATGCAAGCAAACGCTCCGCATGGGGGGCGGTTATCGGCATCGTTATTCTGAGGGTGAGGAAGAATCTATCTTACTATTTTTTTTAGGTATCATTAGATGCTTCACTACGTTCAGTATGACGATTAACACTTATATATCTGCCTCAGCAAAGACCTGTGCTTTCGCTTCAATCATCAACTGATCCATCTTTTTGCGAACATCTTCACGCGTCACGCCTTTGCCTGCGGTCTGCAAATCACCCAGCACTTTGCGCAGCACATCTTCGTCACCTGGTTCTTCAAAATCAGACTCAATCACTTCTTTGGCGTATTTTTCACTCTCATGCCCTGATGCCTTGCCCAGCAACGCAGCAGCCCACAGACCCACCAGCTTGTTGCGGCGCATTTCTGCCTTAAATTTCATTTCATTATCATGCGCATAGCGAGATTCAAATGCGTGTGCGCGTTCATGTAGATCATTCATTTAATCGTTCCTTATTCTTAACTATTTTAGCTTATATCTTATAATATCAGTAAAAAACCAATAAGAAAATGGAGTTTATGCTTTTCAAATGCATGATTTCGCATTAATGTGCGCATGAGGTTTCAAATGTGTGTGATTCCCATGCACGCGAATAACCAGATATGAATTTATTGCAGTACAAAGCCAGAAAAGTTATGAACACAGCGAAACGAGTGCCGATATATGAAGGCAAAGCCAAACAACTTTTTGAAGGCCCTGAGCCTGGAACGTTGATTGCGCATTTTAAAGATGATGCGACTGCTTTCAATAATGAAAAAAAAGGCACGATTCGTGGCAAGGGGGTGATTAACAATAAAATCTCCGAGTTTGTCATGCTTCGGTTGCAGGAAATTGGCATTCCAAACCATTTCATTCGTACGCTGAATATGCGTGAGCAGCTCATCCGCGCAGTGGAAATTATTCCGCTTGAGGTGATTGTGCGCAACTGTTCTGCAGGCAGCTTTGCGAAACGCTTCAAGGTGGATGAAGGTGCGCCTTTGGGAATGCCATTAGTGGAATATTGCCTGAAAAATGATGAGTTGGGTGATCCGTTTATTTCTGAAGAACATATGTATACATTTGATATTGCAGACCCGCTGGAAGTGGAAGAAATCCGCTTGATGGCATTGCGCATCAACGACTTTATGACGGGGTTGTTCCGCGGCATCGGTTTAAAGCTGGTGGATTTTAAAATAGAATTTGGTCGCGTATATGATGAAGATGGACGTTCCAAAATCATTCTGGCAGACGAAATAAGCCCTGATTCGTGCCGTCTATGGGACATTAAAACAGACGAAAAAATGGATAAAGACCGTTTCCGTCAGGATTTAGGCGGGATTGAGGAAGCCTACCGCGAAGTGGCTGAGCGTCTTGGTGTGCTGCCGAGCGCGGAGATTGCTTCCATTGATGATAATAAAAGTGACAAAAAGGACTAAAGATGAAAGCGCATATTTTTATTACATTGAAACATGGTGTATTAGACCCGCAAGGCAAAGCATCACAAAATACGCTGCATCATCTTGGGTTTGACAATGTGGAATCTGTCCGTCAGGGAAAATTTATCGAAGTGGAACTGAATGAAACGGATAAGAATGCTGCCCAAAAACAGCTGGACGCTATGTGTGAGCAGTTACTCGCAAATACAGTAATTGAAAGTTACCGCGCAGAGATTGTCGAGGCATAAATGAAAGCAGCAGTCATAACATTTCCAGGTTCAAATTGTGACCGCGATGCATTCACCGCGCTGGATGCAATGTTATCGGGACAATGGGGAAGTGAAACTGGTGAAGTCCTCAAAGTATGGCATCAGGAAACGTCTTTGCCTGAAGTGGATCTGGTAATGCTGCCAGGCGGATTTTCTTATGGAGATTACCTGCGCTCTGGCGCGATGTCCGCTCGTTCCCCCATCATGGATGCAGTAAAAAAACATGCAGAGCGCGGTGGATATGTGATTGGTGTGTGCAATGGTTTTCAGGTGCTGACAGAGTCTGGTTTGCTGCCAGGTGCTTTAATGCGCAATCGTGATCTGAAATTTATCTGCAAAACAGCGCATCTGAAAGTGGCAAATAATAAGACAGTATTTACCAAAGATTATGATGCAGGGCAGGTGATTGGCGTGCCAGTAGCGCATCATGATGGAAATTTCCGTATTGATGATGATGGCTTAAAAGCGTTGCAGGATAACCATCAGATTCTGTTTCAATATTGTGATGCAGAGGGTGATTTAACAGAGCCAGCAAATATCAATGGTTCTGTAGAAAATATTGCAGGAATTACCAGTCAAAAAGGCAATGTGCTGGGTATGATGCCACACCCTGAACGCGCGTGTGATGTCATTACTCATTCAGATGCAGGGCGTGCTGTATTTTCTTCACTTTACAAAGCTGTCGCATAATAATTATTATTTATTATCATTTTCTTCGGCTATTTTAATGATTTTGTAAAGAATTTGCGGTATCATTATAATATGATAGACTTTGATGATGGCAACTTCAGAATAGCGGCAACAGTCGGAACCATGCAGGAATCCGCCTCTTATGCCTCTTTTTTGCCAGATAGCGCAAAACGCCTGCTAGACGAAAGTAAAACTTTAGTAACATCAGATTATGAACTTGGTGAGCAGAATATGCTTAATGTTCTTGAAAATCTTGACTTATCCAGTCTGGATCTGAGTTTTGCTCAGGGCGGAGAAGATGTAAATCCCAATGATATCAGTTCCCAACCTTCTCAGAACGTCCATTCTAAAAGCAATAGCGATATTGCGCTTAGCTAGAGAATATTTATCACTATTAATGCTTGAAGCGATGGCACATCACAGGTAAATTACGGTTTCCATTAACTTTAATCGTAATAGCCTTATGACACTTGCTCACGCACAGACAGACACCACCTTATCCGACGATGTTATCGCTCAGCACGGGCTGAGTCAGGACGAATTTAAAACCATTCAGGAAATTCTGGGACGTGACCCGAACATGGTGGAACTGGGTGTGTTTTCAGTTATGTGGAGTGAACATTGCTCCTATAAAACCACGCGCAAATGGCTGTCTACATTGCATACAGAAGGGGATCAGGTGATTTGTGGACCTGGTGAAAATGCAGGTATCATTGATATTGGTGATAATCAGGCGGTGATTTTCAAAATGGAAAGCCATAATCATCCATCTTTTATTGAACCTTATCAGGGCGCAGCAACAGGCGTTGGCGGCATTTTGCGTGATGTGTTCACAATGGGCGCGCGTCCTGTAGCGCTGATGAATGCGTTGCGTTTTGGTTCACCAGAACATCCGCGCACAAAACATTTGGTGAATGGTGTGGTTGCAGGCATAGGCGGGTATGGCAACTGCGTTGGTGTGCCGACGGTTGGTGGCGAGTGCAATTTTGACGAAAGCTATAACGGCAATATTTTAGTGAATGCGATGGCAGTGGGGCTGGCAGAGCAGGACAAAATATTTTATTCTGCAGCTGCTGGGTTGGGCAATCCTGTGGTGTATGTAGGTGCAAAAACAGGCAAAGACGGGATTCACGGTGCGACGATGGCATCCGCTGAATTTGATGATGATTCGGCTGAAAACCGCCCAACCGTGCAGGTAGGTGACCCATTTACCGAGAAGCTGCTGATTGAAGCATGTCTGGAGTTAATGCAGACCGATGCGATTATCGCCATTCAGGATATGGGCGCAGCAGGGCTGACCTGCTCTTCGCTGGAAATGGCAGGAAAAGGTGAGTTAGGCATTGAGCTGGAGCTTGACAAAGTGCCGCAACGCGAAGCAAACATGACCCCCTATGAAATTATGCTGTCTGAAAGTCAGGAGCGTATGCTGATGGTGATTAAGCCAGAGCGCGAAGCGCTGGCGCATGAGATTTTCAAAAAATGGGAATTGGATGTAGCAACCGTTGGCACGCTGACAGATACAGGGCGCATGACGCTGAAGTGGCATGATGAATTAGTGGGCGATATGCCGATTGCGCCAATTTCCACCGCATCTCCTGTGCTGGATCGTCCTTATGACATTAAAAAACAGGAAAATACTGATGTTGAGCCGCAGAAAGATATTTCCATTGCGGATGCATTAAACATATTAGTGTCTTGCCCAGACAGCGCAAGCAAACGCTGGATTTGGGAGCAATATGATTCACAGGTGATGAATGACACCGTGCTGAAATCTGGCTCAGATGCAGCAATCGTGCGTGTGCATGGCACACAAAAAGCGCTGGCAATCAGCACGGATTGCACTCCGCGATATGTCTATGCAAACCCGCATGAGGGCGGCAAGCAGGCAGTGGCGGAATGCTGGAGAAACATCACTGCAAGCGGCGCAACTCCGTTAGCAATTACGAATTGCCTGAACTTTGCCAACCCTGAAAAACCTGAGATTATGGGACAGATTGTTGGGGCGTTGCAAGGCATCAGTGAAGCCTGCAAAGCGCTGAATTTCCCCGTCGTTTCTGGCAATGTATCACTCTATAACGAGACAAATGGCAAAGGCATCCTGCCAACCCCAGCCATTGGCGGGGTAGGGCTACTGGATGATGTGACGCAGCATATGAGTTCTCATTTTAAGCGGAATGATGACATTGTTTTTGTCATTGGTGAAACGCAAGGACATCTGGGTGCATCACTTTATTTGCGTGAAGTGGAAAAGCGCCGTGAAGGTGCAGCGCCACCTGTAGATCTCGCATTAGAACAGAAACATGGAGATGCAGTACGCGCATTGATTCTGGATGGAAAACTCACCGCATGTCATGACATTTCAGATGGAGGTCTGTTGCTGGCACTGGCAGATATGACCTATGCAAATGGGCTGGGGGCAGAGGTAACGCTGAAAGATGCAAGCCTTGCGACATGCTTTGGCGAAGATCAGGCGCGCTATATCATCACATGCGCACCAGACCAGGCGGACGCAGTTGCAAGCGCGTTGAATTCTGCAAATGTCGCATATAATAAAGTGGGAATAGTGACTGGAAAAGAGATTATTCTGAATGGTGAAAAAATAGCATCCGTAGAAGAGCTTAATCAGGCATATGAACATTGGTTGCCAGACTATATGGCAGCATAAAAAAAGGGCGCTTGAATAAGCGCCCTTTTTACGTTAGTGGCTATGTATTACACATGCGCTGCTTCTGCACGCGGTTCACCAATAGATGTTGCCTTTGAAAATGGCACTAATTGATAAATGGCAGAAATACCGACAATTGTGTAAATCAAATTGCTCAGAATGCTATCAATTCCAAATAATGCAGACACGAGGTTAAAGTCAAACATACCGATCAGACCCCAGTTTACACCACCGACAATGACCAATAATAATGTAGTTAAATTTAATGTTTTCATAATGTGTTCTCCATTTGTTGTTACAAGGCGATAGTATGAAAATGCATTTTAAGATGCTATTGGCTGAAACATAGCTCACCATAAAAATCATATTAATTCGTGGCTTAGCTTTCAAATTGCATGATGGATAATTTATGACCTACTATAGATAACATTTATATGAGTAATAATACAGAAAGCATAAAAGAGTTATTTGATTCATTATTTGATGAACTGGAAGATGACAAGGAAGCCTCTATTAAAGATGTGTTTGAAGCCTTTGGTGACCGCGCATATGGTCCGTTTCTGTTTGTGCTGGCAGTAGTCACCATCTCGCCTATCTCTGCCATTCCTGGCATTTCAATAGTGTTGGGGGTATTGATTATGTTGATAGCGGGTCAGTATTTTTTCAAAGAAGGTGCGCCGTGGATTCCTCAGAAACTGAAAGATATGTCCATGTCTTCTAATGATGCACAGAAAAAGCTGGATAAAGTCAGTGACTATCTTGAAAAGCTGGATAAATTTATCATGCCTCGCATGAAATTTGCTGTGAATAAAGCAATGCGTTATATCGCAATGGCGGTTGTTGTCGGGTTGGGGTTGTCTATGATTCCGCTTGCTGCTGTGCCGTGGGGCGTAATGATTCCAGGGTTTGCCATTTTCTTTATTGCACTGGCAATAGTGGCGCGTGATGGATTACTGATGATATGCGGACTGGTTGCCAGTATAGGCGCATTATACGCCATGACAAAATTTGCCTTATAGCAATATAAATGATTGCGCGACCGCCAAACACTGGCTAGACCGTATTTCATGACAGAAAAAAACCCCTTTGCGCAGCCAGAGAAGCTGCAATGCTGGCACTTACATAGTGCGAACATTAGTCCAAATCTGATTGATGAACTGCAGGCACATGACGCAGTTATTGCCATCAGCCAACCCGCCTTGCATGAGCCTGACAAGTTATATTGCTATTGTGACAGCACAGTGGCATCTGATGCAATCAACACTCATATTTGTGCTATCGCGCAGCTTTGTAATGCTGCTATTGAAATTATAGACATTACCGAAGTCCAGCATCAGGATTGGGTGGCGCAGACACAGGCAGATTTCCCTGAAATGCAGGTGGGGCGCTTTCATGTTATTGGCTCACATCACAGGAAAAGACAGGGCAATTATGTGTTGCATCTGGATGCTGGGGCAGCATTTGGTACAGGGGAACATGCCACCACATCCGCCTGCTTGCGGGCTATAGATATGCTGATGAAAAAACAGCATTTCAGCAATGCGCTGGATATGGGGTGCGGCACCGCTATTTTAGGTATGGCAGTTGCAAAAGCACAAAACACACATGTTCTTGCCGTGGATAATGATGCGGTAGCGGTGTCCGTGGCGCAGGAAAATATTCACAAAAATGCTCTGAACGGAACTATGGACGCGCTGTGTTCTGAAGGATTTAAGGATCGGACAATCTGGCAGCAAGTACCGTTTGATCTGGTCATAGCCAATATTCTGGCAAAACCAGTGCGCGCAATGGCAAAGGAAATAGCTGCCGTAACTGCTGCTGATGGATATATTATTTTATCAGGATTTTATGTGCGCGATGTGCCATTTGTAGCAAACCATTATCGTCATTTTGGCATGAAACTTGTCAAAATCATCAAAAATAACGGGTGGGCAGCATTAATTTTGGTACGTAAGTAAATTTGTAGTTGTTATTATTGCGTAAATGCGTTAAACCGCTTCGTCTATACATAAATAAATGCACATAACACGACACAAAGGGGACGAGTATTATGGCTAAAGAAAAATTTGAACGCACCAAACCGCATTGTAACATCGGTACGATTGGACACGTGGATCATGGTAAAACATCGCTGACTGCTGCTATTACTAAAGTATTGGCTGAGACAGGCGGTGCTAACTATACCGCATATGATGCAATTGATGGTGCTCCAGAAGAGCGTGCTCGCGGTATTACAATCGCAACAGCGCACGTTGAATATGAAACTGAAAAGCGTCACTATGCACACGTAGACTGCCCAGGTCACGCGGATTATGTGAAGAACATGATCACTGGTGCGGCTCAGATGGATGGTGCGATTCTCGTAGTATCTGCTGCTGATGGCCCAATGCCACAGACTCGTGAGCACATTCTTCTTGCTCGTCAGGTAGGTGTTCCTGCGCTGGTAGTGTTCCTGAATAAATGTGATCAGGTTGATGATGAAGAGCTGCTTGAGCTGGTTGAAATGGAAGTGCGTGAACTGCTTTCTTCTTATGATTTCCCAGGTGATGATATTCCTATCATTCGCGGTTCTGCTCTTGCAGCACTGGATGATTCTGATCCGAAGCTCGGTAAAGAAGCAATTCTTGAGTTGATGAATCAAGTGGATGCTTACATTCCTCAGCCAGAGCGCGAAGTAGATAAGCCATTCCTGATGCCAATTGAGGATGTGTTCTCTATCTCTGGTCGTGGTACAGTAGTAACAGGTCGTATTGAGACTGGTGTTATTAACGTAGGTGACGAAATCGAAATCGTTGGAATTAAAGACACTCAGAAAACAACATGTACTGGTGTTGAGATGTTCCGTAAACTTCTGGATCGCGGTGAGTCTGGTGATAACGTTGGTGTTCTTCTTCGTGGTACGAAGCGTGAAGAAGTGGAGCGTGGTCAGGTACTTGCGAAGCCAGGTCATATCAACCCACACACTAAATTCTCTGCAGAAGCGTATATCTTGACAAAAGATGAAGGTGGTCGTCATACGCCGTTCTTCTCTAACTACCGTCCGCAGTTCTATTTCCGTACAACGGATGTAACTGGTTCTGTGAAACTTCCAGAGGGAACTGAAATGGTAATGCCAGGTGATAACATCACTATGGAAATCGAACTGATTGCTCCAATTGCAATGGATGAAGGTCTGCGTTTTGCGATTCGTGAAGGTGGCCGTACTGTTGGTGCTGGTGTAGTAAGTAAGGTGATTGCATAATGTTAGATCAGAAGATCCGCATTCGTTTGCAAGCTTTTGATCACAAGATTCTGGATGTATCTACATCTGAAATCGTGAGTACAGCAAAAAGAACAGGGGCGCGTGTTTGCGGCCCTGTTCCGTTGCCTCGCCGTATCAACAAGTTCACTGTGAACCGTTCGCCGCACGTAAATAAAAAATCACGCGAGCAGTTCGAAATTCGTACATTTAAGCGTTTGATTGATGTTGTGGATGCAACACCACAAACGGTTGATGCTCTGGGTAAGCTGGATTTGGCTGCTGGAGTAGAAGTAGAAATCACTGTTATTGGTGCTGCTGCCTAATTTTAACAGAAAAGTTACTATTAGCGCTTGCAATGCAGGTGTTTAGGCATTATACCAATCAACCCGATATTTAACCCGCACAGGACAACCTATCTGTGCATAACGTAAGAGGATAGCAAAATGCGAACAGGCATTATTGCAAAGAAGATGGGAATGACCCAGCTCTATAGTGAGTTTGGTGAACATATTCCTGTCACTGTACTGAAGCTCGATTCTGTTAAGGTCGTAGCTTTGAAGACAGAAGAAACAGATGGCTATAACGCAATCCAGCTTGGGTATGGTGAGCGCAAAGTCAAGAATGTTTCCAAATCTGTCCGCGGTCATTATGCAAAATCAAAAACTGCTCCGGCTCAGAAACTGGTAGAGTTTCGCGTAGCGCAGAATGCACTTTTAAATGTAGGTGATGAGATTTCTGCTGCGCATTTTGTTGATGGTCAATTTGTTGATGTCATAGGGCAAAGTAAAGGTAAGGGTTTTGCGGGTGGTATGAAACGCCACAATTTCCGTGGTCTGGAAGCCTCTCACGGTGTTTCTATTTCTCACCGTTCTCATGGCTCGACTGGTCAGTGTCAGGACCCTGGCAAGGTATTTAAGGGTAAAAAAATGGCGGGTCACCTTGGTGACGAGCGCGTAACAAAGCAGAATCTTCAGGTTGTTGGCACAGATGAAGAGCGCGGACTTGTCTTTATCAAGGGCGCGGTTCCTGGTGCTAAAAACGGCTTTGTGTATGTAAGCGATGCAGTGAAAAAAGCAATACCATCAAATGTTGCATTTCCTGCGAAACTGCGTAACGCAAGTGCTGCAAAAGAAGAAGTGAAAGCAGAAGATGCTGCTTCAGAAGGGGATGCGTAATATGAAACTTTCAGTTATATCTCTGGATGCAAAAGAAGTAGGTACTGTTGATCTCAGCGAAGCTGTTTTCGGTGTGCCTGTCCGTAAGGATATTCTGCATCGTATGGTAGAGTGGCAGCGTGCAAAAAAGCAGGCTGGCACGCACAAAACAAAAACAATTAGTGAGATTAGCGGAACAACGGCAAAACCTTTCCGTCAGAAAGGTACAGGTAACGCGCGTCAGGGATCTCGTCGTGCCACTCAAATGGTGGGCGGTCAAACGGTTTTTGGTCCAGTTGTGCGTTCTCATGCTCATAAGCTTAATAAGAAATTCCGTAAGCTGGGTTTAAAAACAGCATTATCTGCAAAATTGAAAGAGGATGCTATTCGCGTAGTGGATTCTTTTGATGTTAAAGATATAAGCACATCAGCAATGCAGCAACGCTTTGCTAATCTGTCATTGCAAAAACCTCTTTTGGTTGATGTTGCTCTCAATGACGCGTTTGTTAAATCATCACGTAACATCAAAAACACGAATATTCTGCCAGTGCAGGCAATTAACGTACTGGATATTTTGAAGCATAAAGAGCTTGTCCTGACAAAGGATGCGCTGAAATCAATTGAGGAGCGTTTGGCATGAGTGCAAAAGAAGCAGTGAGCCCAAAGCTATATGACGTTATTCTTGCCCCTGTGGTAACTGAAAAGTCTACTGCACATTTAGAGCAGAATAAGGTGGTATTTAAGGTGCGTAACGACTCGACAAAAACATCCATTAAGCAAGCGGTTGAGCATGTGTTTGGTGTATCTGTTCAGAGTGTGAACACAATAAACACTAAAGGGAAGACCAAGCGTTTTCGTGGTGTTACAGGAAAAAGAAAGGACGTAAAGAAAGCGATTGTCACTTTGAAAGAAGGTGACCATATCGACTTTACGGCAAAGGTATAAACTATGGCGTTAAAGACATTTAATCCAACAACTCCTTCGCAGCGAGAGCTCGTAGCGATTGATCGTTCAGAGTTATGGAAAGGCGCACCTGAGAAGACACTTGTAGAGGGTCTGACAAAATCAGGTGGTCGTAATAATAATGGTCGCATTACAGCGCGTCATATTGGTGGTGGTCATAAACGTAAATACCGTTTGATTGATTTTAAACGTCGCAAATTTGATGTTTCGGCAACTGTTGAGCGTTTAGAATATGATCCTAACCGTTCTGCATTTATTGCTTTGATCAAATATGATGATGGTGAGTTGTCATATATCTTGGCTCCGCAGCGTCTTGCTGTTGGCGATAAAGTTATTGCAGCAGATAAAACAGACATTAAGCCAGGCAACGCCATGCCGCTTAAAAATATTCCTGTTGGAACCATTATTCATAATGTTGAATTAAAGCCAGCTAAAGGCGGGCAAATGGGCCGTGCAGCGGGTGCTTATATTCAGCTGGTTGGTAAAGATTCTGGTTATGCGCAATTAAAGCTGCGTTCTGGCGAACTTCGTATGGTCAATGCGGATTGTATGGCATCTATTGGAGCAGTTTCTAATCCTGATAATCAGAACACGAATGATGGTAAAGCTGGTCGCACGCGCTGGAAAGGTAAACGTCCTTCTGTGCGTGGTGTTGCAATGAACCCTGTAGATCACCCACATGGTGGTGGTGAAGGTCGTACGTCTGGTGGTCGCCACCCTGTAACGCCATGGGGTAAGTCAACTAAAGGGGCTAGAACGCGTAATAAGAAAAAGCCGTCAAGCAACTTAATTATTCGTTCGCGTCATAAAGCGAAGAAACGCTAGGAGTATAGAATTATGTCACGTTCAGTATGGAAAGGTCCTTTCTTTGATTTTTACCTACTTAAAAAAGTAGAGGAAGCAAATGCTTCTGGTAAAAATAAGGTTATTCAAACATGGTCACGTCGTTCTACGATTATTCCACAATTTGTAGGTGCTACTTTTGGCGTCTATAATGGTCAGAAATTTGTACCAGTTCTGGTTACAGAAGAAATGGTTGGGCATAAGCTCGGCGAATTTGCTCCAACACGTACCTATTACGGGCATGGTGCAGACAAAAAAGCGAAGCGTAAGTAAGGGTTATTATGAGTAAAAAAGCAAAACCATCAGCGCTTGCTTCAGATGAAGCAAAAGCAGTATTAAACAGAGTGCGAGTCAGTCCGCAAAAGCTTGGTCTGGTCGCAAACTCTATCTCAGGGTTACGCGTAAATGATGCACTAACGCAGTTGACATTTTCGCATAAGCGTATTGCAAGGGATGTGAAGGCAACGCTTGAGTCGGCCATTGCAAATGCAGAGAATAATCATAATCTTGATATTGATAGCCTCTATGTGAAAGAGGCGTGGGTTGGAAAGGCTATGGTGATGAAGCGTTTTCGTGCCAGAGCGCGCGGACGTGGCGCGAGAATTGTTAAGCCATTCAGTAATCTAACTATCATCGTTAAAGAAGCAGGTAACGCATAATGGGACAGAAAGTAAATCCAATTGGCTTGCGCCTCGGTATCAATAAAACATGGGATTCCCGTTGGTTTTCTAAAAAAGATTATTCGGCAAAGCTTCATGAAGATATTGCTATTAAGCGTTTTTTAAAGAAAAAGCTCCAGTCGGCAGGAATTAGCAGAATTGTTATTGAGCGAACTGCAAAGAAAGCGAATATTTCTCTACATACTGCGCGTCCTGGTATTGTAATCGGAAAGAAAGGTGCAGATATTGATAAAATCAAAAAGCAGCTTGCCCAGTTTACTACAGATGAAGTGTCGGTAAATATTATCGAGATCAGAAAGCCAGAAATTGATGCTACATTAGTGGCAGAGAGTGTTGCAGATCAGCTCGAGCGTCGTGTAACATTCAGACGTGCGATGAAGCGTGCGGTGCAATCGTCTATGCGATTGGGTGCAAAAGGGATTCGTATCAATTGTGCTGGTCGATTGGGTGGTGCAGAGATTGCAAGAACTGAATGGTATCGTGAAGGGCAGGTGCCGCTTCATACCTTCAGAGCGGATATAGATTATGGTGTTGCAAAAGCCCATACTACCTATGGAGTGATAGGTATTAAAGTATGGATTTATAAAGGTGAATCAGTAGATACTTTAGAAAAAACGCCAGATAATTATAAATCATCCAGAAAATAAAAACTATAACTTGACGGATGCTATGTGTTTGCACTATACACATACCTCCAAAATAGACAGGCAAAACAATGTTAACACCTAAACGTACGAAATACAGGAAAGCGCATAAAGGGCGTATTCATGGTCTCGCTAAGGGCGGATCAGATCTTAACTTCGGGTCTTATGGTCTGAAAGCCATTGAACCTGAGCGTATCACAGCTCGTCAAATTGAGGCATCTCGTCGTGCAATCACACGTCATGTGAAGCGTACTGGTCGCCTTTGGATCCGTATTTTTCCAGATACACCTGTGACAGCAAAACCAGCTGAAGTGCGTATGGGTAAAGGTAAGGGTTCAGTAGAATATTGGGCATGTAAGGTGAAGCCTGGTCGTATTCTGTTCGAGATTGATGGTGTTTCTCAGGAACTGGCAAGAGCTGCCTTTGAACGCGCTGCTGCAAAGCTTCCTGTAAAAACAAAGTTCGTAAGTAGGGTTGGAGTCTAAAATTATGTCAGTTAAAAAAAGTGATATATCTAAAGATTTAGATGAGACTGCTCTGAAAGAGAAGCTGGTTGGTTGTAAAAAAGAATTGCTAAATTTGCGTTTTCAGCTTGCATCAGGTGAACTGTCTAATACGGCACGTTTCAAGCAGGTTCGTAAAGAGGTAGCCCGAATTTCTACATTTTTAACGCAAAAGAAACATGGAGGCAATAATGCCTAAACGCGTTTTGAAGGGTGTGGTGCTAAGTGACTCAATGGACAAAACTATTACTGTCCTTGTTGAGCGTCGTATTAAGCATCCGCTTTATAATAAATTTATTCGTAAGACAAAAAAATATCATGCGCATGATGAAAAGCAGTCAGCAAAAGTTGGTGACGAGGTAAGTATTATTGAGTGCAAGCCTCTGTCAAAAACTAAGAGCTGGGAACTGCTTGCTGCTAAGGAGATTCAATCATGATTCAGATGCAAACAGTATTAGAAGTAGCAGATAATTCTGGCGCAAAGAAAGTGCAGTGCATCAAGGTTCTTGGTGGCTCAAAACGCAAAGTAGCTTCAGTTGGTGATGTTATTGTGGTTTCCGTTAAAGAAGCTATTCCACGCGGAAAAGTGAAGAAAGGTACAGTGCAACGTGCTGTAATCGTGCGTACGGCAAAAGATGTTAAGCGTAATGATGGTAGTGTGATTCGTTTTGATAGAAACGCAGCAGTGTTGATTAATAAGCAGAATGAACCTATGGGTACGCGTATTTTTGGTCCTGTAGTCAGAGAGTTGCGTGCGAAACGTTTTATGAAAATTGTTTCTTTGGCTCCGGAGGTATTGTAATTATGAAGATTATTAAAGGTGACGAAGTCGTTGTGATCGCTGGTAAGTACAAAGGGTCAAAAGGAACTGTTTCTCAGTGTTTTCCTTCGAAAGACAGGGTGACGGTTTCAGGTGTGAATATTGCTAAAAAGCACAAGCGTGCGGATGCCGCTGGCGCAGCCTCTATTATAGAGGTTGAGCGCCCTATACACGTTTCTAACGTTGCTTTGCTGGATGGTAATGGTAAAGCAAGTCGTGTTGCTTACAAAACTGAAGGTAACGGAGAAAAGCAGCGTGTTTACTCCACAACAAAAGAGGTGGTTGCATAATGTCTAGAGCAAAGAAAATATATGCTGACACATCTGTGCCACAACTGAAAGAGAAATTTGGTTATTCTAATGTTATGGAAGTGCCAAAGATCGATAAGATTGTCCTGAATATGGGCTGTGGTGAGGCTGTGACAGATAGTAAGTATGTAGAGAAAGCAGCTAAGGAATTGTCTTTAATTGCTGGCCAGAAAGCAGTTATTACAAAGTCCAAAAAATCTGAAGCTGGCTTTAAGATCCGCGAAGGTATGCCTTTGGGATGTAAGGTGACTCTACGTGGTGATAAAATGTATGAGTTTATTGATCGTTTAGTCAATATTGCTATGCCTCGCATTCGAGATTTTAGAGGTATTTCCTCTAAGAGCTTTGACGGCAGAGGTAATTATGCATTTGGCATTAAAGAGCATATCGTGTTCCCTGAAATAGATTATGATAAGGTAGATAAAGTTAAAGGCTTTGATATTATCATTGCAACGACGGCGAAAACTAACGAAGAAGCAAAGGTGCTATTAGAGTCTCTTGATTTTCCTTTTAGCACTGCAGGAGCAAACTAATGGCAAAGAAAAGCTGCATTGAAAAGAATAATAAGCGTGAGCGCGAGATTAAAAAGTTCAGAAAGAAAAGATCTGAACTAAAGTCTATTGTGATGAACAAAGACTTGCCAATTGCTGAACGTATGGAAGCGCAGATGCGTTTGTCTGATCTGCCTCGCAACTCTGCTAGTAATAGATATAGAAATAGATGTGGTCTTACAGGAAGACCGCGTGGCTACTATAGAAAATTTAATCTTTCACGTATCGCTGTACGTGAATTGGGGAATTTTGGTGAAATTCCTGGTCTCATCAAATCGAGTTGGTAATAGACATGGCAATGAATGATTTACTATCCGATATGCTTACGCGTATCCGTAATGGACAAAAGGCAAAGCTGTCTCATGTAAAATGTCCTTTCTCTAAGCTTCTGGCAAATGTACTAGATGTATTAAAGAAAGAAGGATTTATCAGAGATTGGTCAGAAGTGACTGAAGGTAGCAAACGCTCTTTGGAAATAGAGCTTAAATATTTTGAAGGCGAGCCAGCCATCAAAATGCTGAAGCGTATTTCTAAACCAGGGTGTCGAGAATATTCTTCTGTTGCTGATTTTAAATCGGTTTATAACGGACTAGGATCTGCCATCCTTTCAACAGATAAGGGTGTCGTTTCTGATGCAGAGGCAAGGTCACTGAATGCAGGCGGAGAAGTCCTGTTTTACATATTTTAAGGAATTTAGAAATTATGTCTAGAGTAGGAAAAAATCCAGTTTCGATTCCTGATGGCGTTCAGGTGAAGAAAGATGGTAACATCGTGACGGTAACAGGGAAGAAGGGTGAGCTTTCACTGCCTTTTACTAAAGATGTTTCCGTTGACATAGAGGATGGTCAGGTGGTGGTGTCGCCAGCAGATCAGACTAAGAAGTCTCGTGCGTTATGGGGAACATTCAGGAGTAGAATCAACAATATGGTTATTGGTGTTTCTGAAGGTTTTACTAAAGAACTCGAAGTGAAAGGCGTAGGATACCGTGCGGCAGTGCAAGGAAATATTCTTACACTTGCCCTTGGTTACAGTCATGACATTAAGTTTGTGATTCCAGAAGATATCAATATCACTGTTGATAAACAAACTTCTTTAAAGGTTGAAGGTGTTGACAACCAAAAGGTAGGGCAAATTGCTGCTGAATTGCGTTCGCTCCGTAAGCCTGAGCCATATAAAGGTAAAGGTGTACGCTATAGCGATGAGTATGTACGCATTAAAGAAGGGAAGAAGAAATAATGTCTAATACGAACAAAAACTTTTTGCGTAGAAAAAAGCGTCTGCGTTATAGTCTGCGTAAAAAAGCAGCGGGAAAAATTCGCCTTTCTGTTCATAGGACAGGAAAGCATATTTACGCTCAGCTTATTGATGATGCCGCATCTGTCACCCTTGCTAGTGCATCTACATTAGGAAAGGAAATATCTGCTAAGAATGGTTGCACTATAGAAGCTGCTAAAGAGGTAGGTAAACTGATTGCTAAAAAGGCTCAGGATTCAAAAATAGAAAATATTGTGTTTGATCGTGGTGGCTATATCTTCCACGGAAGAGTCAAGGCAGTTGCAGAAGCTGCTCGTGAAGCTGGCTTAAAATTTTAGATAGACGGATAATATTATGGCTGCTGTAGAACAGAAAGAAAATGAGATCATTGAAAAGCTGGTATCAATCAACCGCGTAGCAAAAGTGGTTAAAGGTGGTAGACGTTTCGGCTTTGCTGCACTTGTGGTGACAGGTGACGGTAAAGGTAGAGTTGGCTATGGAACTGGTAAAGCTAAAGAAGTGCCTGAGGCAGTTTCTAAAGCAACGGAAGCGGCTAAAAAGTCTATGATACGCGTTCCATTAAGAGAGTCTCGTACGATTCATTATGATGTAAAAGGCACATATGGTGCTGGTAAAGTAATGATGCGCTCAGCGCCAGCTGGTACGGGGATTATTGCTGGTGGTCCCATGCGTGCTGTATTTGAAGCATTGGGTGTGCAGGATGTTGTGTCAAAGTCTAACGGCACATCAAATCCGCATAACATGGTAAAAGCAACGTTCGAAGCACTGAAAAGCATTAGTTCGCCCAAAGATATTGCGGCACGTCGCGGTATGAAAGTAGGCGAAATTGTTGGAAGAAGAGAAGCTGCGACAGGTGGATCGAATGCTAAAATTTTATCCGAAACTGAGCTTTCAAATGAGGAAGTATAATGGCTAAAGAAAAAAAGACATTCAGCGTAAAGCAAACAGGAAGTCCGATTGGTAGAAAAAAATACCAGCGCCAGACGCTTATTGGACTTGGGTTAAATAAAATGCATCGTGTTTCAGTTCTTGAGGACACAGATGCAACAAGAGGGATGGTTCGTAAAGTGTCACACCTCGTAGAAGTAATAGAGGCATAGTATGATTACTTTAGATTCACTTTCCGACAATAAAGGTGCTCGCAAGAATCGCATTCGTGTTGGTCGCGGTATCGGTTCGGGCAAAGGCAAAACTTGCGGTCGCGGTGTCAAAGGACAGAAGTCTCGTAGTGGCGTAGCAATTAAAGGTTTTGAAGGTGGTCAGATGCCAATTTTCAGACGCCTGCCGAAGCGTGGCTTTAATAACATTAATCGTGTTGAATATCAGGTGGTCAATCTGGATCAGATTGATGAAGCAATCAAAAATAACACGCTCGAAAGTAATGTAAATGCAGAAACATTGCAGTCAGCGGGCTTAGTTAGGGATGCTTCAAAGCCAATCAAGCTTTTGGGTAATGGCTCTGTTTCTTCTAAAATTTCTGTTTCAGTTAATAAAGCGTCTTCCACGGCTCAGTCAAAAGTGGCCGAAGCTGGAGGCAGCGTAGAAATAGCTTAAGGCTTTTTTATGGTTTCTTCTGTCGAGCGTCTTGCTCAAAATATGGATTTGAGTTTAATATCGAAGGCAAGCGAGCTGAAAAGCCGCTTGCTTTTTGTTATTGGCGCTTTAATTGTCTACCGAATTGGAACTTATATTCCAATTCCTGGTATTGATCCGCGTATTCTGCAGGATATTTTTGCAGAACAGTCTGATGGAATTTTAGGCGTATTTAATATGTTTTCTGGTGGAGCATTGGGGCGAATGACAATATTCGCACTTGCAATCATGCCTTATATATCTGCGTCAATCATTATTCAGCTTCTGGGGGTCGCCGTGCCACAATTAGCTGCACTTAAAAAAGAAGGTGAATCGGGGCGCAGAAAAATCAATCAATATACACGACTTGGAACAGTGTTTCTTGCACTTATTCAAGGATACGGAGTTGCCGTAGGGCTTGAAAGCACCACAGGCAGTGCAGGGTCGGCTGTAATTGATCCCGGAATGTTTTTCCGATTTAGCACTATGATAACATTAACGGGTGGCACTGTTTTTCTAATGTGGCTTGGTGAACAAATGACCTCACGCGGAATTGGCAATGGCATTTCTTTAATAATATTTGCTGGTATTATTGCCGAACTGCCTGGTGGAATTGCAAGTATGGGCAACACCACTATGAGTGCTGCAGCCGTAGCTGCGATACTTATTGGTGCTTTACTGGTTATTGCACTTATTGTGTTCATGGAAAGTGCGCAGCGCCGCATCGTTGTGCAATATCCTAAAAAACAGGTGGGGAATAAATTATTTGCTGGTGAGAACACCCATTTGCCACTTAAGCTTAACACTGCTGGTGTCATCCCTCCAATCTTTGCAAGTTCCATTCTGCTTTTTCCGCTTACGATTGCAAATTTCAACACGGAGAATGCTCCTGAATGGCTGACAACTGTCACTGCCTATCTCGGTCACGGTCAGCCAGCTTATATGGTAGCATATGTAGCAATTATCGTATTTTTCTGCTTTTTCTACACTGCGGTTGTATTTAATCCAGAAGAAACTGCTGATAATTTAAAAAAGAATGGCGGGTTTGTGCCTGGAATACGCCCTGGTCAAAAAACAGCGGACTATCTGGATTATGTATTGACCAGAATAACCGTTGTAGGTGCAATATATCTTGCATTAGTGTGTGTATTGCCTGAGTTTATTATCGCAAAATATTCTATTCCATTTTATCTTGGAGGAACGAGCCTTTTGATTATCGTCAATGTGACAATGGAATTTATCGGGCAGGTGCAGTCCCACTTATTTGCACATCAATATGAATCGCTAATTAAGAAATCTCGAATTAAAGGGAAACGGTAAGATGCATATAATATTGCTAGGGCCTCCAGGGGCGGGAAAAGGAACTCAAGCCTCTTTTTTAATGCGCCATTGCAATATTGTGAAACTCTCTACTGGCGATATGCTTAGAGCTGCTGCATCTTCTGGAACAGAGCTGGGCAACAAACTTAAAGAAATTATGGCTTCTGGCGCATTAGTGGATGATGCATTGATGGTCAGCCTGATTAAAGAACGTATCAGCAAGGAAGATTGTCAGAACGGATTTATTCTGGATGGATTCCCACGTACTGTGAAGCAGGCCGAAGCACTGGATGTTATGCTTTCTGAAGAAAAAAAGACTATTGATCACGTAATAGAGTTAAAGGTGATTGATGATATTCTGGTCAAGCGCGTCTCTGGTCGTTTTACGTGCGCATCTTGCGGGGAAGGGTATCATGATGAATTTAAGCGACCAGCAAAAGATAATATATGTGATATTTGTGGCAGCACTGAATTTACTCGCCGTGAAGATGACAATGCAAAAACAGTATCAAAGCGTTTGAAATCCTATCACGAACAAACCGCGCCGTTACTTCCTTATTATGCTAGAACAGGCAAGTTACGCAGCATTGATGGAATGCAGAATTTGCAGGATGTTACAAAAGACATTATGCATCTGGTAAGTTAATCGCGCTTACATCTTGTAATTGTCTCCAAAATAGATTAAACAAAACACATATGTGTGCTGGATTTACTAAAGCCATACTATGATTTTAGTAAGTTCAGCCTGCACAATATGTTTATTTAATTTGAAGGATGACTATGTTCAAAATAACAAGAAAATCAATTGAATGGGCGGGGAAAACGCTGACATTCGAAACAGGAAAAGTAGCGCGTCAGGCAGACGGCGCGGTCATGGTGACCTATGGTGATGTCGCAATATTATGTACTACTGTATCTGCGAAAAAAGTGAAGCCAGATGTGGATTTCTTTCCACTCACCGTAAATTATCAGGAAAAGACATACGCAGCTGGAAAGATTCCTGGTGGATTCTTTAAGCGCGAAGGTCGCCCAAGTGAAAAAGAGACGCTAACATCACGTTTGATCGACCGTCCGATCCGTCCACTTTTCCCAGATGAATTCCGTAACGAAACACAGATTGTGTGTACATTGCTATCAACGGATAAAGAAACCAATGCGGATATTCTCGCACTGATTGGCGCTTCGGCAGCGCTGACCATTTCTGGTGTGCCATTTATGGGCCCTGTGGCAGCGGCACGCGTAGGATATAAAGATGGTGAGTATATTCTGAACCCATCTATTTCTGAAACGAAGGAAAGTGATCTGGATTTGGTGATTGCAGGAACGCAAAGCTCTGTCTTGATGGTGGAATCCGAAGCGAATGAGCTTTCGGAAGAAGTGATGCTGGGGGCAGTGATGCATGCGCACAAAGAAATGCAGCCTGTGATTGACCTGATTATTGACTTTGCTGAAAGCTGCGCGAAAGAGCCGTGGGATCTTCAGGAATATGAAGGTTGGGATGCGTTGTATAGCCGTGCAAAAGACATAGGCGAAAAAGCGTTCCGTGATGCATATAAAATTACGGATAAGCAGGAACGCCAGAACCGCCTTGCAGAAATTCGTGATGAAATCAGCGGATCGTTTGATGATGGTGAGCATCCTGCTGTGAAAATTGCAGATGCAATCAAGAAGCTGGAAAAAACCATCGTACGCAAGGATTTGGTTGACACTAAAGCGCGTATAGATGGGCGTGGTCTGTCTGATGTACGTCAGATCGTCGCAGAAGCCTCTTTCCTGCCGCATACACATGGTTCGGCATTATTCACCCGCGGTGAAACGCAGGCGATTGTGGTTGCCACGCTGGGTACTGGTCAGGATGAGCAGATTATTGATGCGCTGGAAGGTGAATATAAAGAGCATTTCATGCTGCATTATAACTTCCCTCCTTATTCTGTGGGTGAAGCGTATCCTATGCGTCCACCAGGGCGTCGTGAAATTGGACATGGTAAATTGGCGTGGCGTGCAGTGCGCGCGCTGTTGCCTGAGCAGGAAGAATTTCCTTACACCATTCGTTTGGTGTCTGAGATTACTGAATCTAATGGCTCATCTTCTATGGCAACGGTCTGCGGTGCATCGCTTGCGATGATGGATGCAGGTGTGCCACTCAAACGCCCAGTTGCGGGGATTGCGATGGGGCTTATCAAAGAAGAAGATGATTTTGTGGTCTTGTCAGATATACTGGGTGATGAAGATCATCTCGGTGATATGGACTTTAAAGTGGCGGGAACCAGTGAAGGTGTGACCGCGCTGCAGATGGACATTAAAATCAACGGCATCACAGAAGAAATCATGAAAGTGGCGCTCAGCCAGGCGCATGAGGGTCGCAAAACAATTCTGAAAGCGATGTCACAGGCGCTGGACACATCCCGCGACACTGTGAGCGAGACTGCGCCGACCATCACTACTATGCAGATTGACAAAGACAAAATCCGTGATGTGATTGGATCTGGCGGAAAAGTGATCCGTGAGATTTGCGAAGAAACAGAAGCGAAGATTGACATTGAAGATGATGGTTCAATCCGTATCTACGCACCTAATGGTGATAGCGCCCAAGCGGCGAAAGACTGGATTATCAATATTGTTGCTGAGCCCGAGAAAGGTACGATTTACGACGGTAAAGTCGTCAGTATCGTAGATTTTGGTGCATTTGTGCGATTCATTGGCAATCATGAAGGTTTGGTGCATGTAAGCGAGATCACAGGTGAGCGCATTGCAGATGTAAACACGGTGCTTTCTGTGGATGATGTGGTGAAGGTGAAGCTGATGGACATTGACCCACGTGGCAAGTTCCGCTTGTCTATGCGTGCAGTGGATCAGGAAACGGGAGAGGAAATCGAGATTGAAGATCACAAAAACAATGATGATGCTTCAGGCGATGACAAACCCAAACGCCAGCGCCGCAAGCGTTCTTAAGACGCGCAGCGCATACGCATAATAAAAAGGGGAGGGCTTCGGCGCTCCCCTTTTTTTGTTTGCGGAGGCGAAAAGAATTTGGTATAGTATCTGTTCACTTTATTTACAGCGTTTGCTACATTTTTGATTATTGCTAAAACAGCATTATGCCGAAGTGGGCAAACATTCATAATTTATAAAGTGGCCTATTCTTTTATCCCGTGCTTTTTAAAGTACGCTTAAACTAATGTCTGATTTATTTAGTGTTGCAATGGAATTAGTCGCTCATGCTCAGCGTGAGGAACAGCTTCAGATTGCTCGTGAAAATTTAGCGGCATCCAACCGCCAAGAGGTTCGTGAAATTCAGAAGCTGGAAATGGCGCAGAAGGCACAAGAGCTTTATATTGAGCGCAACGCTCAATATGAACGCAAATTGACCAATGAGGAATTTCTGTTCCGCAATACAGTGGTGAAAGAGACGTATGCGTTATTCACTCACCCAGACAAAGAGTACCAAACCATGTTCCTGCATGGTGTCGGTGACAAAGATGCGTTCGCGTATCTCTGTATTTGGGTGACTATGAATAAAGCCAAAAAATGGATTTCGATGACGGATTTTCAGATTATTGCTTCAAAAGCAACTTTGTTTGAAAAGCATGAGTTTGTTGAGGCTTATATTGCTGGTGAGTTACAGAAACTCTTGAATGAAAATATTCAGCAAAAATTAGTAGCCGCTTCAAAATTTGAAGAAGATGCCTATCAAAAGTTTTTAGAAGTTGTCTTTTGGTATGATAATCCTGACAGACATGTCTGGGATAATGACGAACAACTTTATCAACAGCAGCTTTATTCTTATGCAAAGCATCAGCTTTCTGTAAGTCTTGAAGAGAAATGGATGGATCGTCTTTATGTAGAAGTCATTAAAGATGAAGCAAAATTTCTTAGCTTGTACGGTAGCTACTACAAAGATAACCTCGTCAAAAAGGTAATTGATAACTTAGTATGTTTGCATATCGTGAGGACAGAGAGGCTGAATTCTGATATTACAAAAAGCAGACTCCATACTTTCGTAACAACGTATGACAAATATGCAAAATTAAAATTTCCCTCTAATGATAGAGTTAAGTCTTATTTTGCTCCTTACTGTCTTGCTATTTGCAAAGAAAATAAAGTTACTTTGCTTGGCAGAACTACTCAAGAAATTCTAAGTAATGGTTGGTGTCCAAAAGCCAATGGAAAAAATTCTTATGACTATTTTCTGCTACAAATGATTGACTGGCTAAAAATTTTCATGCCTGAGGAGATTGCTCCTTGGGTCAAAATTTTAGACATTTAATTTTCTCCCTCTCGCCCGAATATGGGTGAGAGGTTTTCTTTATCGTGACACTAAAAAAAACACCTGCCTTGTTTGCAAAGCAGGTGTTTCTTTTTGTTTAAAATAAGAACGAGGGGGGAGTTTATGCCATTGCCATGCTTTGACCGCGCCCTTGCACCATGCCGTCATGTTGTGGCTCTTCCACTTTTGATTTTGGTGCTAATGCCATCATTGTGCCGATTGTTGCAATTGCTGCTGCTCCAACAATAAGTGCTTTTTGCTTTCCATTTAAAGCACCAAGACCTTTCATCCCCTCACTGAATTTATCATTCAGTTTAGAAACATTTTCTTTGACCATTTCTGAAGTGATTTTAGCCGCTTCTCTTGAGCCTTCCTTCCCACTTTCCTGAAAAGGACCATTAACTTTCTTCGATAAATCTTCAGCTATTTTGCCAGCAGTTTCTTCTGTTATTTTTCCTGCTTCATTTGCAATAGATTTCACATTTTTGACGATCTCACCACCTTTTTCACCAGAAAAATCTTCTGCTACTTTTTTGATTTCATCTCCTTGTTTAGCTGCAAACTGTCGTATATTATTTGTGTATTCAGCTAATTGGTTTGTTGAAGACTTTACAGTTTCAAAGGCTTCCTCTGCACCTTTTGGCGCATTTTTCAAAGCCTCTCCGCCAGTTATACGTGCAGCTTGGTTCATGCCATTAACGACATGATTCCCTAATAAACCTACAGAGGTTCCTGCTACAGCAGCGCCAGCCACCTGCCCAAAACTTACGCCGCCTTTCTTTTCCTGTACCTGTTGTACCATCTGAAAATTCCTTTTTGTTCTTATTTGATACTATCAGTATAGACGCACTATATGACAGAATTATGAATGGTGGGTGAAAAAAGTGGTTTTGTTTGGTTTTGGGGTGGGGTTCGTCATTCTGAACGAAGTGAAGAATCCAAGTTCCCTCTTGCGCAAGCGGCTCTGGATTCTTCGGCTGCGCCTCAGAATGACGGAATAACATTATTGCGGTTTGGCGCTGGAATCTGGGATGGCTTTGGAGAGTTCTAACATCCGTTCCAGTGGCTTTTTGGCATCTTCCATCAGTTGTGCATCCAGCGTAAGTTCTGGGGTGCGGTCTCTCATGCAGACGTACAACTTCTCCAGCGTGTTTAACTTCATGTAGGGGCAGTTATTGCACGCTTCGCAGCCTTTCTCCATGCCTGGCACGGGGTGGAAAATGCTGCCTGCGGAGGTTTTTTGCATTTGGTGCAAAATGCCCGGTTCGGTCAGCACGATAAATTCCTCGCCTGGGCGAGTCTGGGTGAATTTCAGCAGGGACGAGGTGGAGCCGATATGATCTGCATATGCCAATAAATTCTCCGTGCATTCAGGGTGTGCAATGATATGCGCCTCTGGGTGCAGCGTTTTCAGGCGTACGAGTTCTTGTTCCGAAAAACGCTCATGCACGATGCACGCCCCATCCCAGAGCAACATCTCCCGCCCAGTTTTTTTGGACAGATACGCGCCAAGGTTTTTGTCTGGTGCAAAAATAATCGGCTGGTCTTCAGGGATTTGCGCGATGATGGCTTCGGCATTGGTGGAAGTGACGATAATGTCTGTCAGCGCTTTCACGGCTGCGGAGCAGTTAATATACGTTACGGCGATATGGTCTGGATGTTGCGCGCGGAAGGCTTTGAAGGCTTCGGCTTCGCACGAGCTTTCCAGCGAGCAGCCTGCTTCCATGTCTGGCAGCAACACCTGCTTATTCGGTGAGAGGATTTTTGCGCCTTCCGCCATGAATTTCACCCCGCAAAACACAATCACGTCTGCGTCTGTTGCCGCCGCCTTGCGCGCCAGATCTAGCGAATCCCCCACATAATCCGCAATGTCCTGAATATCATCATCTTGATAATAATGCGCGAGGATGACGGCGTTCATCTCACCTTTCAGGCGCAGAATTTCGTCCTCCATCTGCAGGACGGAAAGCGTGTTTTGGTGAGTTTGGGAGAAATTGGGCGTAATGTCTGTTTTCATAAGATTCTATATAATGTTGTGACATCTTATACACAATATTTCCCCGCTTGAAAAGTTTTTAACATCTCTATCCACAGGCAAAGCATAACTCTGTGAATAAGCTGTGAAATATATTTAAAACAATAGTTTAATACGTTTTTAGCACGTAAAAAAACCATAAAATATCCACTTTATCTGGTTGACCTTTTCCAGTTTTTCACATACCATCCCAAGTGTGACCAGTTCATCCCAAAAATTTCCAGAACTGACCAAGTTATCTGGAAATATGGAATGTCGGTCTTTCGCAAACGCAAACCAAGTAGGAACCATTGTCATGACCCAGCACGACCTTTCCAATTATATTTCAATGCATCACGGGCCGCTCACGCTTGATCTTGAAGCAGAAGAAGTGAGCCGTGATGGCGCGTTTAAACAGTTTTTAAAGCAGTATGACACGCTGGTGCTGCGCATTGCTGTGCCGCCGCTGGCGATCTGGGGTCTGCTATATTCTCTGACTGAATTTGTGATGTAAGCTGAGCGACTGTGGCGTTATTTCTTTCCCATTTTGCAAAGAAGATTGACAAGAAAGGGCGGGTTTCCGTGCCTACCAATTTTCGTGCCGTATTGGGAAATGAATCATTTAACGGCATCGTGATTTATCAGTCTTTCATCAACCCCTGCATTGAAGCCTGCGCCATGTCGCGTATTGAGGCGCTGAGCGAGAAGATTGAAACGCTTGACCCGTTCTCCGAAGAACATGATGCGTTTGCGGCGACTATTCTTGGTGGGAGTGTGCAGCTATCATTTGACAGTGAAGGGCGCGTGAATTTGCCGACGGAATTGTTGGAATCTGTCGGCATTTCGGGTGAAGCGGTGTTTGTGGGAAAGGGGAAGACTTTTGAAATTTGGGAGCCTGAGGCATTTAAAGTCCATGCAGAAGAAACACGCAAACTGGCGCTGAGCAAGCGCGGGCATTTGAGTGCAGCCCCAAAAGGAGCGCAGTAATATGAGCGAGAATGCGCCGCATATCCCCGTATTACTTGATGAAGTGCTGGATGCCATGCGTGTGAGCGCGGATGATGCAGTGCTGGATGGTACGTTTGGCGCAGGCGGATATAGTGCAGCGTTGCTGGATGCAGGATGCAAGCATTTAACTGCATTTGACCGTGACCCGAATGTGGCAACGCATGTGGCGCGATTGCAGGCACAATATGGCGAGCGTTTTAGCTTCAAACAGGCGCGTTTCAGCGAGATGCGTGAGCATTGCTTACCTGCCAGCATGGATGCGATTGTGCTGGATATTGGTGTGTCGTCCATGCAGATTGATGAGGCACAGCGCGGTTTTTCTTTCTCCAAAGAGGGTGCGCTGGATATGCGCATGTCTGAAATGGGGCAGAGCGCGGCGGATGTGGTGAATGAGTATGACGAGAAAACGCTGGCAGATATTATCTGGCGATATGGGGAAGAACGTGCATCACGCAAAATTGCGCGGGCGATTGTGGAGGCACGTGCAGAAGCACCTATTGAAACGACGCTGCAACTGCGGGATGTGATTCACAGCGTGGTCAAGGTGAACCCGAAAAAGCCGATTGACCCAGCGACGAAAACCTTTCAGGCGCTTAGAATTTATGTGAATCAGGAATTGCAGGAGCTGGAAGAGGCGTTGATTGCGTCTGAACATTGCTTGGCAGAAGGCGGACGATTAGTGGTGGTGACGTTTCATTCACTGGAAGACCGCATTGTGAAGCAGTTTTTTGCTCAGGCCTGCAATCCTGCACCTGCAACATCTCGCCATGTGCCGATTAACGCTCCGCAGGATGAGGACGCGCAGCAGCCGACTTTCACGCATTTGGAGCGCAAGGCAGTGACCGCAAGTGCAGAAGAATTGAAGCGCAACCCACGCGCCCGCAGCGCAAAATTGCGCGCTGCAATCCGCACCAATGTTGCTGCGCGGGGGGTGTCTCATGCGTAACTATTTTGTATGGGTGTGCATTTTTGCGATTACGGCGCTGACCTTATATGATTTGAAATATAACGTTCGCAGTGCGCAGAAGGAAACGGAGCGTCTGGAGCAGGAACTGATCGACGAAAAACGCCGTTTGGCCACGCTGGAAGTGGAATGGACCTATGTCAGCCGCCCCGAGCGCGTGAAAGAACTGGCGGCGCGTCATCTGGAATTGCAGCCAATGGCATCCTCTTCCATGATGCAGACCGACAATGCCATGTGGCAGGCGTCACACGTAGCTTTGCGCAAAGCACGGCAGGAGCAGCGCTGATATGCAGAATATCCCGCCATCACCCACAGTGCGATTGCAGCAACGAAGCGCCTCACGCAACGCAGATGTAGGGCGTGCGCGGATTATTACTATCAGTGCATTTTTTGCTTTATGTTTCGTGTCTGTCTGCGTGCGGCTGGTCAGCATTTCAATGGATGGACGTGGTTTTATTGAACTGGCGCAGGAATCCTTCGGTGGTGTGGGAGATATGAAGGAATCCACGCTGGAAGGGGTTGGTATTGTGCGCGGGGAAGCACCAGATGAGCAACTCTGGAAGCCGTCTGTGCCTGAAGTGGTGATGCCGCGCCAGACCATACGCGACCGACATGGTGTCTTGTTGGCAAGCTCCGTGGCAACGCGGTCTTTATATGCCAAGCCTGATGAAATTAAGGATGTGGATACGGTCATAAGCACGGTCAGCACCATTCTGCCAGATGTAGACACCACATTACTGAAGCGTCGCCTGACCTCAAACGCAAAGTTTGTCTGGTTGAAGCGTCACATTACGCCCAAAGAGCAGGAAGCGTTGCTATGGCAGGGGCTGCCTGGGGTCTATATGCATGATGATTATCAACGCATATACCCGCATGGCAGATTATTCTCACATGTGCTGGGATATAGTAATGTGGATGGAGAGGGGATCAGCGGAGTTGAAAAATCTTTTGACGAGTTGTTGCAACGTGATGATGTTCTCAACCCTCTGAAATTGTCGCTGGATGTGCGGATGCAGCAGGCACTGCTGGATATTGTAGAGCAATATAAAATCAAACATAACGCCATTGGGGCAACGGGAGCGATTTTCCATATTCCCACGGCGCAGGCGCGTGCGATGGTGAGCCTGCCAGACTATAACCCCAATCTGCCGATGAAATCCAAGGCGACGGCGCGGTTTAACCGCCTGTCCGTTGGGCAATATGAGCTTGGCTCTATATTTAAAACCTTTTCACTGGCGCTGGCAATGGAACATGGCGGTGTGACCTTGCATGACGGGTTTGATGCCACGCAACCTATGCTGATTAACGGCACACGCATTCAGGATTTTCACCCAAAGCGCCGCTGGTTAAACGTGCCAGAGATTTTTGCCTATTCTTCCAATATTGGTACGGTGAAAATGATGCACACGGCAGGCATGGACAAGCAGCGTGAATTTTTAACGCGGTTAGGCATGTTTGAAGCAACAGGCATTGAGTTGACAGAGCGTTCCACTCCGAAAACGGCGCAAGAATGGCGACCTGTGCGTAGCGCTACCATTTCTTATGGGCATGGAATTTCAGTCACGCCACTGCATCTGATTCAGGGGATGATTGCCATGACAGGCGGCGGGGAAGCGCGTGATATTACGTTGCTGGATAGCACAATAAAAGAATCAGTTCCCGTGGTTTCGCGCCACACTTCTGCACAGATTAATCGCCTGATGCGCGCTGTGGTGCAGCATGGCACGGCGGGGCAGGCAAATGTGGGTGGTTATGCCGTAGGCGGCAAAACAGGAACAGCCAACAAGGCCATTAGCGGCGGATATAGCAATGATAAGAAAATTTCGTCTATGGCAGCAGCATTTCCCATGCCAAACCCTGAATATTTAATGTTTGTGATGCTGGATGAACCTGAAGGCACGCCAGACACCCATAATTATGCTACTGCAGGCTGGGTAGCTGCCCCTGCTATTGCAGACATAACCAAAGCAATCGCTGCGACTGAAGGCATATTGCCTGTATATGCCACACCAGAAGATGAGGTGGATCAATTGATTGTCAACGCAGCAGAACGCGCTGAACGCCAACGCAAGCAACGTTATATCCGCAATGCGTCTTTCTGAACTGATAGAGCGCATTCAAGCGCATTATGCTCATTCGGCGACCATAAAGCTGAAGGGTGAAGACACTACGATTATGACCATCACGCAAGATTCACGACAAGTGACTGAAGGTGGCATGTTTGCTGCTATTAAAGGCACAGTGCATAATGGTGAACAATATATCATGCAGGCGATTAAAGATGGTGCGGTGGCAATATTATGCGATGCTGCTTCATATGAGAGTCTGAATATTCCAGACCATATTGCCGTGCTGGCATGTGATAATAGCCGAAAAGCGCTGAGTCAGTGCGCTGCTATGATGCACAGGCATCTAAGCGAAAAATGTGTGGCGGTGACAGGAACGGATGGCAAAACATCTGTGGCAGAAATCACGCGGCAATTATGGGAAGCAGCACAAATACCCGCTGCCAGCATTGGCACGATGGGGTTGCGCTGTGATCACACATTGCAGCATATGCCAACATTATCAGACAATACCAGCCCCGAAGCAGTGCGTTTTTATCATACGCTAAGTTTGCTTGCTGAACAGAATGTCAATCATGTGGTGGTCGAAGCGTCCAGCCACGGTTTGCACCAGTCCCGTCTGCATGGTTTGAGCGTGGATGCGGCGATATTCACATCTTTCTCTCAGGATCATCTGGATTATCATAACACGATGGATGAGTATTTTGCAGCAAAATGCCTGCTATTCACTGAATTGCTGAAGCCTGCCAGCCGAGCCGCATTATATGCTGATGAACCGCGCATTATGGCATTTGCGCAGTCACTGAAAGCACAACATGATGTGGTGACATATGGCATGAACGCTCTGGCGGATGTGCGCATTGAGGCAATTACCCCCATTCCAAAAGGGCAGCATGTTTCCTTATATTATAACAATGAACATTATGAACTGAACATTCCGCTTTATGGCACATTTCAGGTCTATAATACGATTGCTGCATTGCTTGCGGTGGAGGCGACAACGAATAAGCATTTTGCAGAGTTAATTCCGCTATGTCTGCAGCTTGAAACAGTAAAAGGCAGGCTGGAACTGATCAGCACGACTGAGCAGGGCGCGCTGATTTTTATTGATTACGCCCATACGGCGGGGGCGCTTGAAAAGGCGTTGGAAACACTCCGCCCCTATGCCAGCCGCAATATCCATCTGGTCTTTGGTTGTGGGGGAGATCGTGACACCACCAAACGCCCGCAGATGGGCAAGGTGGCGCAGGAACATGCAGATGTGGTGACCATTACGGATGACAACCCGCGCACCGAAGCGCCAGCCCCCATTCGTGAAGCCATTGCATCTGCCTGTCCGAAAGCAACAATTATTGGTGACAGACGTGAAGCAATTCATGCCGCCATCAGCCAACTGCAAAAAGGAGATGTGCTGCTGGTCGCAGGCAAGGGACACGAGGATTATCAGATTATCGGAACCACCAAACATCATTTTGATGATGCAGATGTCATTCGTGAGGTAGTATAAATGGAATATGTCTTGCAGGAAATTCTGGATGCGACAGGCGGAAATTGTGTCAGCACAGGTGGTCGCGTGTGCGGCGTAAGCAAAGACACACGCACCATAGAAAAAGACAATCTGTATGTTGCGCTGATTGGTGAGCAGTTTAATGGTCATGCGTATGTAGCGCAGGCGCTGGAAAAAGGGGCATCCTTTGCGCTGGTGTCTGCTTTGCAGGATGATGCGCCAGAAGAACGGCAGATTTTGGTGAAAGACACGCTTGAAGCGTTGCAACAGCTGGCGCGCTGGCGCAGGCAGCAATTTCCGCGTGTAGCAGGCATTACGGGCAGTGTCGGCAAAACCAGTGCGAAGGAAATGCTGGCACATTGTGCCAAAGCTCAGAAAAAAACTTATGCCACACAAGGCAATTACAATAATCATATTGGCTTGCCGCTCACCATTGCCAATGCACCGAAAGATACGGAGGCGCTGGTGCTGGAAATGGGCATGAATCATGCGGGAGAGATTGCGCTGCTTTCAGAGATTGCAAAGCCAGACGCGGCGATGATCACCACCATTGATGCCGTGCATCTGGAGTTTTTTGATTCCGTGGAAGGCATTGCTCATGCCAAAGCTGAAATTGTGCAGGGCATGGAAGACGGTGCGCCTGTTATTTTGCCAAAAGATTCCGCATATATTGATGTGCTGGCTAAGGATGCAGAAAAACAGCATATCATAACATTCGGCGCACATGACGCTGCGGAGTATCGCCTGCTGGAATGCAGCGTCAGCATTAATGGCACCGTTGCAAAAGCAATACTGGCCGGCAAAGAACATACATTACAGATTAAGGCTGCAGGGCGGCATCATGCTATAAATGCGCTGGGCGTATTAGCGTTGTCAGATGCGCTGGGGCTGAACTCTGAAGCATCCATCAAAGCATTGGAAGGTTTTTCTGAACCTGCGGGACGGGGCGTGATTGAAACAATCAACTGGAATGGTGGCAGCATCAGCATTATTGATGAAACCTATAATGCCAGCCCCGTTGCCATGAAGGCAGCCTTTACCCGCGCACGTGATTTAAGCAACGGAAGACGCGTGATTGCGGTGATTGGTGATATGCTTGAACTGGGGGATGCATCAGCGCAGTTGCACGCAGAGTTAGCATCACCGCTAAGCACGCATGAAATTCATCATATCTATGCCTGCGGGCGTTACATGAAAGCGTTAAAGGATGTTGCACCGCATGTGCAATATCACGCATCTCAGGATATGATGATAGACAATCTGATAAACAATATTCAGCCAGATGATATTATTATCTGCAAAGGCTCGCGCGGCAGCAAAATGGAACGGGTGATTGCAGCCATTAAATCTGCCTGAATAGGTAATCTATATTCTCTGTAATGTTAAATCTATATTATGGCGCGATTTGTAATTTGTAATAATATCATTAAAAAGCCATAAGTGGGCAGAATAATCAGCAAGCATAATGATGCTTTAAATCTGTAGGTATTATGAAGAAAATTGTTACGTTGTTAATGATAGGTTGTGTGTGGGCGCAGGCTGGTCATGCTTCACTTTCTGTAGAGCAGACCAATGACTGCACTCAGTTGATGAGTAAGTTTGGCTTTGGCGTCAGCCCTGATGCGTATCAGCGTTTCTGCACGCAGAATAATCTTTCAGCACTCAAAGCGGAATTAAAACGTCAGGCATCTCAACCGCCAGCGTTACCGAGCAATCTGCGTGGGCTTCCCAAAACAGATTATTATGCACGTGAATATAATAAGCGCATGAACTGGCCACGGGGCAACGACCAGCCGCCACATGTAGCCTATGCCCGTCAGGTCTCATTTGTTGAGACGGCTCACCGCATTCACGCCAATGCCACGGCAGATAATCAGTTTGCAGAGCGCATGGCGCATTTCTGGTCAAATCATTTCAGCGTGTCACGTGCAAAAAATTCAGCAGTGCGATTATTGATTGGTGCTATGGAACGCGAAGCCATCCGCGCCAATATGTACGGCAATTTTGCGGATATGCTGATTGCGGTGTCACAACACCCTGCCATGCTGGACTATCTGGAAAATACTGATTCAGTCGGTGAAATGTCTGTGATTGGTATGGACAGCACCAAACGGGGGATTAACGAAAATCTGGCGCGTGAAATTCTGGAACTGCATACACTCGGTGTCAATGGTGGATATTCGCAGCGTGATGTGCAGGAACTGGCAAAGGTCATCAGTGGCTGGACGTGGGACGGGGAACGTGGTGGCTTTGTGGTGAATGCCGAAGGGCATGAGCCAGGGGCAAAAACGGTGCTTGGCAAGACTTATTTTGCAACCAGCCCAACCGATGCGCCGACCATCCGCAAAGAAGGGGAGGCTGTGCTTCGCGCCCTTGCCATGCACCCATCCACGGCAAAGTTTCTGGCAGAAAAAATGGCGCGGCATTTCGTGCAGGATAATCCAACCCCCTCGATGATCAACCAGCTGGCAGGGGCGTATCTTGGTTCAGGTGGCAATCTGGTGGCGATGTATGGTGCGCTGCTGGATCTGCCTGAGGTGAACAGCGGAACGTTCCAGAAATATCCTATGCCATATGATGTGCTGGTTGGCATGATGCGCATGTATGGCACAGGGGTGCGTGGCAATCTGAATGACATGAACACGGGCATTAAAATGCGCAATGCCATGCAGCGCATGAGCGAATATATGTTGTGGAACTGGGCAACGCCAGATGGCTGGCCAGATACGATGGATTACTGGCGCACACCACAACAGATGATTCGTATTATTGAATCCTGCAACTTTCTGATTCATGAAGATATTGGCAGCAATCTTGCGCCTGAGAAAGTGCTGGAACGCAACTTTGGCGCAGAAGCAGCTGAACCTTACATTGCGATGATGCAGGGACAACCGAACAAGACGCTTAAAGAAAAACGCTCAACGCTTTGTGCGGTGCAGCTGATGCGCAACCGTTAAAAACAGGAATATAGTGATGACTGAATTTTCAAGACGACAATTTTTAACGTTAGGCGCAGCCGCATTTGGCGCAGCCATGCTGCCTTCCATAGCATTTGCGCGGGAACAGGTGTCCATTAATCTGCGCTATACGAATTCACGCAAAAAATTCATTTTCGTGAATCTGGAAGGTGCGCCAGATGGGCTGGAATTATTAGTGCCATATAATGACCCTGATTTGCAGCGTCTGCGCGGCAATATTTATCTTGGCAAGCCAGGGCAGGGAAGTAAAGCGCCGCTTAAACTGGATGCAGATTTTGCCGTTTCTTCCAAACTACCAGAATTTGTATCACTTTATCGCAACGGGCAATATATTGGCATACATGCTGCCAGCCTGCAGCATCAGAACCGTTCGCATTTTGATGCGCAGAACATGCTTGGCAATGGCACATTGAACCCGAATGCGAACACCAGCGGATGGATGAACCGTCTGACGCGCATTGTCGGGCAAAAAGCAGGTCTGAATGATGTGGAAAATGCGTTGCTCAGCATCGCACCCTATGACAGCGCGCCGCTTGCCATGCGCGGCAGTCTGCGCCCAATGCTGGTGGATAAAGCAGCCAGCTATCCTTTAGGGGATGCATATTTCGAGCAGTTGCTCAACACATTAGAAACATATTCCGCTGTGCCAGAATATCGCCAGCACGCACGCGTAGTGCGCAGTGCCTTGCAGCAGCGTGGTGGCTTTAACAATTTTGCTGACAATCTCCAAAGCAGGCAACCATTGCAGGAACGTGTGCGCACCGCACGCACCGATGCAGACCGCGCTGGTATTGTTGGCACGCTGATGTCCCGCGCAGATGGTCCTCGCATCGCCATGCTTACGCTGAAAGGGTGGGATTCTCATGCGGCGCAATTTGTTGAAGGAACATATGGTCGTCAGGTAACGGAGTTGAATAACGCCATTCAGCAACTCCGCATCAATATGGGCGGGGAATGGCGCAATGCAGTAGTGCTGGTTGGTGGTGAATTTGGACGCACCTGCGCAGTGAATGGCACAAATGGCACGGATCATGGTGTAGCCACAAGCTGGCATTTGCTGGGTGGTGGTGTGCGCGGCGGGCGCATGTTGGCAGATTGGCCAGGCTTGCGCGAATCAGATATGATAGATGGACGTTACCTCCGCCCAACGCGGCAGATCGTTGGGGTGTTCAAAGGTGTGCTGCAGGAAAGTTTTGCCCTGTCCAAAAATGAGCTGGCGCGTATTTTCCCAGGTACGGCACATATCCCACCTCTAAACGGATTGCTTGCCTGAATGGTGCGTCATCTTCTGTTTCATGAGCATGGCACGCTGCTGGAAAATTATGCAAAAAACAGGGATTCTTTCACATGAATGATAGACAAGCCATGCAGATGGCTTTAATCCTTATAGAGGTTAAAATAAGCTGCTGGGGTGCGCTATGAGAAAAACAATCTGCTTAATGCTATCTATTGCCATACTTGGCGGTTGCACACATGACAAATGGCACTTCAGAGATGTTAAGCGCGACAATGACTGTGAATATTCACACTCAAACATCGGCAGAAGCTGCGATCCTGTGGATTTTATTGACGAGTAATGAAGCAACTAAATATCTGACAGCAATAAACAGCCGAAACTGGAGCTTCATAAAGAAGATAATCAGTTTGTGATGAATAATAGTCAGGCTTTAGACCAGCGCGCGCCAGTTTTGAAATCCTGTTCTTTTTGCAACGCATCGTCCACCACCGTGCCTTCAATGCCTAACGTGTTAGACACCACGCGGGTGATAGGGGTGGCGATATGTTCACTTGCCCATCTGTCCCATGAGCGAGCTTTTTCGGGGAAGGCTGCGCGTGAGCCCAGCACTCCAAAGAAGCTGGTGGACACGCCAGCAAGTTTTGCTGCTGCGTTCACATGCAATTCTGTATCGTCGCCTAACAATTTTAATGTGCCAAGTGCAATGGCGGTAGAAAACCCCGTCCACACAAAAGCCTGCGCAATATGCTTCATTTCATGCTGATAAAGTTCTTTGGTTCTGCCCTGCACCTGTTCAGATTCTGGCGCGAAGCCATGTTGCCAGCCCCAATGTTGAGCATCTTTCTTTGCGCCTGCATAAAAGAAATCTCCTGCGGCATAGGTCAGCGCCTTGCCAATGCCTTCCATCACTTCTGGTGCATGGCGTTGCACCATTAATGTAGGGATTGCGCCAATCCAGTCTCCTGCGATTTCTGCCGCAATCCAGCGAGAGGCTTTCAGCCCTAATCCTTCAGTGTGATCTGCAGAAAATATGCCTGTATCATGTTCTCCTGAAGCACATGCCTGACAATGGCTCACACTGATTTTTCGGTTCAGATAATGTTGGGTGAGCAGTTCAATGGGGGTGTTTAAAATATCGAGTGTTGTGCAGGCTGCAGCATGATTAATCACATAAACCGCATCTTCCCCGCGCTCAATGGCGCTCTTCTGAGCTTCTCTTTGTGCTGCGGTCACCATGAGGGATTAACGCTGCGCTCCATGATCGCAGTTAAGCAGCGCATCTGCTTTGCCTTCCACTGCGCCAAGCGTCCATTTGCCCACAGCTGCGCGGTAGATTATTGCACTTCCTGCAATGGCCTCAGCCGTGCCAACGGCAAGCCGTGTCCAGTTAATGCCTTTTTGCTCTGTCTGCTTTTCATTCAGTTCCAGATGAGTGTCTGTATCAGGATTAAAGGAAAGATACATATTGCGTGCGCCATGCACCACCAGCCCAGTGCCAAGCGCGCCTATCGCCAGCGCGCGAGCTTTTTTCCAGGGTTTATCAAGAATGTCCACGCCACCAAATTCTTCAAGGGCTTTTTCGTCAAGTTTTGTTTTTTGTGGTGCTGGAGGAGTGTGAGATTTTTTAGGTATGTCTTTTATTCCATCAAAAGAGTTAAACCCTCCTTTGTTCAAAATGGAATCAGCCATTCCCTTTCCACCCATACTTGTTCCTGATTGTGGCGCTGGAGGAGGTGTGGGAGGTTCTGAAATATTAGTAATGGTATCATCAGCAATGCCTAAGTCAATCTCTTTGCTAGTTGCGCCAGCAAGATAGTCTCCATCCCAGCGACGTTTCATCACATCAATATTGTATTTTGCAGCACCTGTGACTTTGCCAACCCAACCGTCTGTGCTGAAAGATTCAAGTCGGTCTTTTTCATGTATAGTTAGTGCTTCTGCCTGCTGTAATCGATGTGTGCTGACTTTGTGTAAGGCGTTATGTAATAACTCACTAGCAATTCCAATTTGATTTTTAGGTGGTATCGGTGAGCTTTCTTTAAATTTTGACAGAACACTATCATGCACTTTTTTCATATCAAGCCTGTCTTTTACAGGGTCGCTTATTGCCGTTTTCAAATCACTCCATAAGGCGGCTGCTTTTTCTTTTATTTCAGGATCTGTCTCAGCCCGTATTGCCTGTTGATATGGCTTGTCGAGCATTTTACTCACATCATCTATGCGATATTCCGTCAGCGCAGTGACTGCTTCTTTCAACAGTTTATAGACGGGGGAATTGCTCATTTACGTATAATAGACACCAAAAGCGCATTTTTCAAATAATATGTTAATTCCGTCACCGAATATTAACATACTTTAAGATTTATAATATAAAAATACCATCATACACAAAAAAGGCTGCTTTGAAGAAAGCAGCCTTTAAAGCAAATATATTAAATTTGAAAGGTTCAGCCGACCGCTTTGTTCAAACGCTCAGTTGTTTCTGCAATCTGATCGCTGATTGGCTCTGATGCTTTGCTTGCCATTTCAAACATCATGTCTGACAGGCGAGATGTTTCATCAAAGAAACGTTCCATGCTGGTTTGCATCATGCGGCTCTGCAGATCAAACACATCTGATGCAGTGCGGCAGTTGAAAAATTCTTTTGACATATCCACACTGCTGCTGATGGCTTCATTTGCATATTCCATCACGCTGTCTGTGATCTTGCTGGTATGTTCAGCAGCGATCTGCCCTGCTTCAACCAGTGCTTCCATATGCTCCTGCCCAATAGCAACAGATTCATTCATCGCTTTAGTGGCTGCATTGGCTTGCTGAGACAATTGCTGCATACTATCTGCACCCAGTGCCATCACCTGCTGGCTTGCTTCTTTGGCATCTTTTGCAGTAGATTTATAAGTCTTTGAAGCGACTTTTGATGTTTTCTTGTTCATGGATACTACCTTTTCATTTGCACGTTTTACTGCTTTTTTCTGGGCAGTAGCTGCTTTTTTTGCAGTGGAAGTTGCTTTATTTGCAACTGTTTTAATTGGCTCAGGAGATTTTGCCTTCATCTCCGCATCTTTCACGATATTAGTCGCTGTGTTTTCCACTTTTTTCACAGCGTCTGTTGCACCTTTAGCCGCTTCATTCGCCAGCTTTGCTGCATCTGTCTTTGTGTTATTTTTGTCATTCATGATATGTTGTTCCCCCAAACGTTATCTATTTAACATTGTTTAGAGTATGAACTGGATTATAAAAAGTCAATAAAGCAAATGAGGCTTTTGCTGCAATGCAGCACTTTTATTCAGCAGATTGTAACTTGCGGCTTTTATGTTATGTTTCAGGACATGAAAGATACGGTTCGACTCAATAAATATCTTGCTTCCGCAGGGGTGGCATCACGCAGGGGGGCAGAAGCGCTCATTGCTGAAGGTCGCGTGATGGTCAATAATGTCATAGCAGACTCACCCGCCATTGCCATTCACGCACAGGACGAAGTGACATTTGATGGCATTATCGTACTACCTGCGACTACGCCGAAAATCTGGTTATATCACAAACCAGTTGGGCTGATCTGTTCTGATAGTGACCCGCAGGGCAGACCAACCATATTCGAACATCTGCCAGACCATATTGGCAGGGTGATGTCTGTCGGCAGGCTGGATCTGAACAGTGAAGGGTTATTGCTGCTCACCAATGACGGGACATTATCACGTTATCTTGAACACCCCTCCAGCAACATTCCTCGCACTTATAAAGTGCGGGTGAGGGGCGTACCGTCATATGAAACGCTGAGAGCCATCAGGCAGGGAGTTACTATAGATGATGTGCATTATCAAGGAGCGAAGGTGGCGGTGCGCTCTCAGGGAACGGGAGCAAATTGTTGGGTGAACATTACATTGCATGAAGGAAAGAACCGCGAGATACGCCGCATTTTCCAGCATTTTGGTCATCATGTCAGCCGATTAATTCGTACCTCTTACGGTACGTTTGAATTGGGCAAAATGCCGATTGGTGATGTAGCTGAAGCGCCTGCAGAGACCGTTGCTGCATTGCACCAAAAAGCAATCCGCACACAATAATGGATTTTTTACGCAGACAAGCGCATGAAATTCTTGCAATAGTGGCAATAATTCCTTACATTCAGGCGTAAAATAATATATAAGTAAATCATTATATGTCTGAGCAAATCAAGAATCAAACTGTTGTTAATCCTGACCCCAACGCACCGCAGGATGGTGTGAAGCGTCGTGATTTTTTAGTCTTATCTGCGCAAGCGATGGGTGGCTTGGGGGCGGCAGCGCTAATCTGGCCTTTCGTTGACAGCATGAACCCTGCAGCAGATGTATTGGCGTTGGCAGCAACAGAAGTGGATGTGTCTACCATTCAGAAAGGGCAGGAAATTCGCGTTATGTGGCGCGGAAAACCAGTCTTCATTCGCAATCGTACCGAAGCAGAAATTGAAGAAGCGAAAAAGGTGGATGTTTCCAGCCTGCCAGACCCTCAGGAAGATGCCGAGCGCGTGAAAGAAGGAAAGGAAAACTGGATTGTGATGGTCGGCGTATGTACGCATCTTGGATGTGTACCGCTTGGCAACAAAGCAGGGGATTATGATGGCTGGTTCTGCCCATGTCATGGTTCACATTATGACACAGCAGGGCGGATTCGCAAAGGTCCAGCACCGAAAAACCTTGTTGTACCAGAATATACTTTCCTGACAGATACAAAAATCAAAATTGGCTAATTACTGAATAGATAAATTAAAGAGCAGCATATTATGAGTTCAGAAAAAACAGAATATACAGGCGTAGCAGGATGGGTGGAACACCGCCTCCCTGTTATTTCCATGTTCCAGCATTCTTTGGTGGATTATCCCACCCCCCGCAACCTGAATTACTTCTGGAATTTCGGGTCAATCGCAGGTTTGTTGCTGGTCTCTCAAATTCTGACAGGTATTTTTCTGGCAATGCATTACACCGCACATGTGGATTATGCATTTGATAGCGTTGAACATATTATGCGTGATGTGAATTATGGCTGGCTGGTGCGTTATATGCACGCTAACGGCGCGTCCATGTTCTTCCTTGTCGTCTTTATACATATTTTCAGGGGGCTATATTACGGCTCTTATAAAGCGCCGCGAGAGATTTTGTGGTGGCTGGGTATTGTCATCTTGCTGCTGATGATGGCATCTGCCTTTATGGGTTATGTGTTGCCGTGGGGGCAAATGAGCTTCTGGGGAGCAACCGTAATCACCAATCTCTTCTCTGCCTTTCCGTTAGTGGGTGAGAGTATCGTAACGTGGTTATGGGGTGGTTTCTCGGTTGATAACCCTACGCTAAACCGTTTCTTTGCGCTGCATTATCTTTTGCCGCTTGTGTTAGTGGGTGTGGTAATGTTGCATCTGGTAGCGTTGCATACGCATGGTTCCAACAACCCGCTTGGGATTGATGTGAAAAGCAAACAGGATACGATTCCCTTCCACCCATATTATACTGCGAAAGATTTCTTTGGTTTCGGTGTGTTCTTCCTGCTCTTTGCATATTTTATTTTCTTCAAGCCAAATGTGCTTGGACATGCAGATAATTATATTCCTGCAAACCCACTTGTCACACCAGCGCATATCGTGCCTGAATGGTACTTCCTGCCATTTTATGCGATTTTGCGTGCAGTGCCAGACAAACTTGGCGGTGTCTTAGCAATGTTTGGTGCAATCCTTGTTTTATTTGTTTTGCCGTGGCTGGACAGTTCAAAAGTGCGCAGCGGCAACTTCCGCCCAATGTTTAAACCATTTTTCTGGCTGTTTGTGGCTGCATGTATTGGTCTGGGATATCTTGGTGCAAAACCAGCAGAAGGCATCTATGTTATCTGGTCACGTATTTTAACAGTGTACTATTTCGCATATTTCCTTGTTATCCTTCCGATCTTAGGAAAAATTGAGAAGCCATTGCCGCTTCCACGTTCCATTGGTGAAAAAGTATTAGCACCAGAAGCAAAGAAAACACAGGGAGCAGCTCATGCGTAAGTTATTTTTAAGCACTATACTCGCTGCATCAATCGCCGTTCCTTATCATGGCTTTGCCGCCAGCGATGCAAAAGAACCGATGGACATTCACTGGCAGTTTGAAGGCGCAACAGGTGCATTTGACGAAGCAGCCGTGCAGCGTGGCTTTCAGGTCTATCGTGAAGTGTGTTCTGCCTGTCACGGACTGAAGCGCATCGCGTTTCGAAATCTGCAATCTGTTGGTTTCAGCGAAGCTGAAGTGAAAACACTTGCAGCTGAATATGAAGTGCAGGATGGACCAAATGCAGATGGGGAAATGTATATGCGCCCAGGCCGTCCATCAGACCGTATTCCTGGTCCATATGCCAATGAACAGCAGGCACGTTCACTTAATAATGGTGCTTATCCACCAGATATGAGCCTGCTTGTTAAAGCACGTCCAAATGGCGCAAATTACATATATTCGCTGCTGAATGGGTATGATGAGCCAAAACCAGATCATGTGGAACTGCTTGAAGGACAATATTACAACCCCTATATGTCAGGCGGAAAAATTGCCATGGCCGCACCGTTACTGGATGGACAAGTGAGTTATGCAGACGGGACAGAAGCCAGCGTTGAGCAAATGTCACGTGACGTAGTCAATTTCCTGCAATGGGCAGCTGAACCAGAAATGGAAAAGCGCAAAGGCATGGGCATTAAAGTGATGATTTTCTTGTTCATCATGACGATTATCTTTTATCTGACAAAACGTAAAGTCTGGAAAGACCTGCACTAAGAAACTTTGCGAATTATACTCATACTACGGAAAAGTGATGGAACAATTATTGCAAGCATGCCTTCTCGGCATTGTTGAGGGCATTACCGAGTTTTTGCCAATTTCATCTACTGGGCATCTCATTTTGCTCATTGATATTCTCGGCTTTAAAGCCCCTCCAGGCAAGGTGTTTGAAGTGGTGATTCAACTTGGTGCAATTCTGGCAATATGCATTGTGTTTAAGCAACGTGTGCTGGACGTGGTGTGTCATCTGTTCACCAGCAAACGCACGCAATATTTCGTGTGGCTGATAACACTCGCATTCCTTCCCGCAGCCATTATAGGACTGTTCGGACATAGCTTCATCAAAGAAGTGTTGTTCTCGCCTTTAGTCGTGTCTGTCATGTTGATTGTGGGAGGTTTCATCATATTAGTGATTGAGAAATTCAAACCAGAATCCATCATCCATTCGGTTGACGATATGAGCCAGAAACAGGCAGTGCTGGTCGGATTCTGTCAGGCGTTGGCAATGATCCCGGGAACGTCGCGTTCTGGTTCCACCATGATGGGCGCATTGCTCATGAAAATAGACCGCAAAACTGCAGCTGAATTTTCCTTCCTGCTTGCGATTCCAACCATGGTCGCTGCAACTGCATATGACCTCTATAAAAATGCAGGCGAAATGGTGTTTGACGATGTGCAGCTCATTGGTGTAGGATTTTTCAGCGCATTTATTGCTGCGTTATTCAGCGTGCGCTGGCTGCTGAACTTCCTCACCCATAGCGGTTTTGTGCCATTCGCATGGTATCGCATCATTATGGGAAGTATCATGCTCACTTATTTTCTATTATCTGCCTAGAAAATCCATTTTTTCATTGCATTTACAAAGAGTTTATTGCATTTTCTGAGCCGACCTAATAAACCTATGTTGATATTGCGGAGAGATGGCAGAGTGGTCGAATGCACCGGTCTTGAAAACCGGCAAGGGGGCAACTCCTTCCAGGGTTCGAATCCCTGTCTCTCCGCCATTTAATTGCGTTTGCCAGCAAATAAATAAAATGCTTTTTCATAAACCCTCAGTCGTTCTCTTCTTATTTATGCTGGCTCTCTCCAGCCGCCACCAAGCGCTTTGTATAGTGTCACATAAGCCTGAAACTGGTTCTTTTTCATTTCCACCAGTTCCAGACGTGCATCCAGATAATCCCGTTGGGTCAATAATGTTTCGAGATAATCAATGCGTGCAGCTTTGAACAGGATGTCAGCAATATTCAGTGAATCTGTTAATGTCTGAATTTCCTGCTCCTTAAGCTCATACATGGTGTTCGTATTACCTATCACCGCAAGCTGATTATTCACTTCTGTAAAGGCATTAATGAATGTCTGTTCATACTCATAAACTGCCTGAATCTGTTTGCTGTTAGCGCTGCGATAATCCGCTTCAATTGCCATACGGTTCAGCAACGGTGCGGCGATGCCTGCGGCTGCATTGTAAAAAAGGGATTCTGGCGAGCTTAGGAAATGTGCTGCATTAAATGCCTCATACCCTATGGAAGCATCCAGCGTTAAAGAAGGATAAAATCTTGCTTTGGCGGATTGCACGTTCAGTTTTGCGGCTTCCAGTTCCAGCGTTACCTGTTTTATGTCTGGTCTGTTTTCCAGCAATGCCACCGGCAAACCAGCATTAACTGGCAGTGGCATCATTTCCGTGATGTCCGCATTATTGCGCGTTATGGTTTCAGGCAACTGCCCCAGCAGAACATTCAGATTATTTTCTGTCAGTGTAATGCGTTGATTCAGTTCCGTTTGGCGCGTTTTGTTTTTCAGCACTTCCGCATCAAACCGTTTCACCGCTAAGGAAGTGGCACGCGCGGCCTGCATCTGCCATTCCACCACCTGCCGCGCTTTGCTTAGCGTATCAATATATTCTGCTAAGATAGTGCGTTGCATATCCAGCGCTTTAAGCTCGTAATATTCATGCGCCACTTCTGATACAAGCTGAGTGATGGCATAATGTCTGGCTTCCTGAGAGGCGAGAAATTCCATATGCGCGGCTTTGGCAGCATTGCGCATACGGTTCCATATATCCACCTCCCATGAAGCATTAAATCCTATGCGATGAATGCGAAGCCGCTCGCTTACGCCAGCCTGCTCATCATTCACGCCCTGAGATGTAAACTCGCCCACTTTCTCATATTCATAGCCTGCAACAACATCCACCTTCGGCAGATATTCGCCTGTGCGCGCCTGCACTTCATTTTGTGCAATGGCAATGCGTTGTTCAAGAATCTTTAGTTCCCGATTCTGCTTCAGGGCTGCGCCAATTAATTGCTGCAATGTTTCATCTGCAAAAAATTCCTGCCACGGCATATCTGGTTGCACTGCATTTTGAGCTGGTTGCTCCTGACTGGCACTGGCAAATTGCTCTGGCACACGCAAGCTGCTCTGCTTGTCAGTCTCATCAAGCTGAGGGGCGCAGGAAGCAAGTGCAGCAATGCATATGCCCGCATAAAGGATAGATTTATTCATGGTGATATTGTTTTTGTGGTTTTGGTTCAGTCAATGGTGTGTTATCTTCATCACGGATCAGGTCTTTGCCCTGCACCAGTGACGCGAAGATATAATAAAGTCCTGGCACGATGAGGACACCAAACAACGTGCCAAGCAACATCCCCCCTAAGGCAGATGCGCCAATTGTGTTATTCGCAACTGATCCTGCACCCGTTGCAAAAGTGAGTGGAATCAGCCCTGCGATGAACGCGAAAGAGGTCATTAAAATGGGGCGGAAACGGACGCGCGCGCCTTCAATGGCAGCGTCCAGCACGCTCATGCCTGCTTGCTGTTTCTGGCGGGCAAATTCCACAATAAGCACCGCGTTTTTGCCAAGCAAGCCGACCAGCATGATAATGCCTACCTGTGCATAAACATCATTTGCCAGCCCAAGCCCTTTCACCAGCAGCAATGCTCCAAAAATGCCAGGAGGGAGAGAGAAGATCACCGCAAAAGGCACAATGAAACTTTCATATTGCGCTGCCAGCACAAGATACACAAACAGTAACACTACAGCGAAGATATATATTGCTTCATTGCCCCGCGCGGCTTCATCATATGTCAACCCTTCCCACGCCACTTCATAGCCGCGTGGTAACATTTCCTTTTCCACAGCGCGGATGGCATCAATCGCATCACCAGTAGTATAACCTGGTGCAGGAACGGCGCGAATCACCGCGGAATTATACACGTTAAAGCGTGTAATTTCATTAGGTCCCTGTTGTTTATGCAATGTCATGAAAGAGGAATAAGGCACCATTTCACCCTGCTCATTTTTGGTATATAAATTCAGCACATCAGATGGCAGGCGGCGAAATTCTGGTGCTGCCTGCACATAGACTTTGAAGAATTGTCCAAAACGGATGAATCCCTGCTCATATGTGCTACCGATCATAATGTTCAGATTTTCCATGGCATCTCCGATGGAGACACCTTTTTGCATGGCTTTTTCTGCATCAATTTTGAGTTCATATTGCGGGTAATTTGTGGCGTAGAAGGTGAACAAGCCTGTCAGTTCAGGGCGTTTTTTCAATGCTGCCATAAATTCCTTATTCAGCTCGCCGAAACTATTATAATCCGAACCGTTAGTTTTATCCAGCAAGCGGAAGGACACACCCCCTGCCGCGCCATATCCTGGCACTGCGGGTGGCTCGAAATATTCGATCACCGCACCAAGATTGCGGGTTTTTTCTTCCAGTTCATCAATAATCTCTAAAACAGATCGGTCACGTTCAGACCAGTTTGTCAGGTTGATAAAGCATGTTCCAGCGTTAGAACCGCGTCCTTCAGTAAGAATTTCAAACCCTGCAAGGGAGGATACGGATTCCACCCCATCCACCTTTTGAGCAATCGTTTGCAGATTCTGCGCAACAGCAAATGTTTTTTCCAACGTAGAGCCTGGAGGGGTTTGAATAATTGCATAGATCATCGCCTGATCTTCATTCGGAATAAATCCTGATGGCACTATCAGGCTCACAAGGTAAATTCCCGCTGAGAAGGCTGCTATTACTATCATCGTCAGCCATTTGCGGTGGATGATGCGCGTCAGCACACCAACATAAACACCGCTCAAGCGTTCAAATAATGCATTAAACTGATCCAGAAAACGTGATAATGGATTGCGCCGTTTTTTATGATGTGGATCATGACGTTTTAAAATCATCGCACTCAACACTGGGGTAAGTGTTAATGCTACCAGACCTGAAAGCACGATTGCTGTTGCCATGGTAATGGAAAATTGCTTCAGCAACACACCCACTGGTCCTGTCATAAACGCAATCGGCACGAACACCGCAGTCATCAGCAACGTAATCGCAATCACTGCCCCGCTAATTTCACCAAGCACACGCTGCACTGCGCGATATGGTCCGACATCATCTTCCTCCATTTTCGCGTGGACGGCTTCCACCACCACAATCGCATCATCCACCACAATCCCGATGGCAAGCACCAGTGCGAACAACGTAATCAGGTTAATGGTCATGCCAAATGCCTGCACAGCGATGAACGCACCTATGAGTGATACGGGAACTGCCAGAATGGGGATAAGCGTGGAACGCCAGTCACCTAAAAACAGGAACACTACAAATGCCACCAGAACAAATGCTTCAATCAGCGTATGTTGTACTTTGTCAACTGAAGCGTCAAGGAAGTTGGACACATCATAGCTGATCTTATATTTCATGCCTGTAGGAAATTCCTTTTCCATTTCCTCCAGCTTGGCTTTCACTGCGTCAATCACTTCATTCGCGTTGCTGTTGAAGGTTTGCTTAAGCAGAATGGCTGCTGAAGGATGCCCGTCTACCGTGGAATAAATATCGTAAAATTCGCTATCCAGTTCCACTTCAGCCACATCTTTTAAATGCAGCAATTCGCCTTTTTCGTTCGCACGAATCACAATATTTTCATATTTTTCTGCCGTATTAAAGCGTCCTTCATGAATGAGCACATATTCCAGTGACTGCGCTTTTTTGCCTGAACTTTGCCCAATGCGCCCCGGGCGACCAATGATGCTTTGTTCTTCCATCGCTTTCATCACTTCATCCGTAGACACATTATAGGCGCGCATACGGTCAGGATTCAGCCACACGCGCATCGCATAATAGCGCGAACCCAGATTCTGCGCCTGCCCAATGCCGCGAATACGCTTTAATTCAGGTAGCAGGCGAATATTCGCATAGTTGAACAAAAACTTTTCATCTGCTTTTTCGTCTGTGCTATATAAATTCACATACATCAACATGCTGGGCTGCACAGGCTGCACAAACACCCCTTCAAGCTGCACCAGTGGCGGCAATTTGTTGATCGCCTGATCAATACGGTTTTTCACCATCACCACCGCATCATTCGGGTCCACGTCAGGATCAAAGATCACTTGTATGGTCGCTTCGCCTGCGCTGGTAGCATCTGATACGATATAGCGCATACCTGGAACGCCGTTAATGCTCTGCTCTAACGGGATGAGGGTGGAATTTACCAGCACATCTGCGCTAGCTCCGGGAAATGCCAGAAATATTAGCACGCGTGGTGGCGCAATTTTCGGAAATTGTGAGACGGGTAATGTATATAATGAGAGTATGCCCATAAATACAATAATCAAAGAGAGGACAATCGCCAGCACAGGGCGATGAATGAATTTTTCAAACATGATATTTACTCCACAGGCAGATTCAGGCTGGTGAGCAGTGCATCATGCGACTCCTCACGTGTGTCTACTTTTTGTCCTGCATGAACTTTTCCGATGCCTTCAAGCAGTATGTAGTCACCTTCATTCAGCCCTGAGGAGATGACGAAGAAATGCGGCAATTCATGCTCCACTGTAATTTCGCGTGATGCCACTTTGCCTTCCTTGTCCACAATATACACAAATTTCTTATCCAGAATTTCAAATGTGGCTTTTTGTGGCACCAGCAATGCGTTTTCATGTGTTTCTGCAATTACCACACTGCCTGTTTCCCCATGACGCAACAATCCATCTGGATTTGGGAAAGTGGCGCGGAACGCAACATTGCCTGTTTCATTGTTAAAATCTGCTTCGATCGTGTCAATCGTACCCTGATATTCAAATGCCTTGCCATTTGCCAGCATCAGCGTGACAGGAACATCACCCGCATTTTTCTTGCGCTCCATATAATCCAGATATTCGCGCTCAGACACATTGAAATATACCCACATATTGCGGTTATCAGAGAGATTGGTCAGCAATTCACCTTCATCGATCAGACTCCCAAGACGCACGTGAAAGCGGTCTATAATGCCGTCAAATGGTGCTTTTATCGTGGTAAAATCAAGATGGGTCTGCGCCAGTTCCATTTCTGCCTTTGCTTTGTCCAGACGTGCCTTCGCCAGCCCAAGTTCATTGGGAGAGACAACGTTATTTTTTCTAAGCAATGCCGTGTTCTCATACTCCAGCCTTGTTAATTCATATTCCGCTTTGGCTTTTTTAAATTCCGCTTCGGTAATGAGTGGCATAATCTGAAAGAGTTTCTGTCCCTGCTTCACCATCTGTCCTTCTTTGGCAAAACTTTGCTGCAAATATCCTTTTTCAAATGAACGCAGTTCAATATGTTGTGAGGCTTCAATCTGCGCTACATAATCCTGCTTAATGGTGACCGTATCTCTCCACGGTTGTGCTATTGGCAGTTCGCCTGTATGATGTCCTTCTTTTTGGTGCTTAATGTCAGGTATTCCATAAACCGCAATTCCACCAATAATCAGCAATGCGGTCGTACATAAAATAAGTTTCTTCATAAATCCAATTCAGAGTTAGTATATTATTTCACGGTTATGACACAGTAACCTGAAGCGAATCTGAAATGGTTATAAGGAAGATTATATTCATTCTTGCCAAGAATGGCATATAATGTATTGCTGAATAGATGAGAATATTATTGATTGAAGATGATAAGAAACTGGGACAGGCAATATATGAAGGGCTGAAAGAAGAATATTCCTGCGACTGGATGCTGAATGCAGAAGACGCAGAACTGGCGCTTGAAGATATTGATTATGACATCATAGTGCTGGATATCAATCTTCCTGGCATGAGCGGGCTGGATTTGCTCAGCAATATCCGAAAAGCAGCAAATACCATTCCTGTATTGATTCTTACCGCACAGGATGCCACCCATCAACGTGTCGAAGGACTGGATCGCGGGGCAGATGATTATCTCGTCAAGCCATTTGACTTTGAAGAACTACTTGCGCGCATTCGCGCATTGCTCAGGCGCAAAGGCTCATATAAGAACGTGACGCTCGAATATGGAGATATTAGTCTGGATTATCTGGCAAAAGCTGTCACCCAAGCAGGCAGATCAGTGCGATGTTCCCTTAAGGAATTCGATATTTTATATCTGCTGATGGACAATGCAGGGCGCTGCCTGAGCCGCCAGCAGATTGAAGAAAAGATCTATGACTGGAATGACGACTTTGAGAGCAACACTGTAGAAGTGCATATTTCTTCCATTCGCCGCAAGCTGGGAAAGGAACTAATTAAAACCATTCGCGGTGTGGGTTATATTATAGAGCGTAGACCATGAGCGCAGAAACATCACTTAGTGTGCGGCTGTTGCAATTGCTGGTGCTGCCGATTATTGCAGCGTTCATATTTGTTGGCATCGCCTCTTATTATGCAGCCTATAAAGAAGCGCGGCAGATATATGATGCGCAGCTCACCCATTTTGCCAGTGTATTGCATGAACTTACCGAGCAGGAAATTGCACAGAAAAAAACGCAGCTAAAACGTATTAACACAGATGTCAGCCCTGACTTACATGCATATGAGAAAAACTTCGCTTACCGCGTATGGCTGAATCGGGAATTAATTCTCTATACCAGCAATAGCGATTCATTCGGTTCACTGATTGAAACATCAGGATTTACCGAGCGCTTGTTTGAAGACCATCACTGGCGTTTTTATGTGTTGCATGACGGCGACATCAGCATTGAAGTGGCAGAGCGATATGAGGTGCGTGAAGAGCTGATAAGCCATATTCTGGGGGGTATCTTTCTGCCCCATATTCTGATTATACCACTTATCACTATGGTCATCTGGTTTGGAGTGGCGCGAGGCATCAGACCTTTAAACGCTATTTCATCTGTTATCCGCAAGCGTGACCCCAATAATCTCGAACCGATAGACGCACCTGTTATTCCCGCAGAAATTGTGCCTGTGGTGGATGCAATTAATGATTTGATGAAACGAACATCGCATGTGCTGGAACATGAAAAGCAATTCTCGAACTATGCTGCGCATGAACTGCGCACACCGCTTGCCGCGCTGAAAACACAGTTGCAGGTGGCACTGCGCACCAAAGACCCGAAAAAAGCAGACCGTATGCTGCACGAAGCCCTGCCTACCATAGAACGCATGAATATGCTGATTGAAAAACTGCTGACATTTGTGCGTGTCCAACAATCAGATCAGGTGTTTGCGCCAGTGGATATCAGCAGCCTGTGCAAGGAAAATGCGCAGGAAACAGCAGCATATGCTCTCAGCCTGAAACGCACATTGGAATGTGATATTCAGGACGGATTATGCATTGAGGGGGAACGCAGCATGTTGCTTGCAATGTTGCGAAATCTGCTCGAAAATGCGTTAAAATATACGCATGAAGATGGTTATGTGCTGCTGTCGCTAAGCCAGCATGATGGTCATGTTATTTTAACAGTCAAGGATGATGGCATTGGTTTAAACCATGCGGAGCAGGAAAAGCTGTTTGACAGCTTTTACCGCGCGGCAGACTTCCACGCGGAAGGGAGTGGGTTGGGGCTGGCGATCGTCAAATGGGTTGCAGATGCACATCACGCAACGATTGCTACTAAAAAAGGACTAGGCGGAGAAGGCGTAACTTTTGAAGTTAGCTTCCCCGCTTGGTCACTCAGCGATACAGATAATGCAAGCGTTGAAACGACAGCGCAACGGTAATATCCACATCAATATGCAGCATTCGGGCAATATCTGTCGCAGAGATGACACCACGAATTTTGTGAGCCTCACGATCAATCACAAGACAATGTTGCTGTTTGTTATGTTGCAGGGTTTCAAGCACATCCTGTATGGTGGCTTTCGCAATATCATGATATTCACAGGCTTTCAGATTCTGTTTTTTCTGCATAAAGTCAGAAACAAGCAATTCCTGACGCGTATATCCTTCAGATACTTTCTGAACAATATAGCGCTCCTGCACATCATCAAGCGTGATAATACCCATAAATTTATTGTCGCTATCCACCACCACTTTCATACGCACATGTGATTTGCGCATCAGAAGCACTAATTCCGTGATGCTCACATCTGCTTCGATCACTAATGGCTTGGTGTCTTTAAAGTCTGTAAAAACGTGCAGCGCTGATGATTCGAGCGTAAGCTGCTCTTTTTGATCTGGCCATATGGGTTCATCTACTTTTGCAGTGTTATATAATGTTAAATCTGACATTTCATTCCTCTCTTTTCAAATCTTATTCTTTATCCTAACAGATGAAGCTGAAGTGAATCTGAAACCATATCTGCTATGCACATATATGTTTCATTTGTTTCAGATTTTTTAGCCTGCGCCATATATCTTTTTTAGGTTGAGCAATTTAGAACAGATGCATGTTTGAACAGCAGCGTCGCTTTTTATATTCGGAAGCTATTGTCAGTAAAGTGATGTATGCCTGCACGGCGGGATCATTCTTTATTGGTATTGCGCTTATTATGGGTGCATCACCGTTTGTTATCGGGGTGCTGGGCGCTATTCCGTTTCTTGCCAATCTGGTGCAGATTGTAGGAGTCTATCTGGTTGATAGATATGAAAACAGACGTTCCATCGTGTATTGGTCTGGCATTATCGGGCGTGGCGCATTGTTGCTGATGGTGGTGAATTTTGCGCTGCCAGATGCGTGGCAACTGCCAGTATTCATGGTGTTAGCGCTTATTCACTATGCAGGAGGTGCGATTGCAGGATGTGCATGGAACAGCTGGATGCATGACTATATTCCAAAACAGGTGCTGGGCAGCTTCTTTTCGCAGCGTATGGTGTTGACGACGCTCAGCGGCATAGTAGCCACGCTTGTTATCAGTTTTATGTGGGATTATGCAGACATGAAATTTGGAGAAGACAGCAAATTCCCCTATATTATTCTGTTTGGTCTGGCTGCGTTGTTTGCATTGGTCAGTAATGAAATGATACGCCGCATCCATCACAGCCCTGCGCACCACAGAGCAGCAGAACCATTTTCATGGAAAGATATTAACCGCCCGTTCCGCCACCATAATTTTAGTCGGCTGATTTATTTCATGGGCGCGTGGAACTTCGCCTTCAATCTGGCTGCGCCATTCTTCACGGTTTATATGCTGGAATGGCTGCATATCTCTATGGGGGATGTGGTGAAATATAGTATTCTCACGCAGATTGTTTTCATGATAACGCTGAAAATCTGGGGGCGATATAGTGATGCATTCAGTAACAAAACCATTATCGCTATATGCGGACCTATATTTGCATTGTCGCTGTTGGGGTGGACGTTCACCACTTTTCCGCAACCGCATGAATATAGCTTGTTGATTGTGGGGATATTGCATGTGTTGATAGGCATATCCACAGCGGGAATTAACCTGGCAAATAACAATATTGCGCTTAAACTTTGTCCACAAAATGACAATGGCACGCTTTATCTTGCGACAAACAGTATGTTCACGTCTCTTTGCGCAGGTATTGCGCCACTCATTGGTGGTGCTTTGATTTATCTGGTGGATGATGTAACGATAATCGTGCAGTTGCAGATTCTGACACCAGCTTCAGAAAATAATTACCCTGCATTAGCTTTGTCTGCATGGGATTTCTTTTTCACGCTGGCTATGATCCTGTCTTTCGTGACACTGGCATTTCTGCCAGCAATTGAAGAAGAGGGTCATGCATCCAAACGATTGCTGGTGCGCAGCATGATGGAAGATGCCGGCGCATTTCTGCATAATATTTCAACCATCACAGGGCTGCTCAACAGCATCAGAACATTAAAACCTGCGGAAGCATCTGCCCATAAGTCAGATAGTTAAATACGTTAAAAAAACCCGCAAAGTGTTGCGGGTCAGAGTGATGTTACTGATTTATTTTCAGTTTCTGATAGTAACAGAAGATAAAAGCTGTAAATAATGTAATGGACATAGGAACAGCAACGTTTGCATCAATAAAACTATAATGCGACAGTACAGGAATAATGCATAATATTATTCCTATAGCATTTGCAAATCGGGTCCATTTGTCTGATTCAAGCAATCCGTTATTATAGGTCAGATAGATGCCAATGCTGGAAATCAACATAAGCGATGTTCCTAGATAATAAAATCCATTGATTAAAAAGCTCAGCGCGAAAATTCCTGTAATAATTGTAGCTAGTGAAAAAAGCATAGATTTAACAAAGAACTCAACATTCTTATTCAGAACAATCTATATGCGAGATATATTAGATAATCTGTTGAAATAGATTATCTCTAAATAAGATATTTCTCTTATATACTACATCGCCTGTAGATATGCATCACTAAAATGAACAAAACGTTCCTGCAATATTGCTGCAGCGGATTTTGCACCATCAGGCGATATGACGTTCTTCCATTTGCTCATATCCAGCTGAAAGGCGCTGTTGATGAGCGATTGCCAATAATCTGTGTCCACTTTCCATGAATCAGCTATGACTGCCAGTCCGAGTTGCTGCAATATCTCTGCCTTGCAATATTGTTCATTAAAATAGCGCTTTTCAGGGCAGGTGATGAACGGTTTTTGATAATATCCCGCTTCCAATGTGACGTTATTTCCCGTGCTGCCAATCACCAAAGCAGCACCTTTCAGATATGCCGATGTATTGCTTACAAAACTATGTATTTCGCAGTTGCTGGCGATATAATGTTCATCAAAGCCGATGCCGATCCAGTGATATCCATCAAAATGCTCTGCCAGCATTTTCAGCAGCTCGGCATTCATGCCGTTTGACCCTTTCCCGCGCAGCATCAGAATGATTGGTTTATTTCGTGATGTGGGGGATAATGAATCATCAATATTGACAATACCTCCCATATAGCTGGTTTTATTATTGATCCAGCCTGCTACATCCGATTGTTCAAGCAATGCAGGATAGCTGGAAATAAGACAATCAGCAGCTTTATAAACCTGCTGATGCGCGGCATCATCTCTTTTGCCGTGCATACGCATATAACAATAAGGGATGCCCGCAAGGCGCATTGTCATAGCGGTTTCAGCACAGACATCTATCATTGCATAATGCACATTATATCTGGTGGCAATCTCTGAAAGACGTGCAAGTCTTGGAAGGTAAGAGGCTCGTGACCCATATGGCATGTGCAATGTGTCATCTGCCAGTCGCCCATCATCATTGCCAAGGCGCAGCGGGGGAAGGGTTTCGAGATATTGCCGTGACTTCAGATAAAAATTGGGTGGGTTCATCTCAGCCACTCCCACGACAGGCATATCCAGATGACGCATAATCGCCTGCGCGCGCTGGCGATGCCCCGCACCATCACTATTGAAAAAATAAAGCAGGGATGGCTCAACCATAATGACGCTGCGTTTGCTGAGCATTGTTTAAAATATCTGCATATGCCTGTTCATATTGCCCGACCATGGCATCTAAAGAGAAATGCTTCAGCGCATAGAGGCGGCAATAACGTGGAGAAATATCATGCATCTGCATCATTGCTTCTGCCAGCACGTCAGAGTCCTGAACGCTCAGGCGCGCACATTCTTCATTCAGAATCTCAGGCAATGCCCCATTGGCAAAACCACATACGGGCGTGCCGCAGGCAAGGCTTTCTGCCACCACAAGTCCGAATGGTTCGTCCCAGCACGGAGTGCAGACCAGCATGGTGGCATGTGCCAGATGCAGTCGTAACTGCGTCATGCTCAGATTGCCAAGATAATGCACCGTGTCTGAATGGTTCTGCAACAATGGAAGCACTTGCTGAATATAATACATCTCATCAAATATTGGGCCGCAGATGCGCAGTTTGATACCAGCTTTCACAGCTGCTTCAATTGCCAGATGTGTGCCTTTTTCAGGCGTGATGCGACCAGACCATAAGGCATAATCACCACATTTCTCACTGACTGGTCGCCATATATCTGTATCTACCCCATTATGGATCACGTTATAATTCAGATGGCTGAGCTGGCGCTGCCATTGTTTGCCAGTATTGTCTGATACGGCAACAGTATAATGGTTATCATATAAACGGGCATTGCGAAATCCGTTGATCATGGGAACGAATGGTGGTGTATGCAATGTGGTTATCATAGGGCAAGGCAGCGTGTTTGCCAGATGCAGGGGAACATAATGCAGGCTGTTATTATGCACCAGGTCAAACCCACCTTTGGCGATGTCATCCAAAACGTTAATATATGCACGCTCACGATATCTGACAATATCCTCAGTAGGTCTGAAAATTTCTTCAGCAGTGGGAGTGCAGAATGGCTGATAATTTAATGCCTCATCAGACCCATCTGCTGCAAATAATGTGACATCATGTCCTTTGCGAATCAATGAGCGTGTCAACCCGTGAGTAAAACTTTCTAACCCTCCTGAAAAAGGTTCAGCGATAGGGTAATGCGAGTGCGCGAGCAATGCAATTTTCATGATATGTAAATCCTTGTAAGATAATGCTTATAGTAAGATATTATCGGGTTGCGTATTATTTAAAAATATGGTGATTGTGCCGTAATTATAAAAACAGAATAAACGGGCTATGCTGCTCTGTCCTTAGGCAGAGAAGGAGAATGCAACACCTGAATATGCGGCAGATGTGGCATCCACAATATGTACCCCATTTCAGAAAATGCATTCAACCATGATTCCATAGGCCATGTTTTCCATTTGCCGTGATAGGTTTCCGCATTGCGGATTATATCATCAAAATGCTGCAATGGTACGCTGCCCTGCTCCCCGTGATATTGATGGTATGAGGTCGCACCATTGACCCAATATAGCGGAATATCATATAATTTTGCAGTCATGATGAAGTCTGTATCTTCAGCGCCATACCCTGTAAAACCTTCGTCAAATCCTCCCAGCAATTTAAATGTGGTTTTGTTAATGGCAAAATTAAGTGACCAGAAACGTTCATATGCAATTTCACGGAGATATTTTTTCTTGCCTTCAATATAAGTGCGTTTTGGGTGTTTGTCTCCCAGCTCTGCGAGTGTTTCCATATCCCAGTTTTTGTGCAGCGGTGCTGGCAGATAATACACTTCGCCCATAAAAATGCTTTTGGGATGATCTTCAAGAGCGTTCACATAATCTGTGATCAGTTCTGTGTGAGGAATGCAGTCCACATCCAGAAAAATAAGATGTTCTGAACTTGCCAGTTTCGCACCATAATTGCGCGCACGAGCCAGAGGAAGGTTATGATGGCAATTAATGGAGCAGCTTAAAAAACGATGCGGAAAATTATCAGGTTTTACGGAGGCACTCTCATTCATATGCACTATAACCACTTCCAGTTCAGTGGCGGGTGGCAGAGTTACTGCGCTTAATCCGCGAATGACGTTTTTCAGATGTTGCTTACGTCCTTGAACGATAATAATGACAGAAACCGACTTTTCCATTTTGTAACCTAGTATAAATTATTTTATTATACAATAAGTTACTAAGCATAAACCTTATATAGTAGAGATAATATATTCTATAAATTGTTGATAAGTATGTGTTGTGAGAAGCGGTTGGAACAAGTTTAACCTTCATTCAGTCCTGATGTCGTCATTAAAATGTCATTTTAAAGTATTATAATATATAGGAACAAAAAAGTTATTATTATGACCAGCAATCAGGCCTATAAAGATATAATCCGAGCAAAGAAAGATGCTATATTTGACCCTGCTTTAACCCATACGGAACGGGTGCAGGGCGCGCGGTCTGAGCTGCAGAGCATTAAAAATGAACCATCATTTGGTGCTGTGGATGCACTAAGTTTTGCCGTGCCGTTTGGGCTGATTGCAGCGCAGACTAATCTCATGATAAATAATGCTGCGCGTGATCCTATCTTTAGAAAAGATATGGAAGGGGCGGCAACAGATTTAGTCTCTATCGTCAAAAATAAAGGAGATATTGCCGCTAAAGTTCCAGAAATTCTGGAAAAATTCAGTGTGGATGAGCGTGGGCAGAAGCAGGTGATTAAAGCGCTGGAAACCTTTAAAGACAAAGTGACAGATTCAAACGCCTTGTCTCACTTAAAGCCTATTGGTGAGGTAAAAGCGAAAATTACAGACACCATATTAAAAAGTCAGCCATTTCAGGACGAAATGCTGCAATCTATTGAAAAGAATATGGTTGGCGGAGTGAGAGGCGCAGCCATTGCAACGGCTGCCGTGGTGGGTGCAGCAGTCATGCTGGGAGCACGTGCCGCCAAAAAAGAAATTAATGAAGAAATTAAATCCGAAATCAAAACCGAATTGAGTTATGTGGAAACAGAGGCGCTGCGCCGCGAAATGAATGAACTGAAAGCCGCAGTAGCAGAACGCTAAATCTTATTTTTTCTTCAGAGTCACATTCCATGATGCGCCTTTCCACTGCGGATGGATTTTTAAGGAATGGGTCTGACTATCTTCACTCCATAATTCTGCCTGCTCCTGCCATGATGGCCAGTCTGGCTCGTAACAGCAGGATTTGAAGTAAAAATATTTTACGCCAGACCCCAAAGCAACTGCCAGTAACAATGAGGCGAAAAGAGTTCGGGCGCTTTTCAGCCGCTGCAGGTTAATGGACGGTATTAGCAATAATATCAGCATCACAGAGGGCGCATATGCATATCGCGCGCCGCCTGTGCCATTGAGCGATGCAAGAGTGGAGAGGAATGACACTAGCAAAATGGAAATGACTGCGCACAGACGATAATGGCGGGGAAGCGCTCTGGTTGTGAAATATAAATAACCAGCCAGCAACGCCATGCTGAATGCTGCAACTGTATATTCAATTACCAACGCATAATCATGGGCGGATAGTTTTTCAACAATCCGACTGAACAATTCATGCTTCGTTAAAAATGCGCCGCCCAGAAGATTGCTCACCGCAGTGATCATCACAGATGCGGGGTCTGTGTCTGTAAAACGATGCTCCATTTCACCATGAAACGCGATATAGATCACCGTGCTAAGTTGCAGCAATGAACATATAGTCATAATTACCGCAAATGACACATTAACTCTGCTGCGTTCACACCATGCTTTTAACCAGAAGGCAGGTGTTAAAAAGCAGGAGACTACCCCCGTCATGCAGGAAAGAAATAACAATGCTCCATAGCTGATGCAGGTTTTTACGCTGCGATTTTCCATGTTCTGAAACAAAATCAGAAATGTTATTACACATAGATGAAATTGCGTGTTTATACTATTCAGCCATATTTCTTCCGTATGTGTAACAAATAAAATAATCGCACATGCCAAAAAACGCTGCCAGTTCTTCTGCCATAAAGGAGAGGTTCCAGTCAGAACCATAACATACGGCAGTAGCTGAATGAACAATGAAACGAGCGTAGTCACATATGCAGCATAAGGCAATGGAGGAAGCTGTGCGCTGACGGCGACTAAATTATTGAACAACGAGTAATAGCCCAGATGCGGTTGTAACAAAGCATCCAGCCAGTGATGATGATAGGCATATGAAAAATATACCGTGGCTTCTTCTGCCCATAAGCGCGGCGAAAGGATTAGGTCTGGTATGCGGGTTAGCACTAATATTGTGATAATAGCAAAGGCAATATTGCGCTGCTTCAAACTGGAAAATAACATGCGGTCATTCTTACTGCAACTTTATTTCAAGTGCAACAAAGCTGCGTTCAGCGCCCCATGCCACCTGCAGCCGCCGTGCCTGCAAAACGGTTCCAGCGGTCACGTGCCTGACGTTTTTTCCCCGTCAGGCGGTTGCGAATATCCTGCGTTTTTGCACTCCATACAATAGTTCCTGGATCTTCCTGAATGGCTGCTGCTGCATCCATCGCAGCCTGCTGCGCTTCCAGCTGTGCTTCATGCTCTGCCTGATGCGTCTTCGCGTGCTGGACGTTGATCTGCGTCTTTCGATTGCGCGCACGGATAATCTGTTTTTTGGTTTTCTTATCCAATGATGCGCTCAGAAAGTAAGGGAGTGACTATGGTGATATATCATTATTCTGAAGTATAGCAAAAATTAACCTGTGCCACCAGCATTTGCAGCAAGATTTTTGTGAATGTTTTTTGACAATAATATTGTTTAAATAATGCTTTAAATAACGCGCATAATATCATCAATAAAGAAGGTGATCTGTTCTTGTCCCTGCCAATAATCCAGCTTCAGACTTCCTGCAATATGATATTGTTTTCCGCGCGAATGCAGCAATTCCTGCCCTAGTGGCTGCTGCATACAGCGAAATGCCATGGCTTTGAGGGTTGCACCGCTTTTGTTTTTCAACATGACTTTGAAATGCTGGTCTTTAAGCACATCCACATAGGTTACAGTAGCATCTTTAATGACCAAGCGCGGGGAGGGGTTGCCCATGCCAAACGGAGCAGCGCGTTCACACAAAGCAATGGTCTGTGCATTTGCCTGCGCAATGGTGATAGGTGCATCCAGTTTCAATGCTCGGTTTGACTGATAATGACTGATGCCTCGTGCCATAAATTCGTTAAAGAATGCATGTGCTTCGTCAATTTTGTCTGCTGCCACGCTGAAGCCGCCCGCCATGCTATGACCGCCACCTTCCAAAATCATGCCACTTTCACGCGCAGCCACGATGGCAGCGCCAATATCTACCCCATGCACGGAACGCGCACTGGCTTTGCCGATGCCGTCTTTCACGGCAAGTACCATAGCAGGGCAGTGAAAATGGTCTTTCAGGCGGCTGGCAACAATGCCGATCACCCCTGGATGCCAGTTTTCATCATGCACCAGAATCATCGGTGAATTATGCTGGCGGCAGGCTTGCTCAAACGCGGCTTCCTGCACGTGTTGTTCAATCGCCTTGCGCTCATCATTATATTGTGAGAGCAAAGAGCTGATATTGATATGGTCTTGCGAAGAATCTGAGGTGAGCAGTTTCATGCCCAAATCTGCCTGCCCCACGCGCCCGCCCGCATTGATGCGCGGCCCTGCAATAAACCCGCAATGATAGGCATTGAGCGCACCCGTCACGCCTGCATGGTCTATCAGTGCTGCAAGCCCTTGGTTGCTGCGTGCCTGCATTACTTTCAGCCCTTGAATGACGAAGGCGCGGTTTAATGTGGTGAGTGGCACAACATCGCACACCGTGCCAAGTGCCACCACATCCAGAAGATGCAATAAATTTGGTTCTTTTTTGTCTTTGAAATATCCAGCATCACGCAAGGTTTTCTGCACGGCAATCAACGTGAGGAAGACCACGCCCACCGCTGCGAGATGGGTATAATCACTGGTTTCGTCCAGTCGGTTCGGGTTCACCACAGCCACCGCCTTTGGCAGTTCGGCGGCGCCTTTGTGATGGTCTATTACGATGACATCCAGCCCTGCATCTGCGGCTTCTTTAAGCGGTGCGAAGGACACAGCGCCACAATCTACCGTGATGACGAGTGATGCACCGCGGCGCTGCAATTCCAGCAGGGCAGAGGCATTCGGGCCATATCCTTCTTTCTGACGGTCTGGAATGTGGCATAAAGGCGTTTGCCCAATGCTGCGCAAATAGCGCACTAAACACGCGCTGGAGGTTGCGCCATCCACATCATAATCCCCGAATATGGCGATAGTTTCGTTGTTTTGAATGGCACTGACAATGCGCGCCACGGCTTTATCCATATCACGCAAATGGAACGGGTCTGGCAAACAGGATTTCAGCGTTGGTGATAGATAATCCGCTGCAGCGTCACAATCCACCTCACGCCCTGCCAGAATGCGGGCGAGCAATTCAGGCAGCTGCAATTGCCGCATGAGTTCTGTGATAGCAACTTTGTCATTCGTGCGCCAGTGCCAGCGCTGTTCGCTTACTGAGATGCCGTCAAAAGGGGGCAGTAATTCAGCATCTTGGTTGGAATGTGAGAGGTCATATAAAGCGGGCGAATGCATCACCCTAGATTAGCAAGATTGCGCCATTCCAGCAAGTATTATGCTCTACCCGCACTTTGCTGCTGTTCTTTCAGCGCATCAAAATCAACTGCAGTGGTTTCGGGTGCAAAGGTCTGATCATATGCAATGTCCGCCCCACTTAATTTTATATCTGTATTAATCGAAAAATTCTCCATGCCCGCAAGGCTGGCATAGGGGTTGGATTCTTGGGTAACTTCTTCTTGTGGTTTCTCGGTGTTGTTAAGGGCTTCATTATCTGTGATTCCAGTAATTCCGTCCATTGCACTTACCTGTTTTGCAGGCTTTTGTTTTGCAGCTTCTTCTGCCTGTGCAAGCGCTTCCTGCTGTTGATAGACCTCCGCCTGCGCTCGCTGGAAGTCCGCGATTTCCTTGTCACTCATTTCCGAGAAAGGTTTGTCAGGGTAAAGTGTGCCATCTTCCCCCATTTCATATTGCTGTTCCTGTTCTTCTTCTTTGCCGTCATTTCGGATGGCTTCAACTTTTGCATCGACCTCTTCATTCACCTGTTCTTTTGTGGGTTCTTCTTCCTGCCCTGAAAATGCTTCAACCAAACCCATAAACAATGTAATGATAGTGCCAAATTCTTCACCAAAAATTTCACTGAGTTGATCAGGGTCTATCTGAGAAAGCAGGCTTTGTTCTTTTTTGTTATATTCTTCAATCTGGTTTTTGAGTTCTTCTGTGTCGACACCTTTTTCTTCTAATGCTGCAACATAATTCTGTTGAGCATTTTCTTTTACGCCATTAATAACCTGCTCTTGTTCTTCTGGTGTTAACTGATCAAACTCCGCCTTTAATGCGTCATACCCTTCAGCATTTTCTAAATTCGTAATATTTTCACGATATTGTTCGTTAAACTGCTCAAACTGCGGCGGATTATTGTTATTTGCTGCAGCAACCATATTATTTTGCTGTTCAGCGAAATTCTGTTCATATAGCTCACTGAATTTTTGCGTTAAAGCATCAGCTTTTTCACTAGCGGTTTCTTCCGTAGTCTGGCTCTGTTCAGTCTCTGTTTGTGAGGCTTGCTCTTGTATGCCTATAGTTGCAGTGTCAAAGTCATATTGCTGCTGAGCCGCTTGTGTCATTGGGCTGAGGGTGGTGGCAGTGTTATCAAACTGATAACTTGTTCCATCAAGTTCTACTGTATCAGACTCTAGCTGCGAAGCTGGTGCTTGTTGTTCCTGTGGCTGGGTTTGTTGCCCGCTGAACTGTTCTATGGAAAAATCGGGACTGTCTACGGGCACAGTTTCAATTTCGACGGCATCACCAGAAATTCCAGTTACTTTGAGCTTCGTGCCTTCAGCTTGTCCTTCAAAACCCATCCCTTTGACTGAAAGATCCGCATCTTTAAGTTTTTCATTGAACAGATCTATCGTATCTTGGGGCAGTTGTGATAAAAATTCGTCTTGCTGTGCCATAGTAATTGCTGCTGTCTTTATTAATGATTAATTAATGATAGCAAATAACTATGACAGTTTTGTGACAATCCAGGAATTACTCAGATTGTCACAAATATAGACTATCAATTACTTCTTGGACGCAACTTTTAATGTTGGTTTAGAAGTGTTTTTATTGCGCTTTGGCGCAGGCTTGGCAGCAGATGCTTTGCGCGTGGCTGGTTTGCCAGACGATGCTTTGCCTGCAGGGCGTTTGCCTTTTGCAGGTTTAGTGCGAGACATTGGCTTGTCACCATTGCTTGCATCCACACGTGGCTGCTTTGGTCTGCGCGGCTGTGCGTTGCTTTCATCTGTGCGTGCAAAAGCGGGTTTGCGGCGCTTAGCAGAGGGACTGGTGCTGCCTTCAATGCGGCGTTCATCACGATCCCCCGAAGATTGTGCGCGAGCTGGCTTTTTTGCATCATCTGCTTTGCGTTCATCACGCGCACCAGCCGCTTTGCCGCGATGCGGTTTTTTGCTGTCAAACTTGCCAACGCGTTTTTCGCCATCACGTCTCTCTCCATCACGTTTAGCACCAAATTTGCCAGATGGTTTGCCACGACTGCGTTTTGGTTTGCCATCTGCAGGGCGGTAGGCTGGCGCATTATCAGGGTCTATCAGACGCTGAATCGCTGCCCATTTTGGCTTGTCTGTTGGTGAGACAAAGCATAATGCTTCCCCTTCTGCCCCTGCGCGGGCTGTTCTTCCAATGCGGTGAACGTAATCTTCTGCCATTTGCGGCAGGTCATAATTGATCACATGTTCAATATGCGGAATGTCCAAACCACGCGCTGCAATATCCGTTGCCACCATGACGCGGTATTTTTTCGCGCGGAAGTTTTTAATTACGCGGTCACGTTTATTCTGGCGCAGATCACCGTGAATGGCTTCTGCATCAATATGTTCGCCGCGCAAACGCTGCGCCATTTTTTCGGCATTCCATTTAGTTTTCACGAACACGATGATTGAGCCATTGCGCTCTTTGCATTCTTTCACCAACGTGTCATATTTATCTTTTTCTGCAATCTGCATGATGGATTGCTTGATTTTTGGTGCAGTCATTGCTTCTGGGTCAACTGCCACGCGCACAGGATCCGTCATGTAATTTTGTGCGATACGAACAATATTATTTGGCAATGTGGCAGAAAAGAGCAAGGTCTGGCGTTTTTTCGGCAGGAATTTGATAATCGCTTCGATTTGTTCAGTGAAGCCCATATCCAACATTCTGTCAGTTTCATCCAGTACCAGAAAATCGGTCAGATGCAGCAATAAGGTGCGGCGTTCAATATGGTCATTAATACGACCTGGTGTGCCAACAATCAAGCGGGGCTGATTGCGCAATGCCTGCATCTGGCGCGGATAGGGTTCGCCGCCAATCAGCAAGGCAGTGTTGATGCCGCTTTTTTTGCCCAGTAATTGCTCCAGCATTTTCATTACCTGCACTGCCAGTTCGCGTGTTGGTGTCATAATGATAGCATTGCCACGAGGGCTGTTCATTAGTTTGGCAACCAGTGGGATGCCGAATGCACCTGTTTTTCCTGTGCCCGTTTGTGCTGAACCGAGAATATCGCGTCCTTGCAGAGCAGGGGGAATGGCTTGTGCCTGAATTGGGGTGGGGGTAGTAAATTCCATGCGCTCAAGTGATTGCATGAGGGGTTGGGGCAAGCCCAACGAAGAAAAGTCGTCCATAAGAAACCTTAAGTTATTGTGTTATAAGGTTTCAAATCGTGTGTTATGTGACGAAACCTTTTTAAAAATTGCCCTGATGATGGTGTCACCATCAGGGACTTCACTTTTTTATATGCGCAAAAGTTACGCAGCGTCAACCAGTTGCAGGTTGGCAGCAGCCGTGCGGCCACGATTGTCTTCAAGATCGTAAGATACTTTCTGACCATCATTCAGATCACGCAAACCAGCGCGTTCTACAGTAGAGATGTGAACGAATACGTCCTCACCACCTTGATCAGGTTGAATGAAGCCAAAGCCTTTTGTTGGGTTGAACCATTTTACTGTTCCATTAGCCATATGTAAATCTCCTATAAGATATGACGTTAGATTGACCGTCACACTCATACTTAAAATAGAAGATAGACGGCTTTGCTGAGTTCGTTGGTAGTATTGTGCAAAGCCAAAATAATCAAAAACTCAATTGCATTATACACAAAATCACTATTCCTACAAGCGATTTGTTTTTTGCACATATGAAACAAAAAAGGCAGGAGCAACGCCCCTGCCTTTGATGGTCATATTTGCAGATGCTATAGCACGTACTCGACTTTTTACTTAGAAATTCCATAGGGAATTTTAAAGTAAAACGAGTATATTATGCAAACATGAAGTCTGTTGCTTCCAGATTTGCTTCCACATTGCCGTTGATTGCAAAGCCAAAATTGCTTGCTGCGTCAATAGTAGTTACAATAGTCTGATCAACATTATTATCATAGTAAATGTCCAGATCGCTGAAATCATTAATAAATGAACCAATTTTGAACATGTCAAAATTATCTCTGTAATCAGTGATTACATCAAATGCTGCGTTGTCACCTGTCAGCAGACTATCAGTTTCTGCGAAGAACAGGAATGTATCCTGTCCTGTGCCACCAGTGATAGTGTCTGCGCCCTGTTGACCCGCAATTAAGTCATTTCCGCTGCCACCAGCGATAACATCATCACCAGCATCACCGAAAATTGTGTCATTGCCAGCATTTCCTGCAACGGTATCATCACCAAGACCAGCGTCAATCAAATCATTGCCAGCGTTGCCCACGATAATATCTTCGCCTGCTTTACCGAATAATCTGTCATCACCGAGTCCACCGTCAAGATAGTCATCGCCGCCATTGCCTTTGAGAGTGTCGCGTCCTTCATCGCCAAACAGTCTGTCCACGCCGCTAGCGCCGAGAAGAATATCATTATCATCACCGCCGCGTGCCGTGCCGCCAACCCAAAGCTGAATGCGGTCATCACCAGAACCACCAAGAATGATGTCACTTCTGCCAATGCCCTGATCAATGCCAAAGCCGCCATCCAGCGTATCATTACCAGACCCGCCTTCAATCGTGTCTTTGCCTTCGCCTCCAGAGATAACATCATCACCAGCCTGCCCAAGCAACAAGTCACGACCTGCACCACCAGTAATGGTGTCATTGTCACCACCACCTGCAATGCTGTCTGCACCTTCATTGCCATTCAGCACATCTGCTGCAGATGAACCGAAGATAACATCATTGCCTTTGCCGCCATCAATCGTATCAGCGCCTGTCGCAACATCAGAATCAGACACAATTTCACCAGCTGCTACTGGCAATACTGCTTTGTAGCCTGCTGTGCCATCTGCCTCATTCATAGTGCCTGCGCCATCACCTTCTTCCAAAGAGCGTCCGTGCAACACGATCTCTCTGTCTTCCAGAGGAATCAGATTAGCGAAATCTCTGAACATTTCCTGATTAGTCACATCAAATTTATATGTTTGTTGAAAATCAATCGTGCCGTCTGGTGCGGTTGGGAAATCTTCCAGTGCGCCACCTTCAGGTGATGTGAGAGAGACACGAATGCCACCATATTGTGGCAGACCTTCGAGCAATTCAATAAAGCCATCACCATCTGCATCATCTGCAAGTGTTGGAGTTTTGGAATCACCTTCAATAAGACCGTGAATATGCTGCGGGTGAGGAGCATTTGCTTCCAGCCCAGTTGCATTGATGGTTACATCAATGTCGCTGCCTTTTTGGGTGATAGTTGCCGTACCTGTTACGCCAGATCCGCTTAATTCAGCAATATTGACTGAAAAACTGTCATTTGCAGAGGCAAACAAAATATCATTGCCGCCTTTGCCGTTAATATATTCAGCAGGACGCTGTCCGTAAATGATGTCCTGACCTTCCGTAGTCGTTAAATGTGCCATTGTGCTTACTCCTTTTTGTAATGAATGGTTAATAAGCGCTAGCGAAGTTTTGTTACGGAATCAAATCATTAATTTGTAATGATTTAAAATGATTAACGACAGATGCAGCATATCTGGCGCTGAGCTTGACATATGCACGATGTGCTCTATACCTGCACATAGAATTTTATCGGTTAGTGTAATATATATGTCATCACAATTGCAGCAGGAATGGTTTGGAAATGTGCGCGGAGATATTCTCTCTGGCATGGTAGTGGCGCTTGCGCTGATTCCTGAAGCTATTGCTTTTTCCATCATTGCAGGTGTTGATCCCAAAGTGGGGCTATATGCATCCTTCTGCATTGCAGCGGTGATCGCCTTTGTTGGCGGTCGTCCTGGCATGATTTCTGCGGCGACTGGTGCAATGGCGCTGGTGATGACCTCACTTGTGGCAGAATATGGTCTGCAATATCTGCTGGCAGCCACCTTGCTGACGGGGGTACTGCAGATGATTGCAGGGATGCTAAAGCTCGGCTCGCTGTTGCGGTTTGTGTCCAAATCTGTGGTGACAGGGTTTGTCAATGCACTGGCGATACTCATTTTCATGGCGCAACTGCCTGAATTTCACAATGCTGGCTGGGTGATGTATGCGTTTGTGGCGGCAGGGCTTGGCATTATTTATGGATTCCCGCATATTACCAAAGCAATTCCATCCCCTTTAGTGGCGATTATCGTGCTGACAGGGGCATATCTGCTCATGGAAGTACCGCTGCGCACTGTGGGCGACATGGGCGAATTGCCAGACAGCTTCCCGCTTTTCATGTTCCCCGATATTCCGTGGACGCTGGACACGCTGAAAATCATTTTCCCTTATTCCTTAACGCTTGCAGCGGTGGGTCTGCTTGAATCCCTCATGACGGCGGTGATCGTAGATGATTTGACTGATACACCAAGCCAGAAAAACCGCGAATGTGCAGGGCAAGGGATTGCGAATATCGTCGCAGGCATGTTTGGCGGCATGGCAGGATGTGCGATGATTGGGCAGTCTGTCATTAACGTAAAATCAGGTGGGCGTGGCAGACTTTCCACCTTGTTTGCAGGGTGTTTCCTGCTGTTCCTGATTTTAGTGCTGGATGACTGGGTGCGCCAAATTCCTATGGCTGCGTTAGTCGCGGTGATGATTATGGTCTCCATTGGTACATTCAGCTGGTCCAGCATCAAAAATATCCGTACCATTCCAAAGGCCTCCTCTTTCGTAACGTTTGTGACCGTTGCCGTGGTCGTTGCCACGCATGATCTTGCACAGGGCGTGTTTGTGGGCGTGTTGCTTAGCGGGCTGTTCTTTGCACATAAAGTGTCTCATTTGTTGCGGGTGGTATCTGAAAAATCTGAAAATGGTGTGCGAACTTACAAAGTGTATGGGCAGGTGTTCTTTGCCTCAGCAGATAAATTCGTGGCACAATTCGATGTGAAAGAAGCGATTGCTGATGTCACGATAGATGTGTCCCATGCACATTTCTGGGATGTGTCTGCCATCGCCGCGCTGGACAAGGTGGTGATGAAATTCCGCCGCGAGGGAACAGACGTAAATATTTTGGGAATGAATGAAGCAAGTGCTACAATGGTGGACAGGCACGCCGTTTATGACAAAATAGACGGTACAGAACTGGCATTACATTAGGAGACAATATAATGACCCGCATTATCGCAGCAATAGATGGATCGGAACACAGCAAAAGCGTATGTGAATTGACAGGGTGGCTGGCAAAACGCGCCTCCGCATCTGTCAGCTTGCTGCATGTGGCAGACGGGCATGACAAAACCAAACATGAACAGGATTTATCTGGCGCGATTGGTCTTGGTGCAAAAAGTGAGTTGCTCGGCGAATATAGCGCAGATGATGAAGCACATGGCAGGCAGGAACTGGAAAAAGGCGAAGCCATTCTGGAGCGCGCCAGACAACGGGTGGAACGTGCTGGCATTAACGAGGTTGAATTGCTGCACCGCAGAGGCAATCTGGAAGATGCCTTCAAACATTATGAAGCGCAGGCAGACGCGTTTGTGATTGGCAAGTCTGGTGAAGACAAACATAAGGTAGGGGAGCATCTGGAAAGTATCGCCCGCGCAATCCACAAACCTTTATGGATTGCCCGAAAATATTTCTGTGAGCCAAAACGTTTTATGATTGCCTATGACGGCAGTGATCTGGCATCCAAAGCCATTCATGATATTGCAGATCATCCGCTCCTTCGTGGGGTGGAATGCCATATCGTCACCTATGGGCGAGAGACAGACAATGTGATGCAGGGGCAGGCAGCTTCCAAAGCGCTGCTGGAAAAAGCAGGGTTTACCGTGATATGCGCCGTGGAAGATGGACGTTCCGTGGCACACACTATGAAAGATTATGCAAAAAAACATAAGATTGACCTGCTGGTAGCAGGGGCATATGGCCATTCCCGAATCACTAGCTTCTTCGTGGGCAGCACCACGGCGACGTTACTTAAAGAACTAGATGTGACGATGTTGCTCTATCGTTAAAAAAAATATAAAAAATGCTTGCATACTGCAAGGCTGTTCTGTATAAAGCGCGTGCAAATTCTTTTTACCGTTTCTAAACAGTAAAAATTGCATTTCGATTATACCTTATCACTCTCTTTTTAGAGAGAATTAAACAAATGTCGAAGTCTAAAATTAGTGCATTAGTACTTTCAGTTGCAACTTTAGCATCTTTTGGTTTCCATAATAAAGTTGAAGCGCAATCTGCGACTAAAACTTATCGTATTGGACATGATTACGGCGGTGTACATCGTTGTGGCTCTGCTCAGGAAAACTTAAAAGAAGCTAGAATAGCAGCGAATAATAAAATTAAAGAAGTTGCAAATGGAACAGGTTTTTCTGTTTCATTAAAAGACTTCAAAATTGTTGACCACCAAACAAGAAGATGGGAAGACAAAGATAAATTCGGTTTCTCTAAAGGAAGAAAATGTCAAACTCACTTAGAGATTGATGTTGTCTCCGAGATCCGATTCTAAAAAACTAATTAAAAAATTGAGAGGCACTGCCTCTCTTTTTTTTGTCTAATTCAACTTACTGACATATTCATGCTGCGCCTGTTTCATGATGGTGTGTAGCCCGTCCCAATCTGCCTTGCGCATGGCAAGCAGCATGTCGCGGACGCGTTGTTCCACCATTTCCAGCAATGTGATGACAGCATTTGTATGTTCAGAAATGCCAGCCAGATCATCCTCTGGTGGGGTGATGGCGGGGTGAGTGGTGTCTGCGAAGCCAGAACCTGCGTAAGGTGACATTTTCATGTTGTTTTTGCGTTCTTCAATCGTGACCGCACCGATCAGGCAGGATGCAATGATGCGCGGTACGAGTGGCAGCGCAGGCTCAAACTGCAAAGGCGCTTCTGTTTCCAATGCACCTGTGCGCAATTCTGCAATCATGTGATTGATAATCTGCAGATAATTTTCTGCCGCGGGGTATAGTGATGTATTGCGTTCAAATACACCAATCCATAAATCTGGCGATGATCCTGCCAGACGCAAAAAGCGCATGACAGGTTCGTGATACCCAATATTGGGAAGTAAAGCGGCTGCGCTCGCATAGGCAATAAATTGTGGCAGATGTGAAATATTGGCATAAATAATGTCATGCGCATCATCATGCATCTCATTAACAACGCAACCAAATTCCTCCCAGAATTGTATGGCGCGTTGCACGGCTCGGCGGTCTGACTGTTCCCGTGGGGTGACAATCACCCGTTTGCCTTCAAACAATTCTGCCACGCTGAATGCAGCGCCTGAAAATTCACTTCCTGCAATGGGGTGTGCAGCCACAAATTGCGGAAAGTCAGCAAAGCAGCGATTGGCGAATACTTTAATTGAACCCACATCCATGATCAGCTCAACATGATTTAACGGAATTTTTTTCATTGTCGTGCTTAGCCCTTCCCAACTGCTGGGAGGGGTGGCAATAACAAGCGTGTCACATTCTGCCACGGCTTCTTCACTTAATGCTTCATAGGTTTTGTCCACCGCGCCTTCAGAGAGCATAATATCATGTGATTCGGTATCTGTATCTATGCCTGTGATATGGCAATCCGGATGTTTGGCTTTTAGTGCTTTTGCCACTGAACCACCAATAAGCCCAAGTCCGATAATTGCAATATTCTGCGTCATGATAATAATTCCTTTAATGCGTTCAGTAAAATTCTGTTTTCGTCTTTAGTGCCTATTGAGATGCGCATATAGTCTGCCAGACCATATGATGTGACATCGCGCACATAAATATGGTGTGCTTCCAGACCGTCAATCAGTTGCTGTGCCTTGTCTGCACTGCCGCAATGCACCAGCACAAAATTCCCCTGAGACGGCACAACATTTAAGCCGAGCTTCTGCAACTCTTCCTGCAGCAATGCGCGCTGCTGTGCATTTAATTCCTGTTGCTCTTTCAGGAATGACTCATCTTTTAACGCTGCAATGGCGGCTGCCTGCGCAGGTGCGGTAACATTAAACGGGCTTTTGATGCGTCCTGTTGCATCAATAATATCTGCATGGGCGTGCATCCAGCCAATGCGAAGCGCGGGCAGACCATATAGTTTGGAAAAGGTGCGCAACATGATGGTATTATTGGTCGTTTTGGATAATTCCAACCCGTCATCATAATCTTTTGCATTGGCGCATTCTGCATATGCCCCGTCCAGCACCAGCAAAGTATGCTGTGGCAGGCGCGCGCGAAAATCAGCGATGACGTTTTGAGGCAAATACGTGCCAGTGGGATTATTCGGATTTGCCAGAAACACAATTTTCGTATTCTCGGTCACGGCATCCAGCATAATTTCAATATCAGCGTGAAGGTTTGTTTCCTTCACCTGAACAGGCGTTGCATTGTTGGCAATGGTATAAATCTTATACATTAAAAACGCATGTTCCGTCATCAACACCTCATCCCCTTCACCAGCATAGGCAGCAATAATCAGGTTGATAAGCTCATCTGACCCTGAGCCGCACAAAATCTGCGCAGGCTTGATGTTGTGTTTTTGCGCCAGCGTGTCGCGCAGAGCGAGGCATGACCCTTCAGGATATCGGTGCAACATTGCGCCTGCCTGCTTAAATGCTTCAAGCGCTTTTGAGCTGCATCCATATGGGTTTTCATTGGATGACAGCTTGATGGGCGTAATCTCTGCATTGGCGGAGGTTTTTCCCTGTTTATAGGGTTTGATTCCAAAAATATGGTGTTTGGGCGTAGGTTGCGTCATAATAACGTTCTTAGCCTATTTTTTCCCATCACTCAACTTATCATAAAATAACAATTTCAATTATATAATAAAATTGTTATATTACATCCGTACACTTTATTTTTGCGCATTGTTACGCTTTAATTTTTTTATGACTTCTAAAAAAGTTATTTCTGAAGTTCTTGAAAATTTCTACAAGTTAGAAAATGAAACAAAGTTGAATATTTTAGCAAAGGTTGAAGGTTGCACCACTCCAGAAGATATTTGGAAGATACAGGAACATTTATATCCTATCTTTAAATATAAAATAGAACTTAGAATGGCTTTTTATTATGCCAGTACTGACAGTAAAAGTTTTTTGTTCTGGATGAGAAGCAGGCTTCTCATGAGCTTTGATATTCTTAGTGACTCCCAACAGGAATCTGCATAAAGATAACTCGAGTCGCTCAGCGGCTCTTTTTTTTATTCTTCTTCAAAAACGGTTTGTGTTTCCACACCCCAGATATTGATCTTGCGAATCCACCCTTTCACAATGTCACCGTTAAATTTAACAGACACATAACACCAGCTTGGGCGACAGGCAGAAGGGACGACCACTACATGGCGCATGATGGTGGCAAGCACATCTGAGTTATTGTCAGGATGGCGATATAACACCACATCATCTGCAATGGTCATGGCGGTGCGGGTGGAACTGAGCAATTTGGCATAGACCCAGCCAGATTCGCCATCCTCATCTTCCAGCTGCACCCAGTCTTTATGGGTGTCGAGAATTTTCAACGGCAGCCCGCGTCGTTGATATTGCCACAAAATAGGGAACATCTTCCCTGGGCCAACGCGCATATTCACCTTGTCAGAGCGCAAAGACATATATTCATCACCTCGCGCGGCATTTGCCACGCTGCAGACAGAAATAAGAAGCAACAGACAGATAATACTAGAAAAACGCATCTTGTTTGGTGAAATATTGTTCAACACGTTTAATGCTGTCCGCCAGTGACACCATAATCACTTCATCTTTCTCGTGAATAATATCATGTTCTGTTGGAAAGATAAGCTCATGGTCACGCAAAATAGCGCCGATGCGGATGGATTTGGGCAGATTCAGATTGCCGACGACCTTGCCAACAATCTGTGAATCGCTCTGCACTTCTGCTTCAATAATTTCTGCTGTGCCTTCCAGAATGCTATGCACACCATGAATTTTGCCGCGGCGGGTGAAACGCAGGATGCTGGATACGGTGGTTTCTCTGGGGTTTACCAGAACATCGATCCCCAGATTTCCAAGCATTGGCACATAATTAGAGTTATTCACCAGCGTGACCGAACGCTTGCACCCAAGACGTTTGGCAAGCAGGGATGCGAGAATATTAACCTTGTCATCATTAGTGACGGCAACAATGGTTTCTGCCTGTTCCACACCACATTCAAACAGAATATTCTTTTCCAGCCCGCTGCCATTCACAACATTGGTCTGTTTCAGGCGGTTTGCAGCATATTCCGCACGTTCACGATCCAGCTCCACCAGTTTCACATTTACATGCTGATCCTGCGTTTCAATTGCCTGTGCGGTGTTCAGACCAATATTTCCGCCACCCAGAATAATCACGCGACGTGCTTCCTGCTCATAATGACCGAATAACGACAATGCTTTGTTGGTATTGCCTTTTTGAGTGATGAGATACACAATATCTCGTTCATGCAATACGACTTTTGAGTCGGACATTAAAAACTTGTTTTTATGCACTGACCCTAAAAAGCCAATTGCATGTTTTTTCAGTTTTTCTGTGAAGATATTATTGGGCAGATTCACCATAGGGCAGTCTGCCTCGCAGCGAATGGCAAGCACCTGCACCTCACCATCTTCCCCAAATGGCACAGAGTTTAACGCCCCTGGCACATGCAAACGGCGCATAATCGCTTCAGATACTGCTTTTTCAGGCGAAATGACTGTGTCAATCGGCAGATGGTTCTGGCGATATAAATCTTTCCATTTCGGTATTAAATAATCAGGCTGGCGAATACGCGCGACTTTTACTGGGATGTTGAACAGGGAGCGCGCAATCTGGCAGGCAATCATATTGACTTCATCAGAATAGGTCACCGCGATGATCATATCACATTCTTCTGCCCCTGCGCGTTGCAGCACGGTGGGGTAGGATGCCATGCCTGTGATGGCTTTCACATCCTCCGTGTCGTTAATCTCACGAATCAGATCAGCATTTTTGTCGATAATGGTAATATCATTATTTTCACGCGCAAGTTGTCGTGCAATGGATTGCCCGACCTGACCTGCACCGCAAATGATAATATTCATGAGAAATTACGCAGGTATTTTTTCGTCATTATGGATGCCAAGCAATTTCAGCTTGCGGTGCAAGGCGGAACGCTCCATCCCAATGAAAGACGCTGTTTTGGAAATATTCCCGCCAAAACGCGCAATCTGCGTCATGAGATATTGCTTTTCAAACACTTCACGTGCTTCACGCAGTGGCATAGACATAATCGCGTTGCCTTCTTCCTGTTGTGCAATAGGCGTTTGATTGCCACGCAATTCTGGTGGAAGCATGGTTTCGTCAATCATGTCACCTTCTTTCCCAGAAGACATAATGAGCGACCACTCAATCACATTGCGCAAATGGCGTATATTGCCTGGCCAGTTGTAAGACTGCAAAATGCCCAGCGCATCCGGCGTTAAAGTGCGTGGTGCAATGCCAGAGGATTGCGCCGCCTTTTCAATGAAGCTCTGGCACAATTCTGGAATGTCCTCACGGCGTTCATGCAGATTGGGCATTGCAATCGGCACAACATTCAGGCGGTAATACAGGTCTTCTCGGAAGTTGCCGAGGCGAATTTCTTCCTGCAGATCCTTGCTGCTGGCAGCGATAACGCGAACATCTGTTTCTACTGGCTTCGTGCCGCGCACACGCTCAAATTTCTTGTCATGCAGGGTTTTCAGCACTTTGCCTTGCGTTTCCTTGCTCATATCGGCAATTTCATCAATGTAGAGCGTGCCGCAATGCGCGCGCTCAAACAATCCCAGCTTTTCTGCGCCGCCGCCAGGATTGCTGGCTTCAATGCCGAATAATTCTGCGTCCACCTGTGAAGGGTGCAGGCTGGCTGCATTCAGCGTCACAAAAGGTCCTTTATTGCGCAATGACTGGTCATGCAACATGCGTGCAACCACTTCTTTGCCTGTGCCTTCTTCACCCGTAATAAGCACGCGACTGTTGGTGGGGGCGACTTTTTCTATTGTGGAGCGAATCGCGGTTACTGCGGGGCTGCTGCCAATCAGCTGTGTTTGTTGAGATCCGCGAAGGCGAAGTTCTTTATTTTCCGTGCGCAGCGTGGACAGTTCATTTGCTTTGTTAATCACATGCAGCAAATGATCCGCTTCAAACGGTTTTTCGATAAAGTCAAATGCGCCCATTTTAATGGAGTTGACTGCGGTTTCAATGTTGCCATGACCACTGATCATAATCACGGGAACAGATGGATAACGTTCCTGACAGAGTTCCAGAATGCCCAAACCATCCAGTTCGCTGCCTTGCAACCAGATATCCAGAATCATTAAGGATGGCACACGTTGCGCCAACGCTTTTAATGCCGTGTCACTATTCTTTGCAGTGCGGACTGAAAACCCTTCATCTTCAAGAATTTCAGACATTAAGTGGCGAATATCCGCCTCATCATCCACTACAAGAATATCATTAAACATCGCGGCACTCCTTGCTCATGTGCTAAATTTAGCACGATAAATAGTTCTATGTGATAAGAACGCACCATTTAGCGGCATCATGCTGAGGCGAAGTCGAAGCATCCAGCGCAGCCAGTTCAGGGCGGCGAGATGGATTCTTCACTACGTTCAGAATGACGGCAAAAAATGATTGCACACTCATCTGTGATAAGAAAGCTACATTAATCATTATTTTTTGCAAGCGCAATATTTGCAGGAAAGGTGATTGTAATGATTGCGCCGCTGATTTTGCCAGCATCATATTGATTTTGCACGGCAATCGTTCCCTTATGTTCTTCAATGATTTTCTTTACAATGGCTAAGCCAAGCCCCGTGCCTTTGCTGCGCGTGGTGACATAAGGTTCCATGATTTTATCCATTAATTCTTCGGGGAAGCCTACGCCATTATCATAGAACGAAAGATACAGATTATCGCCTTCACTATGATACTCCACGTCTATCGTACCATTTTCCTTATTGTCACTACGATTAATGGATTCGCCTGCATTTTTCAGCACATTGGTGAAAAGCTGGCTCATCATGCCTTCATCGCATAGTAGTTCCTGATGCGGATTATTGGCATGTAAGGTATAACGAATATGTGGGTTGGCGGTTTCAGCGGAAAGCAGTGCCTTTTCAAGCAATGGTTTGAGTTTCCGCTGTTCAAAGATGGCAGATGGCATCCGCGCGAAGGCAGAAAATTCCTCCACAATCGTGCCAATATCTTTCAAATGGCGGGACATCATGTCAATATAACGATTGAAGGATTCTGCTTCTTTTTCATCCTCTGGCACAAATTTTTTGCGCAGTCGATCAATGGAGAGTTTAATCGGGGTGAGGGGGTTTTTAATTTCATGCGCCACGCGCCGCGCCACATCCGCCCATGCCGCGCTGCGTTGTGCGGAGATAAGCGGTGTAATATCATCCAGCGTGACGATAAATCCCTCAACATATTTTTCATTAATCTCTGCTGATACTTTCACCTGCAACGTGCGGGTTTTTTCATGGCGTTTCAGGGTGATCTGATCCTGATGGGTTTCGCCTGGGCGCTGCATCACACGTGCAAGGAATACCGTCATTTCAGGGATGACAGTGCGCAGAGACTGCCCCGTAATTTCATGTTCATGGTCTTTATTCAGCAATTTTAAGGCTGGGCGGTTGCACAGTTTGATGGCAAGTGTCGTATCCAGAGCAATCACCCCAGCAGAGACCCCACGTAACACTGTTTCAGAAAAGCGACGGCGCGTATCCAACATGCGGTTTGCCTGAATCAGCTCCAAACGCCCGCTATTGAGCTGCTCGGTCATGCGGTTAAAATGGTGAATCAGACGGTCAATTTCTTCACTGCCGCTATGTTCTTCAATCTGGATGGAATAATCCCCCGCACGCACACGCTCGGTCGCCTGCGCCACGGTCGTAATCGGCGTAGCGAGCCATGAGGCAAAATTAATCCCGTATAATATGACAGAAAATAAAAGCACGAGCGTCAGCAAAATAAATGCGATTACGAAGATAAGCTGAAACTGCGCGATATTATCTTTCAACGCACGATATTCATCTGCCGCGCCTTCCGTGCGTTCCAGATGGTTCAGCACGTCCTTATCCACTAAACGGCTGACCACCAGATAAGTTTCAAATAATGGCTCCATTGCCACCACGGCAAACAATCTGTCATCACGCTCACTCAACACCACTTCCCCAGCGCGGGCGCGGGCAATGGTTTCATTTGGGAGTGTTTCAAAGTTAAATGAGAAACTTAAAAGTGAACGGGCAATGGTGCGTTTTTGCTGAATAATCACCGCTTCATTAAGCGAGCGTAGCTCTACCTGTGAATTGAGCAGATTGCCAAAAAGTTTTGGATTGCTGGAAGTGAGGTGGATATTGCGCTCCAGATCATATGCCATCGCTTTCGCATCTGCCACCAGATTGCTTTGATGTTCTTCAAGGTAAGTTTCGGCCACGGCGACGGATTCATCCAGCACTGTGGAGAGCCGCTCGCCAAACCAGTCCTGAATCACAAAATAAAAGAAGAAAATGGAAAAGAGCGAGATGATGATGGTGGGAATAATCGTCACTAACGTAAACGTTTTCACCACTTTGCTTTGCAGCTGCGCGCCAGCATAGCCATGTTTATTTGCCACATGCAGGCGATATAGACGGCGGATGATGGCAAGACCGATGATGAACACGATAATCCCCGCGCCCGTAATCAACAGCAGATTCTGCACATTTGCCGCATCAAATTCTGCGCCTACGGTGCTGATCTCAGCTTGCGAAGGCGCATCACTTGCATATGCAGGCGAAGCGAGGAGGCAAGAGATGAGAATGAGCAGTAGTTTTTTCACGCTATCACTTTAGGCAGAAAGTTTTTTGATTGCCAGTGAATTTGCGTTATTGTGTTTGAGTGCGTTGGTTGGGTTATATTGCTGTTATATATTTGATGCCGTTTGCTGCGATGGGCAGTGTATTACTCACTTTGAAAATCATGTTTTTCTGTATTCACTATCTTGAAATGCAAAATAGCTTTACTGCTAGTATGGTTGTAGTCTTTGCTGTTTTAAGCCTGATTGCAACCATACGATATAGCCTTAAATTAGCGGAATATCTGAAACCTTAATCCCCATATAACTCATCCGCCCGCGCCTTAAACGCGCCCACCATTTTCTTCTGTGCGCGTCCAAAGAGTGAGCCGATAATCTTATCCAGAATTTTGCTTTTAAAGGCAAAATCAATATGGAAATGAATCATGCACCCGCCCTCTGCTTCCTCAAAATACCATTTATTGATGAGATGATGAAAGGGGCCGCGCTCCATCTCCACGTCAATTTTCATTGCTTCTTCGTCGCCATGCACGCGGGAGACATAGCTTTCGCGAATATGTTTAAACGCAATCACCAGTTCGCCCAGAAAACTTTCTTCGTCACGTGAAAGAATGCGTGCGCTGCGGCACCACGGGATAAAATCGGGATATTGCTCAATATCAATCACCAAAGCATATATCTGCTCTGGCGTATAAGGCACAAATTCCTGCATTTGATGAATCGTCATACGAACTATATAATAAAGTTTGCTGCGTATTTCATCATTTTATGTTAGGTTAGCAGAATGAAAATTATGCCAATGACATTCAAAAACGCCGCAAAGCAGCACAGCATTCTGGAAGCGCTGCATTTTTACATGTTCTGCATCATAGGAATTACGCTGGTTTCACTGCTCAGCTCATGGGGATTGTCTCAGTTAACCCATTCCAGCTATATGTCCGTAATGGGGATGCGAATGATAAACAGCATCATTGTAATTTATCTGGGTGCATATATTGTCAGTTCCAAAAATCTGCCATCTGTTTTTTCAGTGATTGTGGTGTTTCTGGCTGGGTTACTGTCTTTTTACGTCAACGAATTGCTTGGTATGTTGATTATTGCTGCGCTCACCATGTGCACTATGCGCGCTGCCGTTTAAGCCGCGTCGGTTTTTTCTTTATAGGTGCATAAATCCGCAATAATGCAGTTATAACAGGCAGGCTTTCGCGCTTTGCAGGTGTAACGCCCGTGTAAAATGAGCCAGTGATGCGCATGAAGCAGATAGTTTTCAGGGATTTTCTGCACCAGCAGCTTTTCACTCTGCAACACATTATCTGCCCTTGCCAGTCCTGTGCGGTTGCCCACGCGAAAGACATGTGTATCCACTGCCATAAATGGCTGCTGCCGCGCACAATTCAGCCAGACATTAGCAGTTTTGCGCCCTACACCAGGCAGGGTCTGCAATATGTCTCTATCTTCAGGAATAGCGCCATCAAAATCTGTTATAAGTTTATGACACAGCGCAATCACATTTTTTGCTTTGGAATTATATAACCCAATAGTTTTAATATACTCCTTCAACCCATCTTCACCTAAAGCAGCAATCGCCTCAGGCGTATTAGCTATGGCATAAAGCGGTCTGGTTGCCTTGTTTACAGAGACATCCGTTGCCTGCGCAGACAGGACAATAGAAATTAACAAGCAAAATTCATTGGGTGCGTCAAGTTCTGTCACTGGGTTGGGTTCGTGCGCTTCAAACCGTGCGAACATTTCAGCTATCGCAGCCTTGGTCAGACGCGGCATTTAATTGCGCTCCACATCATATTCCAGCCAGTGCGCAGCATCTACATCTGCTCCTGATGGCAATGAAGCATCCTTGTCTTTAATCCATGAGACAATATCTTCCATCACCTGATATGCATGAATATCGCGCGTGATCATATGATAGCCGTTTGGATAATATGCAAAATAATGGTGGGAGAGGGTGTTGAGTTCCTGCGCGTAATCCATAAAAGGGGCAGGGGGAACGATCTGGTCCTTCGCGCCGTAAAGAACCAGAGTGGGCATGGTGATTTTGCAGATATTGTCATAGGCAATATCCATCAGATTTACCAGACCATATATAGCATCCAGGCGCGTGGTTTTAATCACTTTCGGATCGCGTGACATGATGCGCAACAGGAAAAGATTGTCAGTTGGCAATAATTCCAGATCACCACCACTTACTTTTTGTGAAGGGGCGATATGTGCTGCAATCCATAAAGGTACGCGGTAAACCACGCTCATATTATCTCCACCCCAGATGGCAGGCGCGGCGAGAATGACACCATCTGCCTGTTCCAGTGCGTTAATGGATGCGGCGTTGATTGCCACTGCACCGCCCATGCTTTCCCCCATGACATAAATCGGGGTGCGGGGGTAGCGTTTGCGCAGTGCGTCGAGAACGTGAGATACATCCCGCACTAAATTATGGTTTCCTGCCCACACGCCGCGTTCACCCGAACTGCCAAAGCCGCGCTGGTCATATGCATATACGGCAATCTGGTGATGCTGCATATATTCGCCCACTGATGCAAAGGCAGAGCTATAATCATTAAAGCCATGCAGACCCAGAATCACCGCTTCGGGCTTGCCACCTGGCAGCCAGCGCTGCATGGTAAGCGATGTGCCATCCCCGACCACAATATCCGTATCAGATATGCGCGGCGTTAAAGGGGCATTGGCATTGAAATATTGTTCCTGCGGGGTGCAGGCTGCCAGAACCCACAGGCCTATCAAAGCCATGCAAAAAGGAAAGAGATGATGCAGCCTGTTTTTCATAAGGTGCGTACTTTACCTAACCAGACCATCATTAATCAACCGTTAAACCTCTTTTGATACCATTTTATCAGGAGGACTTACCATTATGGCAGAATTTATAACACCCTCTGTCAGCGACATTGAATTAATGTTAATGCAGGATTATCGTTTAACCACGGCGGAAATTTATTATCACTTTCCCGACCACCCCAGTTTATTACAGAGTTATATCTGGCAGAATCTGGATTTAACGCCAGATTTTCCAAAGCTGAAATCATTCCTTAGTTTTTGGGAAAAGACACTGGACGGAAAATTACATTCTATTGAAGTCACCGCCTGTGACCGTGTCAGCGCATCAGACTATATCGGAAGAGGCCGTTCCATCTCATTGCAGTAACCAAGAAATGAAATGGCAGGGGCGACAGGGATCGAACCTGCGACCTACGGTTTTGGAGACCGTCGCTCTACCAGCTGAGCTACACCCCTAAAAGAGAATCATCTTTTAGACAAAAAAAAGCGGCTTGTCACTGACTAACCGCTTTTTTTGTTAAATTTATTCGAAATGCCTACGCTACTTTAGAGCGGATTTCCTCTGCTACTGCATTTGGCACTTCTTCATAATGGTCAAAAACCATGCTATATTGCGCACGACCCTGAGACATAGAACGCAGGTTATTCACATAACCAAACATATTTGCCAGAGGCACCATTGCGTTAACAACACGAGCATTTCCACGCTGATCCATGCTGGACACCTGACCACGACGTGATGACAAATCACCAATAATATCACCCATATAATCTTCAGGGGTTACTACTTCAACTTTCATCACAGGCTCAAGCAGGCGAGGAGAGGCTTGTTTCATACCTTCTCTGAATGCTGCACGTGCTGCAATTTCAAATGCCATTACGCTGGAATCCACATCATGATATGCACCATCTTTCAGCGTCGCTTTAAAGTCAATCGTTGGGAAGCCAGCAATAACACCGTTTTCCATGGATTGCTCAAGACCTTTCTGAACGCCAGGAATATATTCACGCGGAACGTTACCACCTACAATTTTACTTGCAAATTCGTAACCCGCACCAGGCTCTTGTGGTTCAAATTCAATAATAACGCGTGCAAACTGACCCGCACCACCAGACTGTTTCTTATGGGTATAATCCACAGTGTATGCTTTGCTGATCGTTTCACGATATGCCACCTGAGGTGCGCCGATATTCGCTTCAACCTTAAACTCACGTCTCAGACGATCCACGATGATTTCAAGGTGCAATTCACCCATCCCTTTCAAAATAGTCTGCCCTGTTTCTTCATCCGTGTTCACGCGAAGTGATGGATCTTCTGCCACCAAACGTGCAATCGCCATCCCCATCTTTTCCTGATCGCCTTTTGTTTTTGGCTCAACAGCAACTTCGATTACGGGCTCTGGGAATTCCATACGTTCCAGAATCACCTGATTGTCCTGAGGGCAAAGTGTATCACCTGTTGTAGTATCTTTCAGACCTGCAATCGCCACAATATCACCAGCGCGTGCCTGTTTGATATCTTCACGGCTGTTTGCGTGCATTAACAACATACGACCAATACGTTCTTTCTTGCCTTTAACAGTATTGGTTACGTAAGTACCACTGTCTAAAACACCAGAATAAATACGCACGAATGTTAAAGAACCCACGAATGGATCGTTCATAATCTTAAATGCCAGCGCAGAAAATGGCTCTTCATCAGAAGATTTACGCAGAATTTCTTTTTCTTCATCTTCAGCAGACACACCGCGAATTGCAGGAACATCCAGAGGTGAAGGAAGGAAGTCAATCACTGCATCAAGCATTGGCTGAACACCTTTATTCTTAAATGCAGATCCGCAAAGCACGGGTACAAATTTCAGACCAATACACCCTTTGCGGATGCAGGCACGAAGTTGATCTGCAGAAGGTTCTTCACCTTCGAGATATTTCTCCATCAGCTCATCATCAACTTCAACGGCTGTTTCGATCATTTTTTCGCGCCATTCAGCGGCTTTGTCTGCCATATCTTCAGGGATATCGCGTTCTTCCCATTCTGCGCCCAGTGTTTCTTCTTTCCAGATGATGGCTTTCATGGTGATAAGATCAACCAGCCCAGCAAACTCATCTTCAGCCCCTACAGGAAGCTGCGTTACCAGCGGAACAGCACCTAAGCGGTCAATAATCATATCAACGCAACGATAGAAATCTGCACCGATACGATCCATTTTGTTCACAAAGCACATGCGTGGTACTTTATATTTATCTGCCTGACGCCATACTGTCTCAGATTGCGGTTCCACACCAGCAACCGAGTCAAACACAGCCACCGCACCATCAAGAACACGCAATGAACGCTCTACTTCGATCGTAAAATCCACGTGTCCTGGTGTATCAATAATATTGATACGGTTAGACACTTTGTCGCGGTCTGGCCAGAAACATGTGGTTGCAGCAGAGGTAATCGTGATGCCACGCTCCTGCTCCTGCTCCATCCAGTCCATGGTTGCCGCACCTTCATGCACTTCACCAATTTTGTGTGAACGGCCTGTATAATACAGAATACGTTCTGTTGTAGTTGTTTTACCTGCATCAATATGCGCCATGATACCGATATTGCGATAATGCTCTAATTTAGTTTGGCGTGACATGTTACCCTAGACCTTAAATTTTCGATGTTCGTAATGAGATGGTGTTAAAAAAACTACCAACGGAAATGACTGAACGCTTTGTTTGCATCTGCCATTTTGTGTGTATCTTCACGCTTTTTCACTGCGTTGCCACGCTTTTGAACCGCATCCAGCAGCTCCATTGCAACGCGCTGACGCATTGTGCGCTCAGAACGACCGCGAGCCGCATTAACAGCCCAGCGGATTGCCAATGCACGGCGACGCTCAGGACGCACTTCCATTGGCACCTGATAGGTTGCACCACCCACGCGGCGTGAACGCACTTCAACAGCGGGCATAATATTTTCCATTGCTTCTTCAAACACTTCCACAGGATTGCGGTTCGCTTTGCTCTCAACAATATCAAACGCACCATATACGATGCGTTCTGCAGCGGATTTCTTTCCATCCAGCATGATGCCGTTCATGAATTTAGTCACGAATTTATTACCATATTTCGCATCAGGTAATACTTCGCGTTTTTCTGCTCTATGACGTCTAGACATATTCTATAATCCCTTATTTTGGACGTTTTGCACCGTATTTAGAACGGTTCTGTTTTCTATCTTTCACACCTTGCGTATCCAGCGTACCACGAATAATATGGTAACGTACACCAGGTAAATCCTTTACACGTCCGCCGCGAATCATCACCACAGAGTGTTCCTGCAAATTATGCCCTTCACCAGGGATATAGCCTGTCACCTCAAAGCCGTTTGTCAGACGAATACGCGCAACTTTACGCAATGCTGAGTTTGGTTTCTTAGGTGTGGTCGTATAAACGCGAGTACACACGCCGCGTTTTTGCGGGCATGCTTCCATTGCTGGTACTTTATTGCGCTTTACAATCTTTTTGCGTCCGTGACGCACAAGCTGATTAATAGTTGGCATAATCTCATATTGGTTTAATTTAAAATGATGGCGGAATATAATGGTTCTATGCGATACCGTCAAGCGTAAAAAGTCATACCCTGCCTGCTACATTAAAATTACTTTTCAGGCGCGGTTTTTGCTTGTCAGTCTGGTGCATGGATGCAATAGTCGCTTCAGTGATGATTAACAGGATGACACATTTATGCATTTAATGTCCTTTTATGCAACGCCGTATGCTTCGCGCCACAGGGAAGAGAAAGCGGCAAAAAAACGATTCTTTTTAAAGCTGGTCTGGTTTATCTGCGGCATTTTGTGCGGCGCAGTCCTGTTTTATGCGCTGTCCCAGTGGGGAAGCGATGATAACGAGAATGTGATCACACCTGAAACACCTATTGGTGATATTCTGGGAACTAAGCCAAATAATATTGATGAAGTGATCAAGCCTGACGAAAGCGCAGATGGCAATACGGAAGCAAAATTATATTCTGAATTGACAGGTGAGCCCGTTATTGAAGAGGAAGTGCCTGCCAAAATCACGGAAGATATCTGGCCAAAAGAGGTGGAGATTGAAGTCACATCAGGTGACACATTCAATTCGCTGCTTGTCCGTCAGGGCATTTCAGCTTCCTCAGCGCATCGCCTGGCAAAGCAAATCAAGCCTGTTTATAATATCAGCAAATTGCAACTGGGAGATAAAATGACGCTGACACTATCCAAAGATGATGTGCGCATTGCGCAGAATCAGGAAAATGATGTGGAAGCTGATGTTACGCCAACAACGCTGGATAAACTCATTATATATGTCGATAATATCACCCATGTTGAAATCACCCCTAAAGGCGAAGATACTTACGAGGTTCGTAAGGTAAAAAAAAAATTAGTTCGTGACGAAGCACGCGCGAAAACGAAAATAGAAGGCAGCCTGTATCTTTCTGCGCAGAAAGAAGGGATGCCTTCTTTGGCGATTAACAAGCTGGTGAAGAATTATAGTTACGATATTGATTTCCAGCGAGACATTAAAGCAGGGGATTTGCTGGATGTGATTTATGAAGTGGAAAAGACCGAAGACGGCGAGGTGGTGAACACGCAGGGCGCAGAGATTGTCTATTCCATGTTGAAAAATAAAGGGCGCGTCATTAAGCATTACCGCTTTAAAGATGAGAATGGCTATTATAATTATTATAATGAGAAAGGACAGAATATTGTCAAGAAACTGTTGAAGACGCCTGTGGATGGCGCACGTATGTCCTCTAACTATGGGATGCGTCGCCACCCGATTCTGGGCTATAGCCGTATGCATACAGGTGTGGATTTTGCCGTGCCGCGCGGCACGCCGATCTATGCTGCAGGGGATGGGGTGATTACGTACGCAGGCTATAAAGGCAGTTACGGGAAATATGTCAGCATCAAACATAATAAAACATACAGCACGGCATATGCACATGCGCACCGCATTGCCAAAGGCATAAAGACGGGGATGCGCGTGCGTCAGGGGCAGGTAATTGCGTATGTCGGGTCAACGGGACGTTCCACAGGGCCGCATCTGCATTATGAGATTTTGCGTTACGGCAAACATGTGAACCCGACCAACGTGAAATTCACAGGTGGCAATGAATTGACAGGCAAGCGCCTTGCCGCATTTAAACAGCATGTCAGCCAGATTCAACAAAAACTCGCCACCATGGAAAGCGGCGCCAGCAAAAATTCCTCACTCGCTTCGGCAGACCATAATAACAGCGTTAATTGACGCTTGCTCCATCTAACATATTTACAAGCCCGCCATTCTCAATTAGTAATACATTCGTCCATACGCGCCCTTAGCTCAACTGGATAGAGCAACTGCCTTCTAAGCAGTAGGTTGCAGGTTCGAGTCCTGCAGGGCGCACCATTTCAGACTTGCCATCATCAATACCTCCTGTAAGCAAGAGTGGGAGCGGTGTTGCGGCGGTTCGAAATCCCTGTTTTTTGCAATATCTAAGTTTCTCCCCAAAGACGAGTTTTAATACCGTTCTCTTATGGTCAAGTCGGTCGGAATGCCAGAGTATCTGCGGGTTTGAGAGAAATGCAAAGGCGGTGCGAAATGTTTCTTTGAAAGATTGCAATGGACGCCCCGATTGCGCCAGTTTTTCATCTAAGAACAGCTTTTCTTCTTCCAGTGTGCGCAACTTATTTTCATACGCTGTGATCACGGTGACATTATCAGCTTCGACCAGACGCTCCATCAGCTGATCCACCTTACGTTCAATCTGTGCGACCTGAAGCCGAATATCGGTCGCCTGCTCTTTGATCCGCCCGCGATAGGCTTCCCACGTGTCATGAAACATTTTTGCCGCCAGCTTTAAAATAGCAGGTGCAGGTGTCATCTCTTCCAGAAATACGGCAAAATCACCTTCCACCGCCTCGCGTTTAATGGATTTCTTGTATTCGGTGCATGTTTTCTCCGTGCAGAAATAATAAGGATATTTTGCACTGCGCCCGTGCGTCCAGCAAGAACTCATATGAGAGCCACAGCAATCACAAATGATAAATCCGCGCAGAGGGAAGTCATTACTGATGTCTTTACGCGCAGGCACCTTTGCCTGACGTGTAAGGCGCTGCTGAACGCGCTGCCAGCATTCTATGCTAATCAGCCCCTCATGCTGACCCTTTTGCATGTGGATGCCCCATTCTGGCTTATGCACCAGCCCGGCATAAAGCGGTGAGGTCAGAATATCCTTGATGCGGCTATAATGCACTTTACCTTTACGATCTTTCGGGAAGCAGGGTGTTGCTTCAAAGAAACGCTTCAATTCCGATGCGGTTTCAAACTGACCACAAGCAAATCGCTCCAGTGCCTGTTGAATCACAGAGGCGACGGGTTCATCTCTGGTCAATAATTTGCCATGCCCTGCAACCCGCTTAAACACATAGCCGGGCATAGGGTTAAAGCAGTGATAGCCATTTTGCATTCGTGCCATCATGCGGTTGGTGGTTTGCTCTGCATTTTTATCGCGCTGATGCGCCGCTACAGAGGCAAGCAAATGCTCCACCAGCTTCGAATCACTATCATCGCCAAACTCAATGGAAGGAGATTCCAGCTTGCCGCCATTTTTGGATATAGCGGTGCGTAAATGGATGTGCGTCTCAATATCGCGTGCTAAGCGGCTAATATCGTCGATGATCACCACCAGTCCACGATTGCGCTTCAGATATTTCAGCATCACATGCATATTGGGTCGATCCATTAGTTTGCCAGACAAGCCTTCATCACGAAACACTTCTATGACCTCATAGCCTTTATGCTTCGCGTAATCACGACATCTGGTCTCCTGACTGGCTAATCCATTCCCTTCCGTTACCTGTTTCTGTGACGATACTCTCGCATATATAATGGCTTGCTGGTTCATGAGATATACCTCTTAACTTAAAAAATAATGTGATGACTGAATACAGGTTATCGTAGCATAGCTTCGCCTTGTGTCGTAGCGATGAGTTGCTGTAATTCTAATGCACCTGCGGTGGTATGCTGCACAGGATGTTCACCGAAGGCAGGAGCAATAAAACTATGACACCATGCTTCCAGATAGGTGATAATCTGTTCCTCTGCTTCGGCAGATAAATGCATCTCACACAGATAGGCGCGATACTCTTCATTATGGTGCGACATAATTACTCCTCTGCGATTCCTGCGATAGTATCGCTGGATCACATCCTATGATTTGAATGACTGGATAAAGACATCATAAACGAAAAACCCCGCCACGATGGGCGGGGTGAAGATTACAAACGCAATGATGGCGTATAAGGACTATATTCCTATCACATAAGCAGGCTGGAGTGCAAATAACGCGGCATAGTGCATACAGTCGTATGCCTACATACTGTTTGTGGCAAGTGTAACCGGAGCAGGAGATGCTGGCATTGCAAACTCTGCTGGAATATCCAAAGACGCTGAAGCATCTGTTTCTGTGTTTGTAATCGTTTTTCTAAATGTTGAACTCAGCGAATTATCAGCATCAGATGATAATTCGTGAGCATTGCGTAGTTTTAGACGCACATAATCTGGCATATCTGCCTCGATTTTAGATGTTGCTGCTTCAAAATCATCTTTGTCCATAGGCGGGTTACCATCATACATGCGTTCACGGACATCATGGATGGTATTATCGCGATAATCTGTTATCTCCTGCTTATGTTGCATGTAAAGCGCTATGTTGCTTTCGTTGGCATGATAGTCATGATAGAAAGAGTGATGATCCTGCCACTCAATGAGTGCGACTTTACGCGGATCAAGCATCGTTCCATCTTCAAAATAAGCCTCATCATTGATGCCCCGATAGATACGTTTTCCATCTTCATCAACGTAAGCATTATACTGCAATTCCTGCCTGCGGCGTTCGAACAAATCTAAATGCGCATTGATTTCAATCAAGCTATCATCAATCGCTTTTTCAATACTCGTCAACCGCTCATCCAGTTGCAGATACAGGCGGCGATAGGCAGGATCGGTCAGTAATAATATATCCAGCAGGCTCATCTGCGAGGGATCAGGCTTTTTGCCTTTGGCAATGAGTAATGCCTCCTGCGCTGCGGCTGACAGAAACCGCTTCACCCGCCCGATATCCATGCCAGAAATTTCTGCATTGAAATCCAGCGCATCGTCACGGCGTTGCAATATAATATCTTTCGTATCACTCATAATGTACCGCAATTCTGTTGAACCTTGCCGATAAATATAGCCGTTGGACTTGTATCAGGATATTTTCGCATCGCAGCTTCAAGCTCTGTAGTTTTGCTGTCAGGATCAAGAAAATACCAATCCCAGATACATTTTCCCTGTTCTTTATCCTTTAGCGTTGCTACATGCCCAATAGACATGAAGCTCCCAGCAATAAAGGCATCACGCACCGATTGTGGAAACGCCATCAATTCGCTGCTTTTATAATGTGATGCCTGTGATGACGTTGCCATCAGGCACGCTGTAATAATAGATAATGCTGTCAAACCACGCATAACACACTCTCAAAATAGGAACGTTTCTTTTGCGCGTTTTCTTGTATTTACAACCATAATATGGTTAAATGAAGAAGTATTGGGAATGGTGTGTCTGTTTATAGTGATAACCATTGTCCTGAGAACTAACCGGAACTGCAATTAAGAAAAGGTTCCTTTCTTTCTGCGTATGCAAACCTATGAAGAAAGGCACCGCCCATGCGCTATGGTTATATCCGTGTTTCCACCGATAAACAGGACGTTCAACGGCAGATAGATCAGCTTGAATCATCCTGCGACCAGCTATTCATTGAAACCATATCAGCCACCAGCAAGAAGCGCCCTGAATTTACGAAACTTAAACGTAAATTAAAATCAGGCGACAGGATGGTGGTGCTGGATTTAGACCGTGCCTTTCGCTCCAGTGTTGAAGCACTACAAACAGAGCAGATGCTGCGTGATAAAGGTATTACGTTTGAAATTATCTCACTGTGTATTGATAACAGTACTCCTGAAGGCGAGCTGATGTTCACCGTGCTTGCCGCCTTTGCGCACTATGAGCGGCGTTGCCTGTCACGCAGAACGGCGCAAGGCATGGCATCCGCCAAAGCAAGAGGCATAAAATTAGGTCGCCCATACCGCCTGAGCAATGATGATATACTGGAAGCAAAAACCATGCTGGATGCTGGCAGCACACCAGATGATGTCGCCAAGCATTTTGGCTGTGCGCGGCAGACTGTGTTGAGTAGTGTGGAGCGTTTTCGATAATTTATATGGCTTCCCTCTCAAATCCTTTTGAAAAGTCTAGGAATATCAACCTATTGCTATAATTTCTCTTAAATGGCATTTTCATATTATAAATAGGAAAGGTTTTTTCATGGCAGTAAAATTTAGTCGTATTAAAGAATATAATAATGTAGCTGGGTATTATGTTGCTGAATTTGATGTAAAACTTCAAAATCAAGAAGAATTTAGTGATAAACGCGTCGAATCTTTTATGCATGTACAGGAAGGTATCGCCAGAAATATTAAAGTTGGTGATATGGAGCAATTAAAAGAATATAAAAAAGCATTTAAAGCGCTTATTCAAAAACATCAGGAAAATCCTGAAAATATATCCCTCATCACATTTTGGCAGCCAAGCGTAGATGAGTTAATATGGGAACGCATTCAGGAAGAAATTAATAATGGTACTATATCGCAAAAAGATTTTCCTTTTTGTTCAGTAGCTGCAATACAGCCAGCCTAGAGCAGTCTGTTGCGCTACAAAATTTAGCTGAATTGTTACACATTTGCACTGTATTCATGCTTTATAACACTAGATGGCTTTAAATAAGCCTTGAATTTATCGGGTATTTTATCGCTTGTATAGTGGTCAGCAAATATCTCAAACCCGTCTGTTTGGTTATCAATATACACCGATCGTGTAAAATGGTTGCGTCCAAAATTCAAAAACATAACCCCCTCCATATTGACGACATTTGCCTCAGGGCGAATTAATAATCTCGTTTGCCTAAATGATTTTTCTCTACTTCCATCTTCCCATATTAAACTTGAGGCATCGTGCGCGTAATGAATTGTTCCATGATATTGATATATTATATTATCATTTTTAGGTTTAAATATACTTGTTTCTATTGTTTTTAGAATGTTCAGCTTGTTATCTTGGATAATCTCAAGTTTACCGCCAAGAACACATTCATTATCATTTGTAGCTATTTTGAATATACGGTACTGTCCAACGAGTTTAGAAATATCAAGCCCACTATTATCGTTGTAATACAGATTCCTTGAGTGATATAAAGCTTCAGTAGATTTGTATATTTCCTTGTTGCTCCACAAAGTGAGAGCATGAGAACCATCTGAATATTTATGGTCGTACAGAACATCAATTAAGTTTTCGAAAGCCTCTTGCTTTATGCGTGTCCACTCTGCTTGAGGATTTTTTCTAACCGCTCCTATCGTAGATTTATGCCTTTTAACAGCTTCATACTTTTTATCATTATATATTCCTGATTCCGGGTGTAGTTTGGACCCATTCAAAGAAAAGCATCCCATCTTGACCGCTCGATTATAATCGTTTATTATGTGAATAACATTCTGTTCGCAGTGAACAAGTTCTGGTCTATATTTCATTATATCCCTCGTAATCTAAAGCTAATTAATAAATCCAATAATTATGGATTTGAAACATATTATATGGATACTGTTTTTATGTAAACCACTTTCGGACGCTTCTCTCTCGTCTTTAAGGCTATAGTTTTGGTGGGGAGAAAACGATGAAATAATGTTTTTTCGTTGATAGCTTTCTTTTTCCGTATCGAAAACCGACATGGAGAATATTTTTTAAAGAGGAAGCTTATGAACACAAAAAAAAGATTTATTTGCAGCAACCAGTCTTTCAAGTACATATCTGCGTTTAAGGTCAGAACTTGGAAATCTAAATATTAAAGACTTCGATAGAATTGAACAAATTGCGCCGTTGTCGGATCTGCTTAATAAGAAGTATCAGGACAATATGCGTGATGCTTTTAATAGAATAGGCATGGGAAGAGAGCAGGCTTTAAAAGTCGTTTCAGACTTTTATCGCGATAATCCAGACGTGCTGTTTGCGCGTTTTCCGTCTGAAATGACAGAAACCAGTCGCGATATTGAAGCTTGCTTCTATGATCGTTTTAGAACAGGAGGCTATACTAAGAACATCGGCTTTCTGGACTCTGCAGATGGCTTTTTACGCGCTGTCGACGCGCAATATAAAGCTGAAGCTGATAAGATATCTGAATTTCTGAAACGCGAAGATGATGAGCATTCAGATGACTCAAACGATAACGATTAATCGTTAACTGATCATGGCAAGTCAGAGTTAGTAACTCTGGCTTGCTTTAAATTTCTGCTTTAACTTCATCTCCTGCGCCGCGTAAGTAAAGCCATAGCGCTGATGCAGAGCCTGAAGCTCATGTTTGCGTCTGTCATCCAGCTTGCTTTGCATGGTGTTATAGTCATTACGAATATGCTCAGCGGGTTGCTTAATGCCTAGCTCTGCCGCCAGTGCGATATAATGATCTTTCTTGGCAATATAGGCTCGGCGGTTTTCCTGCTTCATCTCGGCGCAGTGCTTGTTGATGTGCGCGATATCCTGACGCATTTGTGAGCGCTGTGATCTCACATGGTTCATCACGCGCTGTTGGCGCTGGCGCTTTTGCTGTTCGATGGTGTTATACTGTGCTTTGATAGCTGCATCGACTTCGTCTCGTGCCTGTTTCACGCAGTCATTCCATGATGGCGTATAATCACCACCATCGGGTTTTAATTCTGGCGTGTCATTTGTACGATAATGATGCCATAATGCTTCTGCGCGATCATTGATCCATGTGCTTCTGTTGTGCCTGACAGTTTCTGCATATACATCACGCTTGTGCAGCGCATGTTCTTCAAGTGTGCGACAGACCGATAAACCACGCGGATGATCATGCAGAATCTTCATATCGGATCGTGATACTGCATTAAAATACTCGCGTGATGCGCGTTGTTTTTTATCCATGATAAACCTCTTAGTGTGGATGGTATTTGCTATGATAGCGCTATTCGTGCTATGATCCGGGCGTGACAGAGAATGCGAAGCCACCACCGCCAAAAACCTTTAGTGAGCTGATGTTTCACCCTGACCGTGCGTTGTTTGAAGAAGAGCTGGATATGGTACTGACACGGATGAAACAGCGCGGGGTGGATCAGGAGATTCTGGCGGATGTCATGTTTGAACGGGTGCGCACATGGATGCTGCCGCCTGATAACATGAATGCATTACAGGCGCAAAGCTGGATGAACCGCATGGCGCTATTATGATGAGATCAGCGCCATGCGTGAGATGGTCAAAGGGCTGACAGGGCGCTAATCAAGCTGAACATTACTGTTCTCGCTTGATTAGCGTGACAAACGGACAGTTATGTGTTTCTTCTCTAACACTGCCATAAATGCCGATATATTCACAGTGGGAGCGATAGCTATAGCGCCCCGTGCCGAACTGCGCGTAATTAACCAGTACATGCGGTGTGCCGTAATGGGTGAATGCAAACCAGACTGCAAAGGCTGGAACGATATAGAGCGCGGCACTATAGAGGCGTATTGCCAGCACGGCTTTGTCAAGCCGCTGCCACAACATGACACGCCGTGGTGTCCAGTGCCACAGCACGGATGGTCTGCACGTGAAGAAAGAGATTAAATAGCGTAAAAAGTAACGTAGCATAATGATAGTCCTGAATCTGATAAGTGATGGTGATGATTAGACATTCTTGGAATAGCGCAGGCGTAGCTGGATTTTGCCCTTATAGCGCTTTTTGTAGAACGGATTTGTCTCCGCCAGATGACACCATGGCGTTGCCTGATGATAGCCGATTGACCAGCTACGCAGAAACTGCCCCTCATAGGCAATAATCGTATGCTCACAGGCGCGGATTTCGATTGGTGAAAGTAATGGCTTTGCCGCCTCAGATACGCTGAGTTGCGTCAAATCGTTCTTATAATAGCCGATCTGATTATTCTCTGTCACCATGGTGGTATTGCCCAGCATGGCAGAAAGTTCTTCTGATAATTTATGCTCATTCACATTGAGAAAAATCTGCAGATGACACTGATCTTTCATGATTTGCACATCTTCCTTGCCATACGCCTTCTCCATGGCTGCCATTGACTGGAAGCTGAAGAAAAACCGCCCGCCATATTCGCGGATTTCTGTTAAACTGCTCATCACATTATGAATCGGCGTATTACTTGCCTCATCCATAAGAAACGGCACAACCGTGGCGCTACGATCCAACAGCATTTCTTTTTGATAACACCATCCCATAAGCGCTGCCCATGGATAAAACGCTTCACGCCGCGCAGGATCAATAATGATATAGAGTGTGATGCGTTCTTTCTTTAAATCCGTGATTTCAAAATCACTGGCAGAGGTGACATCTGCCAGCCAGCTACTGTTAGAATAGGCAGTTAGTTGCTGGGATGCGCCCTCAAGGAAGGTATTCCAGTGTTCTTTATTCTCGGCTTCGGCAATATCCAGCAGTTTGGTTGCCATTAATGCCAGATCGCCTTTTAGCACATCACTGGATTGCGCAGTATAGAGCGCATCTATGACTGCCTCTTGATCACATAGCATCATGAAGGCAGCATTCAGTGTGGCAGGGCGTTCTTTACTCAGCGTGATCAGATACATAAACACAAACATCAAAATGCCCTGCGTCCCGTTATGAAAGTAGCGGTTGGGGCTGATGGAATGACTTTGATGTTTGGATTCAGGATAAATCTGCGCCACAAATTCTTTGGTTAGGGTGACAATATCCTGTATGCACCCACGCCGCCATGCATTAATGATAATTTGTAGCGGATTATACCGTTCTGACAATCCTAAAATATCGCTCTCAAGCTGAGAGGGGTTCAGCGTGATAATACGATGCCCGAATTGTTCCATACGCGCTTTGGCAGTGATTACTGCCTGCGTCGCTTTCATATCAATCGTGATCAGCGATCCCGCATAATGCAGTAATGTCGGAATAAAGAAATCCCGTGTTTTACCACTGCCTGTTGCTGCATAGAGGAAGCCATGCGGTTGCAGATTGGCGAAAAGAGGCTTACCCGTCTCACAGCATAATCCCATAAACAGCATATTGGTGGTGCGATAAAGACCACGCGCTTTGATCTGCAATGCACTTAGCCAGCTGGCATCTCCGTAATTACTGCTTGCCTGAAATGCGCGGCGGCGCTTCAGGCGATGCATCATCACGCGCGGCAGTGTGCGCAGAACGGTTACAATCTCACACCCTGCTACAAAATAACACAGATATTGCCCATAAATGTGGTATTCCTGTAGCAAGGGTTTTAACTGGGTGCTGAGTATTAGCAATATAATTGCTTTGACAATATGCCCGCGTATCAACGGGGCGCGTTCTGGCTGGCTCATCCTATTCTCCTGAAAATGGTTTCAGGGAATAGAATATCGCATCCCATCACGCAGTCCGGGCGGATGGAAAGGATTGCAGGATATGCGATTATAGCGTATGATAATCATCATACTATTGACGCATAGGAATAACATTATGACGATGACACGCAAAACGATTACAATATCGGATACGATGGAGCATTGGGTGAAAGCCCAGATAGAAAACGGACGTTACGGCAATGATAGCGAATATTTTCGTGATCTGATTCGCCGTGATCAGGAACGCCGTCAGGCTGAGCATGATTTACGGGCATTAATCCGTGAAGGGCTCGATAGCGGCATCAGCGATGCCAGTATATCCGACATTAAAGATCGTGTTGAACAACGGCTAAGGGCGCGTGGTGACGTATCAGCTAACCATTAAAGCAGAAGCAGATATTGACATTATCTATGAGAATTCCATCCTTGATTTTGGATGGAATGTGGCATCGGATTATATTGATGGCTTGCATCGCTGTTTTGAGATGCTGAATGAATATCAAAGCTGGGGGAATGATTATGGATTTATTACATCCAACCTCAAACGCTATGAATATCGTTCCCACTCTGTTTATTACCAGGGTAAGGGAAGCGATATTCTGATTGTGCGTGTATTGGGTAATCGTCAAGACCCGGCGCGGCATGTGAACTAAAGCAGATATGATTCCATCTCAATACCAACAGGAACGCGATGACGATATGCAGCGTTGGCATGATTATCAGATACACGGCATCGGCGTCACACATGAGCGCGTTGCCGATTGGTTACGCAAAATCGGCACCAGTGATGAATATGACGTGACGGAGATCATTGCACCCCCAGCACATCTTTCGGATCAATAATCAGCCACTGCGCATTTTCTGCTCTGCCAACCTGCAAGGCGGCTCTGACACCTTTGCCATAATTGCCCTTGCCGGGTTGGAAGGTGAACGGCAGGCTGAATGTCTGGTCACCCACGCTCATACGTAGCTCACCGGTGATGACCGCATCATGCTCACCGCTATACCAATTTATGGCAATCAGCATCTCGGATGGAGTCACCGCTTGTGTAAAGCTGGCGCTTTCATAGCCGTTGATAGTGGCGGGGGAGCTGGTGAAATCTTTATGATACACGCCTTCATCGGATTCCTTGTTACTAAACGACAGCACCTGCGCCTCATCATGCGGTCTGACATGCAAATCCAGATCGCAGGTGGTGCAATCCCAGCTAATGCCCACCTCCACCCGCGCAGGCTGTGACAGTATTGCATCTGTAGCAGGCGCAGTAGAGAGTGAACGCTCAAAGATGGGCAAATGCGCATCGGAGAAGGATGCCTTATCCTCTGCCACCAACGCTGCAAACTCTGCCTCGCTCATTCCCTCGGCAACAACATGCAGGCGTGGTGGCGGTGGCAGTTGCGCGTTTGTATCATAGTCATGCGTCACTGCTGACGCACCCGCTGCTGCGCGGCGCGATACCGTTGCCCAGTCACTGGAAAAGGTAGAAAGTGATGCACCATGCCCTTCAATGAATAATGTCCACATGCGCGTGATCAGATAGCGATATTCGCTATTATTGTCCCAGCTATCATCAATGGTGAACCAGTGCAGTCGCGCATCCTGAAGCAAAATGTCCTTGCCTTGCGTCGAAAATAGTGACTGCGCCGCACTGGAGGTAAATAACTCATCCTGCGCATATTTATTGCCGACCATGCTCCAGTCTGTATTGTGTATGTCATGATAGAGCGGGGAACCCAGAATGAGAATATCACTGTTTTGACTCTCAGGATAATAACGCCCTAAGTACTCCAGCACTTGCGGTAATTTAATCGCACCTGCTACACCATTCTCAGGCACAGCAATAGCATGATTGCTGAAGTGCTTCAGCTTTGCTAATGCGACGCGATTGGCATTTAGCTTCGCTTTATGATGCGCATAGATGGGTTTATTCGGCACAGTAAACTCCGCAATCACCTGAATCGTTTGCCCATCTATGATTAATGCCCGCTCGCCGGGTTCTGTGTTAGCCAGTGCAAATTCCAGTGCGCTTGTGACGTGCTGTTGTAACTGCGTTTTATCCATTACGGGTGAGAGGATGATGGTACTGTCTTTAGCATGAGATGGTAATGCCGCCATTATATATGCCAGTGCGCAGATAACACGGGTAAGTGATGTGAATGTCATAATAGATTTCCTTATAAATGAGTAAGTCGATAGAATAATCGAATAGCTTATCCGCACTGGGCGCGTAGCTGTTGATACAGCGCGATATGATCCGCCACATAAATGCGTGTGCCATTGTCAATCGCATCTAACCATCCTTGCGCTTCACGCTGCTTCGGTGCATAGAAGGTATCAATCTCACGCTGCATAGCATCCAGCACGGCTTTGGCGCGTTCATAATCAGGATTGGCAACCCGTATAGAGCGCATATGTTTGGCGAATAATTCTCCACCGGTCATGAACAATGCCGCGCCGACAAACAACTCTGCCAGTAGCTGAATGATGGTAAAGGCTTGAGGCAGATAATCCGTCTCATGGTTGCTGTCACTCATCATGCTACTGAGATCAATCGACTGATCTGCCGCTGATCCAAACACCATCGCAAACAGGATAATCCATGCAATCAGCAGAACAGCGCAGAGGGCATAGACCGTCATCATATAGCGGCGTTTGGCTTTATCGGTTGAAAATTGACGTTTGAAAAATTCCAGTGCAAACGCCCCAATCGGCAGGATAGCGGATAACGCCACCGCTAATGCAGGATCGTCTAAAAACACTGGCTGCCCCGATGCCATAATGATGCTGTAAATATTGCCAGCCCCGATAAGCAAGGCGGTGAATGCCAGTGCAACACAGATAGCCGCTAGGCTCATATTGAGGATGGTCAGCATGAACAGGTCGTTTGCGTCCGTACATTCCTGTTTTACTACATCGCGCTTGGCAATCATGGTATCAGTGCGATCCACCCGCTTTTGCTGTTCTGCCATCTTAGCATCATGATGCGTGCGGCGTTTGACAATGTCATTCAGTGTGTCCTGCTGCGTCGCACGAATGTCACCCAGTACCATCTGTGCCTGCGCGGTACAATAATCACGAATATGTTCCGTGTTGCGTTTAGTCTCCGGCGCTTTGGTCAGCGGCAGCAGAAAGTCCATCTGCATCCCATGCGTATGTAACAGAGATTGCACCTGCGATGCTGGCGATGGGGATGGGGGTGTTTTAGAACGTGTCATGTCAGTCCTCCAATAGTAGTGAAGGCATCATTCTATCAGCCTCACAGGAGACTGGCGGGCGGATGGGATATGCCATGGCAGACCCCATCAGCAATACTGAGGCGCATTGTCATAATGCGGGGAGAGGTCAACACCATTTCCATCCATAATTTATGAGATAGGTGAGTGAGCAAACACACAAAACAACACTCAGAGTCAGTGCCGTGTCACTATGCTAGACAATATCCCTGTTGTGATTGAGGCGACATCCGCAACCATCTCTGCCCTGTGTAATGGATGCGTTATGGCAGACGCAGGAAAAGCCGCAAGGGTCAAGCCGTGCGGCGCAAGCACCGCCCTTGCGGATTTTCCTTAATGCGCCTGCCTTTTGTCACGCATCAGGGCAGCGATGGTCGCCGCTCTCACACAAACACAAAAGGAAACAATATCATGAGTAACACAGACAGCAACAAACCTTCGCATTACGTCTATACGGTTCGCGCAGGCACACAATCAGGCAATGATTACTGGACAAAAGTCGGCGTTGCCTTCGCCCATAATGACGGCAAAGGCTTCTCCGTTATGCTGGAAGCACTCCCGCTGGATGGCAAACTCACCATCCGCACCGCAGAACCCAAAAGCAAGGGGAAATCATCATGACATCTACAGCACAACCATTGGCGGGCGCACCAGCGTCCGCCCCAATACCACCACAACCATTACACAAAGAGGACATCATGAGCGCACTCAATCACATCCATCATGGCGACTGCACCAAAGTGATGCAACAGCTACCAAATAACAGTATCGACTTCATTCTCACTGATCCGCCCTATCTGGTCAATTATCGTGACCGCACCGGCAGACGCATCATGGGTGACATCAATAGCGACTGGCTGGAGCCATCATTCACAGAAATGTATCGCATCCTGCAACCTGATAGCTTTGCCATCTCATTTTACGGCTGGAATCACGTCGATAAATTTATGACCGCATGGCGCAAGGCAGGATTCAGGATTGTCGGGCATTTTACCTTTGTGAAGCATTATGCCTCGCGCACAGGCTTTACGCAAGCCAGACATGAATGCGCGTATCTGCTGGCAAAGGGTAATCCAAAACCACCAACACATGCACCGAAGGATGTGATGCCATGGGGCAAATATACCGGCAATCGCTATCATCCGACACAAAAGCCGCTGGAAATACTGCGCACCTTAATCAAAGCCTATACGCAGGTGGGTGATATTATTCTCGACCCGTTCGCAGGCTCAGGCTCCACGATGATTGCCGCCAGACAATTACGCCGCTCATGGATCGGCATTGAGATGGATGCCACCTATCATCAAAACGCCATCAATCGTTTGCACCATTATTCACAGTATCAGCATTAATAAGGAGAATTATCATGACAGATACAGACTGCATCACCCATCCGGATTACTGGGATTGCGACTGCGCTACCTACTATATCCACCATAAATCCACCTCATGCCCCGTCTGCGGTGCGTATGATGCAGAGCATCACCCTGACAGCAGACGCAATGAATTACATCACATTATCACAAAAGGAGAGTTATCATGACAACATCATCACCCATTAACAAAACCATTCAGAGCCAGCTTAGAATGATGGAGCATTTTCTCAGCGATATGCTGGATAATGTGCAGGAGGCTCACGACTATATCGAACAAGGTGAACGCAATAGCGCTATCGGAACATTGCTTGCCAGCAAAGAGAGTTTCGAAGCCATTCGATCGCTCTATGACACCATCATCACATTACACCGTAATGCGGCATTAATTGAACGTAAGGATTAGGAGGCATATTATGAAACTTATCGAATTACATTACACCCTGGATGGTAACGAACATGGCAATATCATGGAAATTATCATTGATCATGATCCTTCCATCTTCAAACCCTGCTATTTTTACGTTGGCAGACGTGCCGATAGCACCGTTTACGTCATGGAAAGCCCACCCAATATCAGTAAAGAACAGCATCGTTTGGCGTTCGAACATGCTTACATCATCATGGATATGGTGCATGATCTGATAAGCGGCTTTTAACAGATAGCGTTATCTACCACAAAAAGCCGCATCTGATGATGTGGCTTTTACTGTGTCAGTCACTCATGATACGGGCAATCAAACAGATAGAGTTCACCCGAAATCACTTGCGTCCCATACAGATCAATCAGCACTGCATTCGTTTGCGTGTTACGATACGCTTTGCCGATTTCCTGAAACTGCGCTCTATCCTGATGGCTGTGATTGATACGTATCTTAACCACCATATTTGGCGTTTTCATGTCACCCACAATGCAGTGGCGCATCTCCTGTGAAATCCTATCCATACTATCTCCCAAGCGTTACGATGAGCAACAGCACACAAGGCTGTTTATAAAGATAGTATATCGCAGTCAGGTGTATCCCATGGGCGGATAAGAAATAACAGAATCTTAAATCTTGTTATCCGTTGCATAAGCTGTCACAATGCCAACCAATGCAATAGTCAGATGTCATCTAAGCGCATCATTGGCAACAAGCATCACTGCATCACCACGCCATTAATCATCAGCAGTCAATAATCGTCCCGCTATCGGTCAACAAGTCCCGCAATCAGTTTAATCCCGCTATTGGTTAAAATTCCTGTTCTCTGCAAGATGTGTATTGTACTACAATACCACCTTGTGAAGGGAGACGCTACGCTCTCCCGTTCAATCCCTCTTGTTCACTGATTGCAAACATAAATAGCGCATGTGCATCCATACATCGAAATATTAACAATATGTAAAATTATAAATTGACTTTTGTAATGCGATATGTACTGTTTCGGAATGAAAAAAATAACTTTTATATTTGTAATGGTTTTAGCCGCAGTATTTGTAGCATATTGGGTGAAAAGCAATTACATAGCAAGACAAACTGAGAAAGACTATATGTTTTTGGAAAGCATATTGTCAAAATTGCAAAACTCTGAAGGATTTGTAGAAGTTTCGTCTGTTTATCCCGAAGACTGGCAATGGGTATGTTTAATAGGTGACTACGAAAGTGTAGAAGAAGCATTAGGATTTAAAGACGCTTTATATCACAAAGGGGATTTTAAATTCGAACGACCAAACCATTATTTTACAGAAGGATACTGGGGATATGCTTTTGTAAAAAACGATTACAGTATTAATTTTTTTAAATTTTATGACTTGGACGTTGTTAATGGTGAAACTCTTCCTAGAGAATGGAGTAATGGCTGGAATATACAAGAACGCTGCCACACCAGAGAAAACTCATGGTTCGGTCTAAATTATCACGGTCAGAAACCCGTGCTTTTTTTAATTTCAAAATTTTAAATAGAGGTCAAAATGGATTTTGGTTTAGGTAACAAAGCTGATTCAATTTCTAACGGAAATGGGATAACTGCACCTGGTGCTAGAAACGCGATTGGACACGGCTATGCTAGTGCAGTATTAGCTGATAACTTAGGGAGCGGAGCTGCTGAAACTTTAGGAAATTTGCGAGAAGCTACTAGTTCTAGTAGACCGGGCGGTGACACATATCAGGATCAATGGGATAATTCTATCGGCAGGCAAATTAAAGAATGGGTAGAAGCTGAAGGTATCGAATTAACTCCTCAAAATCTTGATGATCTTTTAATTGATGCATATGAAAATGGTGAATTTATTACCGACTATAAAACAGATCCACGTGTACCTGATGACATTGAAATTAATAAGGATCAAAGCCCCAATCCTACATATTCAGGTCCTTCGCCTGACTGGCGAGGCAGTTCTAAGGGAAGGTCAAATACTGAAGGTGAGTTAGGTAATGGCTATGATTCTAATGGTGACCCAATACCAGCAAATAATAAACCCGATCAACCATCCCCAGCAAACCCAGACGATACATTCGGTGGCGGAGGTGGAGACGATCAGTTGTTAGGGGATGTAGATGATTTATTTGACAATCCGCCAATCTCTCCGCTGATAATTGATTTAAATAATAATGGGTTAATAGAATTAACAGCCTATGATGTAAACAATAAAACTTTCTTTGACTTAGATGCTGATGGATTTATGGAGCAAACAGGATGGGTTAGTAGTAATGACGGTTTTTTAGTTAGAGATGTAAATGATGACGGTGTAATTAACAACATCAACGAATTATTTGGTAACGCCAATACAGATGGTTTTATTGAATTGGCAAGTCTGGATTCAAATTCTGATTATATTATTAACAGTCAAGATGACTATTTTTCTGAACTAAAAATATGGAGAGATGATGATGGTGATGCATATAGTGATAGAAATGAATTGTATGCATTATCAACCTTTGATATTGCTGAAATTAATCTAAATTACAACACGGTTAACGACATCAATCAAGGGCATCAGGTGTCAAGTACCAGCACGGTGAATCTTTCTGGAGGGGGAACGCTAGACATTGCTGATATATGGTTTGAACATAGCCAGACATATAGCCAATTTATAACACCGCAATCTAGTTCTTATTCCACAAGTATTTTAGACATTCCTCAACTCAGAGGATACGGAAATATACCTGATTTATGGTATTCAGCTGAAAATAACAATTCATTACTCTTGGATATCAAATCTCTTGTCAGTCAAAATTTTGATAATTTCAACTTTTCTACATTCAAGAACCAAGTTGAGTCCGTCATTATCAAATGGGCAGGTGCGGACAACATACCCACTAATAGTAGGGGTAATTATGTCAATGCGCAATATTTGGAGACTTTTGAAGCTTTTATGGGAAGAGATTATTTGGGATACGCTGATCAACAACCTAATCCTTTACCCAATGCAGGTGCTGTTATAGAAGACCTATGGGATCAGTTTGTAAGCTCAGCATCAGCTAAAATATTGGTTCAAATTCCAAGTTTATTGTATACGGGGGTGTTGGCAGAAACTTACGATATTGTAGCGGATGCTGAGTCTTCGGGTGTCCCACTTACAGAAGCTCAAATTGAAACTTTTGTAAACGGGAAAGCCTCAACAGCAACAACGGAATACGAAAATCATCCACTATTACATTTCTATGCAATAAAATATGACGTTAATAGCGACATTCTTTTTGGTTCCTTTGATGATCTTGTAAATGGACTAGTAGCAAACCAGCCATCTAATCTATCTGATAAAGACACGTATTGGCAGGATTTACTATCGTTTATCAATGCAGTTGCAGATTCTATGGAATTAAGTAATCAAGATTATAATAATAAGCTTGATAACACGCATTTAGAAAATTTTGTTGGAACAAATCAATCATTAGACACGCTGCGTAATGATGATGTTATCATCGGTACAGGAAATGATGACACTATTTCTGGGTCTAGTGCAGATGACTATATTGTAGGATTAGCCGGAAATGATTCCATTATTGGTGGTTATGGTAATGATAGTTTTGGGTATTATTCAGGTGATGGTGATGATACGATCAGTGACATTGGTTTGACGGATGACACATTATTGTTTGGTCCGAACATCGGATGGAATGACCTAACCTTTACCCGTCCAAGCACTAATGACCTTCTTATCAGTGTTAATGGTGGCGGTTCAATTCTTATTGAACGACAGTTCAACAACAGTAATGATGAAATTGAAACCTTCCAACTTGATGATGGTTCCATCATGACAGCGGTAGATATACGAAACGCCATTCTCACACAAAGCTCAACGTCTGGTGACGATACGATTATTGGTTATAGTGGTGATGATACATTAGAGGGTAAAGGAGGGAATGACTCTCTATCTGGTGGACATGGTGATGACCTTTATGTCTATAATCTTGGTGACGGCAACGATACAATCAGTGACATTGGTTTGACGGATGACACATTGTTGTTTGGTCCGAATATCGGGTGGAGTGACCTAACCTTTACCCGTCCAAGCACCAATAATCTTCTTATCAGTGTTAATGCTGGCGGTTCAATTCTCATTGAACGTCAGTTTAACAACAGTAACGATGAAATTGAAACCTTACAGCTTGATGATGGCTCCATTATGACTGCGGCGGATATACGGAATACTATTCTGGCACAAAGCTCAACGTCTGGTGATGATAGTATTGTCGGATTTAACAATGACGATACGATTGCGAGTGGTGATGGCAATGACACGATAGATTCAGCTTATGGAGACGATAGCATTGTTGCAGGTGCTGGCAATGACTCAATAGAAGCTGGTTCTGGGGCTGACACGATTGAGGATGGTTCAGGAAATGATATTATTTTCGGCGAGAACGGAGATGATGATATTTATGTAGGGTCTGGTCAAGACACCATTATTGCAGGCAGTGGCGATGATTATATTGGTCTGGGTAACGACGGAGATGTTGATACGCTGGTGTATAATTCACTCTATGATTCTGAAACTATAGGAGGAAGCTTCGGTGATTTTGTAGGTGGTTTTGAGCAGGGTATTGACAAAATTGACTTGTCAGCACTTGGATATAGTTCTGTTGTAGAACTGACTCAAGGCACGTATAACGACACTATTGAAGGAGATACTGATTCATATATTTCTCATTCTGATGGTTTTTATATTGGCTTTGATGGAGCCTATACATTTACTGATAGTGATTTCATCTTTGTTAGTGGAAATCTCATTAATGGTACTAATGGCAATGACAGTCTTACTGGCACAGCTGCCGATGAACTGATTAAAGGGTTTGACGGCAACGATACAATTAATGGTGACGTTGCATTCGGAACGGGTGGTAGAGACACTATTTATGGCGGTAATGGTCGTGACTTCATTCAGCTATGGCACGATAATGGTTTAGTCTATGGCGGGAATGATAAGGACACAATTCTCGGCGCAGATGGTAATGATACGTTATATGGTGACGCTGGTATAGATAAGCTGGTTGGTAATCAGGGCAATGATTTTCTTTACGGTGGCGATGACGGAGATACACTCGATGGCGCCAAAGGCAATGATTGGTTATACGGGCAGGATGGCAATGACACGCTGGATGGTCAGTTAGGGAATGATCGTCTCTATGGTGGTAATGGGGCTGACATCATGGATGGAAAAGGCGATAATGATAGTTTGTATGGTGGAAATGATAATGACAAGCTCTATGGCAATTCCGGTAATGACTGGCTCGACGGTGATAGTGGTGATGACGAAATTGCCGGGCAGGCAGGTGCAGATACTCTGACAGGTGATGCAGGAAATGACATATTCCTGTTCTTTGGAGCAGGTGACAGTGATGTTACGGGTGCTGGTGCGGAATATGATGTTATCAGAGATTTTGAAGATGGCGCAGATACTTTCCGTTTACTTGGTTTAAATGCGAGCAGCTTCTCGGATATATCTGTTACATTAGAGACAGGTGGAACTCGCACCATTGTGCAATCATCTCTGGACGACTTTGGGTTTATGATTGATGGTGATGTTGTGTCTCAGCTGGATTCAGGCGACTTCCTGTTCAGTTAAACCGCATCATGCAGGGCAGTGAATCGCTGCCCTGCATAAAGACGTCTTATTTGCATCGTAAATTTAGGTTGATGCTGTTTCCAATTAAACGGTGATGGTTACCACATAATATAACTTTGTCACCGGCTTTATTTGCCATTTGCATCACCCGCGCTAATTGCCGTGTACCTACCATGCCAGCTTCATCAATTACCAGCACATCATGCTCTCCATTTTAGTGAAGTACCTACATTCCTCTCGTTGTAATCGCAAAAATTATCAGTAGAAAATAAGTTTTTATTATCCTAAAAGTTATCTTCTTTGCTTTTAAGTTATACATAAGGAGATGGTATGGTATGATTTCTGCATTAATTCTGCAAACACAATTGATTTTCAAATAACTTAATGGCATTTTGACAGAAAATATTCGTATGAAAAATAGCATGCACGACACATCAATCAGAGAAGCGTTACATAGAAAGATGCTCAGGAAGTATCATGATGATATAGGTACACGTGTTATTGATGAAATGGGTATCAATCACGGAACAGTTCGTGTTGATATTGCTGTAGCGAACGGCATACTCCAAGGCTATGAAATAAAAGGCGAATATGATAATCTCAATCGTCTTCCATCTCAGGCAGAGGCATACTCAAAGCTTTTTGACAAAGTAACTCTTGTTACTTGTGAGAAGCATCTTGGTGAATCCTTGAGGATAGTTCCAGACTGGTGGAGCGTCGTTACGGCTTCTATGGGAGAAAGGGGCGCAATTCATTTCTCCACATATCGTAAAGGATATAAAAATAAAGGCTTGGATGTGTATGTTTTAGCTAGATTGCTTTGGAAGGATGAAGCATTAGAGATTTTGGAAAGTATTGGTCTAAAAGGTCTGCGATCTAAAAATAGAGATGATTTATACCAAGAGCTTGCTACGCGCTATAAGCCAACAGAACTTAGAAATCATGTTTGCACCGCCATCAAGAAGCGGCAATTTTGGAAAAATCATCTATCACTTTAGTAATATGATGATTTACTCCTACCTCTACCCAATTAGTTAAATTCCCAGAACTAGTATTTACTGTTTCATCATATGCATCATCTTTTTCTAGAGCACAGCGTTTTATGAAAGCGTCAGCTTCTGAGAAATTTTCTCCAAGGAAATAACCTGAATTAACCAGATTTTCAGCTAAGGTATGAAATTCTTTCATATATTTTTTTTGCCTGCTGTTCATTTTTCCCCGCAATAAAACCCACTTATCATCAATCGTATATTTGATATTACATTTCTTAGTTGTTTTAGTATGATCAATTCTCTCATATTCAGCAATCGGAGGAGAAATTGTGTAATCTGAAAAAACAATTGGTCGACCAATATCTATATTAGAGATTAGCAGCTTGTACGCGATCCATTCTTTTCTATCTCTCAGCTCAATACCTTCGGTGACTTCAGCCATTCTATCTGGAAATGAGCAAGAAGAGACAACAAAAGACCGCCAGCTCCTTATAGATGGAATCTTCTGTATGCACGCTTCCAACATAGAAGTAAAAGCTTCTATAGGTTCAAAACTACTTGGCTTTCTTAAATCAAATACTAAATCTACAGATTCAGGATCAACTCCTAGTCTATCAATTACTCGGGTTAAATCCGTCTCTATATTAGGGCTCATAATTTGTTGTAGCTGTATTCTTATACACACTCCATATTGGTTATTTTCACGCACAAAAGCTAGCATAGTGGAATCATCATCTAAACAAATAACAGGAATTGCGATTACTTCATGCTTGGCTAATTCCGCCAGCAAAAACTCCAAAGGCAGGCGACCATCATTCATTTTAGAATTTGAAGGCAATAGGCGAGTATCAAGAAATGAAACTAGGCGATTACAATTTTTGATATATTTCTTTGAAAAATCACCGAGGTGTTCTTCAAGTGTTTTTTTATCCTGTCGTTTTTCGAAATCAAAATCTGGGGGTGTAATCTCAAAAAGAGGTCGAATTTCGGAAACTATTGGCGGAGACAGTTTCCTAATTGCTTGATATTCTCCAGCCTTCCATTTAAGAATAGGAACATACTTCATATTATTTCTCTCCCAAAATATGCCTTACTTTATGTTCTGATACAAATTTGACCAATTCTGGAAAGGCTTTGTAATTCTCTGCTTCTCTTAATACTCTGCCAGCAATAATTGCAGGAGAAATACCCCAGTTTTCAGCTTGTTGAATAATAGTCTCTTTGTTTGCGATAAAGCGAACCGGAGAAATTTCCCAATTTGTAGAAGATATTAGGGTTTCTTGGGCAAACTCATTAGCTTCTGTTTCCATTGGATCATCATGCGACTGGTCTAAATCTTCATCAACGAACTCATTTTGGGTGCAGTTTTCGCAGTACAAGTGCTTGATGATGTGTCCTAGCTCGTGCAACAGGATAAACCAAAAATTATCAGCCCGGTCATATCTAAGCGTTATAGCAACAATAGGGGCATTATCAGCTCCCTTAATGGCCGCACCATCGAGGTGAGTTCCATCAAGATGTGGTTCAATTATCAAATGGATACCTGCATCTTCTAAATACTGTTTTGCCCTCAACGGCCCATCTAACTCTGCACTCAACGAAACTAAGTTTTTTATCCAGTTATTATCAATTTTTTCCATTCTAAAAATTGTTTTCAGTGGAGAAAAGAATGCTCTTTGTACAACTCGCGCTTGCCATGCAAGTAATGCATACTGATTAATCTTTGAACCAGAGCGCGGGTTCTTTTTATGCAAAACATTGCGTAGGCTATTTTGCATTCCAGCAAGATCAAAAAACTCACTGACTAAATCTTTTGCCGCTTTTTGTGCTTGCTTTAGAGTTCCATCAAAATCGCCAAACCATCCTCTCTGAAGCATTTCTTTTATAGGAAAAAGGTTCCAGTTTTCATCACTCAGGGTATCTAGTGCAAACTCTGTATTCCGGCGAAATTCTACCCCTAAAGCATTCGCAACGTCATTAAGTCTCCTAAAATTTGCAGTAGCATACATATCTGCCTCATAACGCTGAATTTGTTGTGGTTTAAGATTAAGTCTTTTTGCCAAGTCTGCTTGAGTAATTCCTTGAGCAATTCGAGACATTATTAAAATTTTTGGCAGTTCATTTATGGAATGCGCCTTGGTAGATTGCACCTCTCCAGATTTAAGAGATTCGTATTGCTCAATCTCCTTTGCCAGCTCTTTATATTGTAAAAGCAGAGCCTGTTTTTGTGCGTCTATGAGTTCCTCTGCAATTCTTTGTTTTTGATGTGCAGACATCTCAAAGGCCTCATAGGCATCAAGAAACTTTTGTGCCTGTGCTTTAGAAATTTTGTATTGTTTCTCGTTAGTAATCATGAAACCAACCTAATGTTGATTATTCCCTTGGGCTGACCAGAATGTTTATCTATTTGAAAGAAGTCCAGAAAGGTTTGAGCCGAATTTCCATTGAATATTGAGCTTTGGAAATAATCCCCAAAGTAGTTCTGCTGTTGCTCTGTTCGGGGGTGCTTCAAAAAATTGGGATGCCAAAGTATAGGGTCCAGCAACTTTGGGTCTACATCAGTAGGGTCCCAACACAAATCGTAGTCTTGCGGTTCTGGTTTTGCCGTAACATAGCTTCCATCCAGAAAAATCTGTTTGCATCCAGCTCTTGTTAGCTCCGCTATACCTCTTTCAAGTCCCATAAATAACCTTCTCCTACTCTTATTTGTTGCAAACCTCATCTGAACTTCTTCTAAGCCAGCTACGTGGATGCCGGGAGGAAGAACATCCCATGGGCTATCTACTATAGTAACAAATTTAGGTATCATTACACAACAATAATGTTGTATTGCTTCTAATGTCAATATGGTTTTTCATTTTTTAAAATACAGTATATGAAATATGATCTAGCGAACCCTAAACATACTTTGCATACAATATCTAAGTATCATGTAAGAAAATAAATTAGAAAAACAGTTTCTATTCCACGATATTAGCTAAGACAGATCTAGTATGGTTGTAAACGTTGCCGCTTAGATATCGAAGAGTTTATCTGATTAGTCTGTTGCAAATTAAGTGTTTTCTCTTCGGTTTCCATAGAATTATATGTCATATGTTTATGAATGGCGGATAGTTTAACCTGCGCATCTTGTCTCAACAGTGCCATATCCTGCTGGAGCTTCCGCTGTTCGGCAAGCTGGCGCTGAATGAGGGTGTGGCGCTCTGTGGCATCACGCAATTTACTAGCGGCAATATCGTTTCTGATCTGCTCCTTTATTACATCCTGCTTACCAGTAAAACGCGACCATAAACCACTCAACCCTGATGGGAGCATCGCACGTCGGGCGATGCGTTCTTCGCGTTGACGCTCTGTCTGCTGTGCTTTGAGTGCCTCACGCTCCTGCCGGTGGCGGATGCGCATAGTGTTACGCTGGCGCAGTAAGTGCGCTTTGCGCCGTACCTGCTTTGCTGAAATGGGCGCTGGCGTATCTTCTTCAAAATCCAGCGTAGAGCGATTATGTCCTTCTTTGCTCAGACTGCTGATCAAGCGCTGTGTGGTGCGAAACTCATCCTTGCCTGCATAGAGTGTGACGTTTTTTCGGTGCCGCGTCATTGCCACATACGCCGTATGGCGATCAAAATGCTTTGATGCTAACACGTAAGTGTCATTGATGGTCACGCCCTGCGATTTATGCACCGTTGCCGCATAGCCCAACTGGAAGCGTGTGTATTCTTTAGCGTTAAAGCGTAGCGATTTGCCATTATCTAGTGTCACATCCACGATGTGACGGTCAATCTTGTTAATCGTCGCTAATGTGCCATTCATCACGCCAAGCTTGGTGTCATTCTGGCGAAACATAATGCGATCACCTTCGCCAAATGACTGCACATGGCGTAATTCCTTATCATCCTCTAATTCTGTGATGTTAAGTTCGGTTTGCTGCTTCGCTACATGCCCAGCCTTGATCATCTTCGCTTTTATGGCTTTGTTGAGAGCGTTCACATCTTTGCGTGTATAGGCAAGTACCATACGCGATGCATCGGGGCGTTTCTGGTGTGCCGCCATATAATCTGCTACTAACATATCCATAGCCTCACGCTTATTCAGGCGGTGAGTGATATGTCCGTTATTCAGATAAGATTGTAGCGCTTTATTCGTGTCACCTGTTGCAAAAGCGTTGGTAGCCTCACGCATCCACGCGGTGTGCTGCCGGCGTACCTCGCTAATATCAGCATAGTCATGGCGTTCAATAATGTTTCTGAATGCTGCACCAGCTTCAATCGATTGCAGTTGCTGATGATCGCCACATAATATGACTTTAGCACCCGCTTTATCTGCCAGTTGCATCACCCGCGCTAATTGCCGTGTGCCGACCATTCCCGCTTCATCAATCACCAGCACATCATGTTTGCTGAGCAAAGTATCAGTGATAAAATCTTGTTGCTTTTTGGAAAGGCTGTGCCAGCTTTGTTGTCGCTTCATGTTTTCTGCCGCTTTGATTTTGAGCTCCAGCGCATGGAGCGTGCTTGCTGTCATGCCGGTCTCGCGCAATCCATCCGCTGCAATGCCGGACAATGCCGCGCCACGCACACGATAGCCTTGTTTACTATAGGCACCAGCAACCACCTGCATGATCGTGGTTTTACCTGCACCGGCAACACCTACCAGTGAGGACAGTCGTAATTCAGCAGTGAGATGTGTGATCGCTTTTATTTGTTGTTTGCTCAATATGGCATTATTGCCTGTATTACTGGCAAGCTGTTTATTAAATGCCTTAATTGCATCCTTGACTACAGATTGTTGCACTGCATGTGATGGCGCATCTGCCATATTCTCCGCGCACTGTATCATCTGCTGTTCCAGATCAATCATTGCCTGTGTGGTATAAAATAGTTTGCCATTCTGTTCTGGCAGGGCAATCAGTGTCTCTGATGTGAGTAATTCTGCTATGGTATGTTTCAGTTCCTCGCGTGTATCACAATATTTATAAAGCGCTCGTTCCATCATTCGTACCGTAAAAGCTGCATGATGGTGGGTGAGGATGTCAATTAATTCTGCCTGCGTTTTAGGCTTTTTAGGTTCTAAACTGTCATATTGCTTGCTTACTTTAAGCGCATCCTTAATCTCCTGCGGATAAAGCCGGGCAATCTCATCTCTGACCTCATCAATAGACGGTAATTCAGACGGATCACCCAGCAATGCTTTTAATGCTTTGGTCTTCACCCCACACCAGCGACTGAGCGAATAGATATTACCATGCACATCCACGGCAACATAGCCGCGCCTGTCACCCCGCGCTAAAAATAATCCTGCTTCACGCAGTGCCAGTTCAAAGGACGCACGGTTTTTATCCTTACATTCCTGCCATGCCTGCACATAGATGCGTTTTAACGCTATTGGATCATGCAAGGTGCGTTTTGCCTGTTGCCATTCTTCGCGTGACATATTAAGCGGATTGCGCTGCGCGGTATCTGCAAATCCTTGCGGCAAATGCCAGCCATAATGCAGGAACAGTGCTTTGGAGATGGCAGTGAGTCTGGTTTTATAAAAAGGCAGATTAATCGCTGTCATGGTCTTTGCATTAATACGCGACCACGCCACATGCGCATGACGGCGACCATTTTTCTCGTGAAACACCACGGCGCGAGGTTGTCCCGCTAGTTTCAGTTCTACTTCAATGCGGGCAATCGCCTCATAAAAGTAAGCGTCAGGCGCATTATCTCCTTCTGGCGGATTGATGGATACAGAAAATAGCGGCTGTTTGCATTTGGTGCCAAGTGCGATCGCTTCAATCTCATCCAGCGCTCCTGTAAGATCTTCGGCAATAAAGCCATTTAGTTCTGCGACCTCTATATGGTCATTATCCTGAACATTCAGCAAATGCTGCGCTAAGGCACGCGCACCGCAGCGCTGGCTGCCTTTGAGTATCATGGTGCATCCCGACGCAAACCAAGGGCAGAAAATAACGCACGACGCATCTCTGCTATATGGTCACAGGCTTCATCCTATCTTTGCTTCCTGTTCTGATGATAATATGACCTCTCCCATATGGATCGCCTTGGCAATCTGATTCAAATTACTAGCCATACGCGATGCACCAAGCTGCGCGAGTATTTGTGTCAATAGCGTATGATCAGCAGATACGAGACGCACCTGCTTTGTGCGCGGTTCTGCACCATCTCCAAGCAAGCGCTGGCGCACATACGCGCTCAGTGTCTGCTTGCCGGCAAGTTCACTTAACATGTCACGTTCCTGTGGCGTGACACGCACAGAAATGGACGTAAACGATGGTCGTGTCGTCTGCATAATTCCTCGCTGATATAGGGTGATGACATAAACATAGCACTGCCTGCCTCGTATGATGGGCGGCTGCGCGCTGATGTGTCTGAGAAATAAAAAAAAGCCAGCATCATGTTTATGACACTGGCTTGATCGTCTTATGATGATAGATAACGCTTTACACGTGACGTTCCCACTTAATCGCATACACATCATCGCATTCAGGAAACGCAACGACATTCAGCGGATAGGGGAAAGACGGCTCGTCTACGGATAAAGAGAAATAATCTCCTGTAATAGTGTTGCCTTTCTTTTTCCACGCACTGCCAATCGTATAATAATCACCATCCGCCGCTTGTGCTTTGACCTGATAATCTGGTGCGGGAGGGGTTTGCTTCGCATTAGAAAACAACGCAATGCGCACATGAATATCAAGTGTTGTGATCGTGCCTTCATGTTCAGCGAACTCAACCGTGTTTGCAGGTCTTAATTTACCAATGGTTACTTTGCGGTGAGACTGTGGTCTGGTTTTTTTACTCATAGATAACTCCTTATGAATGATGACAGCATGAAGGGATACCACTTGCTACTGGCTGTCAGCACTAGCAATGGCAAACGTAATCTCACAGATGTGATGGCATAATAATAACCCGCCGACTCATCCAGAGTGGGCGGGTTGAAACAGGGTGGCTTAAAGAGAGGTTTTTTCTAAAAAGTGAGTGTTATAATTCAGGGAACGGAACATCCACCAAAGGCGCATCGTCTAATCCATTCAGCACCTTTTCCCATTCCTCCAAAACACTAAATATCCGGTGCGAACTTGACTCACTTTGGCGCACCATTTTTTAACCTTAGTTTACTAAAGCCTTAAGACAGCAGGTACTGCTTGCCTTATAGCTGGTTCGTAAATTTAGTTTTAATTTGCGATAGAATGAAGAAACCTAAGAAAAACTGATTTTTCTTAGGTTTTACAATTTGTTATCCGGTTCGAGTCCTGTTTAGGCTTTACATCGTCAGGGCATCGACATAGATGACGACATCTTCAAAATCATCGTCGCTGTTTGATGTGCGGGTCATGTCTTCAAAGCCGATACGCATTGCGCCGGAATTATCATTGGCAATGCCGGATAACACATGTTGCTGCTCGTCCGCATTCAGAGATTGATCATGCGTAAAAAACACATTGGCCTGATCGAAGATATTATCGTTTACGGCTAGCTTCATGCCATTATCTGTGTTCTCAAAACGAAACTGATCGGCTTCAAAAGCGGATGCGGGAAGAGTGCGTTGTCCGTCCTGTATCAGGAAAAACCCTAGCGCATTGCCTTCGCTTATATTGTCTATTGTTACGGTGTCAGCATCTTTTGTATTGGCCGCCAGCAATCGCACATTGATGATATCTCCGTTTTCATTCACTTCATATGCACCAAGGCTGTTATTATATCCGGCAAAACCAATGTCATTTTCAAATCTCACCTGAAACTGGGAGGCGTTATCGCCGTGTAAATATGCCTGATTCACAATGCCGTTGATCTGCGCATCTGAAACCCTTTCGCCTTCGCGCACATCGTGCATAAAGTTTTGATATTGGATAAAGGTGTTACCACCTTCGACCCATGTCATAAAGTCACCGCCTGACAGGCTGGCGTTTATGCTGAAACTCATATCATTCACACGGACATTATATGATCCATCAAATGTGATATCTATATTTGAGCGATCAATCATAATATCGGTCATTTCAATGACACTCGTATTATTCATATCATTGATGGTTTTGCCGGTAAGATCGTTCAAAGACAATGTGATGAGATTATCAGGATCAGCATCAAATGTTAGCTCCTGCGGTGTATCTGTCTGAGCAATCGGCACACCAACGCCCGTACCGCCAGATGAGGTATTACCTGAACCATTTGATCCCGCTGATGGTGTCCCATGATCATTAGCTGTTGCTCCCGTGCTGCCGGAATCTCTGTCTACATCATCGGATGAGGCATTACCGCCGTTATTATTATTCGTGTCATTTGAGGTATCAGGCGTTTCTGTTGTATCCTGATTTTCTTCAACATTATCTGATTGCTCGACCACATCTTCCAGCGTAATTTTATCAGGTGTTTCATTCCCCGTGGCGACTACAATATCAAAGCTGACATTATTGTTCTGATAGCTGGAGTTTGTGCCATTAAAATCGCGTGTAAAGCTAAAATTATGATCGTTTTTGTATCTTAGCTCCTGTACTGCGTTATTTTCAGGATTTCTAACGTTATAAATGTAGTGAAAAAATTCATTATTATGATCCGGTTCCTCCTCAAAACGCGCAAACTGCACGATAGGAACATCTTTGATCAATATTGAACCGGCTCTGGAGAAATTGATTGTTAAATCCACGTCCCATGTTTTAAATTTACTATTTGAGCCAATATGCTTATTAAGCCGATCGCTAAACAGATAATCTTCATGCGTTTCAAAATTCCGTGCGCCGCTTGCAGAATATGTTATTTTCTGAGTTTCCAGATTTGCAAAACTTAATTCACCGGGAATATCGTAAAGTATATCATTGCCACCTGTGTAAATGTAATGTGTTGATGTGATATAACGATCAGATATTGAACCCGGAACGATATTGTCCGTTATTGTTTGTGACAAGCGCAACGTATCGTCACCTTTTCCAGAGCGGATGGTTGCGACATAAATGTCTTCAAGAGAGAAATTGTCCCCGTGCTCCGAACCAATAAGCTCAATGCTGGAAACTTCCCTGTCTTTGCCAGTGAGTTTATAGTAATTTTGGTTCATTGCATCGGTAACAGTGCCATCTGCATATTTAAAATCGACATCAATACCACTATTAAGACGGCTATAATCAAGTGTTTGTGTGCCAGAAAGCCATGTAGCGTCAATATTGAGGCCAGTTTCTTCAAAAATAATTTCAGAAGAATCAACATATTCTAGTTTATATTCTTCGATATTTTCAGCGTTTAAATTCTGCCCCAAAATTTGATTTGATTTAGCGATGACCACTTCGTCAGAATTGATTACTGTGTCATAATCACTCCCACCATTGATGTATAACTTGTCTGGTGCGTCGAGGTTAACGCTAAATGTATCTTTTCCTGCTTCACCATAGAATTGTTCATAACCCGACGTACTTATAAAGCGGTCATTTCCAGAACCACCGTAATATATCGCATCACTGTCGCTGCCAGATAAAGTATCATTACCGTTTCCGCTGATAAATAAATCTAAATTAGAAAGCTGAAGGGGTTTAGAATTATATCGTGTTAATTCACCTGAGTTAGATAGCTTTAAACTGCCTATTATTGTACTAAAATCAAATGTATTGAAACCGTCACCACCATTAATACTACCATCAGGAATATTATTGAATACGAATCTATCATCATAATTGGTGCCAATGTGTTGCTCAATATTGGCTGTGACATAGTGATCGGCAGGTATATTAAAATCTTCAATCACACCAAACACCGTTATACCGTTTGGCAGATGAGAAAAATCAACCGTATCTGTTCCTGAAGACCCATCAAAATGAAACGGTGCATCCGGTGCATAGAACGTATCATCATACACACCGCCAACAAATTTTTCAAAATCTTTCTGTAAATCTTTACCTGCAAAGCCTTTATTAACGCTTCCATTAGCACTAAGGATTACAGAATCATACGTTTGATGATAATCAAGTATATCAAATCCTATACCGCCATATAATATGTCGTTGCCGTACGACCCAAATACATAATCATCACCACGGTTAGCAAGAACCATATCGTTGCCATCGGAACCGTAGATCATTTCATCACGCGCCTCACCGACAAGCAAATGTGCTTGATTTTCACCCGGTGTCGTATCCGCAAAAAGCCATTCATTACGGTTGTTTGACATACTAACACCGTTGAACGCACCTGCCGTATCAATATTCCAGTGTGAGAGCATATCATTGCGAATGATCTCCTCAGCCCCTGTCCCTCCTAATATAGCGCCCACTAATTCAGCACGTCCAACCATCGGCGGCAACACATCATCTTTACCATGCGCCTGCGTCCAGAGTTTATCGCTAAAATCAATATGAAGTATATGACTCGTCGAATAGTTCAGTATACCCGATGTAACGTCTGTGCATCTTCCTCCAAAATTTTTGCCAGAGCTAATTGCCCGGCAAACTGCACATACGCTTTAGTAATCTCTTCAACATATTTTTTAGATAACGCAAATTCAGGCGAATGCTTCAACATACGACCGAAATCGCCAGCGTCATCAAATAATGCTTTAATTCCAGTATCGCCAAACACCCTCGTTCCTTCATCAATCGCGGAATACGCAATCATTGTACGCATGATATCTGCATATTGTTCGTTTGACTGATATTGTCCATGGATATTGAAGTCTTTAAATCCTAGGCTTGCTGCAAATTTAGCATCATATAATACAGACCAAAAATATTTGGCAGAATTTTCCCAATCACGATTTACAATCTGATGATCTTCATCTGCAAACATACGAATGACTAGAGAAGACATACTATGCCGTGCTATTGCCGCACCGGCAAGTTCTGAGATATTAGTTCTAGTGTTCCAATAAGAATAATTGCCAAACTGAACGTCATTACCCAAATCTAAAACCGTTTCCGGTGACTTTTGTAATAACCTGTTCGGGCTTAAAATCTCTCCTGCAATAGAATAAGTATGCAATCCAGAAAGGTTTTTATTCCATGGTGTTTGCCCGTTATAAACAGAATTGCGTATAGCGCTACTGTTTTCTGCTACAGTTTTGACATAGTCACTTGCGATTTCAAAGGCCATATTATCAAATAAGATACCGTCTTTGCCATAAAGCGCTCCGACTAATCCCGCAAGACCACCCCCTAATGAATGACCTGTTAATGATATATTGCTAACACGTGGATCAATCGACTCCCTTGCAACAGCATTGTAAAAATCAATAGCCATAGCAGATTGTCCACCAGGTGTGCCGCCACCTTGCAGCCAATCATCTAGGTCTGATATTTTTCCAGCATCGCCGCCTACAGGGTAATCTGTTCCCCGATAAGCAATGATTTTTCCTGCGCTCTCAATATCATAAGCAAGCGCATAGAAACCTTCTGAAACTGAATTACTATTTGGATCGGTATCACTTTGTACGCTTATCGTAGCATAACCAACTTTTGTCGTATTTAAGACAGTCGGCAGATTTATACCTCTGTCATACCCACGATGGTACACATCCATGGCCAGTATCGCATTGAAAAGTTCAAATTTCATTTCTCTTCTCCAATTGAAAATGCGCCTGTTCCTAAATTATCAGAAAGCTCATTTGTTGAAATTGCTATGCTTGTGCTTCCATTCAAACGTGCTTTTTTATTTTTGTAATCGGAAAACCACCAGAAATAGCGATTTACATTACCTCTTGTAACTGATTCATCAGTAATTTCTATCTGAATGTTTTCAAGTTTAAAGCCCTCGCCAAAGGTTTTTGCTAAATCATTCTGATTTACGGGTTGTACGGATTTCGGATCTTTTAAATCGGCAAATGTCACCATTCGCGGCCAATGCTTTTTATCAAGAATTGCTTTTGTTCCAATAGGTAGGCTTTTATAATAAGCAATACTAGATTCACTCAGAGGCGCTTTGCCCGTAGGGAATGTGTAAAAAACTTCATTATAAGTATCCCGTTCTAACAAACCGAATAACTTCTTTTCCCCTAAATCCACAATAACCGCTTCGCCATATATTTTAGATGTAAAATCAGCTTTTTCTGGGTTAAATCCGGCAAACTTGTTAATTACAATTTCGCGCACTGCTGATCCTGATTTGAGTCCGCCTGGTGTCTGCACATTCATTGTAATTTTATAGCGAAATACTAAATCCGATTTTTCTGTATTTATAGAAAATACAGACATAACTGTTAAAACAGCAAAAACCAGCGAAATAAATATTTTCCTAAACATCGGCGATCCCTTTCTGTTTCAGCCCCAAACTTCGTGCAAAACCCAAGCCGTTATTAAGCTTATAATTGTTAGTGTGAATAGACATAAACTAAAAACAAAATCTTACAAGTTTGCAATGTTTTCTGTAATATGATCGCAGATTCAAAATTGGTCTAAAATAAAAACTCAGAGAGTGGGGCGTCTACTAGGGGTGCGTCTTCTAACCCATTCAACACTTTTTCCCATTCCTCTAAAATACTAAAGATCTGGTGTGAACTTGACTCACTTTGGCGCGCCATATAATATACATTTGGTGTAGTAACTAACTTAATCTTATAATTATGACATAATTTTGAACCAAGATCTAACAGCAAGATTAAGCCGGTCCTGCTCTAGTTCATCAGTTGGATTACAATGAGCTATTGGACCACGCAAAAGATTAAGTTGGTTTGAGACATTGCTAACAGCGGTCTTTGATTGAAATATAGGATCGAATAAGTCCCAATTATCAGTTATCAGCTGCGATAATTCACCAAATGTTGTGTAGTCTATTAAGTGGTCTGAACGGGGTGTCACTCCGCTATCAATTTCTTTTTTTCTACGTTTTTCCGCTGGATCTTTGATTCTGTTTTCATTGATACGTTCACTTTCCCACCAATCTGCACCTTCTGATTCTATCATTGTATTTGCAACCAAACTTCTAATAGAGTTTTCTAAGCAATAAAAAATCTCGTAAAATTCAGACATTCTTTCAGCTTCTTTGCGCATAGCAACTTCAAATTGTTCGTATTCAGTTGCCTTTCTATTATCTTTCTTTCCTGCCACATGCCCTAAACTTATTGTATGCTCGTTTTCAATTCTAGAAAGATTTGTCGAGATTTGTAGCCCCGACATTCCAAATGCTTTAATTATGCCATCAGGTCGTTTAGGCATCTTCTTTAGTAAGTAAGTGTTCTTTAAGACTTTTGAATATTGCATCAAATACTGCTGCGTCAGTAGTAGCAGGCAAATTTAGATTAATTGTATAACCCAAGTTTAAACCAAATTCTTGTGAACTTTTTGGCGAAGGTTGATCCACTTCTGGTTTATCTGGTAATGGCATTCTGGGATTAATTGTTTCTGAAATAATTTCAAAATCTGCATGTTTTTTTAAATTTTTGATACAGCTAACTATTAGTTTTACTGTGTTGGAATCGTGAGCTTGACCTGTTTCTTCTACCACAAGACCAGTTAGTTCCTCTTCTCCTAACTCATGCATATACTCATTTCTTATATATAAAGGGCTGTAAGCAAAACGAACTGCTTCAGCAATAGCTTTTCCTGACTTAGTAGGGTTTCTGAAATTTAAATATTTTTTGCTTGGTGAGCCATCAGAATTAGCTAGACCAATCTTTTTTAGAAATGCAGTCATTTGATCACCAGAACCACCAGGTATTTTCAATATAGTTTTTACAAAATCTTGACTTGCTTTATCGGGTGTAGCTGCTTTTTTTATCTCGTTTAAAGCTTTGTCGATATTTCCTGGAGCAGTTATATAAGGTAGAGATGACATGTTTTTTAAGATTTCAGTTTACATATATATAGCACCTATAATTTCTATGTAAATGTCTCATTTTATTGAAGTATTTATCACCCCCTCAATAACCTCCATGCGCGAACATTCCTTGCGCCACACCAGTCCAATCGTCCGCTTCGGCGCGGGTGGCTCAAACGGGATATAGTGCAGCCCTGCATCCTCCGTCAGTGCGATTTTGGGGATGAAGGTGATGCCTGTGCCTGCTTTGACCATTTGGCGCAGCGTCTCTAGGCTGGTGGCTTTGAAGTCTTGCGCCTCATTGATATTGTGCAACTGGCAGACTTCCAATGCCTGATCGCGCAGGCAATGTCCTTCTTCCAGAAGCAATACGCGATAATCCCGCAGCATCGCTTGATTGATGCGTTCATGCTCAGCTAGTGGATGCCCCGTTGGCACGGCGAGGAAGAATGCATCATCGAACAGTTTCTGGCTGACCAACGCAGCATCCTGCACGGGCAGGGCGACGATGGCGGCGTCCAGCTCCTTTTGCTTTAGCTTGTGCAGCAGCGCTTCGGTTTTTTCTTCCACCAGCACCAGCCGCAATTCTGGCATGGATGCACGCACGCGCGGCACTAAACCGGGCAGCAAATAGGTTGCCACCGTGGGAAACGCGCCAAGGCGGAACGTCCCGCCAATGGGGTTTTTTGCCTGCTGCGCCATTTCATATATGCCGTCCACCTCATGAATGATCCGCCTGGCGGCGCTGATAATCTCCCGCCCTGCGTCCGTCACCTGCACTGTGCGGTTGGTGCGAGTAAACAGCGCAATGCCAAGCGTATCCTCCAGTTTTTTAATCTGCCCGCTTAAGGTGGGCTGGCTGACATGGCAGCGCATTGCCGCTTTGCCAAAATGCTCCAGCTCCGCCACGGCAATAATATAATGCAAATCGCGTATGTTCATTGGTAAAACCTATCGTAACTATTGTAATAAACAATTTTACATAGACAAAATCAATCATTACATTAGCATTCTAGTAATAGTTTGCGTTTTATATGCAGATGTTCAAACAACGATAAGGATTACAGAGATGACCAAATCACGTCTTTTAATGATGACCACTGCACTTGTGGGCGCGCTTAGTGTGGCGGCACTGCCATTGACTGCACCTGCCGAAGTAGCACCCAGCGTCAGCAGCAAACCGAAAGGGCCAGGGGGCAAGCCAGAAGCAAAGTCGCATGAGCCAAAAAGCAACCAGTTCTGGTGGCCTGAGCAGCTGGATCTATCATCTTTAAGAGACCATGATGCACGCTCCAATCCACTTGGTGAGGGTTTTGATTATGCTGAGGCATTTAAAACGCTGGATCTGGCAGCAGTGAAAAAGGATTTAAACGAAGTGCTGACGACATCACAGGATTGGTGGCCAGCGGATTATGGCAATTATGGACCGTTCTTCATCCGCATGGCGTGGCACAGCGCAGGAACCTATCGCACATTGGATGGCCGCGGCGGTGGCGATGGCGGGCAGCAGCGTTTTGACCCGCTCAATAGCTGGCCTGACAATGGCAATCTGGATAAGGCGCGCCGTCTGCTCTGGCCTGTGAAGCAGAAATATGGCGCGTCGATCTCCTGGGCGGATTTGATGATTCTGGCGGGGAATGTGTCGCTGGAAAATATGGGTTTTAAGACGTATGGTTTTGCGGGTGGACGCACGGATGACTGGGAGCCTGACATGGTCTATTGGGGGCCTGAGGTAGAAATGCTCGCCAGTGACCGTGAAGACAAAAACGGCGTGTTGCAGCGTCCTTTGGGCGCAACGCATATGGGGCTGATTTACGTCAACCCAGAAGGCCCAAAAGGAAAGCCAGACCCTATGGGTTCTGCGAAGAACATCCGCATTGCATTCGCGCGCATGGCGATGAATGATGAGGAAACGGTAGCACTCACCGCAGGTGGGCATACGTTCGGAAAAATGCATGGTGCGCATAAACCAAAAGACTGTTTGGGCGATGCACCAGCCGCAGGTGGCGTAGATGCGCAAGGTTTCGGCTGGAAAAATAAATGTGGCAAAGGACATTCAGAAGACACCACCACGAGCGGGCTGGAAGGCGCATGGACACAAGCGCCAACGCAATGGACGACGCTTTATTTAGAGAACCTCCTGAACAATGAATGGGAAGTGACGCGCAGCCCCGCAGGAGCCGTGCAGTGGAAGCCAAAGGGCGATGCGCTGAAAGATTCTGTGCCAGATGCGCATATCGAAGGCAAATTCCATATGCCTGTGATGACCACAGCAGATATGGCGCTGAAGGTGGACCCTGAATATCGCAAAATTGCGGAGCGTTTTTTGAACAATCCTGAGGAATATCAGCAGGCCTTTGCGAAAGCGTGGTATAAACTGACACATCGTGACATGGGACCGCGCACGCGTTATTTGGGGGATGCACCGCAAGAAGCGCTCATCTGGCAAGACCCGTTGCCAGAAGCGGATTACACAATGATTAGCGACAGTGACGCCAAAAGCCTGAAGAAGAAGATTCTGGCAAGCGGCTTAACCGTGCCTGAATTGGTGCGTGTGGCGTGGGCTTCGGCTTCCACCTTCCGTGCATCTGACATGCGCGGCGGGGCAAACGGTGCGCGCATTGCGCTGGAGCCGCAAAAGAACTGGGCGGTGAACAACCCTGAAGAACTTGAAAAAGTATTGTCCAAGCTGGAAACTATTCAGACGGACTTTAATGATTCGTTGATTGGCAACAAGAAAGTGTCTCTTGCGGATATGATTGTGCTGGCAGGGGGAGCGGCGATTGAGAAAGCTGCACAGGATGCAGGTGTCGATGTGACTGTGCCGTTCAAGGCAGGGCGTGTGGATGCGGTGCAGAAACAAACAGACGTGGAATCTTTTGAAGCACTCAAGCCCAAAGCAGATGCATTCCGCAATTATTATGACGCAGAAGCCAGCTATGAATCTCCAGCGGAATCACTGATAGACAAGGCAGACCAACTGCATCTGACCGTGCCTGAAATGACCGTGCTGCTGGGCGGAATGCGCTCACTTGGCGCAAATGCAGATGGCAGCATGAACGGTGTGTTCACTGTGAAGGCGGGTACGCTGAATAACGACTTTTTCGTGAATCTGCTGGATATGTCCACCAAATGGCAGAAGTCAGATAAAGACGGCATGTATAAAGGCGTTGACCGCCGCACAGGCAAGCTGAAATATACCGCAACGCCAGTCGATTTGATCTTCGGTTCAAATTCTGAATTGCGAGCCGTGGCAGAAAGCTATGCATATGCAGACGCAAAAGAACGCTTTGTGAAGGACTTTGTGGCTGCATGGACAAAGGTGATGCAGTTAGATCGCTTTGATTTGAAGCATACACTATAGTTTTGTTTCCCTGTTGAAGAGAGAGTTGCGGCTTGGGTTGCAACTCCCTTTTTTGCGTCTGCACGAAATTTGCACATAGCCGTCATTATTATTGCATAGTCATGGCATACTCTATGCAGCATGACATATTCAAACATAGTGCAGCTACATCAGACATTATTTCACATGGGAGACATCGCCCCGCCAGCCTTGCAGCGCGATGGCTGGTGGCTGGAAGAGGGGAGCGAAGAGAAAGAGGAGGCAGCGCAATGAAGAATATTCATCATTTTTCCACATCCTTTCGTTTGAAATGCATCACTATCACTGTGCTTGCGGCGCTGGCAGATTACCTGTTTTACGGACATTCTGCAGGTTGGGTGACGGGGTTATATGCTGCGCTAGTATGTGTCGCGCTTATTATGCATAATCCCAAAGCGGTTGAATCATCTTTTGGAAAAATAATCTATATATTGATTTTGGTGCAGTGTGTATGGCTGCTTCAGCGCAGTAGTCAGTTATCAATCATATTGATTATTATTGGCATCAGTTCACTGGCTGTTATTTCCAAACGCGGTATGACGGACGATATGATGCAGCTGCTACTTTCTGCATTGAGACAGCTTGTGCTATTTATGGGAGCATTATTTTCTGCAGCATCCAAATTGCTGCGTTACATGCCAAAAGCGCGATATGTGAACCGTTATGAAATGCTTATCAAACAATGGGCGCTTCCTGTATGCATGTCATTATTATTTCTGATGTTGTTTGCCTATGCCAACCCGATCATGGAAGAACTGATTTTCCAATTTGATATTGGGGAGGTGTTACCCAATATATCCTCCGCACGTATAATATTCTGGCTGATAACATGTTGTTTTTTGTTCCGATTTATTCGACCAGTGGTTGCGCCATATGAAACACATGCTGATATAGTCATCACGCACCGCTCGCACTGGCTGCTATCCAAAGAGTCGTTATTACGTTCACTTATTATGTTTAACGTGCTGTTCGCTGCGCAGACTATAATGGATATTGGGTATTTATGGTCAGATGCGGTTTTACCAGATGGCATCAGCTATGCCGCCTATGCGCATCGCGGGGCATACCCATTAATTGCGACTGCGTTGCTGGCGGCCGGGTTTGTGTTGCTCGCGCATAATCTGGGTGAAGACGTGCGCACTGATAAAAGCATCTCCACGCTTATTTACATCTGGATTGTGCAAAATATTCTGCTGGTCATCTCAAGCATCTATCGCACATGGCTCTACGTTGAAGAATATGGGCTGACATATTTGCGCGTCTATGCATTTATCTGGATGGGTATGGTGGCATGTGGGCTTGGCTGGATCATTCTTCGCAATCTGAAACAGAAAAGCAATCAGTGGCTGATTAATGTCAATCTCCTCACATTATTTTCAATGTTATGTGCAGTAAGTCTAGTGAATATAGGCAGCATGATTGCAGAGGTAAATCTTGCGCAGGATGATAAACCAGATTTATATTATATTATGGAATTAGGCAAAGATGCGATTATCCCGTTAGAGCGTTATGGCTATATTAATGAAGCAAATGAAATTATAAGACGTTATACATTTAAGGAAACGGATTGGAGAAATCAGACATTGAGTGCGTCCCGTATATTAACAAAAGAACGTGTTTCACGCGCATGGGAGAATTGTAATGACTACTATCGTCGTTGCAGATGATGACCCACACATTCTGGATGTAGTGCGTTACGCGCTGGAGAAAGCTGGCTTTAATGTGGTGGAAGCGCTTGATGGGGCGCAAGCATTGAAGCAATATAACGCATCATGCGACATGCTGATTTTAGACATTCACATGCCAGAGATGGACGGGCTGGAAGTGTGTCGGCAAATCCGCAAACACTCTGATGTGCCAATCCTGTTCCTTTCATCCTGCGATGAAGAAATTGACCGTGTGCTTGGGCTGGAGCTTGGCGCAGATGATTACGTCACCAAACCGTTCAGCCCGCGGGAATTAGTGGCGCGGGTGAAAGCAATTTTAAAACGCAGCCAGCCAAAGCAGATGCACCCTGAGAATATATTGCGTGTAGGCGAGTTAGTGTTGCATCAGGAATTGTTTCAGGTCAGTTGGGAAGGAAAAGACATCACTTTCACCAGCACTGAATTTGCCATGCTTGCAGGCATGATGCGCCAGCCAAAGCGGGTGTTCACGCGCGACCAGATGATGGACATGGCATATGACAGCAATATTTACGTGAGCGACCGCACGATTGACAGTCATATTCGCAATATTCGCCAAAAGCTCGCTGATGCAGGGTGCAAGGACGCGGTGCAAACGGTGCGCGGCGTGGGATATAAACTCGCTTTATGAGCCATACGGGAAAACGCTTTAAACTGCGCCTGAAACTGGTGCTGCTGGTGGTGAATCTTGCTGTGCTGCTGTTGCCGCTGTTTGGGCTGTTCTTTTTCCGTTTTTATGAAAATGCACTGGTGCAGCAGACTGAGTCTGAGCTGATTGCACAATCTGCTGTGATGGGCAGTATGTATGCAGATGCGTTGCAACGTGCAGGTGCGCCAAATGATTATGGCAGAATTATATCTGCACCGAAGACGGACGAATATTACACCCCCATTCAGCCGCAAATTGATTTATCGCATGTGCCACTGCTTCCGCGCAGACCCCAAGGCACAGCTACGATTGCAAATGCACTGGCGCTGCAGGCTGGAAATATGATTTACCCCGCATTGAAGCACGCGCAGCGCACAACGCTTTCTGGCATTCGGGTGTTGGACTATAACGGCGTAGTGGTAGCGGGGAGTGATGAGATAGGGCAGGATTTTTCAGATTTCTATGAAGTGCAGCGAGCCTTGCAGGGTGAATATGCCAGCGTGATTCGGGATAGAGTGTCAGACAATCCGCCGCCTACCATCGCATCCATCAGCCGCGGCACGGGGACGCGGGTATTTACCGCATATCCCGTGCAGCAGAATGGGCGCATTTTAGGTGTGATTTATCTTTCACGTACGCCGAAAAACATCCTGAAACATCTTTATGCTGAAAAGGAAAAAGTGATTATTGCAGGACTAAGCATATTGCTGCTCACTCTCATCATTGCGTTAGTCACATCATATAGCATTGCCCGTCCTATACATCGCCTTATTCGCGCCATTGATGCTTTTTCAAAAGGTGATGTGAATGCCATGAAAACACTTGATGCAGGCGGGGTACGTGAAATAAATATGCTGGGAGAGCGTTTCAGAAATATGGCGCTAACGTTGCATGAACGCTCGGAATATATCCGAGAATTTGCGCTTTCCGTATCCCATGAATTTAAAACGCCTGTCACTGCCATTCAGGGAGCAGTTGAATTGCTGCTGGATGATATGGAAAGTATGGACACTGCAACGAAGCAGCGTTTTCTTTCCAACATCGCGCAGGATGCAGACCGCATGAAACGGTTGATGCAGCGCCTTTTGGAATTGGCGAAAGCGGATAATATTAACAGTTCCTCTGACACAACAGATGTGGCGCATTTGGTGAATGCCCTAAAAGCGCGATATGCAGACAGACAGCTTGCAGTGCGCAGTAACAATCTGCCAGACAGATTGCCACTTTCGCAGGAGCATCTGGAAAGCATTTTAGTGAATTTATGTGATAATGCTGCGCAGCATGGCGCAAACGAGATATCCATTTCAGCCACTGAGCAGGATAGGCAGATAGTCTTATCAGTTCAGGACAATGGAGAAGGGATCTCAAGTGCAAATCAGCACAAAGTCTTTGACGCATTTTTCACCACCAAACGCGCGGAAGGAGGCACAGGGCTGGGACTGCGCATTGTTCAGAGCCTGCTGAAACATTATGGCGGAACCATTCAGACGGAAGAAAGCATCAAGGGCGCATTATTTAAAATTAAAATTCCGCAATAGAAACTTGTAACCTGCGCCCTCTTGCTATAGCTTGCGCTTTTTAATGATAGGACAGGAGATATAATGAGCATAAATTTACTTTCAAATCTGGGGCTTTCTGCTTCACTGATGGATGCATTCGGTTTTTCGGGAACTGTTGCAGCGCAAACATTTGGCGTAGAGGCATATAATAGTTTTGTGCAGGCACAGGCACAATTGACAACTCCTGAAGTGGCGAATGTAAACACTCCTGTGACCGTCAACACAACAGACCTGCTGGATCTGGCTGCGTCATCAGACAATGTTGCAGGCACAACAGGTCAGGACAATAGTGCCGTGAACCAACTGCTTGCAGTGGATCAGACGTTACAATCTCAAACAGGCGCAGGTCTGAATGATATTACTGTGAGCAGTGTGGATGCAAATGGCAATGTAACTGCATCATTGAACGGTGTTGAAGGTGCAACGAACACAGTGAATGTGGGTGATGAGTTAAATAATGCATTGGATCAGATTTCCGCTGATCAGGTGTTTGGTTTGCTGGCTGGCTAATTTAAACAAGTCACATTTTTAAAAAGCCTTTGTTATTCAGGTGATAACAAGGGCTTTTTTTATGTTTGATATTCTACTGAACAGAACTTTTTATTTTTCCGATAAATATAATGTAGTTTAATATTATCTGATCAGAAATAATGGTTGTGAATTTAAATTAATGCGCTACAGATATAAATTCACTGATTTAAAATGGAGAAAAAAATGAGTGTGAATTTATTATCTAATTTAGGTTTAACGGCATCTTTGCTCGATACTTTTGGCTTTACAGGCAATGTTGCTGCGCAAACATTCGGTAATCAGGCATTTACGAGCTTTGTTGAAGCAACATTGCAGCAAAGTGGTGCTCTGGCAGCAACGAGCACACTGCCTTTGACGTTCGATTTTAATGGATTGCTGGATCTGGCAAGCCGTTCCGATGCGGTGGCTGGAACTACAGGACTGGATAATGGTGCTTTGAATCAGTTACTTGCTGTGGATCAGCAGCTTCAGGCACAAACAGGGGCTGGGCTGGATGATATTGTTATTACAACAGATGCGAATGGCAATATCACGGGTACGCTCACAGGTGTTGAAGGCGCTACCAATACTATCAATATTAATGATATTATTGCTCAGGCATTTGATGTTGCTTAAAGCTACATAACAATAACCTGCCCCTATAGCATCTGTTATAGGGGCTTTTTTATGTCTTCAGCCACTTATACACTGCATCCAGCTGAGATGTTTCAATCAGTGGATAGTCTTTAACAGCTTCTGCAATCTCTGCCATGTCGTCATAATTTCCGTCACAATGCAGCACAATGTCACACCCTGCATCCAGCGTTTTTTGTGCGCGTTCGCCATAACTTCCTGTAAGCGCATTCATGCAGATATCATCACTCATGATAAGGTGCTGATAGTCTATATCATTGCGAATAATATCTATGACTGTTTTAGACCATGTTGCAGGCTGCTCAGCATCCAGCGCGGTGTAAATAATATGCGCGGTCATGGCTAAAGGAATATCAGTTAGTGCTTTGAATGGCTCAAAGTCAATCTGCAATTCCTCGCGTGACGCATCCACCACGGGCAACGCTGCGTGGGAATCCAGCGTGGCGCGTCCGTGTCCTGGAATATGTTTGATGACGGGCAGTACGCCTGCATCTTTTAAGCCATTTGCCACTTCGCGCGCTAACGCAATAATCTGCTTTGGTTCAGTCCCATAAGCACGGTCACCAATGATATTATGGCTATGCTCAAAACGCACATCGCACATGGGCGCGCAATTGACATTGATGCCATGTGCCATCAAACTCTCACCAATCACTTTGCTGCCATCACGCGCGGCATTACATGCATTATCTAGCGAATTGCACGCCATATCCGCATAGGTTTGCGGGGCAGGGGGTGTGACCCAATGCGGTTCTTTTAGTCGCGCCACACGTCCACCTTCCTGATCAATCAGAATGAGCGGGGTATAATCCTTATGAATTGCTTTAATATCTGCAATGAGCGCATCAAGTTGTTTTGGTTCAATGCAGTTGCGCGCAAATAAGATATATCCGATAGGGCGAATTTTTGAAAATAACGCATATTCACGTACTGTAAGCGCTTCACGCTCCAAACCGAAAATGACGGGGGCAAGTCCTTTGGTCATAAAACGTTACTTTGATGCAATGCAGGTTTGCGAACGTGCTTTCAGCTTTGAACAAAGTTCTGCCGCAGCTTTATGTGTGCCCATCCCTGTGACACGAAGGCGATAGAGTTTGCCTGTTCCTGGCACATCTACAGGCTGAACATAATGGCTTTTATCACCGAGCAATCCGCTATGGGTTTCGCTCACCTTGCGCCATAAACGCTCTGCTTCCGCTTCAGAACGCATGGCAGCCAGTTGCACATAAACACCGCTCTCAGCCACTGGTTTAGGCTCTTCTTTTTTGATCACTTCTTTCTTTTCAGGCGCAGGCTCGGCGATTTTCTGAATAGGCGCTGGCTTTTTCTTTACAGGAGCCACCACATCTACTGAGTCTGTGCTTTCAATCACTTCATAAGTTTTGCGTGTTGCATCATTCACCAGCACATCCAGCTTGTCTGCTGCTGTATCCTCAGCCTCAGCAGATAATGTTTCAGCTGCGTCATCCGCTGCATTCGTTGCTTCTTCTGTGTCCTGCTGCGTTGTGGCGACAGTTGCTTCTGCTTCTTCAATGCGTTCCACAATAACAGGAGCTTCAGACTGCGGGCGCAAACGCTCAATCACTTTGCCTTCTTCAATGGCAGAAGGGTCACGACGCATCAGTTGATAGCTTTCAATATCCTTATCAATCACGCGCAATCCGCCAACATCTTCAGGCTTGATTTTGTAATCCTGGTTATCTGCTGTAATAACGGGAGTTGTGCCTTGAGGGGTGCTCATGTCCGTTGCATTATAAGCATACCAGACCAGTGAAAAGAAACCGAATATAATTAATACAATCACCAGCATTGACATCCAGCGCAGACCATTGGCACTGCTGAATGAGTCATGTTGGTCAAATTCTGCATCATAATCATTATTGTTCATCGGTCTTTCCTTTATCTTTACTATGTTAATTCCTAGCGCATTTCATCCATAGGTTCAACACCAAGAATATGCAAGCCTGAAGCAATGACAGAGACCACTGAACGCGCCAGTGCCAACCGCGCGGTGGTCAGCTTCTCATTGCCTGATACGATAAAACGCATCTGTTCATCGCCACTGCCAATATGCCATAACCCGTGTAATTCAGCGGCCAATTCCTGCAGAAAATAGGCAATGCGGTGTGGTTCATAGGCTTTTGCCGCCTGTTCCACGGCACGCGGAAAGCTGGCAAGCGTTTGAATCAGTTGCAGTTCTTTGTCCGATTTAAGCAAACTCACATCCACCTTTTCAGGATATTGCGAATCATGATAGGCGGACTCAGCATCCACGCTTGCGCTGCGCAGAACAGACTGGCAACGTGCATGAGCATATTGCACGTAAAATACAGGATTATCTTTGCTTTGTTCCGTTACCTTTTGCAAATCAAAATCCAAAGCCTGTTCTGGCTTGCGCATCAGCATATGAAACCGCAGCGCATCTTTGCCAACGGCTTCCACCACATCTTCCACCAGCACAAAATTGCCCGCACGTTTGGACATTTTGACAGGCTGCCCGCCATCCAGCAATTTGACCAGTTGGCACAACTGCACTTTTAGTTCTGTTTCACCCTCGCTCATTGCCTGCACGATTGCCTGCATACGGCTGACATAACCGCCATGATCTGCACCGAGTACCATCACCAGCGTGTCAAAGTCACGTTCCAGCTTATGTTTGGTATAGGCAATGTCACCTGCAAAATAAGTATAATTTCCATCTGATTTAATAACAGGACGGTCACTATCATCCCCATATTCAGTGGATTTAAACAATGTCTGTTCTTTAGCTTCCCAGTCTTCTGGCGGCTCTTTGCCTTTTGGCGGCTCTAGCACACCGCGATAAATCAGACCCTTTGCATTCAGTTCTTCAATGCCATTTTCAACGTAATTTTCTTCCTGCAAATACAATTCAGATGTGAATACTTCATGTTCCACGCCAAGTTGCTTCATATTCTCGCGGATGAGCTCCATCATTTTTTCAACAGCGAACGGTTTGACTTCGTCTTTCCACTCTTCCACTTCTTCACCAATTAAAGATCCGCCCATTTCTTCTTTCATGGACTGGGCAATCTCAATCAGATATTCGCCAGGATACATACCTTCTTTAATTTCAGCATCCTGTCCGAACAACTGTAAGTATCGCGCATAAAGGGATTCCGCTAGTACATCAATCTGATTGCCAGCGTCATTAATGTAATACTCCTTGACAACATCATAAGAAGCCTTGCTTAACAGATTGGCTAGTGTATCCCCCACCACTGCACCGCGTGCATGTCCAATATGCAATGGTCCTGTTGGATTAGCTGATACATACTCAATATTCACCCGCTTTCCTTCACCCATCTCACTTGTGCCATAAGATGTTTGTTCATTTAAAATGGTGTGAAGTTCCTGTTGCCAGAAGGATGGCTCAAAGCTCATATTAATAAAGCCAGGGCCTGCCACATCCACTTTTTTTAGCCCTTTAAATTCTTTCAGCGTTTCCACCATTTCCTGAGCAAGGTCACGTGGGCTTTTGCGCAGATGTTTTGCCAGCACCATCGCCGCATTGGTGGATAGATCCCCATGAGAGCGGTCTTTCGGAAATTCTACCGTCACCGCATCCAGCGTTTTTTGCGGCACTTTATCTTTGCTAAACGTAAACCCCACCACATCAGGAATGACAAAGCGGTGGATATAATCATGGAGTTGGGCAAACAAATTCATACCTATGACATAACGCAATTTTGCGCCTCTGTCATGCAATAGGTTTATGAGGGTAGAAAAAAAATCTGTAATGATTGACTCGAAACCAGTACGCTAGAATAATGCGTGTTACTCTATTATATTTCATAGTTTATATGATGCTAATTTCACCACCTATAAATGCTGAAGAATTTGAATTTAAACCATTAAAATTCGCTCCTGTCACATATGAGAAAATGATTGAAATACTTCCTGAATATTTTCCAATTCAGGATGAATTGCAACGGAGGGCAAATATTATTATAGCTAAGCATGATATTAATCATGATGAATTAGACGATTATATACTGCAATATCAAAGTAAATTAACTTGTGGCATTAGAGGATGCGTGTCCGAAGTATTTATTTCAACTAATAATGGTTATATTAAATTACAAAATATTCCCATAGTAAATCAGATATATAGTAGCAATGTAAAAAATATAATGGGATTTGCCAGTGATGAATTATGCGTCTGGAAGATTACTCACTTAGATTATTTAACATTCCAATATTGTTTGGAAAAAACAATATTACCGTCCACGCATTAAATTTACACGCTCCTGAACGGCGGCGCGTTTGCCGTCTCTGTCTTTGTCCACGCGGCGCAATGCGTTTTTCTTTTGTTCTGGGGTGAGGGTGCGAAATTCTTTAAGTTTTTCGTTTATCAGCTCTTTTTGTTTCTCGCTAAGATTGTCATAAGGATTCTGAGCCAGATTATCGGTACTATAATTAGTGCGGTATGTCTGATATTGATCTGAAATTACCACCTGAGAGAATCCGACCATAAAGACGAACACTAACGTGATAATAAAAATATGTCCTTTCATTTCTTTTACTATATGTTATTAATATAATACTACCATAATATTGCATTTTATACAAATGTATTATAGTTTAACTTTGTATTGTATATAATAATATAAGCGTGAATGTTCAGGGTTTATAATCCAGTCCGATATTTTCAAAAAATTCTTTATTGTCTTTCCATTTCTCTGCCACTTTTACAAACAGGAATAAATGCACGGTGCGTCCTGTCAGTTCACGGAGTTTATGGCGGGCGCTTTTTCCAATGTCGCGCAACATTGCACCTTTGTCACCAATCACAATTTTCTTTTGTCCTGCACTGCGCACATAAATCACTTGTGAGATCTTCACGCTGCCATCGCGTTTTTCTTCCCAGCTTTCGGTATCCACTGCCACGGAATAGGGCAATTCCTGCTTAAGCCGCATGAACAGGCTTTCGCGCGTGATTTCAGCTGCAATCTGGCGCATCGGTGCATCGCTTATCTGGTCTTCAGGGAAGTGCCATTCATCAACTGGCAGATGTTTGGCAATATAGCTTTTCACATCCTGCGCACCTGTGCCTTTGAGCGCGGAAATCATGAAGCAGGCTTGAAAGTCTGCCATGCTGAACAATGTTTCTGCCAGTTTTGGAAGCGTATCTTTCGCTACTTTGTCTACCTTGTTAATCACTAATATCTTATGTGCATGATTGTCTTTCAATGCCTCAATCACCATTTTGGTGTTGTCGCAAATCCCTTTATATGCATCCACCAGCAGCAAAATAATATCTGCATCATTGGCAGAGCCGAGCGCTGCTTTTACCATAGCCTTTTCAAAACGCTCTTTGGCATTGAATACGCCTGGCGTATCCATAAAGACCAATTGGCTGTTTTCATGGAGCGCAATACCCAGAATTTTATTACGTGTGGTTTGCACTTTTGGTGTGACAATGGCAACATGCGCCCCCACCATATGGTTCACAAACGTGGATTTTCCTGCATTTGGTGCGCCAACCACGGCAATAAATCCGCAGCGTGTTTGTTGAGTATCTGTCATATTATAACGCTCCCTGCGCTTTTAATAGTTTTTCTGCTGCCTGTTGTTGTGCTTCGCGTTTGGATGTACCAGTGGCGTGATGCGGAGCATATCCCTGCACGGTAACTTCAATCGTAAATTCTGGTGCATGAGCAGGACCAGTGCGCTCCAGCTCCTGATATTCTGGCAAGGGCAGCCCTTGCGCCTGCGCCCATTCCTGCAGCAGGGTTTTGTTGTCCTTTGGCGGGGTCAGGTTCTGATGCAACAACTCTGTCCAGTGCGCTTCTATAAATTCTTGTGCAGCCTCAAGCCCACGGTCAAGATAAAGTGCGCCGATCATGGCTTCTGCCATATCAGAAAGGTTTGAGTTTATATTGCGTCCACCACTATTATGTTCACCATCTGCCATAATCAGCAACTCGCCAAAATTCAGCTTTCTTGCCACAAGAGCCAATGCATCCGCGCAGACAAGCGCAGCGTGGCGCATTGCCATGTCGCCTTCACGTTCTGACGGGAAGGTGCGATAGAGCATATCTGCTACCACCAGCCCAAGCACACGATCGCCTAAAAATTCCAGCCGTTGATTATTCTCTTCCCCATCCATGCTGCGATGGGTGCAGGCGAGATGAAACAATTCAGGGTTTTTGAAAGACTCTTTCAGATGCATGGTCAGTTAATGGTCTTGAAAAAACGATCAAAACGTAGCGTCCACGGCCATGTCCAGAATTGCCAGATGGGCGTGCCTTCTTCCACAGAAAAGACGATGATCTGCGCTTTCCCAATCAGATTTTCTGCGGGAACAAAGCCGACTTCATCTAAAAAACGGCTATCCTGAGAATTGTCACGATTATCACCCATCATGAAATAATGGTTTTCTGGCACAGTGTAAATGAATGTGTTATCTGCAGGTCCGTCCTGAACAGCATCTAATATAGTATATTTCACGCTATTAGGCAGTGTTTCAGTGTAACTTCGTGTGTTGGTAATCGTTTGCCCTTCAATGGTTTCTACAAAATCGGGATTTTTGTCACGTGGCACAGGTGTGTCATTGATATATAATATACCGTTTTTCATCTGAATACGGTCGCCAGGCAGACCGATCACACGCTTAATATAATCAATCCGCGTGTTTTTGGGCTGGCGAAACACCACCACATCCCCCCGCTCAGGCTGGCTTTCAAAAATGCGCCCATCCATAGGCAGCAATCCACCAAAAGGAAAAGAATATTTGCTGTAACCGTAGGAATATTTTGAAACAAATAAATAATCCCCTACCAGCAGACCATCCTTCATGGAACTGGAGGGAATATGGAAGGGATCAAACAGGAAGGAGCGGAACACAAATGCCAGCACTATAGCAAAAATAATGCTGCGCAAATGTTCGTCCCACGGGGCTTTTTTCTCAATTGTTTTGCTCATGGCGCGTAAGATACGGTATAGCAGACATTTTGCCAAGCCTTGATTACTGCGATGTCATCATAAATAACAAAAGCTTCATACCGTTCATATAAGCAATATGTTATACTTAATGTGTGAAAAATACAGAAATACGCTCTATCACCACTTATGAAGGATTTGCAGGGTCACGATATGCCGATATTGTGCCTCCGTCTGATGCGCGCGCTGGAGCGTTGCAATCTTTAGTGGATTTTTTGAATGAGCAGCCAGAACTTCGCGCCGTTCCTGCTTTTGATGCAGATAAAAGACAGCATATCTTGCGGGTGAGTGGGTTTCAGGAAGATGCGCAGCTTGTGCCACTGCTCACTCATGAGTTTGTTTCATGGCAACAGCAAAACGGGGCGCAGGATATTATTTCCATGACCGCGCCAGACCCTGAGGAAAAGCATGGCAGTACACCAGAAAAAACCAGCAATTTCATTAAAGACCATGCCAGCACATTAGCAGGATTAAGTTATGTAGCAGGAAATCTTGGAATACTATATTCCGCCATGACGGCAACACCAGAACATTGTGACGTAAACCGCAAGCGCGATGTGGACTGGATGAAAGCCTATTCTGCGATTGCCTATAATCTTTCCAGTGGTGTGTTGCTGGCACTAGCACCTTCAATGGACGCGCAGCGCAGCGCAGAAGATGTGGCGGAAGATGCGCATCACCGTTCGCTTAAGCCTGAAAAGCATGGCTCTGCGCAATTAGTGAAGCAAACGGTGGATTTTCTGCGCAAGCACCCGTGGGAAGTGAGTGCCGCGCTCAGCACCAGCGGGTCGCTGACCTATCTCGTTTCTGTGGGTAAAAAATATAATGAGACTAAAGATTCAGGGTTGCTGACTGAAGCGGCATCTGTTGTTGGCTCAATCGTGGGGATGGGGGTAACCATGTTCATGCCTGACAAGAGTGAGGAATATGAGCAGAATCATCCGAAAGAATCACTGGCGGAGACAGCGGAGAATTTCAACAAAAACCGTATGAAGGACAGCCCTTCACTGGGGGAGCGGATCAAAGGATTCACGGATTATATGACCTCTCATCCATTGGCAATGGCATCTGCCTTTCATAGTGGATCAAACATCATGCGCACCACCGCCGCGCTGACAAAACATAATACGGATAGTGGATTGCTGTTTTCTTCAGGGGCATATTTTGCGGGGAACATATTGCAGACGCAAAGTTCAAAATCCAAAGCGCCTGAGCTTGAAGAAGTGGTGAAAGCAAGTGCCAATCTGCTGCGTCATGACCCCGCTTATGCGTATGAAAGTGACGCACAGCTTGAAGAGCGCATCAACCGCATGGCACAGGAGCTGGACGGTATGCATGATGTGAAGGAAGAACATAGCCACATTAAAGCATTGCTGAAAGAAAAATTGCAGGAACGCGATGCCCCCGCCATCAATTTTGGCACGGATACCATTCCCGCTGGCAGCCCGTTCATGGCTGAGGCGCGCAATATGAGCCACGTGGAACGGTTGCAGGGGCAAGCGCAGGAAGGGCAGTTGCAGGTGTAATGTTAGAAATTTGCTGTCCGTCATTCTGAGCGCAAGCGAAGAATCCATCTTTCCGCTGGGCGCAAGCAGCTCTGGATTCTTCGGCTGCGCCTCAGAATGACGAGGATGTTACTTCTTAGTTTTCTTCCGCTTTTTCGCACGTTTTTCCTGTGCGAGCGCCTTCCCGCGACCAGACAAACTCGGATTTTCTATGAAATAGCGATGCGCTGAAAATGGCACGTCATCGTCATTCAGCACGGTGCGGGCATAATGCCCGTCTGCATCCTGCTCCCAGCTGTGAAGATTATCTTTCAGGTTCGCACGCATGATCTGTTCCAGCACTTGCGCATGAACAGTCTCGTTCAGCACAGGCACCAGCAGTTCCACCCGCCAGTCCAAATTGCGGGGCATACAATCAGCCGAGCCAATATAAACCAGCGCTTGCGCATGTGGCAGTTCCTGCCCATTGCCAAAACAGTAAATCCGCGAATGTTCCAAAAAACGCCCTACAATAGATTTGACGCGAATATTTTCTGACAATCCTTTCACCTGTGAACGCAAACAGCAAATGCCACGCACCACAAGGTCAATCTGCACGCCTGCATTGCTTGCCTCATAGAGCTTGTCTATCAGTTGCGGGTCTACCAGCGCATTCATTTTTGCCCAGATGCTGCCGCCTTTGCCGTCTTTGGCGTTGCTGATTTCCACGTCTATCATTTCCAGCAATTTTGCGCGCATATTATTAGGCGCGGTGATGATATGTTTATATTTTGAAGGCTCACCATATCCCGTAATATAATTAAACAGATGATGTGCATCCTGCGCGAGTTCCTTATTGCAGGTGAAGTATGATAAATCCGTGTAGATCTTCGCGTTGATCGGGTGATAATTCCCTGTGCCGAAATGAATGTAAGAGGTTAGGCTATCATGTTCTTTGCGCACTACGATAGAAATTTTTGCGTGGGTTTTAAGGTTCACGAAGCCGTACACCACCTGCACGCCAGCCCGTTCCAGATCCCGCGCCCATTTGATGTTCGCTTCCTCGTCAAACCGTGCGCGCAATTCCACTAACGCGGTGACGGATTTGCCGCTTTCCGCCGCGCGAATCAGGGCTTTCACCACAGGTGAATTGTCCGATGTGCGATACAGCGTTTGCTTGATAGACACTACCTTGGGGTCCCGCGCGGCTTGGCGCAAAAACTGCACCACCACATCAAAACTTTCATATGGGTGGTGGACAATAATATCCTTCGCAGCAATGGCAGCAAAACAATCCCCGCCATATTCATTAATGCGTTCTGGAAAGCGCACCAGATATGGGGCATATTTCAGTTCGGGGCGATCCAGCTTATATAGCTCAAACAACGCGGTTAAGCCCACCATGCCTTCCATTTCATGCACGCGCTGAATATCTGTATCCATATGTTCCAGAAACAGATTCACCAGATGGCGCGGCGCATTGGCAAGTGTTTTTATGCGGATGACCTTGCCTCGGCGGCGTTGTTTCACCGCATGTTCGTAATATTCGATCAGATCTTCCGCATCTTCCTCAATCTCCAGATCGCTATCACGCACAATGCGGAACAACGCTGCATCCTGCACCTCATACCCAGGAAACAGCAAGGAGGCAAAACGGTATGTGATGTCTTCCAGCAGCATGAAATTATGCGGATGATTCCCATCTATTGGCACGAAGCGCGGCAATTTGGCGGGAATGGGCAGCACCGCCGTCATATGTTTTCCCGTCTTGGCGTGTTTTAAATCAAATAATTGTGCCAGCCCCAGATTTGGCAGGAAAGGGAAGGGATGTGCGGGGTCAATCGCAATCGGGCTAAGAGCAGGGAAGATGTCTTCCATGAACTGCATTTCCAGCGCGGCGCACCGTTCTGCGCAAAGCTCATCCTCATCTGCCACATGGATGCCATTTTCTTCCAGCTCATCCTTCAATGCCAGCCAGCATTGTTGCTGCGCTTCAAGAAAATTGCGCGTGCGGGGCGATAAATGCTCAATCTGCTCTTTAGGCATCAACCCGTCATCACTCATTTTTGGAATGTTATGACGCACCTGATCTTTCAGCCCTGCAATGCGCACCATGGTAAATTCATCCAGATTGCTGGCAGAAATTGCCAGAAATTTGACCCGCTCCAGCAGGGGAACATGCGGATTTAACGCTTCACCAAACACACGTTCATTAAAGGACATCCAGGATAATTCACGGTTAATATAGCGGCGCTGCCGTTCTTCTGGTGTGTGCGCATTTGCGTCCTGCATATAATGTGGTTCCTCGTGTAAGCGTTTGCGTTTTTGATTTGTCTAATATAGCATAAACTGATTGGATCACACAATCAGGTTGCAGGATGAAAGAGATCGTTTTTTTAAGACATGCGCATACGGAAGCATTTCATCTTTCAGGTGATCACGCCCGAAACCTGACGGAGCGCGGGCGCACACAGGCAAAGCAGATAGCATTGCATTGTAGCGCTGTTGAAGGTCTGAAACATGTGCTGGTGTCCGATGCAGTGCGCACCCAGCAAACTGCGGAGATTATCAATAATGCATCCCAGAAAAAATTTAAATGTGTGACTGAAGAATTGCTTTATCTCGCACCTTATACCGAGATATTTGCAATTTTGTCACAGTTGAATGAAGCCTATGACAAAGTAATGCTGATTGCACATAACCCAGGATTGACGGATACCGCACAATATCTGCTCCAGCCATATGAATTCAGCAAACTGACGGAGGGGGTAACCCCCTGCACTATGGTGCATATGTGTGCGGATGTGGCTGGCTGGAACGCGCTGGAACCGCATAGCTGCACATTAAAAGACTACATCATCCCGAAATCATCATAAACTAGTTAAAGAGTTCCTTTCTTATTATCTAATTATTAATCAGCCCATGCTTTACTGAGTGATATGACGAAGCAGGCGACATCACTAGAGCGTGAATTTTCTGTGACCTTCTGGGGGGTGCGCGGCACTATTTCAACCCCGGAACCTGAAATGGCGCGTTACGGTGGTCACACCTCCTGCGTGCAGGTGCAGTGCGGTGATGTGACCTTTGCACTGGATGCAGGATCAGGCATTGTGAATATGGGCAAGCAGGAGTTTGACCATATGCATCTGCTGCTATCTCATACCCATATTGACCATATTATTGGTCTATGTTGTATGCAGAAAATGTTTCAGAGCAATTTTAAGGCAGATATCTGGGCAGGGCATTTGCTGCCCGAAATGCAGATTGACGAAGCGCTGATGCGGTTAATTTCCCCGCCTATTTTTCCTGTGCCGCTGGATGCGCTGGAATCTCAACTGGCATTTCATGACTTTCATGCAGGCAGACCGCTGCACCATACGGATTTTCTGGATGCAGGCATTGAGGTGAATACGATTGAGCTGCACCACCCAGACCGCGCTACAGGCTATCGCATTGAATATAAAGGGCGTTCGGTATGTTACATTACGGATGTAGAGCATCTGCGTGATGGCTTGGATGACAAGCTGATAGATTTTGTGCGTGGCACAGACATGTTCATTTATGACAGCACCTATGATGATGCAGAGTTTGACACTTATGAAGGCTGGGGGCATTCCACCTGGCAGCAGGCAGTGCGCATTGGAGAGGCGGCAAATGTGAAACATATTCTGATGTATCATCACAGCCCCAGCTCCACCGATGAAGAACTCGACGCACGCGCTTTGAAGGCTGAACAACAAAGCCGCGTAAAAACCACCTTCGCCCAGGAAGGCACACGATATGTGTTAGGCGAGCAGTTGCTGGTGAAGAAGGTGGGGTGAAGAATAATATATTGGGACTTGTATACTTGCCAAAACCCACCCACTAAATATAGCATTTAGTCTTTAATTTTTTTGTTTCGGCTGACTCTGGCTTATGCTCTGCCAGCTTTGCAAGTTTCTTGAAAAACGCCGCTTCGTTTTCATCTCATTCATGTTCGTGAGCAATGTCTATGAATGATTGTGATTGCGTATTTTTTTATCTGATAGTTATTAATCTTTTTGTTGTGCGGTTGCAAAAAACATTATATATTGTGTCTTGCAGTAATCTAATAAAAAAGTTGATATTATGTCCAATAAACTTACTCTAATGCGTGAAGAGCGCCAAAAAACCGTTGATGAAATACTTAGTTTAGAAAGCAAAATTTCTGAACTAAAAATAGAACTGCGCGGTATGGATAAGATGCTGTCTATTGCAGAGTCTGGAAGTATAGTTGAGGCATCAGCAAAAAAAGCTACAAAACAAATAGTTCTTAATCGACTAGAAGAAGCAGGATCATATGGTATTTCAACAAATGATTTAGTAGAAAAGTCTAAAATTAAAGGTGAAGAAATATCTTTGAGTACAGCAAGCTCTCTTCTTAGTCGTTTTAAATCAGAGGGGCATATAGTTTCTTATAACGGCAAACATTACCTCGAATCCTTTAAACCCAAAATTCCGAAAAGTGAAATTGAGATAGACCAATCCAATGATACAGTTCCGAATTTTGCAGACCAGAACATAGATATGAGACATTAAATACAGATACCCCCAACACCAGTTGTCGAAGGCGGTGTTGAGGGTGGTTGTGCGCTAAGTTGCGATGCGTACACCGACTTAGAATCTATCACACAGTATTTAATAATACTGTTTCCTAAGTTAATAGTCAAATTCGCTTCAAAACAACACTTTAGACAGGAGTTCATCTATGTACACAGATGACAAACCAGTCTTCGTGCGTGCTTACACGCGTATTCGTTTTGGAATCTTAGAATACGTCATCCAGCACTATCGAAGCCTACCAACTAGGTAGGGTGACTAAAACGGGTATAGGAAGCCGACTTCACGTTTCCTGTACCCACAACCTAGGGGCGTGGCGGAATGGTAGACGCAACGATCTTTAAAATCGCAGACGCGCAAGTCTTATGGGTTCGAATCCCATTGCCCCTACCATTCTATTCACTTGTAAGCTAGCTGATATTTAAAAAATTGCAGTAATCTAAATATTGCTTACTAAGGAACATTATACTCACTATATTTTTATATCTGAAATTCTTATATGCTTTCTGCAAAAAACTTTTGAAGATATGTATTTTTTTCTTGACTTACTGAGCGTACGTTAAACGTTTTTCTGGCACGCCTTTCATAATTTCGCTGGTATGCCTCTATATCCAAAACATGATGCTCATTATGTCTAAAATCAAATTCTGCAAGGTAACGCTTCAAGTTCTTGCTGTTGTAATGCTGATACACGCCTTATATGCCACGTTTAAAGATAAAGAAGTAACCCTTTATACTATTTGTGTGAGTATTACAGCGCACATATTTACTTGAATTTTCAACCACCCAACACCATATCCACATGCGGAATGCCCGCTTCATCATATATATCCCCCACTTGCGTAAAGCCGAATCTGCTGTAAAAAGAGTGTAGATAATGTTGCGCCTGAATATATATCGGGTGGTTGGGGTGACGTGTTCTAGTTTGCTCAATCGCGTAGTGAAATAAGGCTCTGCCCAGTCCTTTGCCGCGCGCTTCTGGCAGGAGTGCATATCGCCCGATGGCAGGATATTCGTGTTTAATAGCAGGCGGCAGGATGCGGCAATAGCCAAGCAGCACGCCATTTTCTTCCAGCAAACAGTGATGCGCCGCTGCGTCTTTCCCGTCCACATCCTGATAGACGCATCCCTGTTCCAGCACGAACACCGTGCTGCGCAGTTGTAATATTGCGTATAGCGTGTCTTTGCTGAGCGCGTCATATGGGTGGCAGGTGATGGAGGTCATTATTTTCCTCGATAGGTCAGGCTGGTGGCGTTGAGCATGTTTAGGTCCTGCTGATGGTGATACACCGCTTCTGCCAGCGCCACGGCTTGCTGCAGAATGTCATCAGGCGCATGTTTATATGCAGGGCGGTCTTTAATAATATTATACCACACGTCACCACACGCATTATCCAGAAAAATGCGCTGAAAACAGTGATTATGATAGACAGGGAAGCTGCGCTCTTTGGCGCAGGCGGGGAGGAGGGAATTGGTCAACTCTAACCAGCGCGCCTCCAGTGAAGCGCGCTGAACATCAGACATTAATCATCCGCATATTGTTTTTCCATGCGTTCATGCCGCTCCTGCGCTTCAATCGTCATGGTGGCAACGGGGCGGGCTTCCAGACGCTTCAGACCGATTTCATCCCCTGTTTCTTCGCAATAGCCATATTCGCCAGACTCAATGCGACGCAGCGCCGAATCAATTTTGGAAATGAGTTTCAGGTAACGATTGCGCGTGCGTAGTTCCACACCCGCTTCTGTTTCCAGCGATGCACGGTCTGCAATGTCTGCTTCCTGCCAGTTTTCCTCTTTCAGGTGATCCATCGTCTCGCGGGATTCCTTGAGCAATTCAGTGCGCCAGTCTGTCAGCTTTTTCTTGAAATAAGCAAGCTGCATTTCGTTCATATATTCTTCATTTTCAGAAGGTTCGTAATTTTCGGGAAGAGTGACTGGCATAAGACACCTTTCTGCATTAAAGCATGTTGTTAATAAAATTTGACTGCAAATGTGATAAAGACTGTTTACTGTTTTTGCAAGCGGGAAAAAACATGCCTGCAATCTTATATATGCGTTATTGATTTAAAATCCGCGGAAACCATCCCTCGCGCGAACCGTGATGTCATGATGGGCGCGGAAGCCTGCATTGAGGTTATCCGATTTTAAAGGCAGAATGATCGCGGTCACAAGGTCTTTGTTCTGTGCGCTCAGTTTTTTATAGCGCAGACTGTTTTCATTGCGGTTTTCACCTTTAAAATAAATAGTGGAGGTGAGGGGAGTGCGCATGGAAGGGTGTGAGACACGAACATTAATAATAGGAGGTTGCGTAATTTTGGCGACCCCTGGCATAATGGTTTCAAATTCAAATTCACCTAAATTATTGGTGCGCGTAAACCCTGCGCCAGCAAAAAGCGGGTATGGGTTCAGAATATCGGAGGTATCTGCAATGCGGTAATCTCCATCTGTGTCCGTATGCCAGATTTCCACCTTTGCATCCCGCAGCGGCACGCACGCACTGTCAAAAATGCGCCCCGTCAGATAAAGCCGTTCACCTTGTGCAAACTGAGATTTTCCGCCAGGGCGTGCCAGTGAATTGCCTGAATGCACATATTCCTTGCCTGGATACGCGTAAGACTGCATTTGCGGGGTAGGTGTGCAGAATTTCGCATAACGATCCCCCGCAGGAGAGAATGTGTCCTGATTCGGGTCTATTTCATATCCAAATGCATCAAATTCTGCTGAAAACTGGTCAAACTCTCCCATATCCTGCGCATGTGCAGATGCAGAGAGAAAAAATAAACATGTTAGCAAGCGTAATATCGTCATTCTGTTATTCTGGTGCATTCGTTAATCCTGATAGTATCAATATGATGCGTTAATAAAGTGATAAGAAGTAAAAATCAGCTTATGCCTGTAAGCATGGTGTCTTTTTCTGAATCCTGCGCCCGCTGCGTTGCATATTCTGTCCATTGCTGGTCTGTTTTGCTCACAGGCGCTGGCTGAGGTGCAGATGCATTACGTTGCTGCACACGTTGTGCGTTGGAAATATGTGTGTCTGGCGTTGCGTCATGGGGGTGTTGTGCTGCATCATCTGCGAAAATCTTTTCAAGCCGCGCCACTTCATGGTCATGTTTGATCTGTTCCTGCGCTGCATCTGTTCTGCATTTGCCTTCAAAACGTGAATTGACCAGACCGCGATGTTTGTTAACGTTTTGCTGCGTTTCTTCAGACACAGGTTTAAAGGTGATGGCACTGCCAATATCTTTCAAACCTGATGCCATTTCACCGAAATTCAGCCCGAATAAACCGTCCGTAAAACGATAGGCTGCAGCATCCATCACAGGCGTGTCCCATAAATTCGCAAATTCATATTTACTCGCCATATAAGGAAGATAGCTGACAGCAGCGGCGGCATGATCATGCGATATTTCCTGAAGTGCTTTTTGCAGTTTATCGCTCTTAATCTGTTTTTTGTCATCCTTTTGCAATTTGTTATAGCCAGATGCCAGCGTTTCACCAACTGGTTGCAGTCCTGCATCTATGAAACCAGCCAGCCCTTTTGTCACCTTGCCAGAAAGGTTGAGAGATTTATCAACAAGTCCGTTCGAATCCTTATAGGCATCAAATGTTTTGGGGTCTTTTTGTATGGAAATTTTGGTGCTGCCAACATAAAGATCCTGCTCACCTTTTAAATGCGCATCCATATGTTCTGGTTTGGCAAGTACGCCTTTGTTCAAAGGCTGCGCACCTTTTTTAACGGCTGGCTGCACTTTTTGCGTAGGGTCAGTTGCATTAAACTCATAGATCGGGGCGGTGGTGAGGGGGGTTCCAGTTGCATCATCAATGAATCCGTGTGATTCTTTAGCCCCGCCAATTCGTTCAGGTGCAAAGAACAAAATGGAGGGCTGCATATAAATCTGTGATTTTATCAGACTTTTCACCAGATATTTTGCGCTTTCAGATGCTTTATGCAACACCCCGCTTTCTTCATGCTTACCAATATTATCTTCAGGTGCGCAGGTTTCATCCACACGATTTTTAAATAGATGGTTATACGCATCACGGAAAATAAGGGTGTAGGTATTATAAAGCCCAAAGCGCCCGTGATAATCCAGCATATCCACACCAGAATAGGATTCGCCAATCGTGCCTTGCAACTCGCCGCCGACCATTTCAGATTTCACATGGCGCGATGCAGAATTATTCAATAATTGCGTTTCCACAATTCCAGCGTCTTTGGCTGCATCACGGTTGAACAGACCATTATCATATAACGCACGTTGCCCACGAAGCTGCACGGTGTAGAATGGTGCGGCAAACCAGTCTTCCATCTGATTATAGGTCATGATCTGGAAGAAGGATTTGGCAGAGGATTGCAGCATATCCTTCACGTCAATGCTGCCATCTTCACGCATCCAGCTGGTTTTGTGATTTGGATCTATGATGGAAACAGCATTACGCCCCAATGCCGCGCCGATACTGCCTGAAGCAAAGCTCCACGTACGCTGCACAATTTCCTGCGCCCATGTCGTGCCATATGCATCTGCGTTGGTGAGGTTAACACCCTTATTAACAGCTTCTAACATATCCGTCTTTGGCACGTATTTATTGAAGCGGAACAGCTCATTGGTTAGTGCTTCTGCCTGTTCAGCATCATGATTAAAGCTGTAGCTTTTTTCCACCACAAAGCGGGCTGGTTTTTCAAGCAGATTATCAAAGATGCCTTCCACTGCTTTAATAGGTTTTGCAAGCATTGGCTGCTCTGATAGAGGCGCATCTGGATTGCGATTATATTGCGACAGCATATAATTCCCAACCGCGAAGAATGCCGCCCCTGTTACCCCGCGTGCGAAGGATTGTGTGAGTAAGCGTCCGCCGAGGGATTTATACAGGGGAGGGTTATCCAGACTGGATGCCGTATCATCAAATGGTGTGTAGAGACGTGCCGAGTCGTTAACGTAATCATTTGAACCAAGTATCAGATCTTCTGCATCTTTGGTCCAGCCACCATGCTGATAGGAACGGGTAGTGTGTGAGTGCGTATTTTCATTATGGGGATGCTCATAAGACGGAGCTGTGCTTCCCGCAGCAAAATGCGCAGGCTGGTTGCCATCATAGCGCGTCCATTTGCCTGGCTTTTGTAACAATATCGAATCAGACTTACTCACTGTTTTATTGTATCAGAATTGCGCATGATGTGGGTGACAATATGATGACAATTTCATGCTGCTCATCTGAATGTAAGGCTTGCTTAATACCCATATTATCTTGACATTTTAGCGTGTAAATGTATCTTGTCCGAAATGTTCTTTATTATGGTGATTCATTGTGTCACAGACAGAATCAGTCCAAACAATTTACGAGTTAAGCATTATCAGATTTAATCCCTGGGCAAAAGACTGGGATATGATAGCCAAGGAAAAATATTTTGCTAGTGAAGAAAAAGCTCTCACTGCAAAAGAAACTCTTGAGCAGAAATATCAGGATGAAAAGGATTCACTAAGTTCGTGGAGTCGCTTTTGGTATAGTATGCCAACAGTGACAATTACCGAAAAAGAACTTATTGTATAAGTTTAATCCTGTTTAAATATTGCCACTAATTTCCAGTGGCATTTTTTTTAGCATATAGAAGTAGTTCTAACCCAAAAGCTAGAGAATTGATCCAATATCATTCTATTTGCCCTCTGTGCTTCATCTTGACTCTCAAACAACCCAAAGCAGGTGGCGCCGCTGCCGCTCATGCGTGCGCATATGCAGCCATCTGTTGCGCTTAATGCATCAATAATGTGTTGCACCTCAGCGCATTGTTGAATGGCGTGGGGTTGCAAGTCATTGCTCAGCTCAGTCAGCGTTGCGTTGCTGTTGTATATATTTGATTGTTCAAAAATGGGGGGGAGGCTTTTGAATATCTGCTGCGTAGCAATGGCTTTTAATGGATTGACCAACACGGCGTGAAGGGGCTGCAATTCATCGCACGGCGTTATTGTCTCTCCAATGCCTTCCATAATGCATGGCTTGGCATAAAGGCACACAGGAATATCCGCGCCGAAGGGGAGGGTAAATTCCTGCAATGTACCAAGAGGCAAGTTGCTGCCCCACACATGATTCAGGCAATGCAGCGCCGCTGCTGCATCAGATGAACCACCACCAATCCCAGAGGCAACAGGCATCATTTTGTGCAAATGCAGGGCGGCTCCCTGCCGTGTGCCAATATGCTGCTGAAATGCTTTGGCAACGGTCAGCACCAGATTATCTTTGGTTGATAGGGCAGAGGCAAATGCCCCGCTGATGGAAAGCGTCAGCAAATCAGATGGTTTGGCGCTGACCCATTCATCCACATCTGCAAAAGCAATCAGGCTGTGCAGTTCATGATAACCATTGCTGCGTTTGCCTGTGATATTCAGGCTGAGATTGATCTTTGCATAGGCTTTTTGCGCGATGGTCATGAATCCGTATCGTCTTTCAACCCATGTTCAATTTTTTCTTTAATCGCGTCAATCTCACTTTGTTCTTTTGGCTCAAATACCAGTGCGCGCTTCCATTGATATTGCGCCTCATTTTTGCGCCCAAGCTGCCATAGGATGTCCCCGTAATGGTCATTAATGGTCGGGTCACTTGGTAGCAGAAAAATGGCGCGTTCTATAAGCTCCAGTGCTTCGTCATAACGCTCTTGCTTGTAAAGCGCCCAGCCATAACTATCAATAATATGTGCGCTATCGGGGCGTTGCTCAACCGCTTTTTTCAGCAGATTTTCTGCTTTTTCCACATGCTGTCCACGCACCAGCCAGCTATAGGCCAGATAGTTGGTGACTTCGGGTTGGTCGGGATAAAGCTCCAGTGCCTGCTGGAAATCTGCTTCTGCCTTGTCCCATTCATCTGCCATATCATAAGCAATGCCGCGCTTATACAGAATCTGCCAGTCACTTTTTTGCAGTTCCAGCGGCTCAATTGCCTGAGTATAATATTGCGCGGCCTTTTTATGCTCCTGTTTAATGCGTGCAATATCCCCCAGAATCATAAAACGGTGATAGGCAGTGCCTTTATGTTGTGCAGCATCCTGCAATAGCGCAATTGCGTCATCATCACGTTCTGAAAGATATAATATGCGTGCCCGCTCCACCATTGAAGCCGCTTTTAAAAATTCAGGCTGATTGACTGACGCGTATAACGTCAGAATGCGATCATATTGTTCATCACTTTCCAGCAAATGCGCCAGATTAAAGTTAATTGCGTCATTATCAGGAGATAAATAATGCGCCAGTGTAGCAAGCTGGAGTGCATCCTGCGGTGCGCCTTCCTGATAAAGCAATATGGAAAGATGGATAAGCGCCTGTGCAACACCTTCTTTCATGTTGGCTGCAGTAAATCCCTGAAAAGATGTAATGTCGCTAATGGCTTTTTCTGCTGAGGTAATATTCCAGATAATGGCGCGTTCACGCGCTTTTGCTGCTTCATTATATAAATTCTGCGCCTCTTCCACTTTATCATGCGTTGCATAATAATGCATCACACCAAATAATGTCATATCCAGCGCTGTTTTTGGCTTTTCTGCCGCTTTTTTGAACGAAGCCAGCGCTTTTTCGTCATCCTTTTTCAGTATGTGCTGCAATCCTTCATGGTAATGCTGCAGGGCATTATATGATTCATGTCTCAGGCTTTTATCTGTATTAATGGAGGTAATGGGGGCGCTGTCCGAATAATTGAACCAGCTATGCATAAACGGGTATATCAGAGTATATAGCCCATATGGCTTTAATTGCTTGATGGTGGTCTTTGCTGTGCCAACATCTCCTGTTTTTAACTGATGCACTGCCAGAGTGAGGGCGGCGAACTGGTGATAATTATTGCCATCATAGGTGCGTTTCGCCGCATCTATTGCCAGTTCCACATCCCCGCTCAACAACGCCTGTTGCATTAGCAGCGGTGCTATCTCGCCATCAATTTCAGCCACATCTTTCAGGGATTTGAGATATTTCGTTGCTTCACCATGATTGCCTGAAATGCTGGCACTTCGCCCTGCGAGATAGTCCCCATAGCGCCCTGAAATGGCATCTGCTTTTAAGTCTGCCAATGTGCGCTGCGTGGCATTTGTCAGCCTCTCAGTGCTATCATCCTTTCGGCTGAAGGTGGCAATGCCATAGGCAATGGCGATAACAATTCCAAGCACGGCGGTTGCTGCCAGCACCACCAGCAGCGGAGACGATAATTTTTTACTATGCGTTGCAATATTCATAAAGGCAATCATACGCCTAAACATAAAATGTGCGATAGAAAAACCAAAATTTACGTCTTTATATCAGTTTTTGCACAAAAAGGATTGAAAAGGTCACATTTTTTCGTGTATAGAGGCGTATTGAATTATCAATTTTCATGTGAACATCATGTGAAAAGGAACGGAGAGTGAGTAATGAGTAGTAAGAATAACCCTGAAAATCGTGGTCGTGTAACAAAACTGCGTGAATATAATAACAAAGTGGTGAAGCCTGTAATGTATGTAAACCCAACTGCAAATAAGCGTTATATTGCAGGGGCTTATGAAGATGGCAATCTGGTGATTCCTGAAGGTGCTGAGCTGCCGCTTCCGTATAAAAGCATTTAAGCATATTGCTTTATGAATAAGAAAGCCAGTGTGCATAAAGCACGCTGGCTTTTTTGTTTGTATATAGGGTAAAAATTTACTATTATGTAAAAGTTGTTTATATTTTAGCAGATTATTATGTCTGACTTTGATTTTGATAATTTTCGTAACGAGCGATATGAAGAGTATGATTCGCATCGTTATCAAGATGAACGCGAAGCTCGCATAAGAAAAAATAAGCACGATCGCTTAGCTGGCGTTTCTCGAAAAAAACGCCGTCGCATCCAGAAAAAAACCAGACAAAAAGGTTCTTTTGGACGCATTTTCGATTTTATCGGGAAGATGATGGTTTATGCATCCATTGTCATTATTGTAATTGTGTTGATTGTCGCTTTTCAGTAAAAGCGCGCAATAACAACTCCAACCGATGGATTTTCCGTCGGTTTCTTTTTGTCTGCTGGCTTCATTCATTGCTTGCAATTAAGGCAGCATAAGTGTAGCAATTTAGCATGATATTCTGGGTTTATACGGTCGTTTTGGTGATTTCAGCTTTTGTGCTTTCTGCCATTTGCACATGGGGGATGCGCGAGCTGATGAAAACATTGCTGCCCGCACGCAGCCCTAACGAACGTGATAACCATAAAATGCCTACGCCGCGTGGCGGGGGCGTTGCAGTGATGATTGCCATCATCGGGTTTTTAACCGTTGTCAATGTGGACGGATATGTGTTGCTGGCGCTCATTTTGCTGCTGACCGTCTCATTTGCAGATGACCTTTCCAGCCTGTCTGGCTCGCTGCGCATCGCAGTACATGCTGTCTGCGCATTGTTGCTGGTATCGACCTTTAATCATAGTTTTTTCATTGAACATCTCAAAATGCTGCCGCTGCTGGATGTGCTGCATCCTTATATGCATTATGTCAGCGTAGCAATAACCGCGCTCGCGCTTATCTGGTTTATGAATTTATATAATTTCATGGATGGGGTGGATGAAATCACAGTCGTGGAAACTGTAGCCATATCCGCTGGAGTCGGATTGGTGGCGTTCATGCAGGCAGATATTTCACAAAATGTCGGCGCGGAAGCGCTAATCGTAATTGCCGCTATGCTTGGGTTCTGGATGTTTAATCGCCATCCCGCTACCGTATTTTTAGGGGATTCAGGCAGTATTCCGCTTGGCGCATTGCTCGGCTGGGTCCTGCTGCATCTCGCATCTGAAGGATATTGGCTGGTGGCGTTGTTGCTACCTGCTTATTATATTGTTGACGCAACCTTAACGTTGCTATGGCGCATGGTGTCTGGTCAGGAATTCTGGAAAGCACATTCACAACATGCTTATCAATCTGTGGTGAAGGGCGGGCGGCCTCACAGAGCGGCAACCCTGCCAATTGCAATACTGAATGTTGGGCTGATTGGATTGGCATTTATTGCATTATCACAGCCGCAATATGCATTATATGCGCTGGCACTGGGTTACCTGTCATCGCTCTTTTTATGTGCTGTTTTCTGGGCAATGCCTGCAAAAAAGCCAGAAGCTGAAAAAGAACCAGAATCACAGCCACTTGGAAGCATTCAGTTGAAACCTGAAGAATATGAGGATGTTACGGAAGGCAATGCGCTATCCTAGACGTTCATATGTAGCCGCATGTCATGATATTTTCATGGCAGTAGCCAGCGTTCCGCTAGCTTTATATCTTCGATTGGGAGATGCATTCTGGGCGCAATCCGCCCCCTATATTACACCTTTATTCATCATTTTTATGGGTAGTTTTACCTTCCTGATGTTTTTGCTGCGAATGCAAAAGGGAGTCTGGCGTTATGTGTCTTTAAGCGAATTGAAGCTGATGGTGAAGGTGGTGTCGCTAAGCATTATCCTGACCTATGCTGCCATGTTCCTGTTTTATCGTCTGGAAAATGTGCCGCGTTCGCTTCCTGTGCTGCAATGGTTGATTTTGATGGTGCTGCTTGGCGCGCCACGTATTGCCTACCGCATGATGTGCGAGCGGGTAAGCGGGAAAGACAAGCCAGAACGCATCAATGTGTTGCTGGCAGGGGTTGGCAATCATGCTGAAGCATTTGTGCGCGCCATGCAGAGGGATGCTAACGCGCTCTACACTGTGGTCGGCATTATAGACCATGACCGCACAGACAGGGGGCGCTCTGTGCACGGCGTGCCGATTATGGGCGATATTAGCGGGCTGGAGCGTGCCATCACCAAGCTGGAAGAACGCGGACACAAACCACAACGCCTGATCTTAAGCGATGATTATATGGATCAGGTTACGGTGCAGACGGTGCTGGAGATTTGCGAGGCGCATGGGGTCTCTCTTGCTAGGCTACCGCGGTTGACAGATTTCACGCCAGGTGCAAGAGCGCATGTGCAGCCCATTGCCATTGAAGATCTGCTGGGCCGCCCGCAAACCATTCATGACCGAGATATGATGCGTCAGTTCATCAAAGGCAAAATGGTGATGGTAACTGGGGCAGGGGGGTCTATCGGGTCTGAACTGGTGCGCCAGATTGCGCGTTATGAACCAGAACATATTGTGTTGCTGGAACAATCCGAATATCAGCTATACCAGATTCATAAGGAACTGACTCACAAACTGCCAACACTAAGCTGTTCACCAGTGCTGTGCAATGTGCGTGACAAATCATCACTCAGCCATATTTTCGCAGAATATCAACCAGATATTGTGTTTCATGCAGCAGCGCTCAAACATGTGCCAATGGCAGAGTGTAATGCCGAAGAAACCATATTGACCAATGTGTTCGGCACGCAATTTGTTGCTGAATGTTGCGCAGAACATGGCGCAGAGCATATGGTGCTGATTTCAACAGACAAAGCCGTCCACCCTGCCAATGTGATGGGCGCAACCAAGCGACTGGCAGAATATATCTGTGCGGATATGGGTGCGCGGCAGCGTGATACCAAATTTTCAATGGTGCGCTTCGGCAATGTGCTGGGGTCAACGGGGTCTGTCGTTCCTCTATTTGAAGAACAGCTTCGTGCAGGCGGACCGCTCACCGTAACCCATCCTGACATGGAACGCTATTTTATGACCATTCGGGAAGCATCTGGTCTGGTCATTCAGGCAGCAGCATTGCCGTCTGAAAATACGTCTTTATATATATTGGACATGGGCAAGCCAGTGAAAATTACCACGCTTGCCGAGCAGATGATCAAGCTGGCAGGGTATGAACCGCATGATGATATTAAAATAGAATATACGGGGCTTCGCGCAGGTGAAAAACTGACTGAAGTGCTGGTCTATGATAATGAATCACTGGAAAATACATCACATCCAAGCATCAATAAATCAGCCTGCGCCATGAATATTCGGCTTGATGCGCATAATATGGATGCGTTATATCAGGCATGTCTGACTCGAAATAACGAAGCGGCGCTGCGTTATCTGGAAGTGCTGGTTTCCAGCTATGCGGAATATACCAAACGCTGCGCCCCGACAATTGTTAATACCCAACATAAGGAACTCGCTTAGATGACTCATCCAATCAACACCGCTCTTCTTTCCGTCTCTGATAAAACAGGAATTGTAGAACTTGCTCAAGCGCTGGCAGATTCTGGCGTGACCATTCTTTCCACAGGTGGCACGGCGAAGTTGCTGAAAGAAAAGGGTATGAAGGTGGTGGATGTGAGTGAGCATACGGCATCGCCTGAGATGATGGATGGTCGCGTAAAAACGTTGCATCCTAAAATTCATGGCGGGTTGCTGGCACGAGCAGACCATGCGGGCGATGCGGCATCCATGAAAGAACATGGCATCACGGGCATAGATTTGCTGGTGGTGAATCTCTATCCCTTTGAAGAAACGATTGCAGGCAATGCAGATTATGCCACTGCGATAGAAAATATTGATATTGGCGGCCCCGCAATGATTCGCGCCGCGGCGAAGAACCATCAGCGCGTGAGCGTGGTGACAGAACCTGAAGATTATCAGGTGATTATGGATGCAGTGAAAGCAGGGCAGGAAGTGCCTTATGTGCAGCGTCAGAAGCTGGCAGCAAAAGCCTATGCACGCACGGCGCAATATGACGCGGTGATTTCAGGCTGGTTTGCCAAAACGCTGGAACTGGGCAGCCCGCAGCGCGTGACTCTGCCAATGAGCCTGAAACAGGAACTGCGCTATGGTGAAAACCCGCATCAACATGCCGCATTTTATCAGCATAATGCTGTGCATGGTACGATTGCTGCAGCGGAGCAGCTACACGGCAAAGCATTGAGCTTTAACAATATTAATGACACGGATGCAGCATGGCGTTTGGTGAGTGAATTTGAAACGCCCGCTATTTCCATCATCAAACATGCCAACCCATGCGGCACGGCAACGGCTGGCACATTGGCAGAAGCCTATGAAAAAGCACTTTCATCAGACCCACAAAGTGCATATGGGGGCATTATCGCTGCTAATCGTGAATTTGATGTGGATACGGCAAATGCGCTTGGCAAATTATTCGCCGAAGTGATTATTGCGCCGTCTTTCAGTGCAGGGGCGCTGGATATTCTGCAAAAGAAGAAAAATATTCGTCTGCTGCACACGCATGACGCATTAGCACCCAAAAATGCAGGGTTGGATGTGCGCTCGGTCACGGGCGGATATTTGCTGCAATCCCCAGACCATATCGTGTTGGATGATGCCCTGCAGCATGTGAGCGCCCGCACGCCAAATGATGGCGAAATTGCAGATATGATTCTGGCATTTACTGTTGCCAAACATGTGAAGTCCAACGCGATTGTGCTGGCGAAAGATGGCATGGTGGTCGGCGTGGGCGCAGGGCAGATGAGCCGTGTGGACAGTGTGCGTGTGGCATGTGAAAAAGCAGCAGCGGCGGGGTTATCCACTGAGGGTTGCGCTCTGGCATCCGATGCGTTTTTCCCTTTCGATGATAATGTGCATCTTGCAGCGAAGCACGGTATCACCTCCATCATTCAACCTGGCGGGTCTATCCGCGATGAAGAAGTGATTAAAGCAGCAGACGAACATAACATTGCACTAACCTTCACAGGCATTCGTCATTTTAAGCATTAATTGATTGCATCTTTATCTATAGGTGAGCAAGCTAACCATTACTCTGTTTTAAGGAATCACATGAACAATAAAGTCATTATCGGAAAAGAAGAATGGTGCGCACTGCCAGAGCTTGGGCTTCCTGCCATTAAAGCGCGGATAGATACTGGTGCGAAAACATCGTCTCTGCACGCATTCAACATTCACCCATTTGAAGCTGATGGCAAAAAATATGTGCATTTTGACATTCACCCGCTACAGGACAACCGCAAGGTGATTCAGAGCTGCCGCGGGTTGGTGGTGGATAAGCGCGCGGTGAAAAGCTCAAGCGGGGAGAAGGAAACGCGGCACGTCATCAAAACGCCGCTGACACTTGGCGGAGAGACGTGGGACATTGAAGTAACGCTCACCAATCGTGATTCTATGGGATTTCGAATGCTGATCGGGCGCGAAGCCATGAAAGAACGTGTATTGATAGACCCCGATGCCGCTATGTGTCTTGGCACGCGGGATGAAAATGAGGTGAAAAATGTGTATGGCACGGTAGCACCCCGCCCAGACGGGCTGCAGATTGCGGTGCTGGCAAGCAACCCTGAACTATACTCCAACAAACGGCTGATTGAAGCAGGGGAAGAACGAGGACACCATATGCGTTTCCTCAATATTCGTCAGTGTTATATGAATATCAGCGCTGAAAAACCTGAAATATACACCAGTGGTGGCGAATTGCTGGATAGTCTGGATGCAGTGATACCACGCATCAAACCCGCCATGACCTTTTATGGCTGCGCAGTGACCAAGCAATTTGAAACCAGCGGGGCGTTCTGCCTGAACAACTCAGTGGCGATTGCACGTTCAAGAGACAAGCTGCGTTCGCTGCAGATTCTGTCCTCCCACAAAGTGCCAATGCCGACCACGGCGTTTGCCAATTCACCGCTCAGCACTAACCATATGATCAAAATGGTGGGCGGTGCGCCGTTGGTCATCAAATTGCTGGAAGGTACGCAAGGAAAAGGAGTAGTGCTGGCAGAGACCAATAAAGCAGCAGAAAGTGTGATTAACGCTTTTAAGAGCCTGCAGGCGAATATTTTAGTGCAGGAATTTATTAAAGAAGCTGACGGCAAGGACATTCGCTGTTTCGTGGTGGATGGCAAAGTGGTTGGGTCTATCCAGCGTTCTGCCGCAGCAGGTGAATTCCGCGCCAATCTGCATCTTGGAGGCACGGCAAGCCACGTAAAAATTACCGCTGATGAGCGCAAAATTGCAGTTAATGCAGCAAAAGCAATGGGGCTTAGCGTGGCAGGAGTCGATATTATCCGCTCCAAAGAAGGGCCAAAAGTTTTGGAAATTAATTCTTCTCCTGGGTTGGAAGGCATTGAAAGCATCACACAAAAAGATGTGGCAGGGCTGATGATTGAGTCTATTGAGAAAAAAGTGAAAAAATAAATCTGCTTTATTGATTTTGTAACGTTTTCAAGATAGCATCTGCGTATGACACAATATACACATGGAGGGGCGCGCAAAGGCGCAGGCAGAAAGTCAGCTTATGGCGAGCCGACCAAAACTATGCGTATTCCTCTTTCACAAACCAATAAGGTAAAAATGATGCTTTCACACGCTTCCCATCACCCTGATATACTCTATCCCGCGCTTAACCCTGTTGAAGTCAGTTTGCCCGTCGCGCTTTCCCGCGTGCCTGCGGGGCTGCCTGCTGCGGCGGATGATGCGGTGGAGCGTTATATGGATTTGAACAAGCATCTGGTGCGCTCGCCACTTTCCACCTTCATGTGGTATGTCACGGGGGAGAGTATGCGAGATGCTGGCATTTTATCTGGTGATATGGTGATTGTAGATAGAGCATTGGAGGCGCAGCATCATAATATTGTTATCGCAGAAGTGAATGGCGAGCCGACCATTAAACGATTGCACAATAAAGACGGCGTGATTGAGCTGCGCCCCGAAAACCCGGATTACCCCGTGATTACTTTCAGTGATTACGACGCGATGAACATTTGGGGCGTGGTGCGCAGCGTCATCCGTGATACAGTGTAACGCACTTGTCATATGTTTCAGATTGTGGCAGGTCTGAAAATAGTGTATAAATAAATTTCAATTATTATTAATTGATACGAGTAATTTTTACTCTACAAACCTATTTTTTTAAACGTGCCTAAAAGGGTACGTACGATCGTGAAAAATAACTCTTTACTGGTTTCGTTAATTTCACTTGTTTTTGTTGCACAATCCCCTGTTTCTGCAACTGCTCGCATTAGCGAAGCAGATTTGAATATGTGGGTAGAAGCGCACAAGCAAGGATGGTTACAAAACCTATATCCTGACAAAAACCCTGAATATGAAGCACAGCAGGCTGCTTCGCGCATTTTGCAATGTCGTGGCAATGGTTGGTCATCTGTTGTTGTTAATCATCATGCGTTGACTCAGTTCAACAGCCATGATGAACCGTGGAAAGTAAAATGGAACAAAATCCGAGCTGAGCTTGAAGAATGCCCATCTAGCCCTCCACAGCCGCTGCAACCGCCGACTGAAATTACGAATAATAATCGTAATGATGCTGATGCAAATTCTAATTCGCGCTCAAATGCGAATTCGGATGCTAATGCAAATGCCGATTCGTCTTCTGTTTCAGATTCCCAGTCTGATGCTCAAGCGGTAGCTGATGCATACGTTGAAGCAAACCCAAATGCAAGCGTAGGTGACATTGCAAATGCTGTGCGTTCTGAGGTGAATGTTTCGCCACAGATTGCCAATAATATTGCAACGGAAGCCAAACAGCGCCAAGCGCAAAATCAAAGGCAGTCTCAAACTGCTAATGGTGGAGAGGCAACTGGTGGAAGATCGGATGCAAATAATGAAGGAGTGAATGTTGACAATAGCTCAACACACCGTTCATTTGATGCTGGCAGTCACCGCTATCCAGAAGCTGCGCGCAGCGCTGCACAGTCTTCATGTAAGGTGTATGCCAGAATGCATGAAGTTGAAGTAAGTAAAGAGTTTCCTTTACGTACACAAGGTGGTGTAGCTATCGGCGCAAACGGTGCTTACGGAAAGTATGATGAAGACACCAATATTGCGGGAGGATTTTCTTTTTCTACAGGTGGAAGCACCGAAGGTGGTACTTTTGAAAATTGTCGTAAAGAAATGCGAAGCACTGACGCTATTTTTGAAGGTATTGGAAATTGGATGCAAAACGCAACAATTGACGATGCTAAAAGAAATGTTGACCAAGGCACGAATGTTGAAGTCAATGCAGGTGCAAGTGCAAACAGCACTTCCGAAGGCGGTAACAAAGTAAGAAGATGGCCTAACTAATTAAATGAAAAAATATTTTAGTTTGTTCATTGTAAGCGCGCTTAGCGCGCTTTTCTTGCATATGCCGTCATATGCTGAAATGTCACCTAAAATGACACCATGCGAAACAGCATGGTTTCAGGGGGCAGGGTTTAACAGTTTGTGTTTTGATGAATATAACATTCAAGGTCTGGTTGAGATCATTTATCTTGATTCAGATGAAGCACCAAACTCTTGGGCAGCGTTTATACGCTTTCATCAGCTTATGCCAGATGGAAGTGTGGAGATTGTTGCTCAGGGTCCGTTGACAACTTCACGGCTGGGGCGATTTCCACGTTCACATGGTGATCTGGATATAGCCCGCTATGGAGATGGTGATAGCAATTATATTGCGTTTGCCATGCAGCCTTTAGATGAAGTGGTCATGACCAATGGTCGCACGTTCAGTGACCCTGACGCTTATGTCGCAATACATGGCCTAAGGGGAGATGGGAATGATAATCCATCAACTTATACGGGCGATCTGGAAGGGTATATACCTCCTCCTAATCCTAATGGTTTAGGGTCTGAAGCGTGCAACAGAGTTCCCAACTTTTTAAAATTTGGGAAATACATTTTTGAAGTACAACAAAAAGGTGGAAAAGTGAAATGGCTCATCCGAAGAGGAGAAGTCGGCTCACCTTAAAACCACACACTAACCTCCGCCTTGTGCGGGGGTTCTTTTTTGTCACGTTATTGTCATACACTTTTCAGGAAATATGCTTTAATATATCTTAACTAAAATTAGAGAGACCATGACAGACAAAGCATCATCATTATTGCTGGACGGAGAATCCGTCATCATCGCGCAGGCAGATGCGCAGGAGCGCACCAAAATCACAGCTGATGACTTTGATATTCACAGCGATATATCCATTCGCACGACAGACGACCCGCGGGTTGCCAGCATTGGCAGCACTGCCTATACGCGCCTCGGCGCGGCAGAAGCATTGTCTCAGATTGCCGTTCCCATCTCAGGCACGCTGAAGGATTTAAGCATTTATGAAGTGGAAAACAGCAATGAACAAGCTGAAAAGCTGGATTATAGCGGCAGACATGTCAACGGCATTGCGTTGCCAACATTGAAGATAAGCGATGCGGTGACTGCGACAGCCGTGGTGAATCCATTAAGTGGTGATTTTTCGACTAAAGTTCAGGCGCATTTCGGAGAAAAGCCCAGAGCGCCAATGGATTTTGAAATGAGTGCAGAAGCCTCTGACGCGCTGTGGGAAAATATGCGCCCCGCATTGGATAACTTTAAAATCATTCAGGCAAAGATGATGGAGCAGCACGATTACAGGAATAATCAAGAAGCCATCGCACAATTTGAAGTGGATGCCAGCGAAGAGTTTGGACCGCCACTGCCTGCAAATGCACAAAGTCAGGCGTCTACAGGAAGAGAAAAATAAAATAAAGACTTGCATAGCGCGTGATATTGTCTATATTCACCAAACATTGTCGCGGGGTGGAGCAGCCCGGTAGCTCGTCAGGCTCATAACCTGAAGGTCGTAGGTTCAAATCCTACCCCCGCAACCAACTTTTTCTTTATATTTCAAATGCTTTTGCCGGAACCCGCAGCCACGGGTTAACCCCAAAATCATGCCATGGAAGCACTGTGGAAGCAAGCGGAAGCGAAATGGGCAGAACCAAACCTAGTCTGGTGGGTTTCTCTCCTCCTAACACATCCTCTTATGCAGCGACTTTTGAAGCTACAACGCCATAATGCTTCATTAGTCGATTGATCGTCTCATTATGGTTTGCGCTTAATTGAACAGGTGTCCACTGATCGTAATTTTGTAAGATGCGAAGCGAGTTTGGGCATGTATCAATATTTTTTTCAAAGTAGCGCTTTTTCTTATCTGAGTAATCAAGCCGCCCCTGCGAAGTGTTTTTACGTCGTGTAATTAATACTAGGTTGCCAAGCGTGTCTGTTACCTTAGACCGTTCATCTTCGCTAAAGTCAGCGGCCCATTGGCTCTCTGTCTCTGGATTCTGTGGCAATATATGCTCAACAGATAGCGTTTCAAAATGCATTTTTTGATCATGGTTTTGAAAAAGATAATCTAACTTCAATAAGATATAACGAGCAAAACGTCTGCCATAAATTTTACCCTCAAGCATGCGTTTTAGATCAGCATCATTGATATTTAGGCAGCCTGACGAAAATACATCGTCTGCAGTTGCTCCATCTTCATCAATCTTTTTAATTACCGTATTCATCGCTTCGATGCGTGCGGTAGGCGTTTCTTGTGTTACCCAATCTGCAGAAAATTTATTATCTAAGGCCAACAGAAAGTCGTAAAGCCGTGTTTTTCCGAACTTGTCATAATAACGCAATAGTGGCGGAATCCAATCCGACGAAGGCAAGCCAGTGCTCATTACTTTAAGAAGGTTATCAAACTTAAAATCGCCAGTCAGATCATAGTTTGAACTGTCAAACAGCTGTTTATAAAGTTTTAAATATTTCTCCACCATTTGGAATGTTTGTTTGCCTTTGGCCAACAAAGGCGGCTTCTTCTTGCCTGTGCTTTTTTCTTTTTCTTTTGGTTCGTAAATTTTATCTTCAAACTCTTGAAGTAGGTTAAGACGGGCTTTTTCTTTAACTAGCAGGGTGCGAATATAATTTAGGAAGCGGTCAAAATCTTCACCTAACTCACTTTCGGCATCTTCCCAAAGTTTAGCGTACTTCTTTTTATCTTCTTGGGTGGTTAATGCTCCGAGATTAATAGATTTCAAAATATCACTGTTACGAAGTGGAACACCACGATCATTCAAAATAGTAAACAATCGAAATGCATCGTCTAGATTTTCAGTAGAAACGTATATCAACAAAACATTGTTAAGCAAAAACTTCAGTAATCGATCAGGCTCGACTTTTTTATTATCAGAAAAGAATTTTTTAATGTGACCTATAGCTTTGGCCATACTTTGAATACTAATATCATTTCCTGACTTTTTATATTCATCTAGTAGCTCATCATTTTGGGTAGTCCCAACCTCTTTAACAACCACATCAATAAAATCTTGAGCATCTTGCCGAATGCAAAAGGTTATCCGAGAGCGCTCAGGAGTGTTGGTGTATTCATCAGCTTCCTGCAGTATGCACTGCTGACACCTTTCTTTGGCTTTTGGGTTTGCCGCTATATCTCTTATGACTGAAAATAGTAGCAAAAGAGTGGTCATCCTTTGCTGGCCATCTAGCAAGTCATTTTCGTCAAATTGATTGCCAGCCGCAGGGTTAGCAGACTTGGATTGATAAACAAAAGACCCTAAAAAATATTCTGAATCTGGTTTCTCCAGCATAGCGTAGGAAATGTCGTCTAGCAGATCATTTATTTCATCAGCACCCCACACATATGGCCTCTGATATTCAGGAACCCGAAACCACATGCTAGAGAATATCTCTTTAACCAGTATTTTGTCGCTTTTGATTTCATCTGATTCCATATGCCGCTCTCCTAAACCTTTATTTTGCTGATTTAATTATACTAGTTACCACACCCCATATGTGGAAATTATTTTCTTCATTTATTTCTATGGCCTTGTAAGCAATGTTTTCAGGAAAAAGAGTAATACGACTATTTGCTTTTTGGAGTCGTTTTACTGTTAGCTCACCATCCACTGCTGCTACCACTATTTTACCATCAGAGGCTCTTAAACCTCTGTCTACCACGAGAATGTCGCCCGGGTTTATCCCCGCCCCAAGCATCGATTCCCCACTCACTGTTACGCAGAAAGTATCTTCCTGCTTGCGCACCATATCCGGGGAAAGACGCAGGTAATCCTCGATGTGTTCATCCGCCCATACAGGTTCACCAGCGGCTACTTTGCATGAAAACAATGGTACGTTATATCCCTTCGCTTCAATAAAAGCCTGCACCTCCTCAACCATGCTCATGGGAACGCGCACAGGCACCGTTTTCTCGCCAAATTTGCCAGTTCCTTTTGGGCGACCCGCGCCCGGACGTACTCCACCACGTGGCATTTCTATCCTTTAGTGCAATTTACGCTTGTATTTCATTGAGTTCTTTAGAATAATGTGCGGTAATCAAAAATTCAATGAGAATAATGCGGTGCATACGCATCTATTTTTTCTCAGCACGCAGAGGCGAAAAAAACACAGATGTAAGGCAATGCATAATCATGGGGCATCAACGGTTAGGAAAATTACCAGCCTCCAAAAAATGGCGAGAAATCGTCGCTTATTTGGCTGATGAAAATGCCTCTGTTGCAGAGTTGGCAGATAGAATCGTTGACGCTTGTGATGGATCATTGGCAAAAGCGTCAAAAGACCCAGCCTTTCAACAAGCCCTTCACTTGCTATGCTTGCTCCCCCAAGCTGCACGCGCAGATAATTTGCAGGTCGGGCTGGCACAGATTGGGGTCGCGGTGCCAGACAATCCCAGCAGAACTGATATCATCGTAGGTTTCGAGAAAGCTATTGAGAAAGCGCAAAGGTCTAGCAACCACGGTGTAACTGACCTCAGTGAAATGGCCAAGCAAGCTGGCATTGCTGCTCTTAACTCGATACTCCAACAACCGGCTCCTGCGCCCCAGCTAGGTTTCTGGGATGAGCCTAAGAGTGACACACACCGCATACTTGATCATTCTGCTACACCTGATGGCTTCGGCAATCTTGCGCAGGAGTTTTTCGTTAATCTTGCTAGCCACAACATCAAATACTTCATGCATCGGGAGTTACCCAAGCACCTTGGAACCGAAGGCACTTCTCCTTTCGTTTCAGATATGTCCCTCTTTGACCGCAATGTTGATAAGCATTGTCGCGAGGCATCTTATATCATGCGTCCATTCGCAAGGGATTGGAACGCTAATATTTTATACAACAAAGGCACATCCATAGACAAAAAAGCGTTATCTGGATTTGCCCATGTTGCAATGAATAAAATGAGAAAAGAATTTAAATTCAGGAACGCGGCAGATGAAAGAAATTGATGTATTTTGTGGAGGTGCAACCGCACAGGATAATCCCGACCGGGAAACCCTCATCCTTGATGTTCAGGGTGACAGCAAGAATGTGGAACTAAAGGTAGAAGCCATTTCAAAAACAGTAATGGGCAACATACCAGATATTATCATGGACCTGCTTGAAGTCGGCTCATACGTTTACTGTGCAGATCAGCACATTGGTCGGGGATCAGAGACGCTTGCCGATTATGGTGAAAAATGGCGCAGGGCCTTTCATTTCACAATAGCTGTTAGAAACCCAGATTTTTGGAATAAAGAAGAAGTAATTGAAACACTTCAAGATACACTCGGCTTTCTATCAGGTGAGACATACAATTTTGCGTTTGTGCAAGCCGCTGATCCTGTTCAGCTGCGCGAACAGTATTTCGATTTCATTGATGGGCAGCTTGCCCCAGATGAAATTGCTTTGTTTTCTGGTGGCTTGGACTCTTTTGCTGGTTCAGTGGAATCTATTGTTGGACAGCAGAAAACCGTAGCTCTTGTCGGGCATCATTCAGCCAACAAAGTGCAAAGCGTACAGAAACAGTTAATTGATGGTCTGCAGACAAAGGGATATGGCAAACAGGCTCAGTTTATATCGATCAAAGTTCGGAACAGCCAAAGCGAAGCAAAAGAATACACACAGCGCACGCGCTCTTTCCTATTTGCCTGTTTGGGCATGTGCATCGCGCAAATGTACGGCAAAGATAGGTTCACCTTTTATGAGAATGGTGTGGTGAGCTTAAATTTGCCTTTAACTAAGGATGTGCTGGAAAGTCGGGCAACCAGAACAACCCATCCCCGAGCGCTAAATGGATTCAAAGCTCTATTTGATATGGTTGTTGGCAAGAATATAGTGATTGATCATCCGTTCCAGTGGCTCACGAAAAAAGAAGTAACTGAAAAAATTAAACAGCGCGGGTGTGAGTCACTGCTTGTAGATACCAACAGCTGTACGCGCCCACGCACATGGACAAAAAAACACAGTCATTGCGGAGTATGCTCTCAATGCATTGATCGCCGGTTCTCTATATTAGCTGCCGGAATGGGTGAGAATGAGCCCGCAGACAAATACAAGGTTGATCTACTTAAAGGTGCGCGTGCGATTGATCGCGACATTAATATGGCAGCCTCCTATGTGCGTTTTGCTCAGGACTTTAAGAACTTAACGAAGAATTCCTTTGTTAATGCGCATCCCCAGATCACATCTGCGCTTTCTGAATTTGATGATCTGACCACGGATGAAGCTGAAACGAAAATCTTTGAACTATACAAACAACATACTGATGATGTGATGCGCGTAATGCAAAACGCATTGGATGAATACTCTGAGCAGATTGTTGCTAATGAGCTGCCTAGCACAAGCCTGTTATCCATCTTTTTTAACCGCAGCAAGTTGGATGCCCCGACTACGCTAAATTATGATGAACAACTAAAAAGCACATTGGATCACTTGGGTGAACAAAGGTGTGACTTTTATTTCGATGATGCCAATGAGCGTGTTGTATTTAAAGGTGGATTTGAGATCAAAGGTGACGGTTATCAACTCATGACCCAGCTTATTGGCAATTTCAGGGAAGGTAAAAGTAAGAACGATGAAATTGCCTTTATTAACGCAGGCAAATTGGCCAGCGATATGGGAAAAGAAGAAGCCTCTCTCCGGCGTTCAATAATGAGATTGCGCGATAATGTAGCGAAACAGTTAGGGGAAGATATCGGAGTCGTTTTTGATACTGATGGATTCATCGAAAACTCGCAGACAAAAGGCTATCGCCTCAACCGTAATTTAAGGGAGGTGAGATCATTGTCTGACCTATAGATATGTAGCATGTCACACAATCTTCCACGAATGTCACAACGCATAATTTAAAGCCCCGTTTTCGGGGTTTTTTTTGTATCTGGATGTCACAATAAACATCAGCGCTGTCCATATAAAAACGCAGCGAGTCATTGGAAAATAAGGGTAATTCTTGAGCAGCACGAATGGCCGCCAAGAAGAAACAAGAACCCTTGGAGGTCCCAATGACTACAAAACAATTCCTCAACCAAATCGACCTTTCGCGTCGCTGGGGCATTTCTGCTCGCACATTAGAGCAGTGGCGCTGGCGTGGTGAAGGTCCCCCCTTCGTCAAAATCGGATGCCGCGTGCGCTACCGCATCAAGGATGTGGAGCAGTACGAGCAGCAGCACATCCTGACCTGCACCGGCCAGACCATCCCTTCCAACACAGACGAAACCACAAAATCACAGGGGGAAACCAATGTTTAAGCCCACATTACAAAAACTCATTAAAGACAGTTACTACGCCAAGCATGTTCCGGCATTCATTCAGATTCCGGCTCTTGGTGCCATTGAAGAAGAAACCACCAAGCCCATTCAGGAAGCCACTGTAGATGATTTGGCTTTTGCCGCGCAGGCATTAGATAAGGAGCAAAGCGCTCTCTACAAGCGGCTCGCTGCCGTTCGGGAACTCTATTCCGAAGCGCGTGCAAAAGGTGCGCTGGGTGCGGAAAACATCGTTGATGCGCTTTCCCGCAAAGGAGGTGCTCAATGACACTTCCTATCATCTCAGCCGATGAACGCCTGAAAGAAACCAAGGGCATCAAAGGATGCATCTTCGGTAAAAGCGGCATTGGCAAAACCTCACTGCTATGGACACTGCCTGCGGATAAGACGCTGTTCTTTGACCTTGAAGCCGGTGATCTGGCGATTGAGGGCTGGCAAGGCGACACCATTCGTCCACGCACATGGCAGGACTGTCGGGATATTGCCGCCTATATCGGTGGCCCGAACCCAGCTCTGCGTGATGAGCAACCCTACAGTCAGGCGCATTATGACGCGGTTTGCCAGAAATACGGTGATCGTGCAGCACTTGGTAAATACGACACCATTTTCATCGACAGCATCACCGTAGCCGGTCGCCTCTGCTTCAATTGGTGTAAGGGTCAGCCGCAGGCGTTTAGCGAAAAAACCGGCAAGCCGGACACTCGCGGCGCATACGGTCTGCATGGTCAGGAGATGATCGGATGGCTCACCCATCTGCAGCATACGCGGGGTAAGAACATCTGGTTCGTCGGCATCTTGGACGAAAAGATCGACGATTTTAATCGCCGCTTCTTCCAGCCGCAAATTGAAGGCAGCAAAACCGCGCTCGAGCTTCCCGGGATTGTCGATCAGGTCATCACCATGGCCGAGATGGTCACGCCCGATGGTAAGTCATTCCGTGCCTTCATTTGCCACACCCTCAATACTCAGGGCTACCCCGCGAAAGATCGCTCTGGCCGTCTTGATGAGATGGAGGAGCCGCATCTTGGGCGGCTTTGCCAAAAAATCTCCGGCACCGCCAAGCCTGCCGAACAGCGGCTCACTTATGCCGTCCCTGAACCCACCCAACAATCTGAAAATAATGGAGGCCAAGCATGAGCTGGAACGATTTCAATACTGCTGACGATCAAACAGGTTTTGACCCTATCCCAAAAGGCACACTGGTAAAGGTGCGCATGTCGATTAAGCCCGGTGGGCATGACAATGCTCAGCAAGGTTGGGCGGGCGGTTGGGCCACGCAAAACAACACCACCGGCTCGGTTTACCTGAACTGCGAATTTGTGGTGCTGGATGGCAAATATGCTCGCCGCAAAATCTGGAGCCTGATTGGCCTTCATAGTCCCAAAGGGCCAGACTGGGCCAATATCGGTCGTGCTTTCATCAAGGGCATCCTCAATTCCGCTCGCGGTATTTCTAATAAAGATAACTCGCCTGCTGCGCAGAATGCACGCCGCATTCAGGGCTTAGGTGATCTGGACGGCATCGAGTTCGTGGCCCGAGTGGATATGGAAAAAGACCAGCATGGCAATGACAAAAACGCCATCAAGATAGCCATCACACCTGACCATAAGGAATACGCCTCCTTAATGGGCGCTGTTGCGTCCAGTCCTTCTGCCTCGGCTCAGCCACAGAGCAGCTCCGCTAACCTGCCTTCATGGGCGCAATAGACGGAGGCGCTCATGCTGCTTAGACCAAGACAGAAAGAACTGGTGGGTAAAACGGTCGATGCGTTGATTGCTCATGGCAATACGCTGGCCGTCGCGCCAACAGGTGCAGGCAAGACGATCATGCTCTCGGCGGTGATCGGGCGCATGATGGGCAAGCATCTGCAAAATGCCTGTGTGCTTGCTCACCGTGATGAATTAACCGCACAGAACGAAGTTAAGTTCAAACGGGTCAACCCCGGCATTTCCACGAGCATCTTCAATGCCAATGAGAAAAGCTGGGGTGGCGCGGTCACCTTCGCCATGGTGCAAACCCTCTCGCGGGAAAGCAATCTGGCGCAGATGCCGGTGCTGGATGCGCTGGTGATTGATGAAGCGCATCACGCCCGGGCTGACAGCTACATGCGAGTGATTGATCACGCACGCAGCCTCAACCCCTCGCTCAAATTACTGGGCATGACCGCCACCCCCAACCGGGGCGACAAAAAAGGGCTGCGCCCAGTTTTTTCCAATGTGGCTGATCAGATCACGGTCAAGGAACTGATTGCCTCCGGCCATCTCGTGCCGCCGCGCACTTTTGTAATGGATGTCGGGGTTCGTGATGAGCTGAGTCGTGTTCGCAAAACCGCCCTTGATTATGACATGGGTGCGGTGGCCGACATCATGAATACACGCCCCATCAATGATGCGGTCGTGCGCCACTGGCAGGAACAGGCCGGAGATAGGCAAACCGTGGTGTTCTGCTCTACCGTGGAGCATGCGCGTGATGTGATGGCCAGCTTCCAGAGCGCCGGTGTTACTACCGCCATGATCTGGGGTGACATGCGCGAAAACGACCGGGTCGATACGCTGGTGGCCTACGGTCGCGGTGAAATTCAGGTCATTGTCAATGTCGCAGTGCTGACCGAAGGCTGGGATCACCCGCCAACCTCTTGCATCGTATTGCTGCGGCCCAGCTCTTACAAATCCACCATGATCCAGATGATCGGTCGTGGTTTGCGTACCATCGACCCAAGCGAGCATCCGGGCATCGTTAAAAAAGACTGCATCGTGCTGGATTTTGGCACATCCACTCTCATGCATGGCTCGCTGGAGCAGGAAGTGCAGCTGGATGACCAGTGTCAGGATGGCGATGCGCCCTATAAAGACTGTCCGGAATGTGCCGCAGAAGTTCCCATCGCGGTGAAGGAATGCCCGCTTTGCGGTTATGTCTGGGAAAGCCAAGGCAGCCAGCAATCCGCTCCTACGGCTGATTTCCACATGACGGAGATCGACATCCTCAAACGCTCCAGCTTCCTGTGGTGCGATCTGCGCGGTGATGACCATTATTTCATCGCGGCAGGATTTGAGGCATGGGGTGGCGTCTTTTTCAAAGATAGCGAGTGGTATGCCGTGGGTGGCCGCAAGAATGAGCAGCCCAAGCTACTGGCAACCGGTGAGCGTGTAGTGTGTTTTGCCGCTGCCGATGACTGGCTCAACCTGTTTGAAACCGAAAGCGCCGCGCATAAAACCCGCAGCTGGCTGCATCAGCCCGCTACGGAAAACCAACTGCGCTACCTCCCACCCAAATATCGCAATGACTTCAGCCTGACCCGTTACAAGGCTTCGGCTTTGATGACGATGAAGTTCAACAATGCTGCCATCCAGCAGGCCATTGCATCCGGGAGGGTCGCCGCATGATTGACCCAACCGACTTTGAAAAATCCTGCATGGAAAAGGCATTGCGCCCGCTGGGTGAGATCGTTGCCGAGATCGGCCCGAACAAAGCCTTCGCTGATCTCAGCCGCGAACAGGCACTCACCCTCATTGAGGTGGTGGTTACGGCCTATATGGACGAGCTCTCCAAGGGCTCGGAGGAGATCCCGTTCTGATGCTGGATTTCAACCATAGACCCACATTCACCGAGCAACTGACGGAGCGGATTGATCTGGCGCTATGCGAGGCCAATGCCAAGCAGCCGGAGCGTGATTATCTTGGCGCGTCCCGGTTGGGTGTTACCTGCAACCGCGCTTTGCAGTATGAATATCTGCACACGCCAAAGGATGAGCATTTCTCAGGCAAGACGCTGCGTATTTTCGCAGCCGGTCATGTGTTTGAGGATTTGGCCATCGAATGGCTACGCTCGGCAGGCATTGAGCTGTTCACCCATAAGCGCGACGGGCATCAGTTTGGCTTCTCGGTCGCCGTTGGGCGCATCCGTGGCCATGTGGATGGCATTATTAATAACGCACCTGCGGAGCTTGGCCTCACATTTCCGATGCTCTGGGAGTGTAAATCGCTCAATGCCAAATCATGGACGGATACGGTTAAGCGTGGTGTGGCTAAATCCAAGCCGGTCTATGCCGCGCAAATTGCCATTTACCAAGCCTATATGGAAGGCTCGGTTCCGGGCATTTGCCAGAATCCCGCGCTGTTTACCGCGATTAATAAAGACACGGCAGAGCTATATTTTGAGCTGGTGCCGTTTGATGCCGCGCTGGCGCAAAAAGCCAGTGACCGCGCCGTGAATATTCTGAAAGCTAGTGACGCAGGCGAACAATTGCCACGCCACACGGCTGACCCCGAGCATTTTGAATGTCGTTTCTGCGCCTACCGCAACCGTTGCTGGGAGGGCGCATGACGAGCTGGACTGATTTTAACGATGCACCTGCGCAAGGCTGGGATACCAAATCCGAAACGGTGCCAACTGATGATGTGCGTGCGGCGTTGCTTGATCGTCTGGATCAGGTGCTTGTGCATCTGCTTCCTGCCGGTCGTGTGCGCCGTGGCGTGTTTGAGATTGGCGACATCAATGGAGCCAAGGGTGACAGCCTCAAAGTTGAGCTGAATAGCGGCAAGGCTGGCATGTGGCATGATTTTGCCACCGGTGAAGGCGGTGACATCTTTGACCTGTGGGCCGCGTGCAATGGCCTGAACACCAAGACACAGTTTCCCGAAGTTGTCAGCAGTGCGCAAAGCTGGCTCGGCATTGCCAAAACTGCTCCCAAAACTGCGCTGCCTGCCGCAAAACTGCCCTCAGCACCAGAAGATGACCTTGGTCCAGCCACCGCGAAATGGGATTATTGCGATGCCAATGGCAAGCTGATCGCCTGCGTTTATCGCTATGACCCGCCGAGCGGTAAGGAGTTCCGTCCATGGGATGTGCTCGCACGCAAGCACAAAGCGCCGGAGCAACGCCCACTTTATAATCTGCCCGGATTAAAAACAGCCAGCCATGTGGTGCTGGTCGAGGGTGAGAAAGCCGCAGACGCGCTCATCGCCAAAGGTTTCGCTGCTACCACCGCTATGTTCGGCTCCAAGGCACCGCTGGAGAAAACCGACTGGTCGCCGTTGAAATCCAAGCATGTGTTGATCTGGCCGGACCACGACAAAACCGGTCAGGATTACGCAGAAAGCCTTCAGCATTATTTACCAAAGGCGGGTGTGGCATCACATACCACGCTCACCATTCCGAGCGATAAACCCGCCGGATGGGATGCTGCCGATGCGGTGGCAGAAGGCTTGGACATCCACGCTTTCATTAAAGAACGGCAAAGCCAGACGGAAATCATCCAGCCGAGTATCCCCGCTTATACGGTTGGCCATTTGCTGGATGATACCAGCCCGATGCCTGAGGATTTGATCGCACCGCGTGTGCTGACTCCGGGTGGGTTGCTCGTGTTCGGTGGCGCTCCGAAGGTTGGGAAAAGTGACTTCTTACTGGCGCTACTGGCTCACATGGCGGCGGGTGTTTCCTTCCTCGGCATGACACCGCCACGCCCAATGCGGATATTCTATCTGCAGGCGGAGATTGGCTACCATTATCTGCGCGAGCGTTTGCAGTCTTTGCGGTTTGACACAAATCTGCTGCCGCTGGTGCGTGAGAATCTGGTCATCACACCCCAATGCAAAATGCTGCTCAATGTAGATGGTGTGACAGCCACGGCCAATACCATCGCTCAGCATTTCAGCGAGGCCATTGATATTATCGTGGTGGACCCACTGCGCAATGTGTTTGACGGTGGCGATGGCGATGCCGGTGAGAATGATAACGCCGCCATGCTGTTTTTTCTGCAGCAGCGGCTCGATGCCCTGCGTGATCGGGTGAATCCGGATGCGGGGCTTATCCTCGCCCACCATACCCGTAAGATTGAAAAGAAGAAGCTGGAGGAAGACCCGTTTCAGGCGCTCTCCGGTGCCAGCAGCCTGCGCGGTTATTACACCACCGGGCTGATCATGTTCCAGCCGGACGAGCAGCAAAGCGTGCGTCAGATTATTTTTGAACTGCGCAACGGCCCCAAACTGCCAAGCAAACTGGTCGATAAGATTGATGATGCGTGGCGCGAACTGGAGCACCACTCCAAGCGTCTGGTCAATCAGGATTATGGTCAAAAGCTCGATGCCGAGCGGCGCAGAAAGCACGATGTGATCCTGCAGATCATCTACGAGCAGGCCCGCAAAGGCAATGTTTACACCATGAACCAGTTTTGTCAGGCGCTTGAAAATCACGCCGGACTGGGCGGTGAAACCTCCATTCGCAAACGCCTCGAAGTGCTCTCTACCAAGGGCTACATCAAATTCTTTCGTGACGCGGAGGAATACGGCCTGCCCAGAGCTTCCCGCACCAAATACGGCTATATGTGCGTGGAAGATATGCAGCTTGCCACTGGCGAGGAAGTGGTTGACCCGGAAACCGGTGAGATCAGCGCCAAGCTGCGCCATGTCTATCCAAGCCATTACAAATGCAAGCTCTCAGCCGCGCCGCTGCCGGTCGAGAACCCTCGCGTGTGGATTTATGACGAGGAGGAACAGGCATGACCGAATTCCTCTTTTTCATCGCCTATTATTACCCGATTGCACGCGAAAATCTGCGCCAGTTTGTCACAAATCTGCGAACTGCGCAAAACTGGAAACAGGTCAAATCACCAGCATTTGCAACGCTTTACGCGGTTTTTCCAGTTCGCACAAAAAATCTGAAAAACAAACTGCGCGAACTGCCTGAAACCCCAATGTTTTCAAGGCTTTCAAGTTCCAATCCAGTTTCGGGTGAAACTCCCTCTCCCTACGGGAGAGAGTGTCCCTGCCGGGGACACATCTCCCCGGTCGAGAGTGATCCGCGCAGTCCGTTCCAACCAACAACCAACCCGGAGGTCACACATGAACAATCCTAATCCCATTATCCTGAGCCTCGATCTTGGCACCAAGACCGGCTGGGCGCTCTCGGGCAAACATGGTCGCATCCTGAGCGGAACGGCCTATTTCCGGCCACGCCGGTTTGAGGGTGGCGGTATGCGCTACCTGCGCTTTGAACGCTGGCTCAATGAAACCCGCAATATCGCTGGTGAAATCGAAGCGGTCTATTTCGAGGAAGTGCGCCGTCACCTCGGTGTTGATGCCGCACACGCTTATGGTGGTTTCCTCGCTTCACTCACCGCATGGTGTGAAGAATACCGGCTCCCTTACGAGGGTGTGCCGGTTGGCACGATCAAGAAATTCGTCACCGGCAAAGGTAATGCGGGCAAACAGGCTGTCATCCATGCGGTCAAGGCGCTTGGACATAACCCGGAAGATGACAACGAGGCCGATGCCATTGCGCTGCTTCATTACGCCATCCAGCAACACACTATCGGGAGGCCAGCATGAGCAACGCTACCAGACTATTACAACACGTGCTCACCATCGTGGAGGAACGTGGACAGAGCTACGGCGATGCCACCACATTGTTCAGCCAGATTGCGAAACGCTGGTCACTTACCTTGGGTGTGCAAGTCAGCGCCGAACAGGTGGTGCTGTGCATGCTGGATTTAAAACTGGCTCGCCTGAGCAATGACCCCACCCACACTGACAGCATGGTGGATGTCGCCGGTTATGCGGCGGTGCTTGCTGAGGTCACAAAACAGTCAGGAGGTGCGCATGGCAGATAAATGGACAGCAAAGGATGTGGCAGAACATTTTGAGGAAGCGATTTACACGCTCAAAAAACTACCGCCGGTGCGCGTACAGGGTTATTTCAACCTCTGGCCGGATATGAAACACAGTCCCAATGAAATCATGCAAATGGAGCCGATCCCCATGCGCCTTCGCGCCACACCGGATGCAATCACCCGGTTAGAGCAGACCTTTGACTGGATGCAATGGATTGAGGTGGAAGAACGCAAACTGCTCTGGAAACGCGCTGCCAAAGTGCGCTGGAGGCCAATTTGTATAGAATTGGGATGCGATAGAACTACTGCATGGCGCAAGTGGGTAACAGCGTGTGAGAAGATCGCCTATCAACTGAATAAGGGTGCGCTATAATACTCGTTGCTAAGAATGTTTTCTGCCTGTTTCTATCAGCGCAATTTCCTGCTCAACACTTGCAACATTTTCTGGCATTATCAACACCATAATCGCGAGAGGTGCGCACACAGAAACACTTCCATATCGCGGTCGAGAGTTTCCCCATGGAATTCGATATTACCGTACAGAACGACCTCAAGAAATTGAGGCGCGGATTAAACGCGCTGGAAACCAAGGTTGCGCCACAAGCCACCATCCGCACGCTCAACCGTGTGGCTGAAAGCGCCAAGGTGGCCTCTAGCAGACACATTGCCCCGCAGATGAACAGCAGACAGGCTGCTGTAAAGCGCCGCATTGAAACCCGTAAGGCTACGTTCAAACAGCTATGGGCCACACTGGTGGCGCGTGATCGTGCGCTGCAGTTGATTGAGTTTGTGGTGGGCAGCAAAAAACCAACCCAACAACCGGGTGGCAAGCGTGGACTGGTGCGTGCCAAGGTCTATGGCAAGACACGTACATTAAGCAAAGCCTTCATCGCACCGCGCAAACGTGGCTCGAGCAAGACAACCGTTTACATCCGTAAGAGTGGCAAACGTCTGCCGCTCAAGATGCTCTATGGCCCGGGCATCATGCAGCTGTTCAGGCAGCGTGAGAACGACCAGATCATGCAGGCCAAGGTTCAGGAACGCTTTGAACCCGAGTTTAGCCGCAATCTGGCCTTCTATCTGAATCGATACAAACAGCCCTGAACACGGCTGAATCCCTTGGATTAGGCCACGGGTCCTCCCGAGCCCCCCCCTCACGGGTACGCCGAGGGCGCGGCTTTCCCCTAGGGCCAAAATGAAAAAATGCGTTTCGTTTCGCTGCGGCGAATATGAAAGCGCGAGAAAACAAAGACTTACAAACCCCAATAGCGAAATGAAACTATGAAAGTAGAACTGATCGACATCGGTCGGGTGATTCCCTATGCACGGAATCCTCGCCGCAATGAACAAGCGATTGCCAAAGTAGCCGCCTCCATCAAGGAGTACGGCTTCCGTCAGCCAATTGTGGTGGATGAGGAGATGGTCATCATCGCCGGTCACACCCGTCTGCAGGCAGCGCAGCAGCTTGGCCTGTCCAAAGTGCCGGTGCATATTGCCACCGGGCTAACTAACACACAGATCAAAGCCTATCGCCTTGCAGATAATCGCACTGCGCAGGAAGCGGAATGGGATGAAGAACTGCTTGGCCTGGAGCTGGGCGAACTGGCTGAGCAAGGCTTCGATCTTGATCTCACCGGGTTTGATGGTGACGAGCTGGAAAAGCTGCTCTCTGAGATTGACGAAGGCGGTCTGACTGATGACGACGATGTGCCTGAACTCCCGGAAACGCCTGTGAGCAAAACCGGTGATGTATGGGTGCTGGGCAATCATCGATTGATCTGCGGCGACAGCACCGAGACGGCTGTGCTTGATACGCTGCTCGATGGTCAGCTGGTGGACATGGTCTTTACCGATCCACCCTACAATGTGAATTACGGCGATACGGCCAAAGATAAAATCCGCGCCAAAGGTGGTGCGAAAGCCGGACGCAAGATTATGAATGATAATCTCGGCAATGAATTTGAAGCCTTCCTCACGGATGCCTGCGCCAACATGCTGCGCGTGACCAAAGGTGCGCTTTACATCTGCATGAGTTCCAGTGAATTGGACACGCTGCAAAGCGCGTTCCGCTCCTCTGGCGGCAAATGGTCGACCTTCATCATCTGGGCAAAGAATACCTTCACCCTTGGCCGCTCCGATTATCAGCGCCAGTATGAACCCATCCTCTATGGCTGGAAGGAAGGCAACGACCACTACTGGTGCGGTGCGCGAGATCAAGGCGATGTCTGGTTTTTCAATAAGCCGCAGAAGAATGACCTGCACCCCACCATGAAGCCGGTGGAGCTAGTGTGTCAGGCGGTGAAAAACTCCAGCAAGAGCAAGGATATTGTGCTCGATAGTTTCGGCGGCTCAGGTTCAACCCTGATTGCCTGCGAGAAGCTCGGACGTTATGCGCGGCTGATTGAACTGGACCCTGCCTATTGCGATGTGATTGTCAAACGCTGGGAAGAGTTCACCGGCAAAAGCGCAATGCTTGCCGGTGAAGAAAAGGATTTTGCAGTCGTTGCTGAGGAGCGTCAGGCTGCTGCCTGAGGCTCGATGATGCGATAGCTGCGTGTGCCGTCCTCGGCAAAGCTGGGCTGGATATCCAACCCCTGTTTTTTACGCAGGTTGGAAAGATGGCCACGCACCGAATGTGGTTTCCACTCGGTGGCTTTGATGAGTTCATCCAAGGTGGCTCCTTGCTCGCGCTTTAGCAGGTTGATGATAATCGCCTGCTTGGTTTCGCGTTTGGGTGCCTCGACCGGTGCGGTTGCTTTGGGCTGAGGCTTGGCTTTGGTTTTGGTTTGCTTGGTCATGATGTCCTCCGTTGGTTAATTGGCGTACTCGCCTTCGTTAAAAGTTTGGTCGTGGGCTTCTTTGATTAGCTCTTCCAGCCTTGCGAGCGAGCCGACATGGCCCCAGTGGATGGTTTCGCCAGCGCTGTTGAAATCGTGGTCAGCCTCTTTTTGCAGGCGGGTAAGCATCGTTTTCAAATTGCTCAGGTGTTCAGCGTAAGTGGCCTGTGCGTCGCGTTTCTTTTTCATGGGCAACTCCTTGGTTTGGTTAATGTTTTGCCCCTTAAGGACAATCCCATGAATGCTTGGAAACGGGTGCTTATCAAGTCAATTAGACAAGAAAATCCAATAATAAGAGAGCGTTAGATGGCAACGTCCTATCCGGTATCCACCATCGCCAAATTGTTCGGCCTGACCGAGCGTCGTGTGCAGCAATTGGCTAAGGATGGCATCATCCCGAAGCCGGAAAAGAACCAGTATGAACTGGTCGGTAGCGTTCGTGCCTACATCAATTATTTGCAACAACGCGCCTTCGGCAAAGGAGCCGCTCCGCGTGACACGCATCTGGAGCGTGCGCGGCTGATCAAGGCGCAGGCCGATATGGCCGAGATTGATCTGGCAGAGAAAACCGGTGCGCTGGTGACGGTGGATCGGCTGGAAGCGGACTGGATGGCGATGGTGAATGCCTGCCGTTCCAAGCTGCTCTCCATCCCCACGAAGGTTGCTTACCAGATTTCCAACCTCAAGGACCCGGAGGAGATCGAGAATTTCCTCAAGCGCACCATCCACGAGGCACTAACCGAATTAGCCAGTTACGAGCATGATGACAGCGAAGACCTACAGCCAGATGATCAGGACGGTGATATCGGCTTGGACGCCGCCGCCGGAATTGACGGTGAGCCAGTGGGCCGATCAGCACAGGAGACTTAGCCCCGAGGCCAGCAGTGAGCCGGGACGCTGGGTGACTGACCGCGCCCCATATCAGCGCGGCATGATGGATGCGGTGAATGAACCCGGTGTTGCTGAGGTGGTCTATATGACTTCCTCGCAGATCGGCAAAACCGAGATTTTGAATAATATCCTTGGGTACTTCACGCATCAGGACCCGTCACCCATGCTGATGATTCAGCCCACGCTGGATATGGCCGAAACATGGAGCAAGGACCGCCTTGCGCCGATGATACGTGACACGGAAGTATTGACCGCGCTGTTTAAGGACCCGAAATCCCGCGATAGCAATAATACGCTGCTGCATAAGAAATTTGCCGGTGGCCATATCACCATGGCCGGAGCCAACAGCCCGTCCTCACTGGCCAGCCGCCCGATACGGATTGTGCTGCTGGATGAGGAAGATCGTTATCCGGCATCTGCAGGTGCTGAAGGTGATCCGGGGTCGCTGGCGCAAAAACGCTCCACCACTTTCTGGAACCGGCTGTTAGTCACGGCCAGCACGCCCACTATCGAGGGCGAGAGCAAGATTGATGCGCGGTATCAGCAGAGTGACATGCGCCGCTACTACGTTCCATGCCCCGAATGCGGCACGTTTCAGGTGCTCAGCTGGGCGCAGGTGAAGTTCGATAAGGAACACCCGGAAAGCACGCGCTACGAGTGCGAACATTGCAACGTCAAGCTACAGGAAAGCGATAAGATATGGATGCTCTCCCACGGAGAATGGCGAGCCGAGGCACCGTTTAATGGTGTGGTCGGGTTTCATATCTCCGAGCTGTATAGCCCATGGGTCAAATGGTCCGACATGGTGGTCAGCTTCCTTAAGGCGAAGCGATTGCCGGAAACGCTCAAGGTTTGGGTTAATACCTCGCTGGGCGAGACATGGAAGGACAAGACGGAGGGCGTAGACCCGTCCGGCCTACTTAAACGCAAGGAAAACTGGGGCCGCATCGCGCCCGAGGGCGTGATTGTGATTACCGCCGGTGTCGATGTGCAGGATGACCGGCTGGAAGCGGAAGTGATCGGTTGGGGATTGGCGCAGGAAAGCTGGTCGCTCCAATATCATGTGCTGCATGGTGACCCGGCGCAGAATAAGGTCTGGGAAGATCTGGACAATGTGCTGCATCAGACGATTGCATCAGCGGATGGCCGGACATTATCCGTTTCCGCTGCTTGTGTGGATTCCGGTGGGCATCAGACGCAGCGCGTCTATGAATATTGCAAAGCGCGGGAACATGAGCGCGTGTTCGCCATCAAAGGTGCCAGCCAGATTGGCAAACCACTGGTCAGCAAGTTCAGTAAGAACAACAAGCTGCGCGTGAAGCTGTTCAATATCGGCACCGATACGGCTAAGCAGATGATCTATTCCCGGCTGAAAATCCATCAGCCCGGGCCGGGTTACTGCCATTTTCCTGCAGATTATCCGGAGGAGTATTTCAAGCAGCTCACCGCTGAGCGCATCCAGACCAAATTCGTCAATGGCCATCCCACCCGCGTGTGGGTGATGCCCAAAGGCAGACGCAACGAGGCGCTGGACTGCCGGGTCTATGGCATGGCGGCGCTACATATCCTGAATCCGAACCTAGATGCTCTGGCGCAGACCCAAGAGCGCGAAAAGCTGAAACAGAAAGAGCAAAAGAAAACTGAGAAATCCCGCAGCTCCGAATGGATGGGCTACGAGGATTGGAATTTTAACTGAGGCAAGTATGGCACTGACATCAACACAGGCACAAATCGCACTCGATGCGTGGATCGCCGCCGATCTGGCTGTGGCCAAGGGTCAGAGTTACTCGATGAACGGACGCTCGCTGACATTGGCCAACGCCAAGGAAATACGTGAGCAGATTCAATATTGGGAACGCCGTGTGGCGGCCTTTGCCGCCGCTTCAACCGGAGGCGCGGCATTAGCGGATTTTAGCGATGAGTAATATTTTCGACAAAGCGATAGAGGCACTCTCTCCGCAGGCGGCACTGCGGCGTGATACCGCCCGCAAAATACTGGCGGCGCAGCGTGCCTATGAGGCCGCACAGCCCTCCCGCCTGCGCAAAACCAAAACCGATTCCGGCTCCGGTGACGCAATTGTTGAGCGTGCGGGCGAGTCACTTCGCCTGCAAGCACGCCACTTGGATGAAAACCATGATCTGGCTGGTGGCGTGCTGGATTGTCTGGTGGCCAATGTGGTTGGGCGCGGCATTACGGTCGAACCGCAGGTGAAGCAGAAAAATGGTGAACTTGCCAAGGAGATCAACGATCAGCTGGTGGAGCTTTGGGAAGAATGGGTGTGCTTCCCGGAAGTCACATGGGAATGCCACTGGAATCACACGCTGCGTCTGCTGGCGCGTCACTGGTTCCGCGATGGTGAAGTGCTTGTCAAACATATCCAAGGCACCTCTGCCAATATTGATCATGGTACGCTGGTGCCGTATTCGCTGGAGCTGATCGAAGCGGATTATCTTCCCTTTGATTACAATGACCAGAAACGCACCATCATCCATGGCGTGGAGAAGAATGGCTGGGGACGGCCTAAAGCCTATCACCTCTATAAAGATCACCCCGGCGATAACAACACGCTGGCTCTCAAGCAGGATGTAAAACGCTTCACGGCTGATAAAATCCTGCATCTCAAGATTACCAAGCGTATCAGCCAGACACGCGGCGTATCCATCTTTGCCAGCGTGCTCACGCGCATGGAGGATATTAAGGATTACGAGGTGTCGGAACGCTTGGCGGCAAAGGTCGCGGCCAGCATTTGTGCTTATATCCGCAAAAGCCTCGACGGCCCGACCTCAGGGCTGCAGATGGATGATGCCGGTAACCGGTTGATGAAAATGCAGCCCGGGATGATTTTCGACAACCTGCTTCCCGGTGAGGAAGTCGGCATGATCGATAGCAACCGACCCAATGCCATGCTGGAACAGTTCCGCAACAGCCAGTTACGCGCCGTGGCAGCAGGTACCAACACCAGCTTTTCCAGCATAGCCAAGGATTATAACGGCACTTACAGCGCACAGCGGCAGGAATTGGTGGAGCAGTCGGTCCATTACGCAGTGCTGCGTGAGTATTTCATTGAACGCTGCGTGCGTCCGATTTGGGAGCGGTTCGTGGATATGGCCGTTCTATCCGGTCAGTTGAATGCGCCGCAAAGCGCGATCAATCCTCGCACGCTCAAGAAAGCCGGGTTCCAAGGCCCAACCATGCCATGGATTGACCCACAAAAAGAAATCACCGCCGAGGAAAAAGCGGTGCAGTCAGGCTTCAAATCCCGGGCGCAGGTCATCCGTGAGCGTGGCGGCAATCCACAAGACATATTCGAGCAAATCAAGCAGGAGCGCGAGCAGGAAAACGAGGCCGGTATCAGTTTCACTACGTCTCAGCCAGCCAAACCCGCTGCCGATAACCCATCACAGGAGAATGAAGATGAGCAAGACACAGGCGAAAAGCCAACCGGAAAAGATACCGCAGGAGCTGCTGACAAGGCAGATTGACCTTAACCGCGACTCCATCATTGACCCTGAAAGCCGACTCGTGCGGCTTTCTTTTTCTTCGGAAGAACCGGTCACGCGCCAGAGTTTTTTTAGCGAACCATGGATTGAGGTGCTCGGTCATGCCGATGGCGAGGTAGATTTTGAGCGGCTGAATAACAGCGCTCCGCTGCTTTACAACCATGACCGCTCCGAGCGAGACAACCGCATTGGTGTGGTTGAGCGTGCGTGGATTGAGAAAGGCCGTGGCTATGCCGAAGTGCGCCTGTCCAAACGCGCCGAGGTCGAAGGCATCTGGCAGGACGTGCGCGATGGCATCCTGCGCAACGTGTCGGTCGCTTACCGCATCAATGAGCGCAAATTGCAGGAAGAAAACGAAAACACACCAGACCTCTATCGCGTGACCAGCTGGACACCGATGGAAATCTCTCTGGTCGATATTCCCGCCGACGCATCCGTTGGCATTGGCAGGAAACTGGAGGAGCGCATCCTCCCTTCACAACCCCAACTTAAGGAGAAACCTATGCCTGAGGCTACAAACGAGTTGCCCGAGCGTGCCGCGTCAGTGGAAATTGACGAAACGCGCAAGGGTGAAATCATGGGTGAAGGTGCCAAACGGGCGCTGGAATCCGAAAAACTGCGCCGGAGTGAAATCCGCGCACTCTTTACCAACTATGATGACCATACGGAGGTGCGCGATCAATGTCTGGATGATCCGGCCATTGATATCCATGAGGCTCGCAAATTGCTGTTAGAGGCAATCGGCAAGCAGGAGCAGCCAACCGCCGCTGGTCAGCGCATTGAAATGGGCGAAAGCGATGTCGAAAAATTCTCTCGCGCCGCCGGTGATGCTATTGCGTTCCGCGCAGGCATTGCTCCCAAAGATGACAAACCCACTGATCTCTGTGGCTATACGCTCTTGGAAATGGCGCGTAAATCTTTGGAGCTGCGCGGTATTCGTACCGAGCGCATGGATAAGCGCGAACTGGTAGGACGTGCCTTTACCCATAGCACCTCCGATTTCCCCAAAGTGCTGGAGAACAACGCCCGCAAGGCGATGCTCCGGGGCTATGAGGAAGCCGAGGAAGTGTTCCAGCGCTTTACCCGCTCCGGAAACTTGTCCGATTTCAAACAGCACACCCGTGTGGGCATGGGCGTGTTTGATACGCTGGATGAGGTCAAAGAAGGCGGTGAATACAAGCATGGAAGCCTTGGTGAACGGCATGAAACCATTCAGCTGGCCACTTACGGCAAGCTGTTTTCCATCACCCGGCAGGCGATCATCAATGACGACCTGACTGCGTTTACCGACATCCCGCGCAAGATGGGTCGTGCGGCGGCGCGTACCGTGGGTGATCTGGTATTCAATGTCATCACCAGCAACCCGACCATGTCGGATGGGACGGCGCTATTCCACGCTGATCACAACAACCTTGCCGGTTCGGGTGGTGCGCCATCTGCTGCCACGGTGGGCGCTGGTCGGACAGCCATGCGTACCCAGAAAGATGGGGTGGCTACGCTCAATATCAGCCCGTCCTTCTTCCTTGTGCCTGCGGCGCTGGAAGATACGGCGCGTGTGTTGATGGTATCCGAAACTGACCCCAGCAAAACCAACAGCCGGATTCCGAACCCGGTGCGCGGCGCTGCTGAGATTATTGTCGATGCGCGGCTGGACGCGGATTCCACCACGGCGTGGTATCTGCTCGCCAATCCAAGCATCTTCGACACGATTGAAGTGGGCTACCTCGATGGCGTGGCAGCTCCGTTCCTTGATCAGCAGGATGGCTGGTCGATTGACGGGGTCGAATACAAGGTACGCATCGATGCCGCAGCGGCTCCGCTGGAGTTCCGCACACTCTACAAAAACCCCGGCGCTTAATCCCAAACCAACAGGAGAAAACCTATGGCTACTAACTATGTTCAGGAGGGCAAAGCCCTCAACTACACCCCTTCGGGCGCGGATGTGTCCTCCGGGGATTTTGTGCTGGTCGGCACGATTGGCGGTGTCGCAAAAACCAATATTGCTGATGGCAAAACAGGCGCGGTGCATGTCACCGGCGTGTTTAGCGTGCCGAAAGCAAGCGGTGCGGTCACCCAAGGCGCGAAGCTCTACTGGAACAGCACCAACAGCAATCTGACCACCACCGCATCGGGCAATACCATTGTCGGCGTGGCAGCTGAGGCTGCGGCATCCGGTGATGCCAATGTCAAATTGCTGCTCAATGTGGGGCTGTAATTATGGGCTTCATTGATGACATGGCCGATCATCACCTCTCGATGCTGGACAGGCTGGATGGGCGCGAGATCACCTACACCCCAACTGGCGGTGCGTCTCGCGTTCTTTCTGGCCTGTTTCAGGCATATTCCGAGTTAACAGGCGGCGAAAGCGTGGATGTGGTGATCAGCAGCCCTGTGCTGTCGGTACGCACGCAGGATATTCCCGAGATCGCGGTCGGCGACCAGTTCACCATCGAGGAGCAAGATTATGAAGTGGCCGTCATTCGCCCGGATGAGGAAGGCATTACCGAATTAACGCTGGAGAAACTATGAGCCACGCACGCACACAGATACGACAGGCGGTGATTGCGCTGCTCAAAGGCAATACCAGCGCGGGCAATAATGTGTTTGAGGCGCGTGTCTACCCGATTGATGACCCCAAATTGCCTGCCTTGTTGGTTTACACAAAGCTGGAAACACTGGGCGAACAGTCCATGTCACGCCCGCGCACCCAGCAGCGGGAATTGCGCCTGAGCATTGAAGTCTATGTCAAAGCCCGAGGCAAAGTGGATGAGGATACCGATGCGCTGGCCTTGGAAATCGAGCAGCTGATCGCCGCCGATGTCACCTTGGGTGGTCTGGTCAAAGACATGGTGCTGGATACCACGGAAACACAATTTTCTGATGATGGAGAGCGGCCCGTTGCCGTGGCGGTCATGAATTACGCCATTCTCTACACCGTCAAAGAACATCAGCCTCAAACGCTCGTCTGACGCTGCTGCATTTAATCAACCCATAACAGGAGAAACACTATGGCCACGCACGCCGGTAGCGAGGGTAAGGTCTTTATTGGATCGGACCAAGTCGCTGAAATTAAATCATGGTCGATGGAGATCACCTCCGACACCGTAGACGCATCCATCATTGGCACCTCATGGCGCAAAAACCAAGCCACCATCAAAGGCTGGTCTGGCAGCTTTGACGGTTTCTGGGATGAAACCGATACCGCTGGTCAGGGAGCGCTCTCTGCCGGAGGAACGGTCACGCTCAATCTCTACCCTGAAGGCGATGACGCGGGTGCTACCTACTGGAGCGGTGATGCGATCATCACTTCGATTTCTTACAACGCCTCCTTTGATGGTCTGGTGGAAGCCTCGTTCAGCTTCACCGGCACCGGGGCGCTGACTGAATCAACCGTGGCTTAAGGAGGAGAATATGAGTGTTATTAATCGTGCTACTGCTCATTACGCGGCGCAGGAAAGGCTGATCATCTCCGTTCCCAATGGGGCGATGAATCCGGACCGCTCATGGTGCATGTGTTCCCTATGACCATGGCCGAGGTCAATCTGATGCAGAAGATTGCCAGTAAAAAAGCCAGCAATATTGAGCAGGCAGCTAATATCATCGTGGTGAAAGCCAAAGATGAGAGCGGCAAGCGCATCTTCAGTGTCAATGACCGGGATAAACTGATGCAGGAGGCCGATTACCGTGTCGTCTCCCGCATCGCTGAAAAAATCGAAGAACATTTCTTCGGTGATCTGGATACCCATAAGGGAAACTCCGACGCGCCCCCTTCCGACGCAACCAATTAGCCCTGTCATGGCGGCTGAGCCGACCGCTGGCTGAGATCGAAGCCATGGATACCCGTCAATTTATGGAGTGGGTCGCATTTTTTGAACTTCAAACAGAACAAATGAGTAAAAACCATGGCAAGGTTCGCTGAGGCTAAATTTACGATACGTGCGATCAATAAGACGCAAAAAGCCTTCGCGGAGATCAATAATAACGTATCGAATATGGACCGCCGCTTTTCCAAACTGGGGCGCGGATTGAGCCGTATCGGTGGATTGATGGCTACGGCCTTTGTCGGCAGGCAGATGGTGGATACCATCACCAAGTTTGAAAAGCTGGAAGCGTCTTTACGCACCGTCACCGGATCAGCCGATAAAGCAGCCGTGGCGTTTGGCTTTATTCAGGATTTTGCGGCTACCACGCCGTTCCAGCTGGAAGAAGTAACCGATGCCTTCATCAAGCTGAAAGCGTTGGGACTGACACCATCTGAAGATGCGCTGACCTCTTACGGCAATACCGCCAGCGCCATGGGTAAATCGCTCAATCAGATGATTGAAGCGGTGGCCGATGCCACAACGGGTGAGTTTGAACGCCTGAAAGAATTCGGTATCAAGTCCAAGAGCCAAGGCGATCAGGTGACATTCACCTTCCAAGGGGTGAGCACCACCGTTGGCAAAAACGCCAAGGAAATTGAAGGATACCTGCAATCCATCGGCAATGTACAGTTTGCCGGAGCGATGAAAGAACAAGCCGGTACGCTGAATGTCGCGCTGTCCAATATGGGCGATGCCTTCTCCAAACTGGTAAAAGCCATTGGAGATGCGGGGCTGACGGATATCCTGATGGCCGTTGCCAATGCTATTAAGTGGCTAGCGGAGAAAATTACCGCCGCCATTCCGTTGTTCAAGCTGGGCTTTAAGGCCATTGTCGCGGAGGTGATCAAGTTCGGCAATCTGTTCATCGCCGTATTCAAGGGCGTTGGGCGGGCATTTAATGCCTTCGGTGAAACCATCTCCGCTCGTTTCGAAGCGCTGGGTAAAGACCTTGCCGCCTTTATTGAAGATCCACTGGGTGGCGTATCGTTTGAGAATACCCGCGCAGCACTGGAAACCGGTCTGCTGGATGCCATGGGGAGTGCCTTTGATCAGGCGCTCACCGAGGCCCGGGAGTTTAACGCCGCCATTGATGCGGAAATTCAGGGTGCGGCGCTCAAAATGGCTGAGGCGCGTCAGGCAAAAGACGCCTCGCTGGCCAGTCTGTTCGAGGAAACGCAAACACCGGAAAAGACCGAGGAAACCAGCAAGGCCACTGAAAAATTTACTAAGCTGCAGCGTGAGGCACAGCGCATCATTGAATCCACGCGCACGCCGCTGGAACGCTACAATAAGGAAATGGAGCTGCTCAATAAGCTGCTAAAAGAAGGCCATATCAATCAGGAAACCTTCGGTCGTGCCATGGAACAGGCGCAGGAACGCCTGCAGAAATCCTCCGAAAAAGTGGGCGATGTGATCGAGGGTGAATTTGCCGATCTGGGCAAAACCATGGAAGGCAGCATTGCCGATTCACTCGATGCCATTAATGGCCGGTTTGATAGCTTTGGTGATTTTGCCAAAGGATTTCTGTCTGATCTGAACCGATCACTGCTGCAATTTGCGCTCAAGGACCTCGGCATCACCGGCAAAGGCGGCATGATCGATGGGCTATTTGGCTCTATCGGTGGCCTGTTCAAAAGTGGTGGCGGCTCCGGCGGTGGGTTCGGCAGCTGGCTTTCCAGTGTTGGCAGTATGTTCGGCGGCTTCTTTGCCGATGGCGGTACGCTTAAAGCGGGCCAATTCGGCGTAGTCGGTGAGCGCGGGCCGGAGCTGGCATTTGCCGGAAACTCCCCCATGCAAATCATGCCAAATGGGATGAGTGCAGCACCGGTCAATGTCACCATGAATATTCAAACCCCTGATGCGCGTGGCTTCCGGCAAAGCCAAGGCCAGATCGCTGCAGATATGGCGCGTTCGATTGAACGTGCGAGGAGGAATCTATGAGTTTTATTGAAGTCCAGTTTCCCACCGATATAAGCTACGGCGCAAGCGGTGGACCAATTTTCATGACGGATGTAGTCGCTACCGTATCCGGCCATGAGCAACGCAACAGCAAATGGAGCCAGTCCCGCGCCAAGTATAATGTGGCATCCGGCATTAAAACCGAGGCGCAGTGGCAGGCACTCATTGCCTTCTTCCGCGCACGCCGGGGCATGGCGATTGGCTTTCGCTTCAAAGATTGGAGCGATTACAAGGCTGAAAACCAGCCGCTTAAATCACTGGGTGGCAATGAATATCAGCTGGTGAAGCAATATGTCAGCGGTGCGGCGGTCTATGAGCGCGAGATCAGCAAACCCGTCACCGGCACCGTAAAACTCTATGAAGATAGCATCCTGCAGGCCAGTGGTTGGAGCATCGATACCGCTACGGGCATCATTACCACCAGCCTGTCCGGCACGCTTAGCGCAGATTTTGAATTTGATGTGCCGGTGCGCTTCGATACGGACGAGATGTCCATTTCCATGGATAGCTTCGATGCCGGAAACTGGGGCAGCATTCCGCTGATCGAGGTGCGCGTATGAGAGTGATTTCACCACAATTAGAAGCACATTTTGCCAGTGGCATGACCACGCTTGCCACGTGCTGGCTGATTACACGCAGCGATGGTACCGAGCTTGGCTTTACCGATCACGATCAAGCCCTGACCATCGATAGCGTAGAGTATGATTCCATCGCCGGGTTCACGCCCACCACGGTGGAGAGCAAATCCAATATGAGCGTGGATAATCTGGATGTGGAAGGCCAGATATTCCCCTCCAAGATCACCGAGGAAGATCTGCTGGCCGGGCTATATGACTATGCCGAGATTGAAATCTTCGTGGTCAATTATGCCGATCTCACCCAAGGCAAGCTGGTCGTCAAACGTGGTCGCTTAGGCGAAGTAACGCTCAGCAGCCAGATGTTTCAGGCCGAGGTGCGCGGATTAACCCAGCATCTCTCGCAGACCATAGGTGAAGTATTCTCTCCCTCCTGCCGCGCTATCCTCGGTGATAGCCGCTGCAAGGTGGCGCTGGCCAGCTTTACCGTGTCGGCCACGGTGACCGAAGTCACCAACAACCAGACCTTCAAAGCCTCTGCGCTAACTCAAGATGCAGGCTGGTTTACCGGCGGCGAAGTCGAATGGACCGATGGCAATAATGACGGGCGGCGCATGGAGGTGAAGGAATTTGCCTCGGCGCAAGTAGTGCTGTCGCTGCCGATGGGTAAGTCGATTCAGGTGGGCGACACGTTCGACATTATCGCCGGGTGCGATAAGACCCGCGAAACCTGCCAGAGCAAATTTGCAAACATCCTCAATTTTCGTGGCGAGCCGGATGTTCCGGGAACGGACAAGCTGCTCACCACGGCAGGAACCATGGATAAGACCAACAGAAATGGCTGAAATTAAACCCGAACAGATTGTCACGCAGGCACGCACATGGCTTGGCACCAAGTACCATCACCAAGGGCGGCTCAAGAAGTCAAAACGTGGCCCGGGCGGCGTGGATTGCATCGGGCTAATTATTGGCCTGATTGATGATCTGGGTATTCAGGATGGCAAAGGCCATTCGCTGGTTGCCGCAGATGAGTTCAATTACTCCATGTATCCCGAGCGCGGGCGGCTGGTGGAAAGCATCTCTAAGCATTTGCGCGAGGTGCCGCCTGATCAGCGCCGTATGGGTGATGTGCTGCTGTTTCGCACCTTTCGTGACCCACAGCATGTCGGCTTGCTGACGGAATATCCCAGCGGCGGTGCGGGGCTAATCCATTGCAATTCCAGTGCCGGTCAGGTGGTGGAGCAACCACTTTCCGACACATGGCTGCGCATGCTGACCCATGTTTACCGCTTTAAAAAGAAACAACTAAAATCGTTAAAACCTCATGGCTGATATTGTTCTTCCTGTAGTTGGCGGCACCGTAGGCTTTGTGCTTGGTGGCCCAAGCGGCGCTATTTTGGGTGCCAATCTGGGCGGCATGGCTGCGGGTGCGTTCTTCCCGAAAACGCAGCGCGTGCAATTGCCAACACAGGAAGGCCCGCGCCTTGGTGATTTGCGAGCGCAGACATCGACCTACGGAAACATGATCCCGAAGGTCTATGGCACCATGCGGCTGGCAGGCAATGTCATCTGGTCTACTGATATCAAGGAAGTCAAAACCGAGAAAACCAGCACCCAGACCAGCTCTGGCGGCGGCAAAGGCGGCGGTGGCGGCAAAACCACGACCAGCCAGACCACGGTCACATATGAGTATTTCGTCACGCTGGCCATTGCGATCTGTGAAGGCCCGATTGACGAGGTCATCCGCGTATGGGCCGATAGCAAGGTGCTGACGGAAGATGTGCTCTCCAGCGCTCAGGGAAAATATAACGTGCATCTGGGCGATGAGACCCAAGCCGTGGATGACATCATGGCCAAATACCTCACCGCAGGTACCATCCCAGCCTATCGGGGTATGGCCTATGTGGTGGTAGAGGATTTTCCGCTGGCTGAGTATGGCAACCGGATTCCCAATTTCACCTTCGAAGTGCGCCGGTCGGTCAAATTCACGCCTTCGGTTGAGGATAAAATCAAAGACATCGTCATCATTCCCGGCGCAGGAGAGATGGTCTACGGCACCAATGTGCAGACTAAGCAGGATGGATATTTCGACTTTGGCGGCGCGTTTACGCCATCCGGCAGCAAAAAATACATCAATATGCATAATTATGACGGCAAAGCCGATGTGCTGGTTGCCATCGACCAACTGCTCAAAGTGCTTCCCAATCTGGAGTGGGTGGCGGTGGTGGTCACTTGGTTTGCGACCAGCACTGATGCGGGAACCTGTGAGATCATCCCGAAAATCGAGTTCCAAGGCACCACGCAGGTATTGCCGCAGGACTGGGCGGTTGCCGGATACACTCGCAGCACCGCGCAAAAGGTACTGTTCTTTGATGAAGATACGCCAACCTATGGCGGCACGCCTTCTGATCACACCGTGGTGCAGATTGTCGATGAGCTAAAAGCGCGTGGCCTCAATGTCATGCTGTACCCCATGCCGTTTGTTGATACGATCACACCGGTACCGAAACCATGGCGTGGCCGTATCGAACCGGCCAATGCCACAGATGCCGCTAGCTGGTTTACCAAAATCAATGGTTATAACGCCTTCATCACGCATTACGCCAATCTGGTGAAAAACAAGGTGGATGCGTTTGTGATCGGTTCTGAACTGATTGGCATGACCGGGTTTGCGGACTCGCCCGGGAGCTATCCGGCGGTATCGCAGCTGGTCAACCTTGCTGCCACCGTCAAAGGCATCATGGGCGGCGGCACGCAGATCACCTACGCCGCTGACTGGAGCGAGTATCACAGCACCGATGGCTGGTTTAACCTCGATCCGCTCTGGGCCAGCGCCAACATCGATTTTGTGGGGATTGATAGCTATTTCCCGCTCACGCCCGACCTGCCGCAGATTCAGATCGATGAGGACAAGATCAAGGAATACTGGGAGAAAGGCGAAGGCTGGGATTATTACTGGAACGGTGACCGCACTGTGCAAACCAGCTATGGCGGAGACCCGACCTATGCGTGGAAAAACCTCGAGCATTGGTGGAACAGCACCCATACCAATCCAGATAGCAGCGGCACCAGTTGGACCGCTAAAATGAAGCCGGTCTGGTTTACGGAGTTTGGCTTTCCTTCCGTTGATGGAGCAGCCAATCAGCCTAATGTGTTTTATGACCCGACCAGCTCGGAAAGCTATTATCCTCGCGGCTCCAAAGGCCGGGTGGATTTTCAGGCGCAGCGCGAAGCCCTCAACGCCACTTTGGATTATCTGGAGGAGCGAAGCCAAGAAGCAGGCAATGCCAATCTGGTCCTGCGCCGCTTCCTCTGGACATGGGATGCGCGGCCATTTTCCTTCTGGCCTGATCTGGAAGGTGTCTGGCAGGATTCCATTTTGTGGGCAACCGGTCACTGGGTACAGGGAAAGCTAGGCAACTCCACCCTCGGTGCCATTGTGGGTGAATTGCTGCAATCTGCCGGTCTGACCGCCAGTGATTATGACGTGTCGCGCCTGACCGATACGGTGGAAGGGTTCATCATCGACCGCCCGATCACAGTGCGTAACGCCTTAGAGTTCCTGACATCGGCGTTTTTCTTCGACATTGTCGAGAGTGACGGCATTCTCAAATGCGTGCCACGAGGCGGTGAATCCGTCAAATCGGTGCCGGAGGATGACCTTATCCCAAGCGCCAAGAAAGGCGTGCAGGATGTATTGGAGATTAATTACGCGCAGGAGCTGGAACTACCACAGCGCGTGAACGTCACCTATATCGACCGGCCCTTCAATTATGACCCGGTCACGCAAGTGTCGCAGCGTCAGGTCGTGCGTGCGGTTGATCAGGTGACAATCAATCTGCCAATTGTTATGGGAGCCACGCGAGCCAAGCAGATTGCCGATATCACCCTCTATGGCACATGGAAGGAGCGCACCAGTTTCACCCTGACGCTTCCACCGAAATATGTGCGCATTGAGCCGACCGATATCATCACGGCCACCGTAAATAATGTGCCGCATGAAATGCGCGTACTAAAAACGGATATGGAAGCCAATGGTGTCATGAAAATCAATGCGGTGGCTGAGGATATCAGCTCCTATGATTTTTACACACCACCCGGTGAAACCAGTAGCAATCTTCAGCCGCCGGTATTGGTGCCGGAAACATTGGTGCAGTTTGTGGATGCGCCGCCACTGCCAACGGACACCGTACCAAACCAAGGCTTGTTGCGCATTGGCGTGGCAGCTGACGGTAACAACTGGAACGGTGCCGCGATATATCGCTCTGATGATGGTGGTGAGGCCGGTGGTAATACCTTCCAAGTGCTGGCAGGACTGGATGGTGCTGCTACCTTTGGCGCGATCATCACCAACCTGCCTGCAGGCCCATTTGAAACATGGGATCGGGTGAATGAGGTGGAGGTAATCCTTACTTCCGGCTCCTTGGCTTCGGTCAGTGAATTGGCGGTACTCAATGGTGCCAACGCCGCGCTGATTGGCAATGAGCTCATCCAGTTTGAGAATGCGCAGCTGATTGGCGAGAACACCTACAAACTCACCAAATTACTGCGCGGCAGGCAAGGAACCGAATGGGCCATCGGCACGCATGCGGCGGTTGAGCGTTTCTTGGCTATAACTCCGGCACTCTATACCACGGCAATTGCTAATAACCTGATCGGGCGGCAATTATTCTATAAAGCCGTAAGCGTTGGCAATTCGCTGGGCAATACCGATGAGTTGGCCTTCACCTATACCGGACGGAATCTGAAACCCTTCGCCCCGGTGCATGTGACAGGGATACGGGACAGTTCCGGCAATCTCACGATCAGCTGGATACGTCGCTCTCGCGTCGATGCCGAATGGCGCGATGGCGTGGGTATTCCCCTCGGTGAGGAATCAGAGGCTTACGAGGTGGATATTCTGGATGGGAGTACCGTGGTGCGAACCATTGAGGTCACCAGCCCCAACGCTAGCTATAGCGTAGCCGATCAAACCATGGACTTTGGCAGCACTCAGAGCAGCGTTGCCGTGAAAGTGTACCAACTATCGGCAATAGTTGGGCGCGGATATGAGTGCGAAGTTTTAATATGACAAAAACGCGAAAAGATTGCGGGTGGGAGTTGACCAAATGAAAATAGCGATGTATAATCAAACGAAATTAAGGAGCAGACAATGGAAGAAAAGGATATTTTTGACCTATCAGACCTGTCGGATTTGCCGCAGAGCATTAAGTCTGACCTTAATGTCATGAAGCGAGATGAATTTGAAAACAAAATCATCGAAGTTTTTCGCAGAGCAAAGCGTGATATAACTCTTGATGAGGTGACTGTAGGGTATTTCCGGCTACACAATGAGCAGAAAGAACGTAAGCAAATTATGAGCAAACTATACAATATGTCGCGCAACAACAGACCGGCTATCGAAAGTGTAGCAGGTAAGAAAGGCGTGTATCGACTAATTTTGGAGGATGACGAATGATCCCCCTAAACGAATTAAACCACCTGCGCTAACAGGTGGTTTAATGGAGAGCGGGAAACCCACCCTACTGATAGTCAGTAAGAATCAGTATATCGGGCTCTCCTTATTTTGTCAATGTACGAGCTGGTGTTTCCCCCAGTTCAAATGACATAAGGAGTTAAATTATGTCTAAATTCTCTATCTTTCAAGGTCGTAACGGCCAATACTTCTGGCGTTTAAGAGCCTCTAACGGGGAAACACTCTGCCATAGTGAAGGTTATACGGCAAAACAATCAGCCCAACGAGGGATTGAGTCTTGCAAGCTCAACGCTCTGACCGGAAGGTACACAATATTTCAGGGTAATGATGCTCAGTTCTATTGGAATCTGAAGGCCGCTAATGGTGAAACTTTATGCCACAGCGAGGGCTATACTACGAAACAGTCAGCTGAATATGGCGTTGATGCATGCAAGCGCAATGCTCCAGCAGCTCGAATTGTTGATGAAACGTTAGTTGGTGCATAACCGCTAGCATCTAAAATCTTACTGTTTTGAGGGCGCACAGGAAACTGTGCGCCCTTTTTTGCACTATAATCGCGAGTTAGTCATGCCAAACTCTACAAATAGATTGTCCTTACCTTACATTGTTACCTCGCAAGCTCAGAAGGAAGTAACGCACAACGAGGCGCTAAACCGCCTCGATGCATTCGTCACACCCATCGTGGCTGATATTGCGGATGCCCCACCGGGTAGCCCTGTCGTGGGTGATCTCTATATCGTCGGCACCAGCCCCAGCGGGGATTTTACCGGCCATGAAAATGAGCTGGCGCAATACCTCACCGGTGGCTGGGTATTCTACGCTCCCTTCAAATGGATGGATGCGGTGGTGGAATCGTTGGAAACCCGCATGGCTTATGATGGTTCTGGCTGGGTTCCCTTCGGCCTAATTATGAAAGATAGCGGCGAGTATCTGCGCGTGCAAAGCTGGCAGGAGGATGTCGATTTAAGCACCGACACCAACACGACCACCAACATTCCTGACCGTTCCAGCGTGATTGCCGTCAATACGCGGGTCATCACCGCGATCACCGGCACCGTGACCACCTTCGGCGTGGGCGTGTCAGGTGACACCTCCCGATACGGCAACGGCATCGGCAAGGCTCAGGACTCCACCAATATCGGTATGAGCTACCACCCGGTGACCTATTACAGCGACACGCCGCTGCTCCTCACACCGGACAGCGGTTCTTTCAGCACCGGCGTAGTGCGCCTGAACGTCCAGTATCTCAAACCCCATGGCCCATGGAATTGGTGAGGTCGTTATGGATGAAGAACTCAAGAAAACCATCCGCACTGCTGTACGAGAGGGCATCGAGGATGCTCTGACTAAATACGGCGTGGACACCAACGATCCCAACGGCATGCAGGCCGACATGGTCTATCTGCGCAAAGCCCGCACCGGCTCTGACGAGGTCATCAAGTGGATCAAACGCTCAGCCATAACCGCCGCGCTTACAGGAGCGGTGGTAGCGCTGTGGCAGGGCATAAAAACCATCATGCAGGGAGGCTGATATGATCACATTAATTGGAGCATTACTGGGGTTTATCAGCTCGGCGTTTCCCGATCTGCTGAAAATATGGCGCGATGCCGCAGATCGAAAGCACGAGTTGGCCATCCTGCAAATGCAGATGGAACAACAACGCCAAGGCCACACTAACCGCCTTGAAGAAATTAACGTGCAGGCCGATATCGCGGAAAGCCGAGCACTCTACAAAACCTATCACACCGGCATCAAATGGGTGGATGCACTGAACGGCACTGTGCGCCCGGTCATCGCCTACAGCTTTTTCATTCTTTATGCCGTGGTAAAGATAATGCAGTTTTCTGCCGATCTGCCTTGGTTGCTCTGGACGGCAGAAGATCAGGCGATCTTCGCAGGCATCATCAGCTTCTATTTTGGCCAACGCGCCATGAGCAAGCTGCGTCAGGGGCGGTGATATGCGTCAGATCACCAAACAAGGATTGGATCTGATTAAGCAATTTGAGGGGTTCGAGCCAGAAATCTATCTGGATGCTGCCGGGCTACCCACCATTGGCTACGGCCACTTGCTGCGTCCGGGCGAAGCTGAAATGTTCGCAGGCGGCATTTCCGAAGCTGCCGGTGAGGCACTGCTGATCAAAGACGTTGCCATTGCAGAGCGTGCGGTGCTGCGCTTGATCAAAGTGCGGCTCACAGACGGTCAGTTTGATGCGCTGGTATCATTCACCTTCAATCTTGGCTCTGGCGCTCTCCAGCGATCAACCCTGCGCCGCAAGGTCAACCGCGAGGAACATGACGAAGTCCCAGCTGAGTTTATGCGCTGGGTGTGGGCTGGTGGCCAAAAGCTGCGAGGGTTAACCATCAGAAGAATTCAAGAAGCTAAAATCTACTCTGGGAGGCTATAATATATCTTGAATTTTACAGCTAATTAACGCAGTATGTTCATTGCAAAAAAAGAACACGATAAATATCAGGAAAATTATGCTTGAAGGACTAAAACTTAAACAAAAAGATTCGTGTTTTTATAATTTCGTTCAATGCCATTATAGCATAGGTCACTCTCCCACGCATAACTGGCATGAAGATTATCTAATGAATTACAAAGAATGGAGAAAGCAATTTACTTACTCCCACGGTGACTTGGATACCCAAAGAAAAGTTAATCTAGCGAAAATTAATTGTGCTTTCGATATTAAAGTATCATCACAGGAAGAACTGCTCAAGTTTGTATTTGCAATTGATTCTTTCTATTTAGCCTTACTTGCGCTTTGTGCCGCAAAGAAGTTAGATTCCACCTATGATAAAAGTAAACTCAATGCTTACTTATCAATGGGTTTTTTTAGAGAGTTTGGCATTGCGAATTATTATTTGCCAAGCAACGCTTTTATAGCTGACAAAGACCCGTTTATAAATAAGCAATTAACTAACTTAGCTGCTGAGCTGGAAAAGGTCTCAATATCTAGCGATAACACAGATTTAATAAGAGAAGTGTTTCACGCAATCTACCCAAGAGAAGTTAGGCACAGTTTAGGAGAATTCTATACTCCTGACTGGATGGCACAACATATAATTAATGAAAATCTTATCTCTTTGGGTACAGGTATAACTATGGACCCTACTTGTGGCAGCGGAACTTTTTTGACCGCTGCAATTCAGAAATTAACAGCTCAAAATAATGACACTAATAGAATTCATTATATTTTAGGGTTTGATATAAATCCAACAACAGCTTTTGCAGCTAAAACAAATCTTATTTTGAATCTTCGAAAAGAGGAATTAATAGGAAGTGTAATCCCAGTATTTAACGCAAACATTCTTGATGTTGATTTGCTTGACGATACAATCAACACTTATGATGAAGCGTATGACAGAATAAAGAATCTTTGTCTCAATAATTCCAACAATTTCAAAGAGAGCGATATTATCGAGCTTGAACGTATTTCGAAATTAGTTCCTTTCCTTTCAAAAGAAAAAGTGTCCACTGCTGTTGGCAACCCGCCATGGGTTAACTGGGAATATTTACCGGCTGCGTATAAGTCGCAGTATAAAAGTGTTTGGCAAAAATACGGACTCTTTGACTATAAAGGGATGAACTCCATCTTCATAAAAGAAGATATCTCGAGCCTGATTACATACATAACAATTGGGCATTATTTGAAGCCTAAGGGTAGCATTTCATTTGTTGTCAAAGAATCTTTATTTAAGTCAGTTAAGCAAGCTGCAGGATTTAGAAAGTTTGTTATAGGAAATCAGGGCACTCACTTCAAAATCAGGCTTTTGGAAGATCTTACTGCATTTAATCCATTTGCCAGCGTCAATAATAATACTGTGATCTTTCACGCAACAAAAGATGAAGCTACGGCATACCCAGTTGATTACATAGTATGGCAGATGGCTCCAAAATCCAAGCTTTTGGATACAGATAACATTTGCAAAGCTAAAAGCTATTTTAGCAAAACAGCTAAGGTTGCCATACCTTCAAACCCTTTAGATAACACTTCTGGATGGGCATCTTTAGATACGTCTATGCATAAAAACATACCGCTTCTTACAGGAAAATCAGACTACAAAGCTCGTACTGGAGTATTTACCGGGGGAGCCAATGGTATCTTCTGGCTAAAAATCTTAAATGATGAATCAGATAATTGTGTTTTAGTTGAAAACATTACAGAAAGAGCCAAAATTAAGTTTAAAAAAGTTCAGTCTAAGGTAGAGAAAGGTATTTTGTACCCATACGCTTCTGGAAGTGACCTCAGAATGTGGTCTTTCACATATGGTAAATATATAATATGCCCACATAATGCAGATACAAAAATGTATCCACTTTCTTTGCATGAGCTAACAAGCAAGTACCCTTGCGCCGTTGATTTCTTCAACTCATTCCAGAAAGAGTTATCTGCCCGAAAAGGGTTTACAAGTTTTGATAAAAAAATTCACGATGACCACTACTACACTTTGCAGAGAATTGGGGATTATACATTTGCAAAATACAAAGTAGCCTGGAAGTATATTTCTTCTAGCTTTACGTGCGCGGTTATTTCTAATGTTGAAGATAAAATTCTTGGTGCAAGAACAGTAATCCCTAATGAGAAAATTATATATGTGGGGTTAGACGATAAACAAGAAGCTTACTATTTATGCGGCATTCTTAGTTCAACGTACTTTAGAGAACTCATTAATAGTTTTAAAGTTAGTACACAAATAGCACCAAGCATCATCAATAACCTTAATATTCCTAGGTTTGATAGTAATAACCCTGCACATCTAAAAATCAGTTCTTTATGCGAAGAAGGGCATAAGAATTTGGCTGGTATAGAAAAGTTTATTGCCCAGATCGACAAGTGCCTGCTAACCGCTATATCTCGGAAAGAACATCAGATAAACAAAGTAGCTTTACCAGCACCTACCGCTTTCCAAGAGGAGTTGGCGTTTGCATAGGTAACATCCTCAATCTCAGGAGGGCAGTATTTTGAATACATTTGCTTCGCTTCATCTTCATTATAAAAAGATGTATCGAAAGCTATGGCATTTATTTTAATGAAGCCTGACTTATGAAGCTGAAGCCCTGCCTTATAAAGAGATTTCATCTGCACAAAGCAATCAAAAACTCCAAGCATTTTATCGATTGTATCTCTCTTGTTTTCACAAAAACCAACTCCATCTACTATTCCCCATAATTGCTTGGAAGATGAGTATGTCTCATTATGTTTGTTAAGGTCGTTCTTAATTAATATAGTTTCATCACTCTTATTAACCCCATATTGTCCGGGGTCAGACGTGTGTATCAGAGACTGAACAAACACAATGTTTTCAAGGTTTGGAGACTTAATTATTAAGTCAAAGCTCCATGTGCTATTTTTTGTTTTTTTGAAGACTTCAAAAGTTTCGCGGTCAACATTTGGATCTCTAAATCCAATTGCTCTTGTGTGTCTATTTTCTGGAAGCATTTCTAGACCAAGATTATTTATTAAATCAGCTAATGCATGCTCTGCACCATGTCCTCGTCTCTTGGCTTCTGCTTGTTGAACTTCTTTAGTTATAATTAAGTTATTTACCAAAACTTCCAGTTCATCTCTGTTCACCTTCTGAATAGCTCTCAGAACTTTAAATAGCCCCCTACTAACTAAATATTGCGCAATAATTTCAGAGCTAACTTTTGCTAACTTCTTATCATTTGAAGATAGTGTCCCTTTGAAAAACTTAATCGTTTTTTTGTTTAGGTCATATATGCTGTAACCAAGTATGTTTTGAGTATCAGTTTTATTATATCGGGTCTTTGAGAATGCATAGCTTAATTCTAGGTACATCCGTTTATCAGATACACCAATCAGAGTTCTCAGCATATCTATTGAATCAGGGTTTATCATAATTAGATCGCTAATATATTGTAGAAAAGTATCTTCAGTTTCTGGCGTAGAATAAGCAACCTCAGATAACAGTGATAAATCTATGGATTTATCTACTTCACCAGCAATGGGTATTTCCACTTGGTCAGCAACATGAAACCAGTACTCGCTCTGAACAGACTCAGTTAAAATCAAAATAACTCCTTCACATCTATACTTAAAGCCCTAGCAATTTTATGTATATTTAGAAGCGATATATTTTTCTCGCCTCGCTCAACCATTCCTATATAGGTCCTATGAACCCCAGCAAGATCTGACAGCTCTTCTTGAGAAAGACCTGCAGATTTTCTATGATCTCTTACGGCTGAGCCAAAATTAATAAGGGCTTTTTCTTTTTTCATAATCGCCTATCTAATCAAATTGATACTTATAAGTCTACATACTATGATTATCATTTTGCTCCTAGTAAGTGCAAACGCGACCGCCTGAAGCTACAATCTACGTTTGCACACAGTATAAGCAGAAGTTAACTATTGGTTCTGCCAAGTCAGCGAAAACTCGAGCCGACCTAGTGGGCTGTGAACGGGTTCGCCGCCATTCCCACCACCGCACTCGCTCCATGTTCGGAGCGCATCCCCGAACGGCTTCTCCTGCGGTCCCGGCGTTTGTGGGTCCCGGTCCCCGTTAAATGTGATTCCAGCGTCCAGCCTGCCCACACATTCCTGCTTCAGCTACGCCGCCTTGCCACCATCCAGCGACGTAATCTCGGTTATCTTTTGAAACTCGGAGAGCATTTCCGGATGATGCTGTGCGAGGTAACGCACCACACGCGCATTGCCGAACAGTGAACCGAGATAGCCCTTGGCAAGCGTCAGGTTCAGCACATCCGTTCCGTAGTTTTCTTCGATCAACCTGTACTCACGCTGGAGGCTGGCCATTTCGCTCTCCATGCGTGCCATCTGTTCCGCGTCCAGCCCTTTGATGCGCTTTGGCTTGTCTGGCTCGACCAGCTGATCCTTTGGTGTAGCGGCCAACAGCGCCTTTGCGTATGAAACGGAATATGTGCCAGTGTCGTTCATCAGGGTGATAGCATCAATCTGGCGATAGGCTTTCATGCGTTTGAGAATCGGGAACACACCGTTGGCGACCATCTTGTCTTTCAGCATTTCCGAGGCTTCCGGGCAAATGCCGTCCAGCAGTTTGCGCTTCATTACAATGCTTTTCACATCAAGGCAGAGTGCCTTGGCAATCTTTTCCTCCGACACACCACGCTCAACAGCACGCCGTATCATGCGGTGTTCCTGAATGGGAGAGATGCGATTGACGTGCTTGTTATAGGTGAAGGCTTCATCATCAGAAGAAATCAGACAGACTACCTCATCGCTGCCCAGCTCCTTCAGCGCCTCGATACGCATGTGGCCATCAAGCAGAATGAAGCGTTCCTTGGATTTTCCTTCCGGCACCACGACTGGCGGCTCAATCACGCCCACTTCACGGATGGAAGATAGGATTTGCTTGTATTTGGAGCTTTTCTGCAGCGTGTTTGCCACCACTTTAATTGGCACGATCTGGTCGATGCGCAACGTAACCATGTCGCTATCAAAACCGATGGCAATGCCACCATCCGGTAATGCGCTGATCTGTTTGTCTTTGGTCATTTGGCCTCCAATAATGCGGAGAGTTGCTTCGGCATGGTAGTCAGCCCTTCGGCTTTCAGCAGCGTGGTGAAATGATCTTCCCTGTAAAGGCGACGCAACGCCTCGGTGATGAACAGCATCCGGCTGCTGACGGCATCCGCTTTGCGCGTGAGCAATCGCTTACGATCCACTTCCTTCTGATAGATTTTCAAGACATCCTGAGAGGAGATGGCACCAGCCTTGCGGCTTCGGCCACCTTTGCCGGATTGATGGCGAATCCCTTTGCCACGTTGCTTGCGGGTTTCCAGTAGGCGTTTAGCCATTTTCAGTTTGCCACCACGCAGCTCATTATTCTCATAGGCTTCCTGTAACGCTTTTTGCTCGTCATTGGGCGAATTGGCAATGGTGAGAGCCACGCTCACAGGCATGTGGCCAGCTTCCACCGCAGACAAAAGCCGTTCCTCTCCCAGCTCCAATAAATCCAGCACCGCTTTGGCATAGTTTTCAGTGAGTCCAGTTTTCTTGGCGATGGTTCTTGCGTCATAGCCTTTTTGCTGTAACACCTCGATGCCATGAAGCAGATCAAGCGAGCGATGCTGCCTGCGAGCCAGATTCTCCACTAAGCTCATGATCAGCGCTTCTTCCTCTGAAGCATCAATCACGATTGCCGGGATGTGCGTTTGCCCGCACGCCTGAAATGCCTCGATACGACCTTGGCCACATACCAGATCATATTCCTTACCTTCACCTGCGGAGCCGGTGGGCGTTACAGTGATTGGGCGTTTCAATCCCACCTTGGTGATATTCTCTGCCATATCGACAAAGATTTTCTGACTCCGCACACGCGGATTCAACACGTTGATCCGCTCAATGGGGATCATCTTGATTTTGGCTTTGCGGTCTTTTTGTTTCATGCGGCCTCCCTGATTGGTGTGCGTTCAGCCAGCATCAGGAAGTATTCGAGATCATCAAAACGATAAGCATCAAGCGCCAAACCGTTATTTTCTGACAGCCTAATCTTCGGGTTCTCAATGTCCAATGATGGCAATAGGTAATAATCCAGCGGATTTTCGTTATAGGCATCCATGCGTATGGCCACCGTGATGTCTGGCTCCAGCCCGCTATCTAACCGTATCTTCCAGCGATAGGCTCCTGTCGGTGTCTGCATGCAGCGACAAATGATGATGGAAACGGTCAGCTCATTATTGAGATAAAGCAAATCTGAACCTAACTCCCGGTGGATGGATGCGCCCAGATCGCGTATCTTGCGAATCGTGTCCTCGACCGTTTCTGCGTACAGCATGCGTAGGCGGCGGTTGATCTCGATGTAACGATAGTCCCGATCAGGGGTGTAGCCGATCAGCTTGTAGGCTCTGAGCAAACTTCCGAAACGATGCTGGTATGCGCTGCTGGATGGCATATCTTCTTGCTCGTCAATGATAATGCCAGAGAGCCAACCTTGGCGCTCATGCAAATAGCGGAGTTTCTCCAACATCTCGTCATCAGAGAACCTGCGGCTGCGCTCGCGCAAGATGCCTTGCACTGTATAAAAATCGCTAGGATTGACAATCGCATCGAACACGCCATCAGCACGCACCCACATATCTGGCGAGTTTTCCACACGGCGCTTTTTCAACTTATGCGATGTACGATTAAAGACGTTGTTGCCGATATATTTCTCATTGGTGAGCACCTGATGCACTGTGCCGCGTGTCCATGGCCTGTCCAAATCCGTGAGAATGCCGCGCTGATTCAGGGAATGAGCGATCTCGGTTTCCTTCATGCCGTCATGAATGAAGGCATGGTATATCCAGCGCACGATATTGATTTCTTCATCGGGACCGGGGATTAAGATTACCCGATCCGTTTGCAGGCTTTTATGCTCGCCCTGTTTTAGCTCTGCTTTGGGATTGCCATGCTCATCAATCAGCAAGCGGCGCAGGCCGAAGCCAGCGGGACCACCTTGCCGGAAGCCTTTCTCAATCAGACGGCATTGGCCAGCAAACACCTTGTTGGATAGTTCACGGCTATATTCGCCCGCCATGGAGCGTTTCACGCTCTTTACAATGTTGGATACGGGACTACCGTCATTCTCAAACTGCTCGGCCACATACTGCACATCAATACCGGCGCGGCGGCAGATATACTCATAATAAGCACTTTCATCCGCATCCTGAAACCGTCCCCAGCGTGTGACATCCAGCACTAAAATCACTTTGAACTCGGCACAATTATTCTGCACATCATCAATCAGGCTTTTGAGTGCATCACGCCCCGCCAGATTCAATCCGCTTTTGCCTTCATCAGCGTAGGTCTTTACGATCTCTAGCTTTTTGCGCTTGGCATATTCCTTGATCGCTTCGGCCTGATTTTCCGTTGAGTATTTCTGGTGGTCAGTGGACATGCGCACATACATCGCCGCCATGTTGATCGACGGTGTTTTCGTATCTCCGTTTGCCAAGCCAAATAAATCTCTCAACTGAATGATCCTGTTTTATATGCAATTCTTCGGCATTCACTGAAACGCCAGCGAAAATGCTCCTTTCCATCATTTTAACAAAAGGAGCGATTACATGTCTTTTCAGAATTTTAGCCAAGTTTTACTATCGTCTATTGATGACCAATCAGTGGCAACCATGGTGGCCAACGCCCTGCGTCACGAGCATCAGGATGACACTTCCGTAGTGAAGGAAATTGGGCGCATTACAGGTGCCAGTTTGCACACAATCAATAAGTGGTGTCAGGCAATCAATGCACCGAAATCCGCGCATTTAATCATGCTGGCAGGGGTATATCCGCAGGTGCTTAAAGGGCTGCTGGAGATGATCGGTCGTGCGGATGTGTGGGAGGTTTGTTTAGCCGAAAACATACCCGAAAAAATGCACCCTAAAACGGCGGTTAGCAGACCGGAAAACCCAATTTATAGGGACAAATATGTCCCTATAAATGTGATGGTCAATCTGGACGTGGCTATCAAATTGAACCATCGTCAGCTATGGTTCATCGGTGAATTGCAGAGAGGAAAGAAACTAAAAGCCGATGATATTGCCACGCAGTGGTGGGTGAGCCATAAGACCGCCAAACGCGACATCGCCAGCATGCTTGAGTATAACGCCATCTGCTATAACGGGGCGCGGAAGAACGGGTTTTACACGGTGGTGTGAGTTAAGCGACCAAGCCAGCAATATTACCAGACACCTGACCGGCGGCTTGTTTGATCGGGTCGGACATAAGGTGGGCATAGCGTGCTGTGGTTTGCACCTGCGTATGGCCGAGCAGCTTTCCTATCATAGGCAGACTCATACCTTGGCTAACGGCATAGGAGGCAAAACTATGACGCAGGTCATGGATGCGCACATCTTCCAGACCGGCACGCTTGCGGATGCGCCGCCATGGCTTTTGCATATCAGTGAGGTATGCCCCCTCAAGCGTTCCGTAAATCACATAAGGACTGTCGGCAGGTGTGTCAGGGTGTGCCTTGATAGCTTGCAGCACCTCCATCACATGGTCACCGGCATAAATGATCCTTGCGCCTGTTTTAGAATCAGGCAATTTGATCGTAGAGTCAGCCCAGTCGATGAATTTCCATTGCAGGGTTTGTATTTCGCTCAGGCGACACCCGGTCAGCAACAGCAGTTTGATGCAGTTGACTGCGGAGTGCGATTCCACGCCTTCTGCATGCATCTGTTTAAGCGTGGCACCCAAGCGCTTGGTTTCGTTCGGGGTCAAAAACCGTTCGCGCTTCTTTTCAGGGTATTTCTTGATATGGCGACGAGGATTGGTGCCATCCGGACGCAGCCCCCACATCTCAGCCAGATTGAACATTTTGGATATGATCTCCAAACACCGGTTCGCCTCGTAAGGCGATTTACGGCGCGTATGGTGAAATGCCGAGATATCGGCTCGCGTCACATCCGTAATCTTCAGATGGCCAATTTGCGGCAGGATGAATTTTTTAAGGTTGCGTTTGTAGCCATCAGCAGTGCGCGGTTTCAAATGCACCTCCACATGCTCCTCTATGAATCGCTCCGCAAGGTCGTTGACGGTCAGCGCATATTGCTTGGCACGTTCCTCTCCGACGGGATCATCGCCCGATTGCACCGCCGCCAGAATTTTGAAGGCTTTCTTACGAGCTTCCTCGAGCGGAACCACTCCATGCATACCAAGGCTCTTGCGTCGAATCTTTTTTCGCTCGGCACGATATTGAATCACGTAGGACTTACGGCCCGATGGCATGACCCGCACTCCAAAGCAGGGCAGTTCGGAATCAAAGATGAAATAGTCTTTGGATTGTATTTCTGCGGCATCTATAAACCGCTTGGTCAGTTTTGGCATTGGCAACCTCTTTTCGTTTCAATTATGGGCTGCGGTTGCCTGCTTCCGTGGAAGCACTATGGAAGCAAGAGGCAGAAAATCACGGCGCAGCCGGTAGAAACACTAAGCGCATGATAACTGCTATTTATCCAGTAAAAACAATGCTTTATAGAAACGTAAAGAAAACAAAGTAAGCGGGGAGAAACGTCCCAAGCACCACTCATAACCTGAAGGTCAGAGGTTCAAATCCTCTCCCCGCAACCAATTTTCTCTTTTTATTTGATATATATAAAAATATTTTTGAAGAGCGCTTAGTTTTAAGATATTTTTTGAATAATGATAAAAAATACTATACTTCATTTTTCATCTACGCTAAACATTGAAGAAATGCGGGTGTAGCTCAACGGTAGAGCCCTAGCCTTCCAAGCTAGTAGTGTGGGTTCGATTCCCATCACCCGCTCCATCTTCCTTAGATTTTAAGCCGCCATCGATCCGCGCATCTCCATATCTTCCATCTGTTCCAGATAGTAGGCGTTAATCGCATCCAGTGCTTTTTGCGGGTCTGTAATGGCGTTGTAATTTCGGCGGAATTCGGCGGAGCTGCGCAAGCCGTTGGAATACCAACCAATATGTTTTCGGGCGATGCGTACAGCGGGTTCTTCGCCGTAGGTGCTGAACATATCATGCATGTGGCGCAGAATGATCTGGTGTTGGTCTTGCAAACTAGGTGCGTCAATGCTTTCATCGCGCTGGAAATGTGCGATCATCTGGTTAAGAAGCCACGGTTTGCCATATGCTCCACGCCCAATCATGACGCCGTCTGCATTTGACTGTTTCAATGCGGTTTCGGCATCTTCAATCGTTTTGATGTCTCCATTCACAATAAGCGGCAAATTAGTTGCGTCTTTTACTGTGCCAATAAATTCCCAATCGGCGCTGCCTTTATACATCTGACACCGCGTGCGCCCATGCACGGTGAGCATTTTGATGCCAGATTCCTGAGCGATGCGGGCGAGTGTAGGGGCGTTCAACGAATCATGATCCCATCCCATGCGCATTTTTAGCGTGACGGGAATGTTGACGGCGCGCGCTGTTGCTTCCAGAATTTTTCCTGCCAGCACTTCATCACGCATTAAAGCAGAGCCAGCATTGCCGCCCACCACTTTTTTCACGGGGCAACCGAAATTAATATCAATAATATCTGCGCCCAGATCTTCATTCAGTTTAGCAGCTTCGCCCATTACCTCTGGTTCACAGCCTGCAAGCTGCACAGCGTAGGGATATTCACACGCATCACGCTTCGCCATGCGCAGGGAATTTTTGGTTTGCAAAATCATGCCTTTAGACGCAATCATTTCAGACACCACCATGCCCACGCCGCATTGCGTGACTAGTTTTCGAAATGGCAAATCAGAGACACCTGTCATCGGAGCTAAAATGACGGGATTTTCTATTACGATATTATCAAGCTGAATAGGTTTTAGGCGTGGAGTGTGAGTCATGCCGCGCATCATAGCATATTAATGCTTTATTTCCAAATGCTGATTGACTATGTGTGAACGGGTGAAAACATTTAAGAATATTGCTATTATCATTGTCGCCGCGGGCAGCGGAGCGCGCTATGGTGGGAGTGTACCAAAGCAGTTTGAGATGCTGCACGGGAAACCTGTTTTTGTGCATTCAGTGCAGCGTTTTCAGCGTTATTTTCCTGAAGCAACCATTTTGCTGGTCACGCGCCCTGATGTTGCGGAATATGTCGGCGCACAATGGCTGAACACTGTGCAGGTTGTTGAAGGTGGGCAGACGCGGCAAGCATCCGTCAAAAATGGGTTGGAAGCCTTGCAGGACACTGCGCCTGAAGTGGTTTTGGTGCATGATGCAGCGCGTCCATTTGTGAGCCATGCTGCATGTGAGCGATTGCTGGAGGCGCTGAGCAACTATGACGGAGCGATTGCATCTTTGCCAGTGACGAACACGATTCAGCAAGTGGATGGCGACATTATCACAGACACCTTAAACCGTGATGCGCTTTTCGCCGCGCAAACGCCGCAAGCCTTTCATTATGATGCATTACTGAGTGCGCATGAGCAGATGGCAGGTAACTTTACTGATGATGCGGGCATCATGCGCGCGGCAGGCTTTCGCGTCTGCACCGCTTTGGGAGATGAGCAGATGTTTAAAATTACCACGCAGAAGGATATGCAACGTGCGCAAGCCATGATGCAAACAGAACTGCGCATTGGTCAAGGCTATGATGTGCATCAGTTTACTGACTTTGCCACAGGCGAGGCTCAAACGATGAAATTAGGCGGGGTGGATGTGCCGCATACGCGCCGCCTGAAAGGACATTCAGATGCGGATGTGGTGCTTCATGCGATTACGGATGCGTTGCTGGGCGCCATAGGGCAGGGGGACATTGGGCAGTATTTTCCGCCAAGCAATGATGCATTTAAAAATATGGATTCTGAATTATTTGTAGCACATGCGCTGAAATTGTTGCATGAGGTGAGCGGAGCGGTAAATAATTGCGACGTGACCATTATTGGCGAGCGCCCTAAAATTGGATCAGTGCGTGATCATATGCGTCATAATATTGCCAGAATTCTGAACTGTGGTGCTTCGCGCGTTAATGTGAAAGCCACCACAACCGAAAAACTTGGCTTTGAAGGAAAAGAAGAAGGATTAGCGTGCAGCGCCATTATTTCTGTGACAGTATTATCTGAGAATGATAAGTTAGCGCCATGAAACAATCATGGAATAGTTTTATTGCCACATGGTTTGGCTCTGGAAACTCACCCATCGCCCCTGGCACGATGGGTTCACTTGCTGCCATCCCCATTGCTTATATGATTCACAATGTCTTTAACGGCATGGTGCTTGCAGTTATGTCGCTGCTGATATTCATATTGGGGGTATGGGTATCTGAACTTTATATGTCGCTTAATAACAAGCAGGATGACCCGAAAGAAATTGTGATTGATGAGGTGGCAGGGCAATGGTTGCTGTTGTCTGTCATGCCTGTAAATTTATATGGCTATTTTCTTGGTTTTGTCTTGTTTCGCTTTTTTGATATATTAAAGCCGTGGCCCATTTCATGGGTTGATAAAAATATGAAAGGTGGGCTGGGTGTCATGTTTGATGATATGGTCGCTGCATTTATGGGATTAATGTTTTTTTTAATAATTGGTGCTTTACTACCTGCAGATTACGTCACACCTTTTTATGAGTAATGCACTATGTTTGAAGAATTATTACTGCAACGTATTGAAAAACTAATCAAAATCTGTGCGGCGCGTAAAATTGGGGTGACCACGGTGGAATCCTGCACGGGTGGGTTGCTTTCAGCGCTTCTCACATCTGTGTCAGGTTCTTCTGCAGTGATACATAGCAATATGATCACATATGATAATGCGGCAAAAATACGCTATGCAGCTGTTGACCCGCAGACGCTGGAAGCGCACGGTGCTGTGAGTGAAGAAGTGGCAGGTGAAATGGCAGTAGGTGGCGCACATGCTTTGCAGGAATTTGATGCATTTGATTATGTCATCAGCGTATCCATTACAGGAATTGCAGGGCCAGAAGGTGGAACAAAGGAAAAACCTGTCGGCATGGTGTGTTTTGGCTGTGCATTGGGAAATGCGGTGGAGACGACAACCTATCATTTTGATGGTTTCCGCAATCAGGTGCGGCTGCACGCAGTGCGTCAGGCGGTGCGATTAATTGAAAATGCAGTCAAAAAAATAGAGCAATTATAATTATTGCTCTGAAGTTATTTATCTATTGAATATCATTTGAAGAATTTAAAAATAACGCTCTTTCCTGATAAGAAAGATCCATTACTTTTTTTGTTTTACAATAGCCATCCTCCCGTATCATACGATCTTGCCTTATGACAAAATATCGGTGTAGAAGATTTGGACAATATTCAACTTGGTACAGATTATCATTCTCATCATAATATAATACGCATTTTTCATCATCAAAAAGATGATAAAATTTAAGTACCAGTGAAACGATAAGATTTTCAAAAAAATTCATTAGCTTATTTGCTGTGATAAGAATGTACTTGTTAATAATAACATTAAACCTGTTAACATGCACGAATTTCTTGCGCTTTTACGTAAATGCATTACATAGAGCAACATGACAGATTTATCCAAAATTCGCAATTTTTCCATCGTAGCCCATATTGACCACGGCAAATCCACTCTGGCAGACAGGCTGATTCAGCATTGTGAAGCCGTATCAGACAGGGATATGCATGAACAGCTGCTGGATAGTATGGATATTGAGCGCGAGCGTGGCATTACCATTAAATCACAAACCGTACGACTAAATTACAAGGCAAAAGATGGTGAAACCTATATTCTGAACCTGATGGACACACCAGGGCATGTGGATTTTGCCTATGAGGTGAGCCGCTGTCTGGCAGCATGTGAGGGATCTTTGCTGGTGGTGGATGCATCACAAGGGGTGGAAGCGCAGACGCTGGCGAATGTGTATCAGGCGATTGAGGCTGACCACGAGATCGTTCCCGTACTAAACAAGATTGACCTGCCCGCCGCAGAGCCAGAACGCATTAAACAACAAATTGAAGAAGTGATAGGGCTGGACGCATCTGACGCTATCCTGATTTCTGCGAAAACAGGCATTGGTATTGTAGATGTATTGGAAGCCGTGGTAACACGCTTGCCGCCGCCTCGGGTGTTGTAAATTGGTATAAATACCAAAATTGTAACTTGCTGTTTATGTTATGAATAACATATAATAAATGTTATGCAGCCACATGAACGAGATATTGCCCAATTGATGCAGACTGGTGTTACTGAAGACGTAGCAGAGGTTCTTGTATCTATGAGTAAAGCATATATTGCTGATATGCAGAATTTTGATGAGGAATATTGGATATATCGTTTAGGGAAAGCTGGGCTGGAAGAAAAGAAAGCCCGCGCTTTTGCTTTGATTACGCAAAAGCCACATCTGGTAAAAACGCTTAAAGCGCAGCACAAACAACAACATTGATTTCATTAGCTTTTCTGACTAAAAGATAAGCATGGATGAAAATATAGAATTGTTGAACAATGCGGGAGTACCGATAGAGCAAATTGTTGCCCATGAAAAAATTCTGCAGCGTTCCAAACAGCAATTCATCTCCAAATTAGAACTTGAAAATGCATTATTGAAATTTGAAAATCGTATTACAGCACAAGACACACAAATTGAAAAACAAAATACAAAGATTGCAGAGCTAAAAAGCTGGATTAAAGGTGGAGTTATTTCTATATTACTCGCCATCATCGCGCTATTCTTCCGAACTCACATTTTAAAACTATTCTCATGACCCAAAACCCAAACGAACTCCCATTAAAAGCCCTTCTGATTGATAGCTGGTACGACACGTATCTCGGCGTGATTATTCTTATTCGCGTATTTTCAGGCGAGGTGAAGAAGGGGCAAAAAATCCGCATGATGAGCAATAAATCTGCCTATGTGGTGGATGATGTGGGTGTGTTTACGCCAGCAAAAATGCGTGTGCCATCACTTGGAGCAGGTGAGGTGGGATATATCACTACAGGCATCAAGCATGTGGCAGACACAAATGTGGGCGACACTATTACGGATGATGCCAAGCCAGCCGACAAGGCGTTGCCAGGCTTTAAACCAAGTCAGCCTGTGGTGTTTTGTGGTCTTTACCCCACGGACAATGGCGAATATGAACATTTGAAGCAAAGTATTGCCAAGCTGCATCTTAATGATGCAAGTTTTCATTATGAAGTGGAAAGCTCCTCTGCGCTTGGCATGGGCTTTCGTTGTGGCTTCCTCGGGTTGCTGCATTTAGAGATTATTCAGGAGCGGCTGGAACGTGAATATGATGTAGACCTCATCACCACTGCGCCAAGCGTGGTCTATGAAATGACGATGACAGACGGCACAATTAAAGAATTGCACAACCCTGCAGACATGCCAGATGTGACCAAAATCACTGAAATGCGCGAACCGTGGATTAAAGGCACGATTATGGTTCCTGACGAATATCTTGGCAATGTGCTATCTTTATGCACTGAAAAACGCGGTGTTCAGGTGGATCTGACTTACGTATCTGGTCGGGCAATGGCGGTGTATCGTTTGCCGCTCAACGAAGTGGTGTTTGATTTTTATGACCGTCTGAAAAGCTGCACGCGCGGCTATGCGAGTTTTGATTATACGATGGACGGCTATGATGCGTCTGATCTGGTGCGTTTGTCCATTCTGGTCAATGCCGAACCTGTGGATGCGCTCTCACTTATCGTGCATCGCTCTCAGGCAGATTATCGCGGGCGCGCCATGTGCAAACGCCTGAAAGACCTCATTCCGCAGCATCTGTTCAAAATTCCTGTGCAGGCGGCCATTGGTGGAAAAATCATCGCACGAGAAACCATCTCCGCCATGCGAAAAGACGTAACCGCGAAGTGTTACGGCGGGGATATTTCCCGCAAGAAAAAGCTGCTGGAAAAACAGAAGAAGGGAAAGAAAAAAATGCGTTCTATCGGCAATGTGGATATTCCACAAAGCGCGTTTATTGCGGCGCTTAAGATGAGTGATGAGTAGTAAAAAAATAGTATTACGCGCGGTAATTACCCTATTACTTGTTCTATCCTATGTTATGTATTCTATGTACCGTGCAGGTGTTAATGAGTGGGAAGATAAAGCTTCTGCATATGATACTAAAAATGAATATATCATAAGTAATTATCTAGCAGTATTGCAAGGGGTATGGCTTGCTAGAATTGGTGATGACCAAGATTTTATTTATCAGGTTATGAATGGTTGGCATAGAAACGCTATGGAAAATGCACTTTCCGTTATACCTGAATCTGATGGCGAATATTATATATGGAAATATAATTATTATGTATCGCCTTACGTGGAATATTTGAATAAAAAACAGAAAATCAATATTAGCAATAAAGAGCAAAGAATTGAAATAGCTATTGATATTATCAAGAATATTTCAAAGCATCAGCTTACAAATGAGAAACTGGAACATGATGTTTTTCACTCTAGTTATCTGTCATATATGTTTTTAATATATAGATTTGAGAAGTTAAATATGTCTGTTGCGGATTACTTTGGCATAAAATTTAATCTTGTTGATTTATACAAACGAATTTTAGATGAGAAAAGGTTTTTAGATGACGAGAAATATGCATATTATCTTGGATTAACAGCCACAAGAATTACAAACGCTTTAGCGAATCAAATTTTTATTATCAAAGGTAATATCTGCGACTCAAAACTCACAGTTGCATATCAGTATTTAAAGTCAACATATGAAACATCATTAATGATAGTTTTTCCTGAAGGCATACCATCAGATAAGAAATTTTATAATAGAGTAGCATTTGCAGAACGTGCTGAAGAGAAAATTAAGAAATGCAATCATAGCCAACTAAAATGGCGGACCCGAGAGGATTCGAACCTCTAACCGCCTGATTCGTAGTCAGGTACTCTATCCAGTTGAGCTACGGGTCCAGTAAAAGAGATGTTCTTTTATCGCCTTCAAGGGATAAGCGCAAGTGAAAACTTGGCAGAAATACCACCAGATTTATTTTATTTATGCAAAAGCGATGGTTTGGGCGTGAAATAAAATCGTAATTCTATTGATTGTTGCATAATATTTCCTCATTATAGTTTAATAATAGCAATGATTTTTTATGCCTAAAACACCGCATCATTTTTCCACTAATATTTTCTTTGAGGATAATAGCGTCTTACCTGCTTTATATGGTGATGATGATGCGCACCTCAAAACACTAGAGAAACTGCTGAATCTGGAAGCAATCCCGCGCGGCAATATGCTGTCTGTGACAGGAGCGCAGCGGGATGTGGTGCTGGTGGAAGCCATATTGATGGATTTATACAGAACGCTTAAAAACGGAAAGGATATTACCGCGAAGGACGTGGAAGCAGCAGTTCGGGTGGCTCCCCCTGTTGAAGTGGAAGATGCGCATGAGCCACGTAAGCAGATGAAACGTGCTGAAAAACGTGCTATTCAGAGCGATGTTTACATTAAAACAGCGAAAAAAACAGTCGCGCCATATTCGCATATGCAGGCAAATTATATGCGCGCGCTTTATGACCATGATCTGACATTTGCACTTGGTCCTGCGGGAACAGGAAAGACCTATATTGCTGTGGCAATGGCAGTTTACATGTTCCTGAATCACCGTGTGGAACGGATCATTCTCTCCCGCCCTGCAGTGGAAGCGGGGGAAAAGCTGGGCTTTTTGCCAGGTGATATGAAAGAGAAGATAGACCCGTTTCTGCGCCCGCTCTATGATGCGTTATTTGACATGCTGCCAGCGGAGAAGGTCAATCAGATGATGGAAAAGGTGGAAATTGAAGTCGCGCCCCTTGCGTTTATGCGCGGACGGACGCTCTCCAACGCATTTATCATTCTGGATGAAGCGCAAAACACCACATCCACGCAGATGAAAATGTTTTTAACGCGACTTGGCGAGAATTCTCGCATGGTGATTACAGGTGATATGTCACAGATTGATTTGCCCAAAGACGTAAAATCAGGATTGAGGGATTCGGTGCGTAAAATCAGCCATATTGACGGCATTTCGGTTGTGGCATTTTCGGATACAGATGTTGTCCGTCATGAACTGGCTGGAAAAATTGTGCAGGCTTATGATGACTGGGACAGAGGTGTGCGCCCATCCATGCAAGGCTCGCGTGCGGCTGAACTTTCTGATGATATGGATGAGATCGAGAAGGACGATGAGCAATAGTGATATAACCATTGCAGTGCATGATGCACGCTGGCATTCAAAAATAAATGACCTGAAGCATCATACAGAAGATGTGGTTAATCGCGTGCTTGCTGCACATCGTCATATTACAGATACTTACCCTCAGGATGTGCCGCATCAGGTTGCCGTATTATTTACTGATGGAAAAGAAATCCGCGAACTGAACCACCGTTTCAGACATAAGGATTATGCCACTAATGTATTATCATTTCCTGCGGTGGCAGATGCTATTGTTCCTGAAGGGCAACCGCATATTATTGGTGATATTATCATTGCTTATGATGTGATTGCTGCAGAAGCTGAAGAGCAGGAGAAAACATTTTATGATCATACCACCCATATGTTGATTCATGGCATATTGCATTTACTGGGATATGACCATATGTATGATGAAGAAGCAGACATTATGGAACAACAGGAGAGGGATCTGTTAGAATTATACAGCATTGCAGACCCATATCAGACGAAACTAAGCGTAACTATATGAACAGTACAGCCGAAGAAAAAGACGAACCAGATCAACCAGGCATATGGACACAGATAAGCAGCTGGTTTGCAAATAACCTCGCCAGAAAAGTGCCTGATTCCACGCTGAAGGAAGCGCTGGAAGAAGCGATCGAGCGCAGTGATGAAGACGAAGAAATGTCAAATGACGAGCGCACTATCCTCCGCAATATGCTCAGCGTGGGTGAACTCACCGTTCATGATATTATGGTGCCTCGCAGCAATATTGTTGCGGTGGATCATCATATTACGCTAACCGAACTAAAACAGATGATTACAGATAAGCAGCATACGCGTATGCCTGTTTATGATGAAGAGCTGGACACGCTGAAAGGCTTTATCCATCTGAAAGACCTTGTGCCAGTGCTTGCAGGAGATGTGCCGTTTGATATGGATGAGCTGGTGCGAGAAGTGATGTTCATTGCGCCCTCCATGAAGCTGATCGATCTGCTGGTGAAAATGCGCGAAGAAGGCTCGCATATGGCAATCATTGTGGATGAATATGGCGGAACAGATGGTCTGGTGACGCTGGAAGACATCTTTGAAGCTTTGGTCGGCGAAATTCAGGATGAACATGATTTTGATGACCCCGAACTGGAAGTGCGCCGCATTGCCAGCAACCGCTTTTTGATGGATGCGCGACTGAAAGTGGAAGCCATCTATGAAGAAACAGGGCTGGATCTGCGCGAATATTGCGAAGATGCGGATTATGACACGCTTGGCGGGTTCATCTTTGGACTGTTGCATCGTGTGCCGCTCACAGGGGAATTGATCCATGTGGATGGGCTGGGGCAACTGCGCATTATTGACGCAGACCCGCGCCGCATTCGCCGTGTGCAGATGAATTTAAATTTTACTCCGATTACTGCTTTGCAAAAGGTGGCAAACGCGTCATAACAAGCGCATGAATGTGCTACAAAAATTTCAATCCCTCACGACTTGGAGACAATATCTGATATTGTTTCTCGCGGGAGCATTAAGCACGCTGGGCTTTGCGCCATTTTATGTGTTGCCCATCTGGTTATGTACTATTCCCATATGCATTATTTCGCTAAAACATGCGCCCACCGCACGCCGCGCCGCGTTTTATGGTTTCTGGTTTGGTATGGGATATTTCTGCGCAGGGCTTTACTGGTTTGCACATGCATTGCTGGTGGATGCGGCGCGTTTTGGCTGGCTGATTCCTTTCGCCATTGGCGGGATCGGGGCGGTGCTGGCACTATATCATGCGATATTGCACCGACTATTATTCAGCTTTCGCACCTTGCCATATGCATCATTCTCTTGCCTGTTTGCTGTGGGCTGGCTGGCAATGGAAGGGCTGCGTTCTATGCTGCTTTCGGGCTTTCCATGGAATCTGGCAGGATATAGCCTCGCTGCCAGCGATATATTATTGCAGATTGCCTCATTAGGTGGCGTATGGGGCGGAAGTTTGTTTATTATTTTGCTTGGCTCCGCTCCCTGCTGGTTTATGGGGCAGCGAAAACCCTATATGTTTACAATGCTTATCGTGGCATCCATATCGGCATTATTCACATATGGCGAGAACAGGTTGCACCACCATAATACAGAATATGTTGATACGGTGAAACTGCGTCTCGTGCAGCCCAACATTAAACAAAGCCTGAAATGGGATCCGCAAGAGCGTTATAATGCCATCAAAACGCATATTGACCTTTCACGTTTTGATCTGGGTGAGGATATTACACATATCATCTGGTCTGAAACGGCGATGACGCACCCCTTTGAAGAAGGGGACTTCTGGGCAGATGAACTGGGGAAATTTGCACCCAAGGGGGGGGCATTAATTACGGGCGCAATTCGCGTTATTCGCCCTGCAACAGATACAGACCAGCCCATATTATATAATAGTCTGAAAGCAGTGTCCCCCGAGGGCAGGATTGTTGCTACATATGACAAGCGCAAACTTGTGCCGTTCGGAGAATATATCCCGTTTCGTGGCATTTTGCCTGTGGAAAAGATTACGCATGGCGCGCTGGATTTTTCAATGGGTCGAAATAATGATGCGGTGAAGATTGCAGGACTGCCACCTGTGCGCCCGCTCATTTGTTACGAAGCGATTTTTCCGCATTTAAGCAAGGGCGCACATCCTGCATGGCTGCTCAACATCACTAATGATGCATGGTTCGGCACGAGCACTGCACCATATCAACATTTTGAAATGAGCCGTATGAGAGCGGTGGAGCAGGGGGCTGCCATGCTGCGTGTGGCGAATAGTGGTGTGAGCGCGGTGATAGATGCATATGGTCGCGTGCTGGAGCGTTTGCCATTAAATGAGCAAGGGGTGATTGACACGCGTTTGCCGAAAGCAGCTGCGGAAAAGACTTGGTTTGCGCGTTATGGGGTGCAGCCTGTGTTGGGCATGTGCTTCCTGCTGCTGCTATATGTGTATGTACGGCGAAAAGCAGATTAATTCAGTTTTATAACTAGTTATTTTATGATAATGTTTTGAAATGAAAATTGAACGTGCAACTCCAGCAACAATAGCTTTTGCAACATGCGCAGGCGCAGCCATTGGAACTGCGATCTTTGCCTTGTCAGATGATGAACATGCAAGCCCTGCAAAAGGGGCGCTTATTGGCGCAGCAATGGGTGGGCTGGGCACTGCATTCAGCCGAAAATATATTCCAGAAAACAAAGTGGAAGAAGCAGAAGTGGAACGTATGGAACGGCAGCGTGATAGCGATATGCTGCTGTATTATTCCATGTCGAGCTAAAAGAAAAGACGCATAATGCGTCTTAAAAGTGATTATTCAATGTTTGCAGAAAGGTGCAAAAATCGTGAAGTTGTAATAGATTGTGCCAGATTTCTGTCTATTAACACTACATCTGTCCCCCAGCGAGTGTGAATTTTAATGCTGCAATGCGCATATTCCGTATCATTATCTCCTGACGACTCCATGCAATAGACATCAATCTGTTTTAAATGTTCTTCTTTGAGCGCTATGCATTCTCCTTTTGGAAAAGTGCCTTGCGTTGCGTAAGAACAGTAAATATCCATTTCATCTGCGCTAGATGCAGCAATATAATTTGCAATATAGATCATGATAATAGGTAGTCACTTTTTGACAAAGTGCAGTAAGTAATGTGAAGGGTGAAACTAAACGATGCTGATTAAAAAAGCAATCTTATTTCGACTTTGCAACAAAACCAGATGCAATAATCGCACATTCATAGAGCAGATAGAGCGCACCGAACAACCCGATTTGCGAAATAATATCTGGTGGGGTGAGGATAGCAGCAGCCGTTAGCATGATGATGATGGCGTAACGCCTGCCTTTCTTCAGGGTGTCCACGGAAAGCAGCCCCGCCTTGACCAGTAAAGTGAGTGCCAACGGCAATTGAAACGCCAGGCCAAAAGCAAGAACGATGGCGCGGATGAGCGCCAGATATTCGCTGATTTTGGCTTCCAGTTCCACTGCCATGCCGCTCATGCCCAGCGTGTTGATTTCAAAGCTGACAAAGAATTTCCATGCGAGCGGGAAAATGAAGAAATAAGCAAGTGCTGCGCCAGCATAAAACAAGAGCGGCGCAGCGATGATGAAGGGCAGCATGGCGCGTTTTTCATTAGCGTATAAACCAGGGGCTAAAAACCGATATAGCTGCGCGGAAATGATGGGGAACGCAGCGAGGAAGCCAACAAACATGGACGTGCTGAGATAGGTCGTGAAGGCTTCGGGCAGGCTGGTGAAAATGAGGCGTTTTTGCTCTGTACCTTCATATGCATCTGCCAGAGGTTGCGTGAGAAACGCCAGAATTTGTGGCATGAATGCGTACACCGCGCCCGCACAAAGCAACCATGCGACCACACTCACCAGCAGCCGCGTGCGCAGTTCCACCAGATGTGAGACCAGCGTTTCCTGTTTAAGTGGTTCGCTCATCGTCATCTTTCTTCTTTGGTTCATCAATCAGCAATTCATTCACGTCAAACGCTTCGTAAAATGTGCCATCATCCCCTTTAATCAGGTTGGTGAGTCCCTTGCGGTCATCTTCGTCCAGCACATCATTGATATGAGACTGTACTGAAGCGCTCATCCGCTTAACGTATCGAATGGCATCCCGCACAGCACGCGCCACCGTGGGCAGTTCTTTTGGTCCTAAAACGACCAAGCCAACTACGCAAATCACCAGCAATTCAGACAGGGAAAAGTCAAACATGATGCTAATATAGACGCTTGCGCTTATGTGGCAATGCATTTTATAATCTATTAATGCGTTTCCTTCTCATTTTCCTGCTGCTTTACAGTGCGCCACTTCATGCGAAAGACATCGTCATCATGCTGCATGGCATTGCACGCAGTTCCAGCCATATGGAACCGTTGGCGCAGGCGGTGGAAGATGCTGGATTTGAGGTATTGAATATCACTTATCCTTCCACAGATTATAATTTGCGTACGCTGGCGCGGTGGGTGCATCATGAGCATTTGCAGCATATTGCGCCAGAACGGAAAGTGCATTTTGTGGGGTATTCCATGGGCGGGTTGCTCACACGCACTATATTGAACCATCATCGCCCTGAAAATCTTGGTCGGGTGCTGTTTCTTGCCACGCCGCATAAAGGCTCTGAAGTGGCGGACTGGTGGCAGGACATCAAAGCCTATCAGTTAATTTATGGCGTGGCGGGGCAGCAACTCATCACCGATGAAAGCGTGCGCGAGGGGCTGTTTGGCGCGGTGGATTATGAAGCGGGAACGATTATTGGCACAGCCACGATTGATCCGTTTTCATCCTACATTATTCCTGAGGATGATGACGGAAAAGTTTCCGTGTTGAGCGCGCAGTTGGACGGCGTGAAAGACAGCGTGATGGTGGATGCATCCCATACATTCTTTCCATCCAACGATGAAGTGCAGCGTCAGACGGTGCATTTTTTGAAATTTGGGGAGTTTGCAGATTAATGCGCCGCTTGCGTCGCCTCCAACTGTCGCATCCGTTTTCCGTTGAAATATTCCTGCAGCCACGGATGGTCTATCGCGGTGATTTCGTCTAATGTGCCTGTTATCATTTTTTTGTCCACTAACACGGCGAGGCGATCACATAAGATAATACTATCCAAATCATGCGTGATCATCAGTACCGATAAATCCAGTGTTTTTTGCAGGAAGCGCAGCAAATCATCAAAATTGGCAGCGGAGACGGGGTCTAGCCCTGCGGTTGGTTCATCCAAAAATAAAATATCAGGGTCCATAATTAATGCCCGCGCCAACCCTGCGCGGCGGTTCATGCCGCCTGAGATTTCTGATGGATATTTTCCCGCCGCATCCACATTCAGCCCCACCAAATCCAGCTTGGTCATTGCCATGTCATGAATGAAGTCTTCTGGCAGCTTGGTGTGTTCGCGCAGTGGCAATTTGATGTTGTCCAGAATGGTCAAGCCTGAAAAGAGTGCGCCATGCTGAAACAACACGCCGCATTGCTCAGACGGGGCGGTGCTTTGGTTGAGAAGCTGTCCTTTATGTGTTTCATTAATAATGATTTCGCCACGTTGCAAAGGAACTAACCCTAAAATAGTGTTGAATAGCACGGATTTCCCAGACCCAGACCCGCCGACGAGCGCGACGATTTCATCATTATACAGCGTGAAATCCAGCCCATCATGAATTTTTTGCGTGCCGAAGGACGTATGCACATCGCGCAATTCAATCACTTTTTTGCGTTCACTCATAGCCCGAACTCCGCAAACAAAATGGAGAAAAGCGCATTGGCAAAGATAACGGCGAAGATGGATTGTACCACAGACACAGTGGTTAATCTGCCGACGCTTTCTGCAGAACCCTTCACCTGCATTCCCTGATAGGTTCCGACCAGCCCAATCAGCAAACCAAACACAGGTGCTTTGGCAACGCCTACCATGAATGTGTTCAGTTCCACCGTGTTGGCGCAGCGTTCCAGAAATATATCAAACGGAATATCCAGCAGCAGATTGGTCATCAGAAATGTGCCAAGCAGCCCGAACATATCCGCGAAGAAGGTGAGGACGGGCATCATGATGACGAGTGACAAGATGCGCGGAATGACGAGCAGCTGGAACGGATTTAAGCCAATCGTTTTGAGCGCATCCACTTCATCACGCAGTTTCATCACGCCAATTTCTGTGGCAAAGGCACTGCCTGAGCGCCCTGCCACCATAATCGCAGTGAGCAGCACGCCCATTTCGCGCAGAATGGAAATGGCGGTCAGGTCAATCGTGAAGACTTCTGCGCCGAACATTTTCAGCTGTGTTGCGCCCTGATACCCCAGCACAATACTAATCAAAAACGCGAGCAGGCAAATGATGGGCAACGCGCGCACGCCTGCTTCATCCATGTGCCGCACGAGGGATTTGCCGCGAAATTCTGACGGGTTAGAGAAGCAATGGCTGATGCACAGCACCACTTGCCCTGTGAAAGAGAGCATGTTAGTAGCTTCCACGGCAATAGCAGCGCTGACATGCCCCACCCAGTCTATGAAACGTCCAATCAGTGTATGATGGGTTTTTTCTTTTTCTTCGGGGTCATAATTGCGAGACCATATCTCACGGATGAAATTTTTATAGTCATCACGAATATTCTGAAATTCCACTTCATCACAGGCAATGCCATGAGATTGCGCAAATTGTTTGATCAGAATGCTGCCAGCCGTGTCCAGCATGGTCAGTTCTGAACCGTCGATCATAAGCTTGTTGCCTACACTGGAAATCTGGTTAAGCTGTGCATTCATTTGCTTGTAATGTGCCAGTTCCCACTCACCTTTCAGATGCAGCACATCCTCTTCCAGCGCACATTCGGGTGGAATGTGGTCTGGTTTGGTTTCGTCAGGATTCTTGAGTTTTGGAATCATAGTCAGATAATGTTTTACTCATCTCTGCACCTAAAAGCAAGATGATGCAACTATAAGATACCCAAAGCATGAGTAATATGAGTGAACCTGTCACCCCGTAAGCTGAGTCTGGACGGGCGGTGGAGAAGTATATTCCCAGTGCATATTCACCTATCATAAATAATACGGCACTCACCATTGCGCCAGGAAAAGCATGTCGCCAGCGCACATGTTTGTCAGGCAGATTGCGCAGCATGATGGTGAATACGGCGCTAAGCGTCAGCATGGAAGCCAGCAGATTCACCCCATGCGCTATAAATGCAAGATATTCATGCACATGGTCGGTGATCCATTTTGTCAGGAAACTGATGATAGAGGTCAGCAGAATGGAGCATACCAGTGTGATGCCAATGCCCAGCATTACAAGGAAGGATGTGAAACGCCGCACCAGCAACGTGGTAAAGCTGCCCACAGGTGTTTCTGGCAAGCCCCAGACGTGATTCAATGCTTTTTGAAGCTGCATGAATAATTTCAGGGCGGCTAATAGTAAAGTCACACCACCAATCACAAATGCAACAGTGCTGGTGTCTTCTGGAGCGGTGTTCTGTATAATCGTAGTGAATTGTTCGGCGGCAGACGCGCCAAATTTTTCACTTAAAAAACTATTGGTCTGCGCCTGCAATTCTTCCTGTTTCAGGAAAAGGGAGGCGCTGGCGAGATAAATAATGATCAGGGCGGGGAAGGAGAAGATCGTATAGTAAGCAACGGCGGCTGCCTGCGTGAATGGGTCATTGTCCCACCAGCGTGCCACTGTATTTTTTAAATGCATGAATGCCCGACGAAAAAATAAAATATCGGTGCGCCCGCGTGCGTGCATGTAGTTCCTCTTTAAAATTTTAATCTTTTGACTATATAATCATACTATAGGCGGTTGATTATCAATAAGTCATCTGGAAAAACTAGACTTGCCTTATGGTGCTTAAATCGTCATGATATAATAAAGATTAATGCGTAACACTACGTTATGCGTCATCCTGAGGCAAAGCCGAAGGATCCATCTCTCCGCTTTGCTTTTGCGGCACTGGATTCTTCACTACGCTTAAGAATGACGATAGTTGGTTAATGCAATAATTATGATATGAATAAAAGAAAGTGTGTTTATGCCTGTGGATTTAATTGTTCTGATTGCTGTTGTAGTGTTTATTTTGCTTCGCCTTTATGGGGTGCTGGGGCAAAAAATTGGTCATGACCAGCCGCCACAACCGCGTGATGCCACGTTTGACGAAAATAGCAAAGTGATTGAATTGCCTCCGCGTGAGCTGGAACATTCTTCAATGAAACCTGAGCCAGAGCCAGAAGTGATTGAAGAAGATCTGGATGTCTCCATTAAGACAGGGCTGCAGCGCATCCGCGAGTATGACAGAACATTTCGCCGCAAGGAATTTCTGGAGGGTGCAAAAACCGCGTTTGAAATGGTACTGGATGCGTTCAGCAAAGATGACCGTGATACGCTGAAAATGCTGCTTTCAAAAGAAATTTATACCGAGTTTCAGGAAGAACTGAAAAAGCGCAAAGATCAGGAAAGCTATATTGACACAACATTAGTGTCTATCATGGAAGCGCATATCAAAGATATTGATGTGGAAAGCGCAAAAGCAAAGATTACAGTGCAGTTTGTCAGCGAACAGATTCAGGCAGAGCGTGACAAAAAAGGCAAGGTGATTACGGACACCGCTTCACAGATTGAGCATGTGGATGATGAGTGGGTCTTTGAACGCAATCTGAAAAGCCCGAACCCCAACTGGACGATTATCGACACGTAAACTGCATGTGGCGTGTCCTTTTTCTCTGCGCAATGATGATGATGCTTAATGCATGTCAGCCCACTACGGAACGCTATGAATGGCGGCGTGTGGGCTGGAACGAATTGCGCTTGTTTGATGCAGCACATGCGCAGGCGGGGCTGGATGCATGGGTAAGTGCATGTGACACCAGAACTCAGGAAAAAGTGCGCATATTTGACCGTCATGTGGAAGCATCTGTCATGCAGTCCCTTTGCGAAAAAGCGCGTATGTCAGATGATGCATATGGATTTCTGACCAATCATTTTCATCTATATCGCGTGCGCACCAATCTGAATAACAGACTTCATCTCACAGGATATTATATACCCTTATTGCAGGTAAACGATACACCTGATGCCACCTATCACGTGCCGATTTATGCCAGACCAGACGAGATGCACCGTACGCTTCATAGCCGCGCGGAGATTGACGCAGGTGCGCTGAATGGCAAGGCAGAGATTGTGGCATATGCAGATGATGCGGTGGATGTGTTCTTCCTGCATATTCAGGGCTCAGGTTACGTCGAATATCCTGATGGCAGCCGTGGCTTGCTGCGCTATGCAGGCAAAAATGACATGCCATACACCGCGATTGGAAAATATTTTATTGATAATAAACTAGCGACCAAAGAAGAAATGTCTCTGCAGTGGCTCAAACACTGGTTGCGTGCAAACCCAGATCAGGCCTCTGCCATTATGCAACAAAATGCATCTTATGTGTTCTTTGATCGTGCGGCAGGCGAGGCAGAGATTATCGGGGCGCAAGGCACACCGCTCAAAGCCATGCATTCCGTGGCGATAGACCCAGCGTATTTAAGTTATGGCGTGCCGTTATTCCTCAATGCAGGGAATGATATTCAGCGCATGGTCATCACGCAGGATACGGGCAGCGCCATTAAAGGGCGTTTGCGGGCAGATTTATTTGCAGGGGCAGGGGATGATGCAGAATTGCTGGCAGGTAAACTGAATCGTGACGCTGCCTTATATGTGCTTTTCCCGAAAGATGCGGATTATGTCCAGCAATGATGAGTGGCACAATGTGCTGAAAGATGTGCAGCCGCTAAAAACAAAACCGCGCATAGACAGCACAGAGAAGCTGATTACGCAGCGAAAACGAATATATGTTCCCCCCATTAATTTTGCAGGATATGATGCTGCTCCACCTACGCAGACATTTAATGCACCAGCTGAACTGGAGGCATTTGACCATAATACTATCAAGCGCATTAAAAAGGGACGTATGCCGATTGAGCGCACGCTGGACTTGCACGGCTTAGGTGCAGAACTTGCCTATGACACACTGCATCAATTTATTACAGATGCCTACGCTGCCCAGTGCGCTCTGGTTTTGGTGATAACAGGTAAAGGAAAACTCTCATCAGAAGGGATATTGAGACGATCCTTTGCACGCTGGGCAGAAGATGCTACATTCCGCCCGATGATTGTTGGCATTGCTGGAGCCGCCAAACATCATGGAGGGCAGGGAGCTTTTTATGTCAGACTTCGCAGAAAACGCTAATATGGATTATTGGGTGCATGAGCGCCAGCCGCATATTCTGGTGGTGGATGATGATGCGCGGATTCGCTCACTGCTTAAACGTTACCTCACGAAGCAAGGCTGGCTGGTGACCTGTGCCAAAAGTGCGGATGATGCGCGAATGAAACTGCAGTATTTTATTGTGGACATGATCGTGCTGGATGTGATGATGCCAAAAGAAACGGGCATTGCATTTGCACAAACATATAAGCAACAGCATGACACGCCAATTTTTATGCTGACCGCAATGGGTGAGGTGGATGACCGTATTACAGGGCTGGAAGCGGGAGCAGATGAATATCTTGCCAAACCGTTTGAGCCGAAAGAATTGTTGATTCGCGCCAAAAAACTGCTCGAACGCACCATGCAGCCTGAAGCAGAACCCGTTCTGTTTTTTGGTGACTTCACCTATGATCTGCAGCAAAAGAAACTCTGCCGAGGTGACGAAATAGTAGCGTTGACAGACAATGAAGCAACATTGCTGCACGCATTGGCAACGCACGCAAATCATGCTGCATCGCGTGATGCACTGGCAGCGCATTTTGACAAAAGTGATGATGCCGCACCATCCCGTCATATTGATGTGCTGGTTACCCGACTGCGAAAGAAAATTGAAGCCGAGCCAGGCAAACCTGTTATTTTATGCACCGTGCGTGGCGAGGGCTATATGTTACGGGCGGAAAGCTCATGACCATGTCAGCACTCTATCAGCGTATCATCAATAAAAGCAAAAGCTGGATGCCGAAAAGTCTGTTCGGGCGGGCGCTGGTGATTCTGGTGCTGCCAACATTGCTGATACAGATTTTAGCAATTACGATATTTTATCAGCGTCACTGGAACAATATTCAGGAATATCTGTCATCCTCACTTGCTGGAGAAGTGGCGCTGGTGATAGACCGTGTTATTCGCACCAAATATTCCAAACGGGATAGTGAGATGGAAACCTATCGCCAGATGATGAACATGGATATTGTGCTGGAGCAGCGCTGGGATATGCCATTGCCGCCAGCAAATGAGAAACGGTTTCACTTCTATATTTCTGAACTCGAAAAACGTCTGGATTTGCCGTTCACCGTGTTTGAAATGCGGGATGAAAAGGTCATTCGGACGATCGTAGCTTTGAGCGACACCTTAGTGCAGATTGATGTGGATATTAAACGTCTTGAAAGCTCCACCACCTATATTTTCGTGTTGTGGGTGGTAGGGTCTTCTGCCTTATTCACGATGATCGCGGTAGCATTCCTGCGCAACCAGATACGCCCCATCCGCAGGCTTGCCAATGCAGCTGAGCGATTTGGGCGCGGGCAGGATGTCAGTGATTACCGCCCGCATGGTGCGCTGGAAGTGAAGCGTGCAGGCAAGGCATTTGTCACCATGCGTGCGCGGATTGAACGACAGATAAAAACGCGCACTGCCATGCTCAGCGGTATTTCGCATGATTTGCGCACGCCGCTCACACGTTTGAAGCTGGAACTGGAAATGCTGGATGATGCCGAGCAACGCGCAGAAATGCAGCGCGACATTCTGGATATGGAACATATGATTACGGAGTATCTGGACTTTGTGCGAGGCAGTGATGATATGCAGTCATATGAATCCATAGATATTGCAGAATTATTGCGCGATGTGGTGCAAAAATATCTGAAAAGCAATGCACCGCTGACATATTCTGTGCCTGAATCTGTCACATTGCTGGTGCATCCCATTCAGATGAAGCGTGCAGTGCAGAACGTGATTGATAATGCGCTGAGATATGCACAGAATTGTCATGTGTCACTGGAAACGAATGACGCATGGATGATGATTTCAATTGAAGATGATGGCGCAGGCATCCCGCAGGACATGTTTGCCGAAGTGTTCCGCCCGTTTGTTCGGCTGGATGAGGCGCGAAACGCAGATGCAGGCGGAAGTGGGCTTGGACTGGCGATCACGCGGGATATAATACAATCTCACGGCGGCAAGGTACATTTGCAAAACCGCACAGATACAGATGGCAGGATTCGCGGATTATCCGTCATATTGAGTTTGCCGCTCAGCCGATAATGCGTTAGGGTGCGCCAATGGAACAGGATAGTCATTTACCGCCAAATCTGGCAAAGCTCAAACGCATAGTAATAATTATGGTGTTTATCATGGTGTTGGGCGCAGCTTTGCTGGGATATGCTGCATTTAAAGGTATTGCTGAAAGCGGTGCAGGGCGTGCTGCCTGCGTTAAAGAAATGAGCGTCACAGTGCCGCAAGGGCAGGTAATTGCCTCGGAACGTGTGGGTGCGCATCAGCAACTGACGCTTCTTTCAGACGGGTTGGTGCATCTGGTTACGCTTGACCCCTGCAAGGGAACTATATTACAACAGCTTGAAATCAGGCAGGAACAATAAGTGAAGAAAGTCATAATATATACGGATGGTGCGTGCAGTGGAAACCCTGGACCAGGGGGCTGGGGTGCAGTGCTGAAAATGGGTGAGAATGAGAAAGACATTTCAGGCGGGGAAGCCAACACCACCAACAACCGCATGGAATTGATGGCGGCGATCGAAGCGCTCAACGCACTGAAAGAATCATGTGACGTGGCAATTTATACAGATAGTCAATATGTTCGCCGTGGCATTACAGAGTGGATTCATGGATGGCAGAAAAATGGCTGGAAGAACAGCCAGAAAAAACCTGTGAAAAATGCGGATTTATGGCAGGATCTGCTGAAAGCTGAAGCACGTCATCAGGTGGCGTGGCACTGGGTGAAAGGACATGCAGGGGATGAATATAACGAGCGGGCAGATACGCTGGCGCGCTTGGGTGCGGTGAATTTTACTTAAAAAAAAGAAGGCAGGATCGCCTTCTATTGTCCAGTTTATCGTTCAGACCAGTAACGCAATTTGGTAAGTTTCTGATACAGACTAATTGTTAAACTAACTGCTCCATGATGCGTTTCAGGATCTAGCTTAAATTCAGTCAGTTCTGCAACTAACGTTTCCAGTGTTTTGATATGCACATTGCATGTATCAATAACTCTCGAACGACCTTTAACAATTCTACCATTTGATGACACGTGCTTCCGAGGGGGAGTCCATGCCATAGCTTTTTGTGCATCCTTGGTGATGCTTTCTAAGGTTCTGACTTTTGTCTTTGTTTGTTTAGACATGATAAAAAATTTAGTAACGTAGGACACGTTCTGATATTGAACAGAAAGTTCAAGAAAAGATAATGATTATTTACGTCAAGTTAACGGGTGAATCAAGTGTTATTTACTGGTCGCAATAAACACGCCATCCCATTCTGGTGGGGGTAGGGTGGTTTGATATGACATTATACGATCCTGATATAACGAAACCAACCCCGAAACATCTAGTGATAATTCAGAGGCTTTCTGTTGCATAATGTTACATATGCTAAGTGCCTCTTCCCATGATTGATTGCGATATGCCAAAAGCATGGATTGCACAGAATGTTCAAATGCGCCCCATAATGAATGTTGTTTCATTTCGCTATTGCCCATCAATCCATAAATCTGCGTGGCAGTGGTTTTGCCTTTCACCATGATAAGGTCCAGCTCAATAGTGGCGAAGTCATGCAAGGCGGTATGCGTATTCTCGCCAATTACAATATCCATCCCATAAGATTTGCTTTGCCCTTCCAGCCGTGACGCAAGGTTCACCCCATCCCCCAACACGGAATAATCGAAGCGTTGGGCAGACCCCATATTGCCCACGCAGCATGTGTCTGTATTCAGCCCGATGCCAATGCGCACAGGAATGAAGGTAGTGTTATTGTCTTTTGCTTCCTGCTCCAGTTCAGCATTAAGTGTTTTCAGCGCGATGAACATGTTAAGTGCTGCTTCTGCAGCGTGCTTTGCGTGGTCTGCATCATCCAGCGGTGCATTCCAGAATGCCATGATGCAATCCCCCATATATTTGTCAATCGTACCCTGCTTTTGCAGAATTATATCAGTCATTGGAGTGAGAAAACGGTTGATGAACTGGGTTAATCCCTGCGCATCGAACTGTTCTGAAATGGTGGTGAAGCCGCGAATGTCGCAGAATAATATTGTCATATCCTTCATCTCGCCTCCAAGAGACAGCGCTTCTGGGTTATCTGCCAGTTTTTCAACCAATGCGGGGGACATATAGTGGCTGAAGGCATGGCGGATTTGTTTTCGCTCATTTTCTGAAGAAATATAGCTGCGCAGGGTTTCGGCAATATAAAGTGCAATCATGGCAATGCCAGGGGTGAGGGGGTCAAGCAAGAGCTTATGCGCATCAAAACTATACCAGCTTGCATAGAGCGATGCGCCAAACAGCGTTAGCACCAAACCAGCTGCTACATAAGGTGAAAAAAGCTGCAACACTGCCCACACAGCAAGCACGGTGACGATAATATAAATTAATTCTAATGCTGGAATCCAGTATGGGCGAGAGAGAAACTCACCCAGTACAATCTGTTCCAGAGCCTGTGCATGGACTTCCACACCATTAGTGATGTTACTGATGGGCGTGCTTCGCAAATCCTTCAGCCCTGCGGCAGACGTGCCAAGCAAGGTAATATGTCCAAGCAATGCTTCTTCATCCAGATTGCCCTGCAACACATCTTTGGCAGATACATAACGTTCATGTTGTGGATAGGTGTAATAGAGCCATAAATTGCCATTAATATCAGTGGGAATAATATAATCCCCTATGGCGATTTCAACAATTCCGCCTGCTTCGGTGTTGATAATATAAGTGGATGCACCAAGCCCTGTGCGCAATGCTTCCATAGACAAGCTGGGGAAAAGTTTCCCGCCCACCTGAAAGACCAGCGGCACTTTGCGGATGATGCCATCTCTATCCACTACGGCGGTGAACGCGCCGTTAGCGCTGGCAGCATCTGTGAATGGTTGCAGATTCACCAGTGCGCCTTTATAACGCATTGCAAAGTCACGCACCTTGCCTTCACCTTTTTCCACATATCCTGCTTTGCTGTCTGGCAGTTGCTGTATGTCATCGCTCAACACCACCCCTGTGACCACGGGTGCGCGGGCAATTGCATCTGCAAATAAAATATCATAATCAGGATAATTATTAGCAGGGTTGATGCCTTCAAATTCTTTGCTCCATAGAGGAAGCAACGAGGCGGGGGAAGTGCGGTCTGATTCCGCAAATACCATATCCATTGCAACAGATGCCACGCCTGCATCACGCAATGTTGATATAAGCTGCGCCATAATATTGCGTGACCACGGCCATTGCCCATATTCAGCAAGACTTGCTTCATCAATATCTATAATGGTAATGGGGACGGGTTCGTAAGCGCGGGGTTTGATGTTCTGATATGCATCAAACACACGCAGTCGCAGAGATTCCAGCACAGGCGGCGTGGTGATGTAAAGCGTGATGGCAATGCTCAGAATCACCGCGGGAATGACAAAAGCGTATAATGGTTTAAAAATGCGCATTTATGCATTTTGCAGTCATGCAGTTAATAAAATCCAAAGACTTAGCGATTAATATCTGTTTAATGCGAAATTTAGCTCAAATTTCTATGATTATGTCTGCATGGTGTTTTGCCAGCCTCGCGCACGCGCAGCAAACGCCTGACACGGAACGATTTGTAGATAATGCGCTGGACACCTCAGTCCTGCAACAATATATCCCTGATGAAACCAAACTGGCAGCATTGGAAGCACGCATCCAGCAGGATCCGCGGAATCTGGATCATTATTTTGCCTATGCACAAATGGCAACGCAGCTTCGCGCATATAACAAATCGGCGCAGATGTATGAGCGGATGCTGAAAATCGCACCAGATCTGCCACGCGTGAAGCTGGAACTGGCGATGAATTACATGCAGTTGCAGGAACATGAACGCGCACGCGCCTTAATTGATGATGTGCTGGAAGGGGATTTGCCAACAGAAGTGAAGCGCAATCTGGAACCTGTCATAGAGCAGATTCAACAGGCAACAAAGCGGCATTTTGTGAGCGGGTCTGTCAGCATTGGCGTGCATTATGATACGAACGCCAATTCCGCACCTAAAGACGGGTTTGTGGATGTGCGCTTTAACGGCACTCCAGTTGAAATTGAATTAAGCGGTGCATCCCGCGCCCAGCATGACGCACAGATTTATGGCGTGGCGCAGGCAGACCATTATTACCGCATGAATGACAAAGCAACGGATGATACACAATATCTGTGGCATAACAGCATCACCGCATATCGCAATGAATATGATACGGTGGATGACCTGAACATCTCCCTTGCGTCTGTGCGCACGGGCGCGGCAGTGAATGCGCTGGAAAATAAACTCCGCGTGACAGGGGATATTGGTTATACCCATATCGCACTGGATAAACAGACTTACCAAAGGCAATATTTAGGGGAAATCAGTGCGCAATATGCACTGAATGCGGCGTGGCGTTTTCGTATGCGTTCAAATCTCATTCGGCGGGATTTTGTAAACTCAGATACAAACCGCACGTTTGATTTGCGTGATGGGTATGTGCATGAGCATCGCATTGGCAGCAGTTATTCCATCACCCAGCAGGATATTATTGATGTGCATTTGCGCTATCGTCGGGAAGATACGAAACGCGAATTTTTTGACAATAACCAGTATGGTGCTGGTGTTGCCTATATTCGCAGTTTTAATAATGGCATGTTCACCCGCGCGCATGTGGATTATAACGCATCCTATTTTGATGCAGCAGATTTAACCATCAGCACGAAAGACCGTAAGGAATATGCTTCAGAAGCAGGAGTAACGTTTGGTGTCCCGCTTACACCAGAAGTAACTGCGACTGTAGGTTATCAATATCGTGATGTGAACAGCAATATACGCAATTACGATTTTGATAATCACCGCGTGACCACAGGTCTATCAGCACAATTTTAAAAGAAAACAGGAAGCTACTGCTTCCTGCAGATATAGAATTTAAGCGCTTTGTTGCTGGCGATGTTTTTCAAAATAAGGACAATCACGATATATGCTGTTAGGAAAGAGAAAGAATTTTCCACCTAACTCTGATGCATCATCTCCGTGGCTGTCACCCAAAGAAGCCAGCAGCGCAATCTTGCTATAACGTGTCTGCATATCCTTATATGCCTCCGCAAAACGCCCTTTCTTGCATGTGCTTTCTTCGCATTGGCGAAAATAGAGTGCGTCATAGAGTTCACCTTTGCGAATGCCCCCAATCGACAAGACAGTAGAGACGCGATCCTGATTCCAGCTATTCGTGATGAAGGCTACTTTCACTCCCATTTTGCGCAAGGCTTCAAAGAAATTATGCGCGTCAGGGTAAGTATAGGCATCTTCATAAACATTCATGCCTGCTTCCCAATCCTTCCATTGCTGATTGGTGGATTGCCACTCGCCCGAGGCTTCGTGATAATCTCCTATCAATTTGTTGTAGATAACCGTTTCATCAATATCTGAGAAAATGACAGGAGTCACATTCTCATCCAGAGTGAGTTTGCTTTCTTCAACATGCAGAAGGATCTGCTGAAACAGCAATCGTGAAATTTTCGGGATCCCGTGAGATTCCATCCATGCTTTACGCTCGCTTAAAGGAATATATTCTGTGTGGCTCATGGCTTTAATCTATAATAGAAAATCGTACATGCGACAATGTTTCTGATGCAGAAACTAAAATCCCGCGCATATAATCAGTGTTATTATGTTCTGTCAATATCGAGCGATATAAACATTCCTTCTCCCACTGGGAGAAGGTTAGGATGAGGGGACGTAGAATGCAGTAAACCCTCACTCCAATACTCTTCCATAGGGAGAGGGCGTAACAATCTGCTTGCCTTTTAATGCGCAGAAGCTACTCTGTTATCAAACAATACTATAAAGGAACAAGATGAGTAATATTCCGTTTGATGATAGAGATGGTGAAATATGGCAGGATGGCGCATTTGTGCCGTGGCGTGATGCAAAAGTGCATGTGCTTACGCACGGCTTGCATTATGCAAGTTCCGTGTTTGAAGGCTGCCGCGTTTATAACGGAAAAATCTTCAAATTGCAGGAACATTCCGAGCGGTTGATTGAGTCTGGTCGTTTGCTGGATTTTAAAGTGCCATACAGCGCGAAAGAACTCAATGATGCCTGCAACGAAACCATTAAACGCAATGGCGTGGAAAACGGTTATGTTCGCCCTGTCGCATGGTGCGGGAGTGAGAAAATGGCGATTTCGGCTAAAGAAAATACCGTGCATGTGGCAGTGGCTGCGTGGGAATGGGGAAGTTATTTTGACCCTGAGTTAAAAAAGAATGGTCTGAAACTGGTCACCTCTCCGTGGAAACGCCCATCGCCCGAAACCGCGCCATGTGCATCCAAAGCGGCGGGATTATATATGATTTGCACCATGAGCAAACATCAGGCAGAGCGTGACGGCTATCATGATGCACTCATGCTGGATTATCGCGGCTACATTGCTGAAGCGACAGGCGCGAACATTTTTCTGGTAATGAAAAACGGGGAAATCCACACACCAACACCCGACTGCTTCCTAAACGGCATCACACGTCGCACGGTGATGGGGCTGGCAAAAGACGCGGGATATAAAGTCGTAGAACGTCACATCATGCCTGAAGAACTGGCAGATGCACATGAAGTGTTCCTAACAGGCACAGCCGCAGAGATTACGCCTGTGGGGTCCATTGATGCGCACAACTTCACCGTAGGCGAGGTGACGCACAAGCTGGTGGCAGCCTATGGCGAGTTGGTGCGGAGTTAAGGTCGCAGCCGTTCCACCACAAACTTCTCAAACTCATTCACCGCGTGGTTGCTATCATCATGTTTGAGCAGGGAGATGTGTGTATCGTCCAGTTCTGGCAAGCTTCGTCCCGTGCGGATAATCTCTAAATCCTGCGGTATCATGTTGCGGGGCAGGACGGTCACCCCCATGCCTGCTTTCACGGCAGCAATCGTGCCAGGGTAGCTATGGCTGGAGAAAACAATGCGCCATGGCGTTTTCTGCTGTTCCAAAGCGTTGATGGCGCGGGATCGATACACACATGGTTGCGGGGACAGCACCAGCGGCACGGGCTGCCCGTCTTCGCCTTCAAAGAAATCATGACTGCCCACCCATTCCAGTGCTTCTGACCACACATCAATCCCATTAGGAAAGTCCTCAGGGCGGTTCATTTTCAGCAGCACCAAATCCAGCTTTTTTTCCTTAAACCGTTCAAACAGATTCAGGGTTAAGTCACATTCAATATTAAGCATGATCCGTGGATGCAGCGCGGCATATTCATTCAACACATCAGAAAGAAACACACTGGCAAAATCCTCTGGCAAGCCAAAACGCACTTCGCCGTGCAATTCTGGTTCTTTAAATCTGTCCATTGCTTCGCGGTGCAGCTGCACAATTTTTCGGGCATAGGTCAGAAAAATTTCCCCTTCAGAGGTCAGTGCCAGTTTCTTGCCGCGCACGAACAAAGGCTTGCCAATCTGCGTTTCCAGCTTGGTGATCTGCTGACTGACGGCAGACTGGGTGCGCATCACCTTTTCTGCTGCTCGCGTAAAACTACCTGTGTCAACCACCGCGATAAAACATTCCAGCGTTAATGCATCAAAAGCCATATATTAGAAATCCTAATAAATAATATAAGAATTAGTTACTTTTCTTATATTAAAAAATCTTATAAGATGCGTCAAGATTATTCGAATTAATAATATTATGGATGCTATGCAGAGTTTAAACACATTATTTTACATAGATAATCTCAGCCTGATTATGATGGCATTAGTAGGGTTTGTTGCGGCAACGGTTGCCTCTTTTTCTTCGCGCTATCTTCAGGGAGACAGAAAACAAGGCGCATTTTACAAATATCTGATAACACTGGTTGCCTGCATATTCGTGATGGTCTGTGCGGATCATATTTTAGTGTTTTATGGTTCATGGGCATTGAGCAACCTGATTTTAACCCGACTGATGATCCACAAACGTGAATGGAATGCAGCGTTGCAATCCTCTCGGCTGACATTGCGCAATTTTTCGTTTGGTCTGCTGTTCGTAGGCTGTGCGTTTGCGCTGCTCTACAGTCAGACAGGACAAACATCTATCCGCGCAATGATTAAAGCCGCCTCCTCAAATAATGTGACGCTGCTCAGCTGCGCATTATTGTTGCTCGGTGCGATGACGCAATCTGCGTTATTTCCGTTTCACCGCTGGCTTATCAGTTCATTAAATTCGCCTACGCCCGTATCTGCCATCATGCACGCAGGGCTGGTGAATGGTGGCGGATTTCTGCTGGCGCGTTTTGCTCCCATGTTCGCAGAGCAACCTGTCATCTTGAATATAATGTTCGCCATAGGCATCATCACCGCGCTGCTTGGCACATTATGGAAGCTGATGCAAAGTGATGTGAAGCGTATGCTCGCCTGCTCCACTATGGGGCAGATGGGTTTTATGATTGCGCAATGCGGGCTTGGACTGTTTCCTGCTGCAGTTGCGCATTTATGCTGGCACGGGTTGTTCAAAGCCTATCTGTTTTTTGCATCAGGTGGCGCAGCGCAGGAAAGACGGCTTGACCTGCAATATCCGCCATCCCTGTTGCATGTGCTGCTGGCATTAGGTTGCGGAGCGTTGGGCGCGGTGGCATTTGCTTTCGTAAGTGGCAAAGCCTTGTTCACAGCAGATACAAACCTCTTTTTAACGCTTATTGCATGTATTGCTGCATCACAATTTGCGCTGCCAGTCATCCGCAGTGGCAGTCTGGCGCGGTTGCCCATCGCAGTCATCGTAACGCTTTTTGCAGGCGCTGCCTACGGGGGTAGTGTGCATAGTGTGGAAGCACTGTTGCAGCCACTTGGCATAGAATATGCTCAGCCATTAAATGCGCTGCATTACGCGGCATTTATCCTGCTTAGTGCGGGCTGGCTTGCCATCACTTTCTGGCGACATGACGATAATATCGCATATCCTCAATGGGCAGTGAAACTTTATGTCAACATGTTAAATGCCAGCCAGCCATATTCAAGCACTGTGACAGCCCATCGCAATCACTATCAATATTAACAGGAGACAGTATGACCGCATTACGAAGAGCACAGGAAGCCAAAGCAGAAGCATTTGATATGATGGTGAATGAAGGCGAACATATTGATACGCTGATCGACACTAGCTGGTCGAAAATAGCGCCATTCTGGCCATTGAAGAATCTGATTGCCGCCAACCCGATTGCAGGGTTTGAAGAGATGCCATTCGAAGAAGCATTAAAACAGGCAACAGCATATTTTCAGCAGCCTGATATGCCAGAAGGGATGCAGCGCGTAAATCGTGAAACATTGAAATGGCTGCAGGCCTTTTTTGATCAGGGGCAATCCACCATAAAAATGCCAAACCGCCATCAGGGGCTGTTGAAATCCGTACTGGCATTGTTGCGCTATGATGAAGAAGCGCATCTGAATAACAGACATTCAAAACTCTGGTTAAAAGGCCTTCCAACGCAGCCAAAACAGATTATTTCAGAATGTCTGCAATATCTTGGCATTCCTTCAGCTCAGAAGGAACAGTTTTTAGTGTTAATGCTGACCACACTGCCAGGCTGGGCAGCCTATATTCAATATCGCACCCACTGGGCAGATGCGCAGGATGCGGCACATCCCCACACAGTCAGTCAGGCGGAATATCTTGCGTTGCGGCTGGTGCTGACCGTGCTGCTATGGGAAGATGCCCGAACGCTGTTAAAATGGCATGATCTGGCATATGATACAGCGGATATTGAAGACGCGTTGCAGGATATTGTGCATAAAGAACAGGCATATCGGCAGCAGTTAGTGCGCGACATTCAGCAAGCAGATGCGCCGCAAGAGCAACAGCCAGAGGCACAGCTTGTCTTTTGCATTGATGTGCGTTCCGAGCCGTTCCGCCGCGCACTGGAAGCGCAAGGCAAGTTTGAAACGTTTGGTTTTGCAGGGTTTTTTGGCGTGCCAGTGTCCGTGGAAGATGCGGTCACGGGGGAGGCGCACGCATCCTGCCCTGTATTGCTGAAACCTGTGCATCACGTGGTAGAGCAGCCACATTGCTCGCATGATAGCTGCCAACAGGGGCAGGAAAGGCTGCAGATTTTTAAAAAAATATATCAATCACTGAAATATACATTTGCTGCACCATTTGGTCTGGTTGAAACGCTGGGCGCGGCAAGTGGCGCATGGATGGGGCTGCGCAGTTTCACGCCTGAACTGGCAACCTCTTTAAGAACAGGTGCGGCGCGAACTCTTTCGCCAGATTATTCTGTTTCTCCAGATATCAGCACCATTCCATTTGCTCAGCAAGTGGCATATGGGGCAGGAGCGCTTAAAACGATGGGGCTAACGCAGAACTTTTCGCCTGTTATAGTGTTTTGTGGGCATGGCAGCACAACGCAGAATAATGCTTATGCCACCGCGCTGAATTGTGGCGCATGTGGCGGAAGACATGGCGCACCTAATGCCCGCATTCTGGCAGATATTCTGAATAATAAAGATATTCGAAACGCCGTAAAAGAGCAGGGCATCATCATTCCCGAGCAAACCGTATTTTTAGGTGCAGAACATAACACGACAACGGATAAGGTAGAGATATTCGATTATCACGCGCCAGAACATGCTGCAGCGCCAATCAGCAACCTTAAAGAAGCACTGAAAGAAGCAGGGAAGTCCAACAATGCATGGCGCAGTGAGCAGATGGGCGCTAAAACCCAAAATCCAGAGGCAGAAACATCATTGCGTGCGCAGGACTGGGCGCAAACTCGACCAGAATGGGGGCTGGCAAAAAATGCTGCTTTTGTGATTGCACCAAGAGCGCTCACTGAAAATGTGAATTTGCAAGGGCGCTCCTTCCTGCATTCCTATGACTGGCAGCAGGACAGGGATGGCAGCGCACTGACAGCAATCCTCACCGCTCCTATGGTGGTGACGCAATGGATTAATGCGCAGTATTTCTTTTCGACTTACGACAATGTCGCTTTCGGAGGTGGCAGCAAGGTCACTCAGAATATTGTTGGAAAAATCGGAACCATGCAGGGAAATTCCAGCGATTTGATGCACGGGCTTTCGCTACAATCCGTCAATAAGACTGACGCAGAAGCCTATCATGAAGCGGTGCGTTTGAATGTATATGTCAAAGCGCCACAGCGTTATATTAATCCGATCATCAAAAAACACGCCATATTGAAGAAACTGTTCGGCAATGGGTGGATATATCTCATATGCCACGACCCTGAGACAAATCAGGTTAGCCTGCTGCAACGTGATTTTTCATGGAAAATACTAAATCAGTAAGTTTGTAGAAATATATGTTCTGGCGTTACATATGGCAATTCACAGAATTTTTTTGAGAATTCCAGTTCTGACAAATCAGGAACCAAACAACTTATCCACTTCTTCCTGTGAAGGGGCTTCGCCGCTGGCTGCGGGACCTTTTCTAAGTTCGTCTTCATGAGCCGTGTTGACTTCTCCACGTGCGGCGCTGGCAATGTGATTTAACCGTGCTTCGAGATTTTTCAATCCTGCAATCACTTTTTTGATGCGCTGCCCGCCAATATCCTGAAAGGCAGCGGCTTCATAGATCAGGCCGATCTGTTCCATCACTTTTGGTGCAGCTTCTTTGGAGATGCCCTGATTATTTTCTGCCATCTCATTAATGGCAGAAGCAGCCTGCATAATGGTTACAGTGGCTTTTTCAGATTCTTCCAGCACATCTTCCAGATGGCGGGTGGTTTCTGGCATTTTGCTTTTTTCGATAATGTCTGATGCTTCACCGCGAATCTGTTTGAAATGTCCACATATATCCTGCACCTGAACATAAAGCGTCTTAAGTTGTTGTTCCATTTCCGCTTTTTCCATAAGTCAGCTCCCTTTTCGTAATGATGGACTTAGTCTATTGCGCCAAGAACAGCGCTCATTTTTTCTTTCAGAGCTTTGCCTGTAACAGGTTTTACGATGTAGTTATTCACGCCAGCCTGCTTGGCAGCAATAATATTTTGCGGCTTGCTTTCTGCCGTAATTAAAATCATTGGAATATGTTTGATCGCATCATCTGCGCGCACTGCTTTGAGCAGTTCTAAGCCAGTCATCGGTTCCATGTTCCAGTCAGACAAGATAAGCCCGTATTTCTTGTTTTTGATTTTTGCCAGTGCTTCCTTGCCATCTGCTGCCTCATCCACATTTTTAAAGCCCATCTGGCTGAGCAGCCCTTTGGTAAGCTGCACCATGGTTTTAAAATCATCCACCACGATGATGTCCATATTTTTATCTACTGCCATTATACTTCTCCCGCCTGATCAAAATAATTCAATATCATCATTATCATAACTTTCTGGTGTTACCTGAGTGTTAACATGCGTATGCATTTTCGCTTTTTTTAAAGCGGCTACATATCGGTCACGTATGTCACTCATGCGGATGCCAGAAAGGATATGTTCCACATTATTAGTGATATGCTGCATATCCTGCGATGATACGTTATCCATGGAATCAATATTGTTATAAATATCCTCAAGCATGGAACGGTAACGCTCTAAAATAGAGGTCACATTTTCTATCACCTGTGTGTTTCTGTCCTGAAACTGCATTGCAATCATAATGCCTGACATTGCGTCTTTAACGTGGTCTGGCAATGGGGCTTCCTGCTGTGAAAGATAGGAACTGATGGTCATGAAATGTCTGGTCGCATCAGAGCTTTCCCGTTCCACTTCTTCTGCTGCTGCAGGAAGCAGGGTTTCAAGCATCTGAATGGTTGCAATGCCAATGCTTGCCACGGCCTGTGTACTTGCAAACGCAGAATTGACGGCCTGTTCCTCTTTGCTTTTCTGTTCCTTACTATGCTCCATGAAGCGCCCCCGCTGCGGCTGTCAGCATGTGTTTTGCAATGTCGTTCAGTGGCAGTTGTGTGGCAACCCCGCCAAGATCATGGGCTGCCTTCGGCATTCCGTATACCACGCAGCTTGCCTGATTCTGCCCAATTGTGTATGCGCCACTTTCATGCATGGCTTTCATGCCTTCTGCCCCGTCTTTCCCCATGCCTGTCAGAATCACGCCAATAGCATCTTTGCCGCAGGTGGTAGCAACTGAGTGAAATAATGCATCCACAGAGGGAAGATGCCCTGTTATGGGTGCGCCTTCCCTCAAATTGCATTGATAGCCCATCGCACCACGTCTGACTTCAAGATGTTTGCTGGATGCGGCAACATAGGCATGTCCTGCTTTCAGAATGTCACCCTGCTTCGCTTCGTTCACATGCACTTCTGAATGCGTATCCAGCCGTGTGACAAAAGAAGACAAAAACTGTGACGGCATATGCTGCACCAGCAAAAGAGGAGGGGAGTTTTTGGGCAGCTGTTCAAAGATGGTGCGTAATGCTTCCACTCCACCTGTTGATGACCCTATAGCAATGATCCGTTGTTGGTGATGTGACGGGTTATATAGCACTTTGGTCTTTTGATGTGCGTGTTTTGCCAGCGACGCAACATTGGCACGTGCAGCAATACGCACTTTTGCAATCAGTTCTTCTCCCATCGCTTCAATGCTGCTTGCCACCTGAAGCCCTGTTGGCTTGCTCACATAATCCACCGCGCCAAGTTCCAATGCGCGAATGGTGGCATCTGCGCCTTTCTGAGTGAGTGTGGATGCCATGACCACAGGCATGGGGCGAAGTGTCATAATTTTTTCCAGAAATGAAAGACCATCCATATTCGGCATTTCAATGTCCAGCGTCAGCACATCAGGGTTTAAACCCTTGATTTTCTGGCGTGCATCCAGCGGGTCTATTGCTGTGCCGATCACCTCAATGCCCTCAGCTTCAGAGAGTATTTTGCTGAACATGTGGCGGATGAGTGTGGAATCATCACATATCAGCACGCGGATGGGTTTATGTGCGCTAGAATAAGTCAATGTCGCCCTCAATTGGTTTTGCTGCAATAGATTTCTGATATCTGATCTCTTCTTCCACCACGCGCATATCTTCAGTGCGGCGCAGTTTGCGCAGCATCACTTTGCCCGTGTCGGGAAAATAATGCACGCGCCGTGGTTGATTGCCGCCTAAATCTTCAGACGTAATGCTCAATCCTTCAGACTTTAAATAGCTGCGTATGAAAGCAATATTTTTAGCGCCAATAGGTTGCGCATTCCCGAGCATATTGCCACCACCAAACACTTTTATTTCCAGCCGTTCTTTTTTGCCGCCTTTTGAGAGGATGTTGTTGATCAACGTTTCCATAGCAAACATGCCGTAACGTGTGGCATCTGATGCGGAGGCATTGCCTGTGCCGCCATCTGGCAGTAAAAAATGGTTCATCCCGCCTACAGCAATAGCAGGGTCACGCACGCAAGCGCACACGCAAGAACCCAATATGGTTGCCAGCATTTCTTTTCCGCCCACAGACACATGCCACCCGCCCGAAAAGATTTTTATCATTTTATAGCCCGTATGCGGGTCGAACGCGCCAGCGCTGCTGCTGAACAGATCATCCGTTTCTGTTGCGCGTCGTCTGTCTGCCGCAGGGGGGATATGTTGTGAGCGAAAGTCTGATGTCATGTGCGTCACACTCTCTGATAGATGGTGCGTCCGATAAGTTTAAACTTATCTGTGACACCGTTTAAATTTTCAGAATGTCCAATATACATCCATGCACCAGGTTGTGTAACACGCGCCATATGCTCAAAGATTCTGCATTTTGTCTCTTTGTCAAAATAAATAATCACGTTACGGCAAAAGATAATATCAAACTGCCCTTTCATAGGCCACGGCTCCAGCAAATTGAGCTGATTGAATTTAATGAGCTCGCGCAATTCAGAAGCCATCTGAGCATTGCCATTTGATTGAGTGCTGATATATTTTCTGAATTCTGATGGCACGGTTTCCACATCTGTGGGAGGGTATTCCCCCTGTGAGCCTACGCTCAGAATATTAGAATCAATATCCGTTGCCAGAATCCGCACATCACGTTTGCTGGCATTCGGGATGCTGTCTGCCACGCACATTGCCATAGAATAAGGTTCCATGCCAGAAGAACAGCCAGCAGACCACAGCCTGATGCGTTCCTGCCCTTTCATTTGCTTTAAGATGTCACGCAGATGCTCAAAATGATGTGGTTCGCGGAAAAACCGTGTCAGATTTGTGGTGATGGCATTCACCAGATGACCCATCTCATCATTATCACCTTTCTTCAGCAATTCACAATAATCGTCAAAACTCGAGATGCCCAGAATCCGCAGACGGCGAGCCAGTCTGCCATATACCATATCTTTTTTGCGATCGGTCAGCACAATGCCCGTTTTCTGGTTGGCTAGTCCTGCCAGAAAAGAAAAATGCGCATCACTGAACGTAAACTCTCTGGATGTATCATTATGGGGTAAAGCGTTCACTTAATTAAAACTCTTCCCAGCCATCACTCGCCGCGTAGCTATTGCTAGCAGTAGGGGAGTGGCTGCCATTCAGCTTTGGTGAGACAATAGGCGCTTTCTTTGGCAAATCCTGCGGCGCTGGCTTTTGCACTTTGGCTTTGGTTGCAGTGCCATGTGATGACGCAAGGTTCATTTTATCCACCTTGAAGAATGCAATTAAGCCTTCCAGCGTGTTCGCCTGTTCTGTCATAGATTGGGATGCAGCCGTGTTTTCTTCTACCAGCGCAGCATTTTGCTGCGTCATTTCATCCATCTGTCCAACAGCGGCAGACACTTCGTGAATATTGGTTGCCTGTTCCTTGCTGGCTGTTGCAATGTCGCTGACGAGTGAGCTTACATCATGCACGGATTTGACAATTTCCTGCAATGTGTTTCCTGCCTTGTCTGCCAGTTCTGCACCCATTTTCACCTGCCGTCCTGATTCTTCAATTAAGGCTTTGATTTCTTTGGATGCAGATGCAGAACGCCCTGCGAGTGAGCGCACCTCACTTGCCACCACCGCAAAACCCTTGCCCGCTTCGCCCGCGCGCGCGGCTTCCACAGCGGCATTCAGTGCAAGCAGATTGGTCTGGAAGGCAATTTCATCAATCACGCCAATAATATCCGCAATTTTCTGTGATGATTTCTCAATATTATTCATCGCATTCACGGTTTCATGCACTACTTTCCCGCCATTTTCTGCCACGTCCTGTGCTTCCTTCGCCAGTTCGCTGGCTTGTGTGGCGTTACCAGAATTCTGATTCACTGTGCCTGTGATGCGTTCCATCGAGGCAGCCGTTTCTTCCAAAGAAGAAGCCTGCTGTTCAGTGCGTAGTGATAAGTCCATGCTGCCAGACGAAATTTCACCTGATGCCACATTGACGGATTGTGCGGTTTGCTTCACCTGCTGCACAATATCAATCAGTTTTTCAATCGTGTTATTGACATTCTCTTTAATCGTGCCGAAGCTGCCTTGATAATCATAGGTCATTTTTTGGGTTAAATCACCTTCGGAGACTGCCTGCAGCACACGCGTGCATTCTTCAATGCCCTTGTCATTTTCCAGTCGAGCTGTGCGGGTTTCTGTAATGTCAGTCGCATATTTTACCACGCCGCTTACTTCGCCAAAAGCATCCCTGATAGGGCTGTAAGAACCACGAATCCAGATGTCATCGCCTTGTTTGTCTTTTCGCCTAAAAGCGCCCGCCTGAGGTTCTCCACGCGCCAGTGCTGCCCAGAATTCCCGATAATCAGAAGATTTGTCTTCACCATCTGGCATAAACATGCGGTGATGTCTGCCTTCAATCTCTTCCATGCTATAGCCTGTCAGTTCCAGAAAAATAGGGTTGGCTTTTTTGATGATACCTTCTTTTGTGAACTCAATGGATGCCTGCACACGTTCCATCGCATCTATGCACCCTTGCGAGCGCAATGCCTGTTCTTTGGTTTCAGTAATATTCGCCTGAATGGAAATGAAACGTTCCAGTGTTCCGTTCTTATCAAAAATAGGGTTGATGGATAATGAAATCCAGTAAGGCTGCCCATTTTTGTGGTAATTCAGAATTTCGCTATAAAAAGCCTTTTTTGCATTCAGTTTTTCCCGTATTTTGCGTTTAGTTTCAGGATCGGTGCTGACACCCTGTAGAAAGTCACCAGGACGTTTTCCAATAACATCTTCTGATGCGTACCCTGTCATTCGGGTAAAACCAGGATTGACATATTCAATGCGTTCTTCCGTGTCCGTGATAATGACCGAATTATCAGTATTGTCGGCGACCAGAGACAATATTTTTGCTTTTTGTTTTGCACGCACCTGATCTGTAATGTCAGTGGCATATTTAACAACGCGAATCACATCGCCACTTTTGTTCAAAATGGGGTTGTAAGATGCCTGAATCCAGATTTCTGAGCCATCTTTGCGAAAGCGCAGAAATTCATCGGTGAAGGTTTCTCCTTTGTTTAACCTGTTCCAGAAGTCCTTATATTCATCTGATGTTGCATAATCCTTGCTGACGAAAACAGAATGATGTTTTCCTGCCACATCCTCAAGGCTATATCCCATTGCGGCGAGAAAATTATCATTGGCGCTGATAATGGTTCCGTCTATCTTAAACTGAATTACCGCCTGTGATTTTTCCAAAGAACGAATTTTGACTTCATTATCAGCATTGTTCCATTCAATCACAAACCCAGTGGCTTTGCCCTGATGCATCACGCGGGTTGCCGTCAGTTTAACAATCAAACGTCCCATCTGAATGATGGTGTCATATGGCTCTTTTTTGCCAGAGAGAAAGTGGTTCTTTAAGGCAGAAACATCCAGAAAAATATCAAGATTTTTGCCTTTTAATTCACTGCTGCTGAATCTGGAATCGTTGCCAGCTTCCTGCTGCGCAGCCTCCAGCATATGTTTCATTGCAGTATTAACATAAGTAATGTTCAGCTCTGCGTCTGTCATCATCACATTTGCCTGTATGCTATCCAGCGCTTCTGCTTTGATTGCGCTTTGGGATGTATTTCCTGAGAAAAAATCTAACATTTATCTGCTCCTGTGTTTTATGCCAGCTCGGTTTGAGCGTGTGATGTTGAAAATGCTTCTGCATCTGTATGCACCAGTTTTTCCATGTCCAGCAACACCACCATGCGTTCTTCCAGCGCTATCAGCCCGTCAATAAACTTGGTATCAACGCCTGAGTCCATTTCGGGGGCAGATTTAATCTGATTGCTGCCAACAGTAATAATATCGGAGACGGAATCTGCCAGCACGCCTACAATGCGGTCTGATACAGCAATAATCACTATCACATGTTTTGAAGTAGCATCTGTTAGTGTGCCAGAAAATCGCGTTCTGAGGTCAATAATTGGCAAAATCATGCCACGAAGATTTAACACCCCCCGAACATATTTAGGGGCATTTGGCAGACGTGTTGTATCCGTCCAGCCTTTCACCTCGCGCACTTTCATAATATCCACGCCATATTCTTCATCTCCCAGAGTGAAGGTGAGAAATTGCTGCATTTCTCCTTCATCAATTGAAGCATTATCTGCGTTAGTATTTATGTTGCTTTCACGTTCCAGTTCCATATCCATCTCCTGACATTATGCCATTTCAAGCATTTTGGGTTGTGTGACGCGTTCATGTTTTATGCGGCACAGGCTGGGAATATCCAGAATAAGCGATACTTTGCCATCTCCCAGAATGGTTGCTCCAGACACTCCCTCAATCTTATCTGCATTTTCTTCCAGTGATTTGATAACCACCTGCTGCTGACCGAGCAGTTCATCCACCACAATGCCCACCTGATTGCGCCCGTTTTCCACCAGCACTACCAACGCATTGGATGCATCATGTTCTGCATCTGCCACGTCAAATTGCTCATGCAGATAGATGAGCGGAATAAACTCACCGCGAACATTCATTACATTTCTGCCGCCAACCACACTGCGCACCTCATCGGCTCTTGGACGCAATGTTTCAATGATGCTGGTGATAGGAACAATATAATTTTCTCTGCCAACCCGAACGATCATGCCGTCTAAAATGGCTAACGTCAGTGGCAGCGATACGCTGAACACAGAGCCTTTCCCAGGGTTGTTGGTGATATGCACGGAACCACCAAGACTTTCAATATTGCGCTTCACCACATCCATTCCCACACCGCGACCAGAAACACTGGTCACTTCGGCAGCGGTGGAAAAGCCAGGAGCAAAAATGAGATGATCAATTTCTTCTGGTGTAAGCTGCGCATCTTCTGCCACTACGTCTTTTTCTTTGGCAATCTGCAACACTTTTTCACGGTTAATGCCTGCGCCATCATCAGTGATTTCAATCATGATGCGCCCTGACTGATGGTAGGCAGAAAGCACAATTGTGCCTTGTGCGCTTTTGCCATGTTCCTTGCGTTTATCTGGCATTTCAATGCCGTGATCACAGCTATTGCGAATCATGTGGGTGAGGGGGTCACCTAACTGTTCAATCACGGTTTTGTCCACTTCAGTATTTTCACCAGACAGAACCAACTGAATTTCCTTGCCAAGCTGAGAGGCAGTGTCTCGCACCACGCGAGGCAAGCGGGAGAAGATGGATTTTACAGGTTGCATACGCACTGCCATCACCGCTTCCTGCAATTCTCGTGTATGGTGAGATAATTCATCTACCCCGCGCAGCAGGGCGGCATGTTGTTCTGCTGGAAGCTGATTGATCTGGTCACGAATCATGGCTTCTGTAATCACCAGTTCGCCTGCCATATTCACCAGCTTATCCACTTTTTCCAGATCAACGCGAATGGTGCTTGCAACAGAAACGGGCGGCGCTTTCCTTGCTTTAGTCACAGGGGCTTTCTTTTCTGTTTCTGAAACTGCTTCATCTGCCTGCATTTCAGGTGCTTCCACAGCACTATCATCAGCTTCCAGAGCAGCCAGTTCTTCTGCTTCAATATCTGGCGTTTCGCATGAAATATCAATCACGCTAATGTCATTGACAAATTCAAAGACTTCTTCAATATCCTTGCGTGTTTTCTTTGTAAACAGGCTGATAAGCCAGCTTAAATAACAGGTGGTGGGTTCGAGTTCATTAAACGCTGGCACGGCAGACATATCTATTGCCGCTTCCATCGTGCCAAGTTTGTCCAGTTCGCGCAGAATAAGCATAGGGTCATTTCCGCTCGCAAACAGGTCAGGATGGGGCGTGAAGGTTATCATATAGAGTTTTTCGCGCAGTTCTTTCGCTGCAGGAGCAGCAATGGCACTGCTTGAAAGCGCGCTTGCATTCACTTGCTTTCCCTGAGTGATGGCTGCCAGCGCATCCTTAACTTCCTGCCCGTATGACATATCAACTGATTCACCAGCTTTTTCCATTTCCAGCATCTGCGTCACCAGATCAGCAGATTTCAGCAACAGGTCAATAGAGTCGCGCGAAGGCACAATTTTGCCGTCGCGCATGGCATCAAGCAGGGCTTCCATAATATGGGTGAATTTCATCACCGCATCCATGCCAAACGCACCAGCCCCACCTTTGATGGAGTGCGCGCAGCGGAAAATTGCGTTTAATTCTTCAAGATTCTGCTCGCCTTCTTCCAGACCGAGCAGCCGTTCTTCCATGTCCAGAAGCAGTTCGGCGCACTCGGTGAAAAAGGTTTCTCTGAATTCTTCCATTCCGTCTGACATAATAATGTTCCTTAAGCACAGACCTTGTTAACAACGGCAATTAATTTTTCAGGATTAAAGGGTTTGACGATCCACCCCGTTGCACCGAGTGACTTCCCGCGTTGTTTCTTCTCAACGTCAGATTCTGTTGTCAGCATCAGAATGGGGATGTAATTATGTGGCGAATCCTTACGGACATATTCAATCAGCCCAAAGCCATCCATATTCGGCATGTTCAGATCAGTAATCAGCAGATCAAGCTGTTTTAATTCGCTGGATTCCAGCATATCTTTTGCCTGCACGCCATCTTCTGCCTGATGCACCGAGAAGCCAGCGCTTTGCAACGTAAATTCCAGCATGTCACGTATGGTTTTTGAATCATCTACAATTAAAATATTTTTAGTCATCCGACTGACTCCATTCTTCTATATGGCTGGAAAATCCCGCGCTTTTAAACATATCATTCTCTTTTAAGTGGTCACTTGAGCGCAGCATGAGCTTGCCACCATCCGCACGCAGCATTTTGTCGAGCGAGAATAGTAACTGCACACCGGGTGTACTCATATTGCAGGTGGACTGCATATCCAGCGCCAAAATTTCTCCCGAGCTTAATTCCAGCCCTTTGATGCTATCAACTACAGATTGTACGGAAGCGATGGTGATATCTTCTTCAATCACTAATGTTCTGGTTGTGCTGTCGTCGTTCACCTGCCATCCCTCTTTGTTGCGCTTCGCATCATTACGAATCTTTGCTTAGCTTAAAATTTTGTAGTAAAATTTTGATTAATTTTCATAATGTTATTTTGTTAACTGAGCATGAAAACGCTGAGATATATTGTTTAGCGCAATAGTTTTCGCACTCTGTTAAAACGTCTTTGAAATGCTGAAAAGAATGCCTGCTTCACACCCATCATTGCATTCACCACGGCTTAAATCTGTATCGCTATATTGCACAGTCAAATCTGCCAGTTCGTGCATGTAGGTTGCGCCAATGCCCCAGTTAGTATAGTCGGGGACGCCGTAATTCTGATTCACTTCAATCGTTTGATGTCCTGCATGTGCAAACACATTGAATGAATCTCCTACAGGTTTTGAAGCAGCTAATTCATAATAGCCTGACTTGCCAGCGCCACCAAAATAGTCCGTGCTGAAAAACACGGTCGCTTGTGTGGTGATGTCATGATAGGTATAAGCCGCAGCAGCTTTTAATTCCGTATAATCATATTGCAGGCTGGGCGCTGCACCGGGGTAGCTATAATGCACAATGCCACCTTCAAACGCCCAGTCTTCAACATTATGAATATAACCTGCATAATAATCAATTTCCACGCGGGATTGATTTCCATCATTGAAATCTACATTGGATGCCCAAATACCAGCATATAGTCCGTTTCTATGAGACCAGTCCACGCTGCCTTGCAGGGCTGGTTTTTCGTCAGATTGTGAAATGCCGCGAAACAGATATTCTGAGATAAGGGTGGTAGTTGCGTTTAACTCACCGTAATAATTTAAATCTTTAGGTTCTTGAGCGTGAGAAAAAAAACTCGTAAAAGTTGTAATAAATAATGTAGTAAATAAGCTGTTACTGTTCATAATCATACCTTCAGAATCTAAAAATTAATTATTTGTGGTGAAAAACTTCATCAATGCCACAAGGCTTGCGCCCTGATCAGACATGGATTGCGCAGTCGCAGTGTTTTCTTCCACTAATGCTGCATTTTGCTGCGTTGTTTCATCAATATTGTAAATCGCACCGCTCATCTCATCAATATCATGTGCCTGATTATTGCTGGAGATAGAAATGACCTGAATCAACTCCAACACTTTGTTGGCAGACTCAATAATATTTTCTAATGTTTCACCAGACTGATTGACTAGTTCTACACCAGAATCCACACGCTCTACGCTGTTATTGATGAGTGTTTTAATTTCTTTAGATGCTGATGCCGAACGCCCAGCAAGAGAGCGTACTTCACTTGCCACCACGGCAAAGCCTTTTCCAGCCTCACCCGCACGTGCTGCTTCCACGGCCGCATTGAGTGCCAGTAAATTGGTTTGAAAGGCAATTTCATCAATTACACTAATGATATTCACTACTTTTTGTGAAGCATCACTAATATTATGCATAGTTTTCATAACCTCAGAAATCACCTGACCGCCATGTGCAGCTGCCTTCGCAGATTCTTTTGAAAGTTCCTGCGCGTTTTTGGCAGTGCCTGCATTTTCTTTTACTGTATTAGTTAAAGATTGCATGGCGGTGGAAGTTTCAGCTAATGTAGAGGCCTGTGTTTCTGTGCGATACGCCAGATCTGCGCTACCTTGTGCAATTTCCTGCGCGGCAGTGTTCACAGAATCTGCTGATTGTTTAATATGATTTACAGTATCTTCCAGATGTTCAACTGTTTTGTTGAAATCAGTTTTAATGTCATTAAAGATACCTTTGCAATTATCATTCATGCGGTAACGCAAATCGCCTTCTGCAAGAGATGCAATAGCTGATTTGATCATAGATAGTCCATTTTGCGTCACTTCACCGATTTCGTTCATATTCTGGCTAAGAGTTAGCAATAATCCTTGTTTTCCTTCTATATCTAAACGTTTGCTGTAATCCCCGTTTTTACATGCTTCAATAATGCTTGAAATTTCTTCAGCTATGCGTTTTTCTTGTTGTGCAATGGCTTGAGCACGCTCATTTTTTGCACGTTCTTCCGCTTCCAGACGTTCTTTGCGCTGCTCTTCAAGACGTTGACGTTCAGCATTTTCCTCTTCTCTGTCACGTGCCAATTTTTCTTTTTCTGCCTGCAATGCAGCAAGACGTTTTTCTTCTTCTATCTTCTGCATAGCCGCGGCACGTTCTCGTTCCTGAGCTTCGAGTTTTTGATTATCTTCAATATATTTTTTAAATAAAAGTGCGGCTTGTGCCAGACTACCAATTTCATCATCACGTTCTGTATGATCTATTGAAGTATTCATTTTGCCTTCAGCTAATCTTCTTAAGACATCGCTTATATTTTGCAAAGGAATTGTAATGGTGCGAGATGCCATATAACCCAGCGCTATCATAAACAGGATAACGATAGTGCCAATCATGATAATTTTCGTTTGTAGTTTATCTACAGGGGCCATTACTTCTGCATAATCCTGTTCAGCTAAAATGGCCCAGTTGGCAGACATGAAGTTAAATGGCATATAGGCAGAAAATACTTTTTCATTGCGATAATCCGTAACGATTTCAATGCCTGATTTTCCTTGTAATGCTGCCTTTGCAGTGTTTGTTTTTACCTGTTGCTTCAAAATAGTGCTGTCTTCACTCAAGCGTGAATCATTACGCATAAAATAATCTTCTCCGAGAATATAGGTCTCGCCTGTTTTACCCAAACCATCACTTGCAGACATGATTTTATTAATGCGGTCTATTGGCATTTGGAAAATTAGTACGCCGATTTTTTTGCCATTGTCAAAAACAGGTTGAGAGATGAAACTGGCAGGCGCACCATGACTTGGCGCATACGGCTTGAAATCAAAAAAGAATTGCTTGCTTTTATTTACCTCAGGTGCAGCTGCTGCACGATATGCATTGGCAATATCCGTATTTTTATATTCACCGCTGAGCATGTTGGTCGCATAATCCAGCTCTTTGAACACGCTGTAGATCAGGTTTCCATTTAGATCAAATAAGAAAATATCATAATATCCGCGCGATTCTAAAAGGTTACGAAACCAAAGGTGGTGTTTGGCGTGTACTGCGTTATAGAGCGTATTGCCAGTAGCGTAATCCAGCTTGTGTTTTTCTCCTAATGGATAAGGATTATCATGAATATAGCTATCCTGAAGGTATTGTTTTTGCGCAATGCCAAGTGCATCCCATCCTTGAGAAAATTCTGTAATAGCAGTTTTTGTTTGCGCATTTTCTGCAGTAACAGTTAAATCTTCTTGTATAGAATGAAGGTAGCGTTGGAGTTCAGAATTACGCGATGCGAGCAATACTTCAAGTTTATTTTCAAGTGAACTTACTAACGTGCTGCGAGAAATATTCTCGGCAAGTATCCCGATGATCAGGCAACTGACAAAAGTTGCAAACACAATAAAGAGCGGTATTTTTTTAGATATATTCACAGTTTTCATCACGACACCTATTTTTCAGGGAAGACGGCATTTAAGTTAATTTGATTTCTACTTATGGTTTTAAAGAAAGAAGGATAAGATTACGTAAATATAATGTAATTATATGGTTAATGTGACTAGCGAATTGAGATTATCGCTCAAAATTTCTTTGAAATGACCTTCTGTAATAAAGATAATCATATTTAGTAATCTCGTTATCAGAATTTAAAGATTTTTTGCTGATAGTGTGAATATGAAAAATTTGCATAAAAAACTGTCTTTTATATTTGTGTGTTCAACTGCGATGTCTGCCACTGCGCTTCCTGCATTTGCATCAGACGCACTTGTCAACGCTTTTAAGGAAGGTGATGCATGGCTGGATATGCGTTATCGTTATGAATATGTATCGCAGGACAATCTTCCTGAAGATGCTCATGCATCCACGCTCAGAACCCGTCTGGGATATAAAACAGGAAATCTGTATGATTTTTCCGCGCTGGCAGAATTTGAAAATATCGCGCAGATTGGCAGTGACAATTATAATGATACGCTAAATGGACGCACCTCGCACCCTGTAGTGGCTGATGTGGAAGATACTGCCATTAATCAGTTATTTCTGGAATATAACGGTCTGCCAGAGACCCGACTTCGAATTGGTCGTGAGCGCATTAATCTGGATGAACAGCGTTTTATTGGTTCTGTTGGCTGGCGGCAGAATGACCAGACTTTTGATGCCGCGACGATATATAATACGTCTTTGCCAGACACAAAAATTATGTATGGCTATCTCAACAATGTGAACCGCATTTTTGGCACAGACTCACCAATAGGTGATTTTGATTCAGACAGCCACATTTTAAACATCAATAATTCGTCTTATACTATAGGTAATATTACGGCATATGCTTACTTGCTGGATTTTCAGGATGATGCACCTGCACTATCTTCGCAAAGTTACGGCGCAAGCCTGAAAGGAGCAGTGCCGATTAATAGTGATGTCTCCTTCAAATATCACGCTGAATATGCCCACCAAAGTGATTATGGCAATAATGCAGTGAGCTATGATGCGGATTATTATCATCTTGCCCCTGCCATCAGTGCATATGGCATCACCGCAACGCTGGGATATGAAGTGCTGGGCAGTGACAATGGCGCAATTGCATTCAGCACTCCGCTTGCCACCTTGCACAAATTTAACGGCTTTGCAGATATTTTCCTCAATACGCCTGCAACTGGTCTGGAAGATGCTTATATTGATGTGAGCTATCAGCATCATTCATCAGACATTCTTCCCCAGCTCAATGGATTAAAGCTGAAAACGCAATATCACGATTTCTCATCTGAAGACACTAATCAGAATTTTGGCACTGAGTGGGATGTCACAGGGCATATGCCCATTATGCAGCGATATTACATTGAAGCACGCTACGCAGATTATCACGCAGACACATTTGCTTCTGACACGCAGAAATTCATTCTCGGTCTGGGACTTAAACTATAGACGGTTGAGAAAATTATGAGCATTAAAAACACATTACTGACCTTTTTCAGCATTCTGGCCGTGTTCATCGCAGGGTTTTCTGGCGTGAATGTTTATGATGCGTGGCAGCAAAAACAGATATTCACCTTTTCAAAAAACAGCAATGAGACGATTGACCTGTTGCTTGAAGCAGCGGGGAACTGGGCGGTGGAACGTGGCGTTACAAATGCTGCACTCAGTGCAGATACGCCTGTGAATGAGGATATGCTCAAAATTATCATGACTCGCCGCACCAATGGCAACGCAGCCTTTGACAAAGCAATCAAACAAATGGCTTCTTATGAATTTGAAGGCAAGGAAGCGTTGTCAAACGTAGTGGCAGAGGCTTTTAACAAAGCCAATAAGTACCGCGCACAGGCAGACAAAAATCTGACCAAGCCTAAAATATTCAGAGATGCCACCCTGCTTAAATCATGGGTTCCTACCATGTCCAAACTGATTGTTTCCAGTCAGGATCTGCGTTTTGCACTGACCGAGAAAACAGCGATGACCGATGCGGAACTGGGGCGGCAGTCACAGCTTAAACATTTTCAGTGGATGATGAGTGAATATTCTGGCAGAGAGCGCGCCATTATTGGCGGGATGATCTCATCTGGCACTATGATGAGCAACAAAAAACTGGCTACTCTTTCAAAATATCGTGGCAATGTGGAAACTGGCTGGGGGATAGTCAAAAAACTGGGTGCGCATTCAAGCGGCAATGTTAAAAACGAAATCCAGAAAGTTGACTCAACATTTTTTAAGGAATTTCAGACCATCAGAAATGCAGTATATGCAGCCGCAACAAATGGATCGCCATACCCACTCACCACCAAAAAATGGATTGCAGATTCAACTAACGCCATTAACTCCATTCTTGCCATGCAGACAGCTTCTGGCAAGGAAACTGAGCGATATGTGGATAGCTTGCTGGCATCTGCCAATCAACGTTTATGGCTGAATCTTGGCTTGCTTGCATTAAATGCGATCACGGTGATAGCTGCGTTATATGTCTTAATTTGTAAAGTCATTCGCCCATTGCACGCTATGACAGATTGTATGAATATTCTGGCGGAAGGCAACACCAATGTGGATATTCCTGGCACGGGGAGGAAGGATGAAATTGGCAATATGGCGGCATCTATTGAAGTGTTTAAAGATAATGCGATTGAACAAAATCTGTTAAAAGAAAAGGAAAAAGAAGCGTTTGCTCGTGAACAGGAACTGCAAAAGCAGGCAGAAGCAGAAAGGCTGGCACGTGTGCAGGAAGACGCAAAACGTGAAGCGCGACTCAAAGAAGAAGAATTGCAACGCAAGCTGAAAGAAGAAAAAGATGCGCAGCAGCGTGAACTGGAAGCAGAAGCTGCACGCAAAAAAGCCGTTGAAGAACAGGAAAAACTGATTACGCAGGAAGTGTCCAGTGTGATTGAAGCCTGCGCCCGTGGAGATTATACGCAACGCCTTGACACAAAAGGCAAGGACGGCTTGCTGAAAACACTCGGCGAAAGCATGAATAATATTGGCAGCACCACCCTGCAAGGGCTGCAGACCATTCGCAAAGCACTGGAAGCTCTGGCAGAAGGTGATCTGAATTATCGCATTAATGAAGAATGTTACGGCATCTTTGACAATATCAAGGAAGATTTCAACAAGACGGTCGAGCATCTTGAAAGCACAGTAAGGCAAATCCGTCACGCTTCTGATTCTGTCAGCAATGCAGCAGAAGAAACAGCGCAAGCCAGTCAGGATCTGGCGCAGCGCACCGAAAATCAGGCGGCAACCATTGCAGAAACCTCGGCTTCAATGAAAGCAATCACCAATGCTGTGGAAGAAAATACCAGCAACGCCCAATCAGCGCAAAAACTTTCACAGGAATCTGCCGAAGTGGCGCAGCGCGGCGCGGAAGTAGTGCAGGTGGTGGTTCGCACCATGAACGATATTAGCAACGCATCAAACAAAGTGGCAAATATTGTCAGCGTGATAGATGAAATTGCCTTCCAGACCAATCTGCTTGCCATCAATGCTGCCGTGGAGGCGGCGCGCGCAGGCGAAGCTGGCAAAGGGTTTGCCGTTGTTGCAAGTGAGGTGCGTTCCCTTGCAGGGCGTTCTGCCTCTGCATCCAAAGAGATTAAAAATCTCATCACACAGAATCTGCAGAAAGTAACTTCGGGCGTAGAGCTGGTGAATCAATCAGGTGAAACGCTTGAAGAAATCAACAGTTCCGTCAACACTGTGCAGGAATTGGTGAAGGTTATTTCCATCTCCAGCAGCGAACAGTTGCGCGGCATTCTGGAAATCAATAGTGCCATCTCCAACATGGATGAAACAACGCAGCAAAATGCTGCATTAGTGGAAGAAAACACCGCTACTGCGCATTCACTTTCTGATCAGGGCAAGGAGTTGGTGAACCTGATTTGTTTCTTTAAAGTGTAATGAAATAGATTTATCATATCCTGTTATAGTGGGACTTCAAAAAATATAGCGTGGTTTTTTAAGTGTTATAGAATGATGAAATTTCCGTAGGGTATTATTCTATTTCAATTGAAAAATGATAGGCACATTTACTGATGCTGCGATAGCGCTGTTGCCACGTTTGGCGGGGATGAATTTCCAGTGACGCACCGTTTTAATGGCGGATGAATCTAAAGCCTCATAGCCGCTGGATTGCAACATATGCAACCCGCTGACTGTGCCTTGTGCAGATACGTTCACGCGCAATAATACGGTTCCTTCCTGCTTTTTGCGTTTGGCACGTCTTGGATATTTCGGGGCAGGGTTGTTCAGATATTGTGCGGCATATGGTTTGCTGATTACATCAGATGCGCTGCCTGTCTTTCTGGTCGTATTACTGCTTTTTATGCCTGCATTATGCTTGGTGGTGTTAGGCGTTGCAGCTGATGTCGCAGCAATTGGCTTATGGGTAGTCTTCTTTTGCTTTTCTGGCGTTGCTTTTGCAACAACAGAAGGTTTTTTAACAGGTTGCGTTTGGTTTTTCTCAACCGTTGCATTGGGTGATGGCGCTGCGTCTGCCTTTTGTGGGGCAGGGGGGGCGTGCTGCACCACCAGTTCCACCAGATGAGCATGAGCGCGAAGGGGCGCTTTGGGCGGCGTGTCATAGGCAATCTGTGCGACACCTATGACCACAGACACATGCACCAGCGCAGACACTGCATAAGAAAACCAGCGTGCCATCACAGGTTTTTCCTGTGCTTTGTAACGCGCCATAACATCACCATGCCAAGCGCTGCTGATGTGAAGGATATGACCAGAATGATCATTACGAACACATCCCGCCCTATGCGCCCAAACACAGGTGTAAGCATATTCCATTTATGCAGCCATGAAAAAGAGCGCCCTTCAATATATGCAGATGCGCTTACCTGTTCGACCAGAATCTGTGAAGCAGGGTCGATGAAGATGCGCTTTCTTGCATCATCAACCGATGTTAATTTCCACACGGGCAGGCGTTTATTGCGAAAATCATAATCAGGCGAAAACGAGGTGACTATTTCAGGCACAGAAAATTGCGCTGCATCTTTCCCTGTTAAATTGTCAGCCAATTGCAACGCGAACGCCGCATCATTTAAAGCGGATTCTTCGCCAGTATCTGCATGAATATATAATGCGGACGTTTCTATCGCCGTGCCGTCAAACCGCTGATGACGGCTCACTTCTTGCCCATGCTTTCCAGCGGCAATTCCCAGACGGTAATAAAACTGATTATCATGCATTACCAGGCTCACAGAATTAAGCGGCACATTCTCATAACGCTGCTGCCAGTTGGTCCGTGTTTCTGACAATTTGTCCAGCGGCATAGCGTCTGCCAGCTTAATGCCGCCTGAAGCATTGTTTACACTGTAATAGAGCAGATGAATTGTGCCACTGATGGCAAGTGCAAAAATGGGAATCCAGATGACATAGGCAATGCGGCGATGCCAGCGGCGTTTGCCGTCTTTCATGGCGCGGCGTTTGAACGTGAAAATCATGGCTGTTCCTGTGGCTGCCATGACCAGCACGCTAATCAGTAATATCAGCATGAGCGCAATTCTGGGAATTTCTAAACCATCCAGCCAGCTGAAGGTATGCAGCGTCTGGAATATTCCTTGCAGCAATTCTTTCCAGTCATTGCTGAGCGCACCAAGTGCATTGGTTTCAGTATAGATATAGGCGTGCAGATTATCATCTGTTGCAAAATGCACTTTATAAACAGGTAGCAAGCGATTCACCCACGGATAGTCTTCGCTAAATTCGGTGATAAATTCCACCTGTGTAACAGGCGTATCCTGCAAGCCAGTATAATATCGCGCCAGCCAGACAGCATGTTTTTCATCATAATCTGTGTTTTGTAACTCTCCTGTGATGCTATCAATATAGAGCCGCGCTGCGTCATGTTCCTGCGTAATTTGTAGCATCGTTTTATTGTTAGATGGCAGCATTTTCACCAGTTTTGCAGCCCGAATATTCTGCATGTCAAGCAATTGTGCTATGTCAGGCAGCGCGGATGCTTCCAGCGTCATTTGTGGTGGATAAAATGATGCAGGTTGTGGCGATGTCCACACCATCAGCGGATGCATAAAAGCCGAGAAGGTGAAAAGGAGGAGCGCTGTTCCCCCAATCCATCCCAGTTTTTTATGCCATGCCAGACTGCTTAATTTTAAGCGTGTTTTGCGAGATGTCATGAAAACACCCTTCCGTTAAAAAGAATATTTCATGCCAGCAAAGACGCGCCGTCCGTCACCGGGGTAAAACACTGCCGTGTTGCCTGCATTACTGACAATCGTGCTATAGGTTGAGATATATTCCTGATCCAGCAGATTGCGTGCATCCAGATAGAATCCGAGTGAGTCGGATATATTATAGCCTGCATTAAAGCCAATAATGCCGTAACCCGGTGTTTCTACCGTGTTGGAGAAGTCCACATCAGAACGGCTTGCCAGTTCCCAATTAAGTGCCGCGTGCCATATATCTGCATTGCTGTAGCGCAATTCAGACTGATAAAAATGCTTTGGCATTCCGGGAATGTCATTGTCACCATATTGCGCGTCATCTTCAAAGAAGAAATCGCTATAAGTGTAGGCATTGCGCCACAACACACCATCATTCGCATTGAACAATCGCTCAGCTATTTTCACATCAAAGCCAAGTTCCAGCCCCTGATGCACTGTGTCTTCCGCGTTAAATGTTGCAGCAGGAATGCCTGCACCTGTGGTGAATTGCAGCATTTCCTCATCAATCCAAGCGCGGTATAAGCTTATGTCCCACGCGAAACGTGCGCGTTCACCCCGCGTGCCAATTTCTGCCGTCCATGCGCGTTGTGCATCCACCGGAGTGAAGCCCACTGTGCCACCCTGCGTGAGTTCTGTAAATGTTGGCGGTTCATAGCTTCTGCTGACATTGGCATATAGCTGCGTATCTAATGATGGTTCATACAGCACGCCTAATTTCGGATTAAAGGAGCTGTAAACATCACTATCACTTTCAGCTGCGTTGAGGTTGTCTGTCACATCACGATGTGACCAGACCAGTTGCCCACCCGTGACCAACGCCACTTCGGGATGCATGAAAAACTGGTTCTCACCATATATCACTACATTGCTTGCATCCTGATCTGCATCGGCGCGTAAATCTCCACGATTGCCACTATTATTAGCGTATAATTTAGCTGCGGTATGTCCCAGATGCGTGTTAATACCCAGCTGATAGCGATTGCGAAAACCGCTATATTCATATTCACCAGAGCCGCGTGCATACGCCCCATAATCCACACTTTCCTGATCCACCACGCCGACAAACGGTGTGATAGGGTGAAACAGATCTTTTGCATTTACAAATGCTCCCACATCCAGCAAATCATCATCACCCACTTCAAAGGTGGTTTTGTTGGCAAGGCGCACGGAGCGAATGTCACGCTGCCAGTTGGAGGATATGGCAGAATTATTTGCTGCTTCTGGGTTGTCCAGCGCCGTGCGCAGGGTGACGCTTCCTGGCAAATCCTGATCAATGATATTGCCTGAAAGATAAAAACGGGTTTGTGTTGTGTCATTCACATCATAGCCAACATTAGTGTTTATCTTCAGATTTTCCTGATCGGAATTATCGCGGTATCCATCACTTGTGGTGGTCGTAATGCTGCTGAACGCATCATAGCCGTCACCATCTATGCCAGATTGCAAATTCAAACGATATGTATTATCTGACCCAATTTCTGCACGCACCTGATTGCCGGGGTGGCTCACGCCTGTTTTAGTAACCAGATTCACAGCACCTCCAAGCGAGGTTGCGCCATATTGCAAGCCATTTGCGCCTTTAAACACTTCCAAACGCTGCAATGCTAACGTATCCGCTTCCTGAAAATCAGCTCCGCCATCTGCCAGATTAAACGGGATGCTATCTTGCAATAAAGTCAGACCACGCAAATGGAACCCGCGCGAAAGCCCAGACCCGCGAATGGATAGACGCACTTCCTCGCCGTAACGCTTCTGCGCAAATACGCCAGGTACTAGTTGTAATGTATCATCAAAACTGAGTGAGTAATTGTCTTCAAAATCCTCAGATGATACCACCGCCACTGCCCCAGCGGTTTGTTGAATCATCTCTTTTGCTTCTTCGTTGCCAGGCACAGTCAGCGTACCCGTATCTTGAGTGCCTGTCACAATAACAGGTTCCATTGTAGTATCCTGTGCAGACACGCCAGATGAAAGAATAGTGCTAGCCCCTAAAGCGCATAGCAATAATGTAGAAAATTGCATAATAAATCTCTGCTTGTCATATAAATAGTGAACTCTCATGCTGCACATAAGAGTAATGTTTAGATATTAAAATTGTAACTATTTATATGGTTGCAGGGGGTGCGCGTGGGCTGTCTGTTCTATATGCCACGAAAGACGGCGCGATTGAAATATCATAATGCGTGATAGTGCGTATGGCACTGCGCAATGCAAAGTTACCATCCGCATAAGAAAGGGTGGCGAACTGCGCTTGTGACGCTGCCACGAAACAGAGAATACATTGGGATTGCTTATGTTCGGCGCTCTCATAATTCCCTTGAGAAAATTCAGCCTTGCTGACCCACTTAATGCCAGAGCTGGTGCAAATAAGTATGCTTGTATCCGCAGATTCCAGCACACCGTGAAGTTCCGTGTCAGATGAAGATATTGCAGCATTAGCAACAGACGCAGACGCAAAAAAAGGAAAAATCGTACTAAATAATAGCGCGAGCACTGTCACCAATGCGACCTTTTTTCTGGTGTAATGCATCATATCAATTCCTAACTATCATATAATGATAACGCAATTATTAATTTTAATCCAGTATTTGATAGTATGGAATGTATGGCGGACAGGGCGGGATTCGAACCCGCGGTACGCGTTAACGCACACACGCTTTCCAAGCGTGCGCCTTAAGCCACTCGGCCACCTGTCCTTGTGAAGGCACCGATATGCGCATGAAAGGGGTGGCTTGTCAAGATTGACTAATCACAAACGCAGCAATTAATTTTGCATTATCTGCACAAATCAGATTGATTAAATGTGCAATTAAGCAGATGATAAGACTATCAGGCTCTTATGCGCTGACAAAGGATTCATATGGATTTGTTCTATATCATGATGGCAGGAAAACCTGTCTGGATGTGGGCGGTTTTTGCGGTTATTGTTATTATTCTGATTACGCTGGATCTGGGAGTGTTGCAACGCAAACCCCACAAAATTGGTGTGAAGGAAAGTTTGTGGCTCAGCGCTTTTTATATTTCTGCGGGATTGCTGTTTGGAGTGTGGGTCTGGTGGTCATCTGGCGCGGTTAGTGGCAAGGAATATTTCACTGCCTTTTTGATTGAGAAGTCACTTTCGGTGGATAATCTCTTTGTGATGTCGATGATTTTTTCATATTTTGCTATCCCCGCCATATATCAGCACCGCGTGCTGCTTTACGGGATTCTCGGTGTGATTATTTTACGTGGTATTATGATTGGGTTGGGCGTATTTTTCGTAACACGGTTTCACTGGATACTCTATATCTTCGCTGCATTTTTGATTTATACAGGCGTAAAAATGTTGCTGGTGGATGATGAAGAAGAAACAGATATTGCCAGTAATCCATTATTACGAATTATCCGCAAAACATGCAATGTGACGGATGCGTTTCATGGGCAACAATTTGTGGTTCGGCAGGCTGTTTCTGACACCAGTCAGCATAAATCATGGTTCATCACACCATTGCTGGTGGCATTAATTATGATAGAGATAGCGGATATTATGTTCGCTTTTGACAGCATCCCCGCCGTGTTTGCGATTACGACAGACCCTTTCGTGATTTATACCAGCAACATCTTCGCCATTTTGGGGCTGCGTGCGCTTTATTTTGCGCTGGCAGCATGTTTTGAACGGTTTAAATATCTGAAACAATCATTATCAATTATTCTTATTTTTATCGGTTCAAAAGTGTTTGTTGCTGAATTATTGGGACTAGAGAAATTTCCTGCAGGCATCTCACTTGGCGTGACACTGGCATTGCTGGCAGGTGGAGTGGTGTATTCACTGCATAAAACAAAAGCGGAAGCTACCTCAGACTCACTTAAAGAGTGAGTCTGAGACAAGCATAATATTTCGCAGACTCAGCATGGTGATGCAGCTGCCCACAATCAGAAACAATATGCGAACTGAGATATATTTTACGGCATAAGCCGCAATAGGCGCGGCACACACGCCGCCTATCACCAGCCCCAGAATGATGGGCCATAATTCCAGACCAATCGTCATCATGAAAGTGCAGGAAATGGTGAAGGTAACAAAAAATTCTGAAATATTGGTAGAGCCGATCGCCTGACGTGGATTTGCCCCCTGTGACAGCAGATTGCTTGTCACCAGTGACCCCCATCCTCCACCGCCAATCGCATCAAATAATCCGCCAAAAAAACCAATCACTGGAATATGTTTTAATGGTTTGGAAGAGGTGACCATTTTCTGCAATCCTTTGCTGATGACGATAATCCCCATAATGAACAGATAGATGGCGATTGCCAGATGCAACCATGAACTTGAGACGGACGACAGCACATACGCGCCCACATAACCACCCGCCATGCCAGCAGGGGCAAGTCGTTTCACCAGCGCCCAGTCGATATTTTTTAACCGCCAGTGAGACAATCCGCTTGCACCAGAGGTAAATACTTCTGCGGCGTGCACACTGGCACTTGCTGTGGCGGGATGCACGCCAAGAGACAGCAATGTTGAAGTGGTAATTAAACCATATGCCATGCCGAGCGCACCATCCACCAGTTGCGCAGCAAAGCCGATAGCAATAAAAACAAGGAGGTCAGACCACATATTATATCCAGATGATCGTTAGCGATGAGAATATACTCTATCTGGATAAAACTAAGTAGATATATCTTCATATGTACGCAGTTTTTTTGCAGGGTAACAATAAGATATGCTGATTTATGCTACAGCTATAAACAGCCCATCAAAAAAATCTAACTTTTTTGCAATAAAGCCCTTGAAAGCGGCGCAAAAAGGATTACATCCGCTCTCACAGCAGGTAACACTGCGAATTAATTACTTACATATATTATGGAGCATAGATTATGAGTAACATTAAACCATTACATGACCGTGTTGTGGTGCGCCGCGTTGAAGAAGACGAGCGTACAAAAGGTGGTATTATCATCCCTGACACCGCAAAAGAAAAGCCGCAGAAAGGCGAAATCATCGCGGTTGGTTCTGGTGCGCGTGGCGATAACGGACAGATTATTGCACTTGACGTGAAAGTGGGTGACATTGTGCTGTTCGGCAAATGGTCTGGCAACGAAATCAAAATTGATGGTGAAGAATTACTTGTGATGAAAGAATCTGACATTATCGGCATTCTTGAAGGCGAAGCAGCTGCAAAAAAAGCAGCATAACAAACATTTCGCCCATCTATGGGTTGAAATGAAACAAATTAATATATCAGAGGAAAAATAAATGGCTAAAGAACTTAAATTTGGTACAGATGCACGCGCATTAATCCTGCAGGGTGCAGATATTCTTGCAGATGCAGTGAAAGTAACGTTAGGGCCAAAGGGTCGCAACGTTGTATTGGACAAATCATTTGGTGCGCCACGCGTGACAAAAGATGGTGTGTCTGTTGCAAAAGAAATTTCACTGTCTAACAAATTTCAGAATATGGGCGCGCAGATGCTGCGTGAAGTGGCAAGCAAAACTAATGATATTGCTGGTGATGGCACAACAACTGCAACTGTGCTTGCACAGGCAATCGTCCGTGAAGGTGCAAAAGCAGTGGCTGCAGGTCTGAACCCAATGGATTTGAAGCGCGGCATTGACGCAGCAGTGGCGAAAGTGGTTGAAGATGTGAAAGCTAAATCAAAGCCAATCAAATCTCATGAAGAAATTGCTCAGGTAGCAACAATTTCTGCCAATGGCGACAAGCAGATTGGTGAGAAAATTGCAGAAGCGATGGATCGCGTTGGCAAAGAAGGCGTGATTACCGTTGAAGAAGCAAAAGGGCTTGAGTTTGAACTGGATGTGGTTGAAGGGATGATGTTTGACCGCGGATATTTGTCACCATATTTTGTGACTAATTCTGAAAAAATGACATCTGAACTGGAAAACCCATTCATTCTGTTGTTTGAAAAGAAACTGTCTGGTTTGCAGCAAATGCTTCCATTGCTTGAAGCAGTGGTGCAGTCTCAGCGTCCGTTGCTGATTATTGCAGAAGATGTGGAAGGCGAAGCGCTGGCAACATTGGTGGTGAACAAGCTGCGTGGCGGATTAAAAATTGCTGCTGTGAAAGCGCCTGGTTTTGGTGACCGCCGCAAAGCAATGCTGGAAGATCTCGCCATTCTGACAGGTGGTACGGTAGTGTCTGAAGATGTGGGCATCAAGCTGGAAAATGTGACGATTGACATGCTGGGTTCTGCCAAGAAAGTAGTAATCACCAAAGAAGAAACTACCATTGTTGATGGTGTTGGTGAGAAGCAGGATATTGAAGCACGCTGCGGTCAGATCCGTAACCAGATTGAAGATACAACGTCTGATTATGATCGTGAAAAACTGCAGGAGCGTCTGGCGAAATTGTCTGGCGGTGTGGCTGTTCTTAAAGTAGGCGGCGTGACTGAAGTGGAAGTGAAAGAGCGCAAAGACCGTGTGGATGATGCATTGCACGCAACACGCGCTGCCGTGGAAGAAGGTATTGTTCCTGGTGGTGGTTGCACATTGCTATATGCGTCAAAAGCATTAGATGGCTTCACTGGTGACAATGATGACCAAAAAGCAGGTATCAATATTGTGCGTCGTGCGCTACAGGCACCAATCCGCCAGATTGTTGAAAATTCTGGTCTGGACGGTGCTGTTGTTGCTGGCAAACTGCTTGAGAGCAAAGATACGGATTATGGCTTTGATGCTCAGAATCTGGAATATTGCGATATGATCAAAGCAGGTATTGTTGACCCAACTAAAGTGGTTCGCACCGCCTTGCAGGACGCTGCATCTGTGGCAAGTTTACTGATTACGACTGAAGCACTTGTGGCAGACGCACCAGAAGAAAATTCTGGCGGCGGCGCTGACATGGGCGCTATGGGCGGCATGGGTGGAATGGGCGGTATGGGCTTTTAATTAAAGCGCAAACGTTCATTTCATCAAGAAGGGCAGGGTGGCAACATCCTGCCTTTTTTCTGTATTAAGCTACTCTATTAAAAGCCAGATTACTTTTCCTGTTATGTTCAGGGATATATAAAGCAGTTATATTAGAATCTGGACTTTTCATTATAGAAATAAAGTCACCAGATATTTCTAATGTTTGTTTCTTTTGATCGCTAATTTTTTCTGATTTTTTATGTCCTTCATATTCATAAACAATTCGCCAGGATAAGTATGCATATTCAAAATAAATCGAAGAAATTTTTGCCTCCTCTTTTGTGCCAAAGCTATATGGTACTACCATATAGTGATATTGTAGCCATAGAATAAGCTTAGACAGAATCAAAAATGAGATAATGCTTATAATATAATAAGGTGATGCATCAAAAAATGAAATAATGAAAGCAACAATCAGCGAAATGACCAGCTTCCTATTAACGCTATATATCGCTTGTGCATTCAGATTTTGCTCAGCCTCAAGCCGTTTGATATGATGCCGCATGTCTTTCGGGTAAAAAACTTTGAATATGTTGATGCCTAGTATCATTCAAAGCAGAATAACTTTTTTCTGTGAAAAGTGAATCATAATTCTACGTTTTGAGATTAGCTTTTAGAATTTACAAAAAAATGTCATATAAGAATTGACAAGCCAGCACATCCTTTCTAAAACAAGCGCTCACCCATTGCGGGGATGCATTGGGGGTCTGTAGCTCAGCTGGTTAGAGTGCACGCCTGATAAGCGTGAGGTCGGTGGTTCAAGTCCACCCAGACCCACCATTTTATGTTTGTGGTAATGTTTCTGTTTTCTTGTGCAGTAAACTCATTTAATCTTCTTTCATGAAAATCCTGAGAATTTATTATCCGAGAAAAATTCGTCATCTTGTGCGTCAGTTTGAACGAGAAGATCGATTAAACGGCGATGCCTTGTTTGGTTATAATTATATGATTATGATACCGATTGCTATCGCAGTCATTTTTATTCTAATAGGAAAATATATTCCTGCTGGAATGTTTGTGTTACTGCCGTTTATTATTGCACATTATGTTCTGAAACATCGTTATATTGCCTATAGTACAGGCTTCAAAAAACAAGCTAAATTGCTGGATATAAAGAAACAGCATTTTAAGTCTAATTGGGTGATTTCATATATGTATGACAGAAAAAAATATCATGATGTAATTTCCGAAGATAAAAAAGAACAGTTAAAGAATTATAGTGATTATGTTCCTGTTATGGTAAGTCCATGCGAGAAATACGTATCTTTATATTTTAAAGACAACGTGAAATCTTATAATTTGGCAAAGTAATATTCTTATTTCACAAAGCCCCCACCAGTGCTACATAACGCGCAGCCTTTCCAATCGTCACCAGAATGATAAAAAGTACGATGTTTGTGCGGAGCAGTCCTGCTATAATCGTCAGCGGGTCGCCGATGATGGGCAGCCATGCGAGAAGCAGTGTCCATACGCCGTACTTCTGATACGTTCTGGTGGCGCGGTCGAGCTGTTTCTGGTTGGCGGGAAACCAGCGTTTATGTTTGAAATGCTCAATATAGCGCCCCAGCAACCAGTTGACGCAGGAACCCAGCACATTGCCCGTTGTGGCAACGATCACCAGCAGCCCTGCTTTAATATCACCAGATAGATGCAATGTTGCAAGCAGCGCTTCAGACTGAAAAGGAAAAATGGTCGCTGCCAGAAACGACACAAAGAAAAGGGAGATAAGTTCCATAAATGTTTTAAAGGTGTGGGGAGGTCGGAACACGTCCGTCTAACCATTTACTTCAACTCACTGTTGTTCGTTTTATAAATGCTAAGACTACCGTGATTTACATATAAAAAAGATTCACAATCTTTTTTATATGTAAATGGTGCTCAATCCCGGACTCGAACCAGGGACACAGGGATTTTCAGTCCCTTGCTCTACCAACTGAGCTAATTGAGCACACCACGCAACAGCGTATCTGATGCTTATAGACAATCATTGCAGCGCTTGCAAGCATGTTTCGTCACTTTACACACGCCCAGATGCATTTTTTTATGCCGCCTGTGCCTGTTGCATGGTCGGATAATCCGTGTAGCCTTCTTTTCCTCCTCCGTAAAATGTTTCTTCGTCTGGTTCATTCAGAGTGGCGTTATGTTTGAAACGCTGCACCAGATCAGGATTGGCAATATAGGGGCGACCATAAGCAATGGCATCCGCTGCGCCAGACTGGATGTATTCTTCGCCACTTGCCTTGTCAAACCCGCCATTGGCAATATATGCGCCGTTCCATTCGCCACGCAGACGTTTAAGAATGGCGCGTTCTTCCTTGCTGGTTTCAGAACCTGGGAATTGTTCCACCATGTGCAAATATCCAAGATTATAGCGATTTAACCCCGCAATCACTGTGCTGAAGGTGGCTTCAGGGTTTTCATCACTCATGTCATTAAACTGTCCGCAAGGCGACAAGCGCACGCCGATGCAGTCATATTCCCATATGCCTGCAACTGCTTCAATCACATCAAACAAAAATTGTGCGCGGGCGGCGGCATTGCCACCATATTTGTCGTTTCGTTTGTTTGTGCCACTTTGAATGAATTGGTCAATCAGGTAACCATTCGCCGCATGGACTTCCACCCCGTCAAAACCCGCTTCACGGGCGCAGCGTGCGGCGTGGGTATAATCTGCAATCACGGCTTTAATGTCTTGTTCTGAAAGTGCGCGTGGTTCAGACACATCCACCATTTCACCAATAAAAGTTTGCGCATCTGCGCGAATGGCAGACGGGGCAACGGGGGCTTGTTCATTCGGTTGCAAGCTGGTGTGTGAAATGCGCCCCACATGCCAAAGCTGCGCAAACATTTTGCCACCTTCGTCATGCACTGCTTTCGTCACTTTGCGCCAGCCTTCCACCTGCGCATCAGTGTAAATCCCTGGAGTATCAATATAGCCCTTGCCTTGCTGTGAAATTTGCGTAGCTTCGGAAATAATCAGCCCTGCGCCTGCACGCTGCGCATAATATTCTGCATTTAATTCATGTGGCACATCACCATCGCCTGCGCGATTGCGTGTGAGGGGGGCCATGAAAATACGGTTTTTGAATGTGTTGCTGCCAATGGTGAGTGCATCAAAAAGTGAAGCCATGTAAATATCCTTAGATTAAAACATAACTTCACCAAAAGCACCGTTAAGAAGCTATAAGGAATAGCGCGCTAACATCTCATCATAAGTCGGGCGAGTGCGGATGACTTTATAGTTTGAACCGTCCACCAGCACTTCGGGGATGAGCGGTCGTGCGTTATATTCGTTGCTCATCACTGCGCCATATGCGCCTGCGCTGCGGAAGGCAAGCAGGTTATTTTCCTGCATAGCGGGTAATTTCAGCCCTTTGCCAAAAATATCGCTGGATTCGCAGACGGGACCGACAATGTGATACGGCGTGTCATGCGGTTGGTCATCCACCGCCATCACATCATGATGCGCACCATACATGGCAGGGCGTATCAGGTCATTCATGGCAGCATCAACAATCAAGAAATCCTGCAATTCTGTCTCTTTGACGTATAATGTACTGGCAACCAGCAGCCCTGCATTGCCTGCAATCAGCCTGCCAGGTTCAAAGGCAAATTGTGCGTCCAGCCCGTCCATCACTTCCGCCACCATTGCACCATAATCCGTTGGCAAGGGAGGTTCACCCAGTGCGCGTTCATAGGGAATGCCCAAGCCACCGCCCAAATCAACCACCTTGATGGGGTGACCTGCCTCGCGCATGGTTTCCACAAAGACGCGCACCCGCTCATATGCTGCGCGGAAGGGGTCCAGCTTGGTAAGTTGAGAGCCAATATGCACTGACACGCCCTGAATGGTAATATGGGGCAGGGAGGCTGCTAAGGCGTAAATCTCTGGTGCTTGCTCAATCTCTATGCCGAATTTTGAGGTTTTTGTGCCTGTGGTGATTTTCTCATGTGTGCCAGCATCCACATTAGGGTTGACGCGCAGGGCGATGGGAGCTTTGACACCCAGCTTGCCCGCTTCTTCATTAATCACGCGCAATTCTGGCACGGATTCCACGTTAAACTGGAATACCCCTTGCTGCAATGCATAGGCTATTTCATCACGTTGCTTTCCCACACCTGAGAAAATAATTTTATTTGCAGGAATGCCCGCAGCCATCGCCAGCCGAATTTCACCTGCAGAGACCACATCCGCCCCTGCGCCACACGCAGAAAGCACCCGCAACACATGCGGGTTGGAGTTGGATTTGACCGCAAAGCAAATCAGCGGATTCAGTGTTTTTAACCCATCCAAGAACACATTGAAATGACGCTGCAAGGTTGCCGTGGAATAGACGTAAAATGGCGTGCCAACTTCCTCCGCAATTTTAGCGAGTGGCACGTCTTCTGCGTGCAGTGTGCCATCTTTATAAAGGAAGTGATCCATCACGCTTCTCCAGTTTTTCTTCATAAGCGGGAATGTCTGACGGGCGCACTAAATCCCCTTTAATGCCGCAGGCGCTTAATGTCATCATAACAAGCATCAGACTAAATGTATTTACCAGCATTTTTGTCATTCTGAATGAGCGAAGCGATTGAAGAATCCATGTTGCCACATATGCTTGGCGCGAGTGGAGGGATGGATCCTTCGCTGCGCTCAGGATGACGAGAAGTGAATTAAATATCATAATCTTTCCTTGCTTGTCTGATCGCTTCGCGCACATTGTCAGGTGCAGTGCCGCCATATGAGGTGCGGCTTTTAACGCTGTGATGCACGCTTAACACGTTAAAGACATCTTCGGTGATGCGTGGTTCCACTTCCTGCATCTCGCGCAATGGAATATCCCATAAATAACACTCTTTTTCTTCTGCCAGATTGACGATTTTTCCTGTAACGTGGTGCGCATCTCTGAACGGCATCCCTAATTCACGCACCAGCCAGTCTGCCAGATCCGTTGCGGTGGAAAACCCGTCCGATGCTGCGCGGAGCATTGCATCTTTATTCACCTCAATCCCCGCAATCATATGCGTAGTTGCAGACAGACATAAATGCAGCGCATCAACCGTATCAAATACGGGTTCTTTATCTTCCTGTAAGTCTTTATTATATGCCAGTGCCGTGCCTTTAATTACCGTTAGCAAGTGAATCAGGTTGCCATTCAAACGCCCTGTTTTTGCGCGGACTAATTCCGCAGCATCAGGGTTGCGCTTTTGTGGCATGATGGAGCTGCCTGAGGTGAAGTTTTCAGGCAACGTGACAAAGCCAACCAATGCCGAAGACCAGATGACCAGTTCTTCTGCCAGACGAGACAGATGCGCACCGCAAATGCTGGCAGTGCTTAAAAATTCCAGTGCAAAATCACGGCTGCCCACACCATCGAGTGAATTGCGCGTTGGTGCATCAAATCCCAATGCCTGCGCCGTCATGTTGCGGTTGATGGGGAATGACGTGCCAGCCAAAGCCGCACTGCCCAGCGGGCATTGTTTCATGCGCGTACGCGCATCCTGAAAGCGGGTTTTGTCACGTTGCAGCATTTCCACATATGCATGAAGATGATGACCAAAGGTGACAGGCTGCGCGGTTTGCAGATGGGTGAAGCCTGGCATGATGGTATCCGCATGTTCTTCTGCCTGAGTCAGCAATGCATTTTGCAACTGCGTGATAAGCTGCGCCATGCCGTCACATGCATCCATGCAATATAGTTTGAAATCTGTCGCCACCTGATCATTGCGTGAACGTGCCGTATGCAATTTGCCTGCCACATCACCCAGCAATTCTTTCAGCCGTGCTTCCACATGCATGTGGATGTCTTCCAGTTCAGGTTTCCACACCATTTTGCCATCGGCAATTTCGCTTTCAATCTGGCGCAAGCCATTGCTGATTTGCTCTGCTTCTGCATCTGTCACAATGCCAGAATGCGCCAGCATGGCAACATGCGCCAAAGAGCCGCGAATATCTTGCTTATAGAGTTTATTGTCAAAGCCGATAGATGCATTAATCTGAGCCATAATATCATGCGCACCATCTTTAAAATGCCCGCCCCACATAGGGTTTGCATTGCCTTGATTACTATTTTGCAAGTTGTCGTTGTAGAGTTTTTCTGTCATCCTATGCTTATATGAGAATTTCAACACTCTTACAAGCCATCACTCTTTCCTTGCTGTTTTTTAACGCAGGAAACGCCACACCGCCAGAGCCACTGCGCGATGGCAGCCCAATTTATGTAGAGCAAATGATTGAGCCGTTTCCCGATATTGCATTTTATGACGCTGAAGGCAACAAGCACCAGCTTTCAGACTTTAACGGCACACCTCGCATTGTGAATTTCTGGGCAACATGGTGCACGCCCTGCATCCGTGAAATGCCGCATTTTCAGGCATTGCAGCGCAAATTTGGCGAGAAGCTAAAAATTTTTCTGATTAACGAAGACAGAAACGGGTTTGATGCCATCACACCGTTTGTTGCAGAGCATAAGCTGGAAGATCTGGCTTCCTTTCATGATAAGAAAAATCTGGAGTTTCGCAAGCTGATGATGAAAGGCTTGCCAATGTCTTTTTTGCTGGATGCAGAGGGGAATTTAATTGCCACTGTGCAGGGGGAAGTGGATTGGTTAAGTGAAGATATTAAACGCCTGATGAACCTGAAAGAGATTGACGTGCAGGAGTAATTTACGTTAGCAATAAAAGCTGATCATTGTTTATGGGCAAAGTTGCACCATGTTTATTTTATACCATAATGAAAAACAATTTCTTGCATCACGCGATGCATTACTGCAAAAAGATGACTGCAAACGAATTGTTTCAACCGAATATCTTAATGATGGTAGCGGAAGGATAAAGGTGTATTTTCGATACTGCTTCCCTGAATGCAAACCCAAAGCAAAATCATAGATAATATCTTTATGCGCCCACGTTGGACGCATTTTTTTTGTCATTTTCGCACTGCTGAGCTATAGTTCAACCATGACACAAAAAATTCCCGTCTCCGTTCTCATCTCTGGTAATGGCTCAAACCTCCAGGCGTTGATTGATGCCTGCGCCCAGCCAGACTATCCCGCGCGGATTGTGCAGGTGATTTCCAACAAAGCAAAGGCTTACGGGCTGGAGCGTGCGGCAAAAGCAGGCATCCCCACGAAAGTGATTTCACATAAAGATTATGATGGGCGCGAGGCGTTTGATGCGGCATTGCATGATGCTATTCTTAGCAGTGATGCGCAGCTTGTCTGTCTGGCAGGGTTCATGCGCTTGCTCACCCCTGATTTCGTCAATAAATGGGAGGGGCGTATGCTCAACATTCACCCGTCTTTACTGCCAGACTATAAAGGATTAGACACCCACGCCCGCGCATTGGCAGACGGTAAAAAAGAAGCAGGTTGCACCGTGCATTATGTCGTGCCAGAAATGGATGCAGGGGAAATTATTGTGCAAAAACGTGTGCCGATTTTGGACGGGGACACGGCAGAGGATTTGCAGCAACGCGTGCATGAGGTGGAACATCTGGCATATCCTGAAGCGTTGCGGAAAGTGGCGCAAACGCAAAAATAATATTGCTATCAGTGCAATATGGCGCTATACGGACATCGTTATTTTTATTTTTTCGCAACGCGCTAAAATAATATAAACGATATTTTGCGCAGATGCGTGGTTAGAAATAACATATTGTTTACCCCATTTTCTTAAAATCATGATTGGAAAAAAAAGCATCGCCGCTTTCCTTGCTTTCGTTTGTCTTGCAATTGCTGGGTTCAAATCAAAGCCAGTGTTCATCATTGGTGTGTTAGGAGCATTCAGCTCAATCGCATTGCCAATATTTTTTAAAGATGATGAGGAAGATGAAAGTTATGCAAACAGACCGATTAATTTGGATTCTCACGCATATGACGATAACGTTAAAACAACCAAGATAACTACAGCGAAAGAACAGACTAAGAAAGTTAGTTCTCAAACGGCTGCTAAAACAAATACAACAGCCAAAAAGTCACCTGCGTCACGAAATGACTCTAATGACTTACTTGATTTGTATGTCTTAGGAGCGATGGATGATAGTTTCGATAATAATCGAAACCAGTCAACATCCACAGGCAGTAGCTATAGTTCTGGTAGTTGCGATTCTGATAGTAGCTCAAGCTACGATTCTGGGTCAGACTATGACTCTAGCGATTGTGGCGGATTAGACGACTAATTAATGTTTTATATGGTTATTGGCTTTTGGCTGATAACCATTATTTTTTGTGCAAGGGTGTTATTATGTTGTTCCAAAAAATTTTAGGCGTGTTTTCAAGTCTTGTTATCTTGATGATGGTTATAGCTATCATCATTGATGCCAGATCATATGGTTGGATGGCTATTATTTTAGGGTTCTTATCGTTTATAGGATTTATGTTCGCAGACTCCGAATCATATGAAAATGACGAATTAGAATAAGACTATTTTTTGAAGATTGACTGACAAAACAGTCAATCTTTTTTATTACCTCATTAATGCAAAATTAATATCTTACCAGAATCCCATTATATCAAAAGAATATTATTATCTATAATCTTAAATTATGGAAAATGTAATGAAGAACAATGATTTAGTATTTATTAAGTTGCTGGCATTATGCATGTGCATGTTTGCAGTAATGATTATTATAGACATGACAATCTCACAAAAGAATTTGGAAATGTTTAAAGGCGAAGTCGCATCGGTAGATCGTGCAGATAATCAATTCATGTTGAAAAGCGCAACAGGTGACATTCTGGTGGTTGAAGGGCAGCACGCCAACAAAGTGGTGTTAGGTGACGAAGTGGCAATAAGCGGAGAATATGGCTATTCGATTGCAAATCTGGGAAGTGTAGTTGAAATTCACTCACTGCAGATAGCAAATGATATGCCTACCGAGATTGCTTCAAAATAACTGCGCTTACTGGTAAATCTTTTTGCCATTTTTGGGTGAATAGGCTACACCCATGCCATGAACAATCATTACTACATCACCACTCCCATTTATTACGTTAACGACAAGCCGCATATTGGACATGCATACACCTCCATTGCCTGTGACACATTAGCGCGGTTCAAGCGGTTGGATGGGTTTGAGGTGAAGTTCCTAACGGGAACAGATGAACATGGGCAGAAGGTGGAGCAGTCAGCTGAAAAAGCAGGGCTAACCCCGCAGGAATATGCGGATATGGTGTCAGATTCCTTCCGTGAACTGACCTTTTCACTGAATTTATCGAATGATGACTTTATCCGCACAACGGAAGAACGCCACAAAACCGCCGCGCGCGCCATGTGGCAACGGCTAAAAGAAAAGGGTGATATTTATCTTGGTAGTTATTCGGGGTGGTACTCCGTGCGCGATGAAGCGTTTTACGGTGAAGATGAATTGGTGGATGGCAAAGCCCCTACTGGTGCGCCAGTGGAGTGGGTGGAAGAGCCAAGCTATTTCTTCAAACTCTCGGCATATGGTGACAAGTTGCTGGAATTTTTTGAAGCAAACCCAGACTTCATCGCTCCTGCCTCACGCAAAAATGAAGTGGTGGGGTTCATTAAGGGCGGGTTGCGTGATCTCTCCATTTCCCGCACTACCTTCAAATGGGGCGTGGATGTGCCAGATGATGAAGAACATATTATGTATGTCTGGCTCGATGCGCTGGTGAATTATATGACGGCGATTGGCTACCCTGATGAAGATTCAGCAGATTATAACGCCTTCTGGCCTGCGGATGTGCATGTAGTCGGCAAGGATATTCTGCGTTTTCACGCCATTTACTGGCCTGCATTTCTAATGAGCGCCGACTTGCCACTACCAAAGCAGATTTATGCACATGGCTGGTGGACGAATGAAGGGCAGAAAATCTCAAAGTCTGTCGGCAATGTGATCAAACCAGATGCATTGATTGAAACATATGGCTTGGATCAGATGCGGTATTTCCTGCTGCGCGAAGTGCCATTTGGCAATGATGGAAACTTCTCCCGCGCGGCGATGGTGCAGCGTTTGAACAGTGAACTGGCAAACACAATTGGTAATCTGGCGCAGCGCAGTTTGTCTATGGTCTATAAACATTGTGATGCAAAAATTCCTGAGCATAAAGTGATGCTTGACGCGGATAATGCTGTGCTGAGACATGTTTATGAAATGCAGGACCAGTTGCGCACGCACATGAACAGCCTATCGTTCAATCTGGCGATTGAAGTGATTGTGGAAGCAGGGCGACAGTTGAATGAATATATTGACGCCCAAGCGCCGTGGAGCTTGCGCAAAACAGATGCGGTGCGCATGGGCGTGGTGTTGTATGTTATTGCTGAAGGCTTGCGCTGCATTGCCATCGCGCTGCAACCATTCGTGCCAGAAAGTGCTAGCAAAATGTTGGATGCATTATCCGTCTACGATGATGAAGCGCGCGGCATTTCCGCCATGAGTGCAGAGTTTGCATTGAAAAGTGGAACAGTGATTACGGAACCAAAGCCCATATTCCCGCGTTTTGATGTGGTGGATGAGGAGTGAAAAATCAGACTGAACTTCTGGATAAGTTATTTTAGAAATTAGTCCCTGATATCGTCAGCAACTTCACCCATGCCATCACCAAAGGTTTGCACATCTTTAACCAGTCCTTCAAAGGTGTAGCATCCACTTAATGTGAAAAGTGACATCATAATAATAACAGTCAAAAATAACGTTCTTATCGCTGAACTATCTAATTTAGTATGTTTATCGTTCATTTTTGTCCTTACCTTCTGAATATACATATCCGCCTGCCGCGCCCAGCGCCATCCAGCAGCCAGAAAGTGACGTTACTAAAAAAATGCCTAAAATGAGATGTTTGATCATAGATGTAAGGATAATACAAAAATCTTATTTGTGAAACAATTTTTAGTGCTGCTGCATCAATAAAAGCTAGATAATCAGCCTGTTCATAGTGTAACATCAGTGTGAAAAGAAAATGCTCGATATGATTATAGATTCCCATTGCCACCTGAATTTCCCAGACTTTAAAGATGATATTGCTGATGTTATCAGCAACGCCCACGCAAATGGTATTGCAGTGATGCAGACCATCTGCACCAAAATGCATGAATTTGACGCGATTCACAGCATCGCAAATGATAATGAGCATATATATTGTTCGGTGGGGGTGCATCCGCATGAAGCGGATAAAGCGCCGTTGGTGAGCGTTAAAGAACTGGTTGAAAAAGCTGCCAACCCCAAAGTGATTGGCATTGGTGAGACGGGGCTGGATTATTATTATGAACATAGCGCGCGCGTGGCGCAGCAAGCCAGCTTCCGCAACCATATTGAAGCCGCGCGGCAGACAGGCTTACCAATTATCATTCATACGCGCGATGCAGATGAAGACACGATTGCAATCATGCAAGAGGAAATGGGGAAGGGGGCATTTAAAGCGCTAATCCACTGCTTCACGTCCACACCAGAACTGGCAGAAGCCATGTTAGATTTGGGCGCATATATCTCCATTTCAGGCATTGTCACCTTCAAAAGCGCAAAAACATTGCAGGAAACGGTGAGCAATCTGCCATTGAATCGCTTGCTGGTGGAAACGGATGCACCGTATCTTGCGCCTATGCCCAATCGCGGCAAACGCAATGAACCTGCGTTTACGCGTTTTACGTGTGAAAAGGTAGCAGAGTTGCAAGGCGTGAGTTTTGAAGAATGCGCTCGCATCACCACGCAGAATTTCTTTGATTTGTTTGATAAAGTACCGCGAGAGAAATATAATATCAAAGTGGCATAATGAATTGATGCTATTATTTGAAGTTTTATATGTTCTGCTGTAATTTGGCGGATATGAACCTTGCATCACAGATTGTGCCAACCATCAGAAAAGTCGCATATGGTGTTTATCGCTGCGCTTACGATGCGATTGTGCTTCATGATGGCATAGAACATGCGGGCTATCTGGCATATCTCAGCATGTTGGCATTATTTCCATTTCTGGTGTTGTTGGTAATGGTTCTGGGGTCTTTGGGAGAAGGGCAGATTGGCGTGCAATTAATTGAGCGCATCCTGCTGGAACTACCGCCCGAAGCCGTGCGCGCCTTAACACCACGCATTGAAGAAATCACTGAAGGCCCGCCTGAAGGGCTGGTGACGTTATCTGTTATTGGAGCAATATGGACAGCATCATCGGCGGTCGAAGGGCTGCGCACCGTGTTAAACCGTGCCTATCGCGTCTCCACGCCACCCGCGTATATCTGGCGGCGCATGATGAGCATTGTGCAGTTGCTCATTTTCACCGCGGTAATTATTGCGGGGTTGCTCATTCTGGTGCTTGCACCCATTATCCAGCAACGGCTGGAAATCATGCTGGGAATACCGTTGCATGACACACATGCCTTCAAATTCACAGACCTGATTTTCTCATTCAGCGCATTTATATTATTTTTAATGGTAGCCAATCTGTATTTCATTCTACCTAATATCAAACAGCGTCTAAGATACGTAGTGCCAGGTGCGTTGGTCACGGTCGGACTGTGGCTGGCAGCGGTGAAAGGCTATTCCTATTATCTGTCTACTTTTGATCAGGTGAATCTGATTTACGGCTCTTTAGCAGGGATCATTGCCAGCCTGATTTTCTTCTTTCTGGTGAATCTGTGTTTCATTTTCGGTGCAGAGTTTAATTATCAAATGGCGATCGCATTCGGCACGCATTTTGAGGAGAAGGAACATGCGGGCGAGGCATAGCCAGATTAAAATATCGCTTCTTTTTTTCACCTAAATCATTTACAAATGCAGCCTATGAGCACCAGTTTAGAGCAACGATGTCAGGAAAAAGGGCTAAAAATGACGGAGCAGCGCCGTATTATTGCGCGTGTTCTGTCTGAATCGAGCGATCATCCTGATGTGGAAATGCTTTATGCGCGTGCCAATGAGGTGGATAACAAAATTTCCATTGCTACCGTATATCGCACGGTGAAATTGTTGGAAGAGGCGGATATAATTGCCCGCCATGACTTTGGAGATGGCAAAGCGCGTTATGAGGAAGCCTCGGAAGACCATCATGACCATCTGATAGATTTGCGCACGGGCAAGGTGATTGAGTTCACCAATCACGAGATTGAAAAATTGCAGGAGATGGTGGCGCGGGAGCTGGGATATAAGCTGGTCGATCACCGATTGGAGCTATACGGCATTCCTTTAGAGAAAAAGTAATTTTTTACTCTCCCTTCATAAAAACGTCACGCTTTGCTGGTATGATTAAAGCCATATGAACGCGTTAATGACAGACACTGCCCCAAGCACCGCGCTTGATGCTCAGCCAAGAGAGCCACAAGGCAAGATGAATGCTGCGCAATATCAGGAAGTGCGCAACCAGATTGACGCACGCAAAAAAGAAGACACTCCACGCATCGCCCCAGAAGATTATAAGCCTGAGCCTATTCCTTTAAGTGAGAGCAATCACAACTGGTTTGGCGGCAAGGCGTTTCAGTTTCAGTTAAAACCTATCGTGCAGCAATATTACGGTCCGAACAGATTTTTTGGGTATGCGGGGAGTGCAGTGTATGGTGAGTTTGTTGATTATATTGATAAGAAAGAAGCTAAAAACAATATAGATAGTAAAAAGAGTTCAAAACCTAATAATGAACAGAATACAAGTAAAGTTGAAGATATTGAAGCAGCAGATTTAGATGGATTCTACTACAAGGATGGGCAGAAAAAATCAATCAAGTCTATTGATAAAGGTGACTATGGATATAATCAAAAGAAGGATCATGATGGACAGACTACCGGTGAAAAAAGAGCTTTACAGGTAGAAGCAATATTATTTACCAGTTTGAGTGCGTACTACGGTTACAAAGATATACAAAAAGTTGTTGAAGATAACCGCTCTAATCTAGCAATCGAGTTTGATAAACATCCAAGTAATGTTAATATTATTGATGCAATAAATTCTGAAAATACGATAATTAGTACGCAAACAAATAAATGGATGTGGCGCAATATATCTCACACTGGTTCTGGTTTAGCTTATCTAGTTAATTTACCTACAGCGCTTGTGGCAAGTGCAATCAATATTACTATGGAGCGATTCATGCTTTCAAATGAAACAGCTTACGAAATGACTGAAAAGTTAATTAATAAAGTTCAATTAAATCATTTAGATGGTGAAGTAACAAAAGAAACCGTCGTTAGCAGTTTGCAGCAAATAATGCAGCAAATGCGAGTTGATCATAATTTTGAATTGATTACCAGCAAAGAGTTTGAAGTTATAAGACCTGTATTAAATGACATTGCAAATGATATTATTGATAAAAAAGCTAATATGTCCATGGTAATAGAATATTTAGGGGCAGGCAATATTATACCTGGTAAATTGGAACAATCTCAAAAGAACTATGAATACTCTAAGCAGTCTCTGCTTGAAAGAGATCCAGAGATGTTAGAAAATAGCACAAAAAGTATTCACTTAAGAGAAAGAGCGCAATTCATCAATGGTAAAATTGATTATCGTAGCGGAGGATATCCTAGATGAAAAAATGATAGTGATACTTACTATAAAGTATCACTAAACAAAGTATGCTTATTGGGTCCTGTTTCTCTCTCCAGGCTTGTAACCTAAAGGGTATAATACGAAAGGTTGTGCTTCGTTTCCATACACATATTCCCCAAATGGAATGTTTTTTCGTACTGGATCATAATGACCAAACTTGGTAATGGCAGTATAGACTGCTTCTGCTAAATCTTTGAAGCAGTAATAATCGCCATTTTCATCTCGTTTTCCGACCATTATCTTCACAACCGCAAGAAAGTCTAACTTACCACCATACTTTATGGTAATACCCTGAATTACACCTTCGTTTTTACAAATCAAAATTCCTGGTGGTAGACTTCTAGCGTCGTCAATAGTTCTTAGAGCGATTTTGTTCTCTGTCATGTTATTATAAGTAGCTAATTTGCTATTATTAGAAAAACATATTCTAATTAGCTTAATTTGCTAAATTAATCAACTAAAAACTGTTTTAACACTTCATCCAGTTTTTCTTGCACCTTGCCCCATTCCCAAGTAAAAGCGTTTCATGAAGATAACGCAGTTTCACTTACCGACCTTAAAAGAAAACCCGTCTGAGGCATCCATTGCGTCGCATCGTTTGATGTTGCGCGCGGGCATGATCCGCCAACATGCGGCGGGAATATATAGCTGGTTGCCTTATGGGTTGCTCATGCTGCGTAAGGTGGAAGCGATTATTCGGGATGAGCTGAACAAGGCGGGTTGCCTTGAGTTGCTGATGCCGACCATGCAACCGTCCGAGCTTTGGGAAGAAAGCGGGCGCGGGGGATATGGTGACGAAACGCTCAAAGCTGTGGACAGGCATGATCGTACTCTTATATATGGTCCTACTCACGAAGAAGTGATTGCGGATGTGTTCCGCCGCACGATTAAGAGTTATAAGCAGTTGCCTATTAATATGTATCAGATTCAGTGGAAATTTCGGGACGAAATCCGCCCGCGCTTCGGAGTGATGCGGGGACGTGAATTTTTGATGAAGGATGCGTATAGTTTTTCCGTGGATGAGGAAAGCCACAATGCGCTTTATGACACGATGTATCGCACCTACTTCAAGATTTTTCACCGCATGGGGCTGAAAGTGATCCCGTTTAAGGCGGACACAGGCATGATTGGTGGTGACAAAAGCCATGAATTTCAGGTGGTGGCTGAAACAGGCGAAAGCGAGATATATTATGACCGCGCACTTGAAGCACTGACTGAAGCAGAAACGCTGGATATTGAAGCGATCCGCACGCGATATTCCGCAGCAGACGAAAAACACGGGCAGATTCCGTGTGACGTTGCGCCAGAACATCTGGTGAAAGCGCGTGGCATTGAGGTGGGTCATATATTTTATTTTGCAGATAAATATACTACGCCAATGAAAGCGATGATCAAAAATGCAGATGGGCAGGAAGTACCCGCGATGATGGGTGCGCATGGCATTGGTGTGTCACGCTTGCTGGGCGCGATCATTGAAGTCCATCATGATGACAAAGGCATGAAACTGCCTGAATCCGTTGCGCCATTTAAAGTGGGTATTGTAAATATTCGTCAGGGAGATGAAGCGTGTGATGCGTTATGTGATGATGTATATGCCAAGCTGCAAAGCGTGGGAGTGGATACGCTTTATCACAATGCAGATGAACGCGCAGGCGCAAAATTCGCCACGATGGAGCTGATTGGTGTGCCATATATGGTGACTGTAGGGCCGAAATCTGCCGCAGCGGGGGAAGTGGAACTAGTGGTGCGCGAGACAGGTGAAAAACGCACCATGAGCGTGGCTGATGCACTGAACTTTCTGGGGTGATATGACTGGAACAGCACAATATGATACTCGTTATTATGAGGCGCAGCTGAAGAATCCATCTCTCCGCTTGGCAGCAAGTGGCTCTGGATGCTTCGCTGCGCTCAGTATGACGTAAGGGTTAAGTAATATGTCACTCATCACATTGCTCACACGCCGTTATGCGTTTTCCAAACGCAAAAGCGGGTTTGTGTCGCTCATTGCCTGGTTTTCAATGGCGGGCATTATGCTGGGCGTTGCCACACTGATTCTGGTGACATCGCTCATGAATGGCATCTCAGAGGAAATGCTCAAGAACTTTGTCGGCGTGGATGGGCATGTGGAAGTGTTTTCTGTGCGCGGGGCGATTGCAGACAAAGAGGCATTAATAACGCAGATTCAAGGCACATTGCCTGAAGACGCGCGCATCACTCCGCGCATTCAGGGGCAGGTGATGGTCACAGGGCAGGGCAATGGCGTGCGCGGGGCGCAGGTGATTGGATTGGCGGCAGAAGATGTGCAGCGCAAGCTGGAATCGCGGGATGCGCTGGAAGATGCGAATATAGCAGCATTTGCAGCAGGAGACGGCATTATTGCAGGTGCGCGACTGGCGGAAGGCGTGCGTGCAAAAGGCGTACTAACGTTAATTTCGCCGCAAGGGCAGGCGACGGCGTTTGGCAATGTGCCGCGCATTAAAGATTATGATCTGGTGGGTACGTTCACACTGGGGATGCACGCGCTGGATAATAGCCTGATTTTCATGCCATATGACAAAGCACTGATTTATTTTGGATTGTCACGCTCAGGTGCATCACCTGCATCGTCACTGGAAATTACGTTGCCAGACATGAATCAGGCGCAAAATGTGGCAACTGCATTGCAGCAAAAACTGGGGCGGGATTATCGGGTCTATCCGTGGGAGCAGACGCATGCGTCCGTGTTTACTGCACTTGCCGTGCAACGCAATGTGATGGTGACGATTTTAACACTGATCATTGTGGTGGCAGCGTTTAACATTATTTCATCACTCGTCATGCTGGTGAAAGACAAGCAAAGTGACATTGCCATTTTGCGCACGATGGGCATGGCGAAGCGTGACATTGTGAAATTATTTGTGCTGGTAGGCATGAGCGTAGGCATTATCGGCACGGCACTTGGCGCGGTGCTGGGTGTGATTGCTGCAAAGAATATTGAAGGCATCAAGCGCGGAGTGGAAGCGCTGACAGGGCAGGAAATTCTGGTGGAGGAAGTCTATTTCCTTTCCAGCTTACCCACCAAAATTGAGCCACTGGAAGTGTTGCTAATTATTCTGGCGTCACTGACCATTTCGCTGCTGGCAACCTTATATCCTGCCAGCAAAGCTGCGTCGCTTAACCCTGCGGAGGCATTGCATGGCTAACATAATTCTGGAATGTCAGGACGTAACCAAACGTTATGAGCAGGGCGGGGAAGTAATCACCGCACTCAAACCGACCAGCTTCAAAGTCCATGCGGGGGAAATGGTGGCGCTGATTGGTGCAAGCGGTGCAGGAAAATCCACCTTGCTGCACGCAGTGGGGTTGCTGTTGCAACCCAGCGCAGGGAAGATTCTGCTGGATGGTGTGGATTGTTCCAGCATGAATGACGCGCAGGCGACCAAAGCACGTCGGGAAAAGCTGGGCTTTGTGTATCAGTTTCATCATTTGCTGCCAGAGTTAAGTGCGTTTGAAAATATTGAAGTGCCGCTTAAGCTGAACGGCGTGAACGCATCTGAACGGAACTTACGTGTAAACGGTTTGCTGAAGCAGATTGGCATGGCAGACCGCGCCAGCCACCTGCCGTCACAACTGTCAGGTGGGCAGAATCAACGTGTGGCAATTGCGCGCGCTTTGGTGCATCAACCTGCCTTGTTGCTGGCAGATGAACCAACAGGCAATCTTGATCCTGAAACCTCTGCAACTGTGGAAGCGTTGCTGCGGGACGTGGTGAAAAGCACAGGAGCGGCAGCGATTATCGCTACGCATAATATTGATATGGCAAAGCGATTTGACCGCGTCATCGAACTTTAAATCTTTGGAATCTGATATGAACAAAATCAAGCCTTCTCAATTACGCCTAAGAAACATGAAATTATCAGACCTGAAACAGGTGGTTGCGCTTAGCAATGCGGTGTATGACAAGGACATTTCCATGACAATGGAAATGCTGAAAGGGCAGATGAGCCGTTTTCCTGAAGGGCAGTTTGTCGTGGAAGCGGATGGTGAAATTGTTGGTCATTGCGCCACATTTGTTATCAGCGAAGATGCTGCGCTGAGCGACCATAGCTACGCCGAAATCACAGGTGGTGGGCTTGCGTCTCGCCATGATGATGAAGGGGAATATCTCTATGGGATGGAAGTGGCAGTCAGTCCTGATTATCGCGGATTGCGCATTGGTCAGCGTTTATATAATGCGCGAAAGGATTTGTGCAAAGAACTTGGTTTGAAGGGCATTGTGTTTGGTGGAAGGATGCCGAATTACAGCAAAAAGAAGAATCAGCTTGCCAAGCCAGAAGATTATGTTCAGGGCGTGATAGACAGAAAGATTATTGACCCCGTGCTTGGCTTTCAGTTGCGCAACGGGTTTCAGTTTGTCCGATTGCTGAAACATTACATTCCTTCTGATATAGAATCAGGTGGTTTTGCCGCACTGATGATGTGGGAAAACCCGTCTTACAACCCAGAACAACTGCAGCGTAATGTGGAAAAGAAACGCTTTGATGATCTGGTACGTGTAGTGTCTGTGCAGTTTCAGGTGCGCAAAGTGGAGTCATTCAAAGAATTTGCGGCGCAGGTTGAATATTTTGTGGATGTAGGGGCAGATTATAAATCTGATTTTATCCTTTTCCCTGAATATGTTACGATACCACTCATTTCGATTGAGGCAGGTAATCCGTCAACAACAGAAAATATTGAATATCTGGCAGGTTATACCCAGCAATATATTGATTTATTTCAGAGTCTGGCAATTTCCTATAACATTAATATTATCGGCGGAACACACCCGACCAAAAATGACCGTGGGGCGATTGAAAATGTCGCTTATGTGTTCCTTCGGGATGGATCGGTGCATCGTCAGGCAAAAATTCATATCACACCGAGTGAGAAATACTGGCGCAACATTGATGGCGGAAATGTGGTAAGCACCATTGAAACAGATTGTGGCACCATAGGGGTGTTGGTCTGTTATGATTCTGAATTTCCTGAGCTCACACGTCATTTGACGGATCAGGGCATGAAAATGCTGTTTGTGCCTTTCTGCACAGACGAAAAACAGGGATATAATCGTGTGCGTTATTGCTGCCATGCGCGTGCTATTGAAAACCAGATCTATGTTATTATGGCAGGCACAGTGGGCAACCTTCCTGACGTGTCTAATATGGATGTAAATTATGCGGAAAGCTGCATTTTAACACCATGTGACTTCCCATTTGCACGTGATGGCATTGCTGCAACGTCCATTCCCAACACAGAAACTGTGGTTGTGTCTGACTTAAATATTGGAGCGCTGACCAGTTCCAGAAAAACAGGCACGGTGCAGAACCTTAAAGATAGACGACTGGATTTGTATCGCGTGGTCTGGAACAAGAAAAAGGCATAAAAAAAAGCTGGTTAAGAATTAACCAGCTAAGAAGTTGTCATCATCATCGTCATCGTCACCTAATATGGCGAGTGAAATGACGTATATAGCTCCAACCCATATAATTGTCATGTTAACACCATTGACCAGTCCATAGCGGAGCGATATGATACCAGAACCGCAACCTATACACGCGCTGTTAATGAACTGCGCATGTCTTTCATACATATCTTGCGAAATCTTACTTGCGGTAAGAAGTACGACAGCGCAGATGCCATATGCGAAGTAGGCGATTGTTCCTACTAAAGTTGGCCAGATGCCGTTATAAAAGAAAGTAACCAACAGAATCCATATTACTAAAGATGTGCCATATGCATTTGCAGCAGCAATAAGCTCTAAATATTTTTTCATGATAGATTAGAAAGAGAACCTGAAATCGGTAAAACTCTAAAAAAGAGTAACATCAATCTTCACATTATCATAAAATGACGCAACATACCATGCTCAAATGGTCGATTCCAACACTTCACGCGCTAATGGAATGGTGACGGGCTGTTTTTTTCGCAGTGATAGTGTGTCTATCGCAGCTGCAAAATCCGAAATCGCACTGTAAGACCGTTCCAGCCGTGGCAGCACATAATGCAGCAATTTTTCATCATAATGCAATTGCCGTGCGCTGAGTTGTTTGTGCAGCAACATCATCATCATCTCATCATCTGGTGGTTGCAGATGGCATTGCATGGCGGTGCGCAGGCGGGAGACTGTATCTGGCAATGTGAAGGGCAGGGCGCTGAAATGTCCAGCTGCGGTCATCAATAGAAATGCATTTTTTGACTTTATCATATTTAATGCATGAAATAATGCTTCTGCATCACAATGATGCACATCATCAATAATATAAAGCCCGTCCGAGATGGCAGCAATGGCGGTTTCTGGAAGATTAGTATCTAACAAGTTGCCCCCGCGCTGCGTTGCGGCATGGTGCGCTAATGTGGTCTTGCCTGATGATGCTTCCCCAAAAAGCAGCATAAACGGCATTTCCCAGTGATGATGCATAATGGCTTTATATGCTATTCGGTTGGAATCTGTGATAATATAATGCTCCGCCTCATCAGATGCAGGCAGAGTCAATGGCAGAAGCTGCTGCATGTCAGCTGATATTTTCTGTCTCTGCGGATGGTTCTTTTCCGCCATAATAAAAATCACTCTGGCAATATTGCTGAACGCCAAAACGCAGCAATACGCCGCAAACCGCGGTGACGGGAACAGCAATTAAAATGCCGACAAAGCCCATCATTGCGCCACCTGCCAGCATCCCAAAAATGATCCATGCAGGGTTCAGACCAACGGATTCACCAACCAGCTTTGGAGTGAGCACGTAGCCTTCCAACATTTGCCCCGCTACGAAGATTGCGCCTATGATGGCTGCGCCGCTGACTGTGCCAAACTGGATATACGCAATGCCCACCGCCAGCAACCCGCTGATGGTAGTGCCAATATAAGGAATGATAATCATGACCCCTGAAAATATGGCAATCAGCAACGAATATTTCAGACCAGCAATTGTCAGCGTAATCGCGTAAAAGGTGGCCAGCACCAGCATCACGTTTAATGTGCCGCGCATGAAAGATGACAAAGTAACATCTATCTTTCGGCACTGCTCGCGTATAGTATCTGCATGGTTTCGTGGCAGTAAATGGTCTATCTCTGCGATGATTTTGTCCCAGTCGCGCAGCAGATAAAAAGAAACTACAGGTGTAATGACCAGTAAGGACACAAAATTTGCCAGTGCGATGCCTGATTGCATGATGCCAAGCAGCAGCCCGCTTACAATTTCCTTCACGTTATCGCCCAGAGAAACAGCAATATTTTTCAGTTGCTCTTCTTTGTTGATTTCCAGCTTTGTCGTCATTTTGTTGACGTAAGGTTCCACTGCATCACGCGCTAAACCAATATATGTTGGTAATTCTGAGACCAGATTGCTGGTCTGTTCGAGCAATATTGGCACGGCGATGATCAGTGTGACCGTTGTCACCGCAAAGAAAATGCCCGAAATGGAAACGGTTGCCATAGCGCGGCTCATGCCTTTTTCTTCCAGCCTGTCTGCCAGTGGATCCAGAATATAGGCAAGCCCCATCCCCACCACGAATGGCAGCAAAATGGCGCTGACCAGATTCAGGAAATAGCCGAATGCGCATATTATAATAAGCCAGAAAAAGAGCGGAGCGGTGCGAATGGTCATAATGCGGTAATTACCCAGTAATCCTTGCTGGTGTCAACCTGATAGCCCTGACCCGCAAAGAGAGATTTAATATTGCCTGCTTCACCTTTATATATAAACGTCACTTCAGCACGATTTACGCCAACCAGACCAATATCCACTTTTTTGACATTACTCAGTCTTGTAAACATATTCTGAAGTTCGCGCCATTGTTTCCCTGTCTGATATTCAAAACGCACAACTAACGGCTTGAGCCTGTCTTCTGCACGTTGACCATACAGGCTGTATTTATCCAGTGATTCAGCCAGAGTGAGCGCTGTTTCATCTGCCGCGCGAGCAATCAGCATGGGTGCGGTTTCAGCAGCTTTAGCCGTATATTGCTTTTTGGTTTCGGCATTTTTGCCACTGCCAGCCGAACGCAGCAACACTTCAAGGACGGGCGTGCCATTCTGCTCCCGCAGGCGGGCAGTGCTGATCACCACATTGCGCGTACCATAGCGGGAAGCGCTGCTTTTCAGTGCTTCCATATTGTCAGTTAAAATGGCGGTGTCATCCAGTACGGAAATGTCTCGCGGGTCACCAAACGGCATGACCAGCAAGCCTTTCCCTTTTTCCACGGCACTGTTATTTAATGCCTGCCGCCAGAGATTTTCTCTTTCCCATAACATCAACTGCCCCCCTGCATCATATGCTGGAATGATAAGCAATCCGTTTCCTTTTGGCGCAGCGTCATTGTCCTCACCCGCAAAAATGCCCTGACGGCTTTTCACAAGTTCTTTAACTTCTTTGTCACTCACAGCGTAGGTTACGTCTGCTTCGTAATACCCTGCTTTTTCCACTTCACGGGTGATTTTATATTCAGGAACAAAACTGGTTACGTCTTTGTCTCTGAAATCACGATAAATATCACGCGCCTGTTTTGGCGCAAATTTTGTGAGACCTGCGTAAAACGCTTTGCGCTGCCCATCTCTCAGGGCTTTTGATTTTGCATCTGCCAGCGTGTCTGCATTTGCAGTGACGCTGAGCGGCACATCATAAGCATAAGCTGTCGAGCTGAGAAGGAATAATCCCGCAAATATCACTGAGCGTAAAAACATAAGCAAATATTGACTTTTTGTTGACTTGCTTTATCCATACGATAAACGCGACAAAAAGGCAATTTCTATGAACGAAACCCCGAATAAAAACAGTTCTTCCCTTACTTATGCAGATGCAGGTGTGGATATTGACGCAGGCAACGCGCTGGTGGAGCGCATCAAGCCCGCGGTTGCTTCCACACATCGTTCTGGGGTGATGGGTAATATTGGTGGGTTTGGTGGGTTGTTTGATCTGGCCGCTGCGGGCTATCAGGATGCATTGCTCGTAGGCGCAACAGATGGGGTTGGAACCAAGCTGAAACTGGCGCAAATTATGAATGATCACAGCACTATTGGCATTGATCTGGTGGCAATGTGCGTGAATGATCTGCTAGCACAAAATGCCGAGCCATTATTTTTCCTGGATTATTATGCATGTGGCGGTCTGGACACGGAAGTCGCAGCGCAGGTGATTGAAGGCATTGCCAAAGGCTGTAAGGATTCTGGCTGTGCGCTGATTGGCGGAGAAACGGCTGAAATGCCTGGTATGTATGCAAAGGAAGATTATGACCTTGCAGGTTTTGTAGTAGGCGCTGCGCCGAGAAATGCGTTGTTGCCGCGTAAAGACGATATTTCAGAAGGGGATGTGATTATCGGACTCGCATCATCTGGGGTGCATAGTAACGGATTTTCACTGGTGCGAAAAATTATGGAACATGCTAACGCATCATATCATGATGCAGCGCCGTGGGATGCTTCGGTTACCTTTGGCAAGGCGTTGCTGGAGCCAACGAAACTTTATGTTGCTTCCTGTCTGCCTGTGATGCGACGCTATTCTGGCGTAAAAGCATTTGCGCATATTACGGGTGGTGGGTTGACTGAAAATCTGCCACGCGTGTTCAATGAAGGGCTGACAGCACAGATTGACCGTGCTTCATGGACATTGCCGCCATTGTTCCAATGGTTGCAGGAAGCGGGTAATGTCAGTGATGCAGAAATGTTAAAGACGTTCAATTGCGGCATCGGGGCTGCTTTTATAGTGGGCAGGGAAGATGCACATGATGTGATGCACAGCCTGAAACAGGCAGGTGAACAGCTGTTTGAAATCGGCACGGTGATTTCGGGCAAACACGTCAGATATATATAATAATTACTTATAAAATGCCATTTAAGTACATATTAACTATTTTATCCTGATAAATTAACCAAATTTTTAGTATTTTCATTTAATGTGTATTTTATGGAAACACATTATATATATTTTGCTTTAGCAATACTAACTCTGATCCCATTCATGATGGGTGACCGTAAAATGTTAAAAGGGTATGCATTTATTGGCACGATTGGCGTATCATGGTTATGCTCAAATATGTTATTTAGCGATGAAGCGATGAGCAACCGCGATATGGCATTTGCAGCAACGGCAAGTATTATAGTTATTTCCATGTTTTATGGTACGGTGGCAGGGCGCATGATGGTACTAAAACAGGAGATCGAAGAAAAACCAGTTTATGCCCAGATTTCGCTTACAATACTTGCATCTATAGTATGTAGCGCCATTATTGCAGGCATTACTGGCACGGCTTATGTGATGGTAGCATAACCTATAATATTTAGCTGATATTTATATTATTGCAATAATGACCTAATAGTACGCTGAATTCTATATTGATAACTTCACATTGTTAACAACAACCAAGGAGTTATTATGAATACGACTACAGCACAGACAAATACATTAAATCCAACAAGCATGACTGAATCGCAGCGCGATAATACAGTCGATGTTTTAAAAGATCTCGTAAATTACACAATTGACTCTATTCAGGGTTACAGAAAATCAGAAGAAATGGTGCGCGATAATGAGCCAGAACTCGCAGATTACTTCCGTGAATGTGCGTCAAAAAGAGAAGAAAAGCGTGCAGAATTGCTACGTTTGCTGAATATGGTAGAAGCGCATGAAGCTAGTAGCTTCAAAGGTACAAATAGCGGAGCAATCCATCAGGCATTTTCAAAATTCCGTTCAATGTTCCAGGATGATAGCAAAGCGGCGTTAGCGGAAGTTGAGCGTGGAGAAGATTTCCTTTCAGACAAATATGAAGATGCGCTGGAAAAAGATATTCCAGAAACGCTGAAAGGCATTTTGTCTCGTCATCATCAGGATATCGAGCGTCGTGAACATATGGCAGAAGATTTGCTGAAAGCATCATAATCTCTGAACCATACTTGTTTTTGAAAAGAAAAGCCTGCAACGCATATGTTGCAGGCTTTTTCCAATTCTGCTTGTGTATTTCGGTAAAATTGCTACACTGCCTCAACTAAAGATGATCAAGAGGATGTTATGGGTTTAGAAGTATTGCTAAAAGGTGGCTTTGTAATGGCTGTGCTTGCATGTTTATCGGTATATGCGTTAGCAATTATTTTCTATAAAATCGTACAGTTCAGCAGCTCCTCTGCATTAAAAACTAGCTTTATCGAACCTGTAATGCAACACGTTAAGCGTGGTGAATATACAGATGCAGAAGCGATGCTCGAAAAAACATCAGGTCCAGTCGCGCGGATTATGCGCACTGCCATTCGTTGTGTGCTGAACCGTGAAATTAGTGTCAAGAGTCGCGAATCTGAAATTGCGCGCATTGGAACGGCAGAAATTCAGGTGCTTGAATCGCATATGCGCGGGCTGGAAATGGTCTCTAACACCGCACCGTTATTGGGACTGCTTGGCACGGTGCTTGGTATGATCACCGTGTTTGCGACACTTAGTGAAGCAGGCGGACGTGTTGACCCTGCATTGCTTGCAGCAGGCATCTGGGAAGCATTGATCACCACTGTTGGCGGCTTGGTGGTCGCAATCCCAGCTGTGGCGGCATATTATATCCTTGATGGCAATATTGAAAAAGTGCGCACCAGAATGCGCGATGTGGCAGTGCAGATTCTGGCACTGGAAGATGTTTTTGTTAAAAATGAAAAAGAACAGGAGCGTCGTGACATCATCAATCAGCAGGAAGCGTTACGCCGCGAAAAAGAAGATATTAAGAAAATGACGGAAGACCAGAAGCGTCAGCTGGAAGAGCAGCAAAAGCGTCTTGAAGAAGAACATGCGAAATTGCTGGAAGATGCTCGCACTACAGCACATGGTTCCAGCACATTAAAACTATTAAGCCCAAGTTACAGAGGTTAATTAAACATTTTCTTATATATTGAAATAATTAATAAATTTGTTATACTATAGAATAAATAAAAGGATATTATATTACTATGCCATTAGCAGCAGACGATATTAAAAACAGAATCTGTAATCATATTAAAGACGCGCAGGTTGAACTGGTAGATCTGGCGGGTGACAATGACCACTGGCAGGTAACAGTAACATCTGAAAGTTTTAAAGGTGTATCACGCGTGAAGCAGCATAAGGCGGTATATGATGCATTGGGCAAAGATATGGGAACCACGCTACATGCATTAAGTGTGAAAACAAAGGTGGCATCATAATATTATGAACGTTAAACTTCCATCTTCTGCAGCTGAGCGCCTCCGCGCCATGCTTGGGGATGTGACCAATTCAATTAATGGCGGGGAAGATGTATCTTTAGATGATATTGCCCCTATGGAAGTGACTCCAGAAACAGAAGCCGCCTACAAAGAAGCGCAAAAAAAGAAAGCTGAAAAAGAAGATGATGCCAATAATGGGTATGGCTAATTAAGAACCTGTTCATATGCAAAAAGAAACCGACGCTAACGATTAGTGTCGGTTTTTTGTTTTACTGCTGTTTGAGTTCTATCGAATAGAGATCATTCTCGAAAGTAACCAGCTTTTCAAACGCATGTCTGAAATGTTCACTCAACGCTGGAAACATCATAAATTTCTCGACAATGCTCAGATCCAGATAAAGAGTTAGATATTGAGCATATCTAGGAGACTTGCCCTTGCATAGATCATTTAACTCTTTGAAAATCGTTTCACTATCATCATGAAACTGAAGTTGGCTCAATACTCCATACCAGTAAGCCAAGGAAGTAGCTTCTTTATTTTCATGTGGCATTGGCATTTGAGATTCAGGAAGATTGGGAAGCATACAGCTTTCATCAAAACACATAATGGTTTCAAAGGTAAATTTGCCTGCTGTTAATACTCGTAAATTCGGCGTAATGCAAGGATTATCTTGCTATAGCATAACCAGATCATCTCGGTGGATGATGGCGTCACCGCGATCATAGCCTAATGTATGAGAAATATTGCTGCTTTGCTTGCCAATAATTTTGTCCAGCTCATCACTATTATATGCTACCAACCCTTTTCCAATCGGTTGTGCAGACGAGGCATCGCAAATGTTCACCGCGTCACCGCGCTGAAAATCCCCCTTCACAGACACAACACCAACAGGCAGCAAACTACGGCCAGATTGCAGTGCTTTCACTGCTCCCGCATCCACCAGCAAACTGCCATTGGGAGAGAGTGCTCCCGCAATCCATTCTTTTCGGGCGCTGATGGGGGAGGTTTGTGCTTTGAAAATAGTATAGCGTGAACCAGTGCGCAGTGCGCTGATAGGTTTGTGGGTTTCACCTTTGGTAATCACCGTATGGCATCCACTTGCCATCGCAATAGCGGCTGCTTCCACTTTCGTAATCATTCCACCAGTGCCAACGTCTGTTGCAGCAGGGGCGGCATAGCTATAGATTTCCTCGGTCAGTTCTTCCACTTCGCTGATAAAGCGGGCGGCAGCATTTTTGCTTGGGTCTGCAGTGTAAAGCCCGTTAATATCCGATAGCAAAATCAACATATCTGCATCTATCATCTGTGCTACACGTGCGCCCAGACGATCATTATCCCCCACTTTCAGTTCCGTGCTGGCAACCGTATCATTTTCATTGATGATAGGAATGATGCCGCGTTCCAAAAGTGTGTTCAGTGTTGTGCGTGCATTCAGGTAACGCTGGCGTGATTCACTATCATCCAGTGTAAGCAATATCTGTGCTACAGCAATTTCATCTTCATTGAATACTTCCTGCCATGCGCGCATAATGATCATCTGTCCACAAGCAGAAGCGGCGCGTTTTTCTTCCTGTTTTAACGCGCGATGGTGCAGCCCCATTGTCTTACGACCCAAAGTCACAGCGCCTGAACACACCAGACAGACTTTTTTGCCCTGCGCACGCAAAGAGACAATATCCTTCGCAAGTCCTGCCATCCAGTAATGATTGACGCGTCCTGTCTGTGCCTTTGCCACCAGAGCAGAACCGATTTTAATAACAATAGTGTTGCTTTCCTCAATATATTTCATGGGGCTAATGTAATAGTCTTTGCGTCATACGTAAACCGCATATTTATACTAATTTCTTCACTATTTCTTCATTATCAATCCATAGACTAAGAAGTATGAGTGATGCTAACAGTACGTTCAACCCAGAGCAGCGCCTGACATTCCGGTTATTATCATACTGGAACAGGATACGCGCAGGCAAAAGATACCCTTCCTTATCCCACATAAATATAGGAGAAATTCAGGAAATCTGGCATTTCAGTTTCACTATTGATGTGAGCAAAGCAGAGCATGAATTTCAATATTTCGGACCAGATCTGGTGACTATCTTTGGTGTGGATTATAGCGGAGATAATGTGGAAGAAGCGATGAATGACATGTTCGTGAATAACACCATCGGTTCATATGTGAACACTATTCAAAAGCAAAAACCAACAATGGAATCTGCTTCATTTAGTTATAATGGGAGAGATGTACGTTACAGGACGCTAACTGTGCCTTTGTCATCGGACGGAGAAAATATCGACTATATTATGGGAACTACGAACTATAAGATATTTTAATTACTGGTACGTCATGTTATATTAAACAGTAATTATGTATAATTCTGATAATATTTTTGCAAAAATATTGCGTGGTGAAATACCATGTAACAAAGTATATGAAAATGATGATGTGCTCGCATTTCATGATATATCACCTGCTGCGCCTGTGCATATAATCGTGATCCCTAAGGGAAAATATGTTTCATATCATGATTTTTCTGAACATGCTTCAGATGGTGAAATAGCAGGGTTTCACAGGGCTGTGCAGCAAATTGCAACAGAGCTTAATCTTTTTGATGATGGGTATCGTTTGATTACCAATCATGGCAAAAATGCATCACAAACCGTGCCGCACTTTCACATGCATTTGCTGGCAGGAAAAAATTTAGGAGGGTTGTTGCAAGATGATAGTCTCTCACGTTAACCTTTTTTGAAGTAATAGTAATTTATAAGTATTATTGCATTTTATATAAATAAAACATACAATATTCAATATGGATCAACAACAACCTGTACATATAGCCCCGCCAGCTGACCCGAACGCGCCACACCCAAATGTTAATCAGGTGATGAACGATCCTAACATGGTCTATAACCCATATGCACAATATGGCGTGAAGATGACCTATATGCAAAAAAAGAAAATGCAGCGCGCCATTCGCTTGCAGATGCAGACAAAAAGCTGGTTTCAGGATAAATATCAATCTGTGCTTGTGCAGCGTAACCTGCTGGTGATTGTCAGTATCGTAAGTTTGTTTGCTTCGTTGCTCGCTGTATATGCCGTAAAATCATTAACGCCGCTGCGAACAGTTGAGCCATTTATTATCCAGATTGAAGAAAAGTCGGGTATTACTACGGTTGTGGAACCGCTTGATAGAGATAAACTTAAATCTCAGGAATCTTTGGATAATTACTTTTTATGGTCCTATGTGCGTGCCCGTGAGACCTATCACCCTGCAGACCAACGCCGCCGTTGGGAGATTGTGCGTGTGATGAGTGACCCTGAAATCTTCTCACAATATTTGCTGGATATAAGCCCAAATAACCCATCAAGTGCTGCAGCAGTGCTTGGGGGGCAGGGGACGCGCGTATTGAGAGACCCAACGGTAACTTATCTGAATGATGACAAACGCAAAGTGGCACAAGTGCGTTTCATGGTGGAAGAAACATTTAAAAAGGTAAAGACCCGCTATCCCAAAATTGCAACAATAGAATATGATTATTTTGACTTAGAGTTAAAAAGATCTGAGAGATTAATCAATCCTTTAGGATATCAGACTTTAAGTTATAGACTAGACGAAGAGGTGGCACAGTAAATGATGAAAACAGCTATTTGCATTTTAGGGGTATTGGGGGCAGCATTACCTGCTGCATCACAGGCGCAACAACAGCCTATCATTACCGATAGTCGAATTAAAACTCTGATATATAATGAAAATGACGTTTATGCGTTGCTCACACATCATGGATATCAGGCAAATATCGAGTTTGGTGAAAAGGAAACTATTCAGACCATATCTGTAGGGGATCGTATTTCCTGGCAGATTATTCCAGATGGTCGTCGTCTGTTTATCCGCTCCAATGTGCCTGGAGCGCATACTAATATGACGGTTATTACCAATGAACGGTCTTATAATTTCGATATTCGTGCGACCAATGGCGGTGCTATTCCCGTAAAAGAAGAATTAGTGTATGTAGTTAAGTTCTATTATCCTGATGAAAATATACCTGATACGGCAAAAAATCTTCCTCCTGTATATGCGGGGGATGTTATTGCCTCATCTCAGAAGGAAACTACTGTTCTGACATCAAACCTGCCTCCGCTGAATTTTAATTATACATTCACTGGTAGAGATGAACTTGCTCCCGTAAAAGTATTTGATGATGGGCAATATACCTATATTAAATTAGCGCAGTCAGCATCCATTTTTGCAGTAAATGAGGCTGGACAGGAAGTGCCTGTAAATATTAGCTATACTAGTGACGGTTTTGCAAAAATACCGACGCTGAGCCCACGTTTTCTGGTGCGTTATAATAACGGGCAGATCACGATTTATAACGAACAGATGGGAGGTGCGTAATGAACGATAAGACATCACCGCCGCCACCGCCGCCAAGTGCAGCTCCACCTTCTGGTGGCGCGGGCAAACCCCCACCGCCACCACCGCCAGGTGGAGCAAAGCCGCCACCACCACCGCCGCCATCAGGAAGTGCGCCAACATCTGCTCCGCCTTCAGGGGCTAAGGCTCCACCACCACCGCCGCCAAGTGGAGCAAAACCACCGCCACCACCGCCTCCAGCAGGGAACAAACCTCCCGCAGCGCCTATGGCGAGTGCTAATACACCGCCACCTCCAGGTGGTACGAAAGCTCCACCACCGCCTTCAGGCGGTTCTGGTTCAATGCCACCGCCACCCCCACCGCCAGGTGGAGGAAGCGGCACACCGCCACCACCTCCCCCTCCAGGAGGAGGTGCAGGCTCTCCACCTCCATCAGGTGGAGGTTTGGGAGGTCAGGGGCTGAATAAAGGCAGATCAAAGGTTAATGCATCGCAAGGAAAAGTGTTTCTTGTATTGGGGATCGTACTTGCCTTCATGTTGATTATTTTTTCTGTACTCAGTGGAGACGAAGAAAAAGGCCCCAAAGACAGAACGGATGAGAAGCGTGTAGTTGCTAATGAACGAAGAGCTCCTGCTCCTGCTCCTCCAGTAGATTTTGAACCGAAGCTGCCTCCTGTTCAGCTGCCACAGCCTCAGTCAAATTCTGCGCCACCGCCTCCTTTGCCGCAGCCCGTTTTTGAACCTGAAGACCCAAATGATGAAGTTCGTCAGGAAAGACTGCGTTCAGGTATGCTTGCTTTTAGCGGAAAGTTTAACCCAGTTGCAAAAAAACAGCAGCAGGCTGAAGACAGAGATAATGCAGAGCGTGCTATGGCAGGAACAGATCCCAATCTGGCATTCCAGCGCAATGCAATAGGTTCCAGTCCAGCGCCTTCTGTCGAAGCTACAACCCTTTCGGGGCTACACCACACTATTGCGCAGGGCAAGCTGATTCATGCCGTGATGGAAACGGCTGTAAATACACAGCTTCCAGGCACTGTTCGTGCTATAGTGAGCCGTGATATTTATGCGGAGGCAGGCAATAATGTGTTGATTCCAAAAGGGTCACGTCTTGTTGGTGTGTATAACACCAGTCTGTTTCAGGGGCAGGATCGCGTATTTATTATATGGAATCGTGTGATAACTCCTGAAGGGGTGGATGTGATGATCAATTCTGCTGCAACGGATAGTCTTGGTCGTGCAGGAGTTGAGGGGTATCTTGACAACCGATATGGTCAGCTTTTCTCAGCCGCTATTCTTAGCAGTGTTATTTCCATTGGTGTAGCTGTTGCTGCCGAGGAAGTGACGGGTGAAGAAAATGGTCGTGCATCACAAAGCGTTGCTGCAGATGGAACATTTACCTCTACAGGTGGATCATCTACGCAAGCCGCAGCAGATGCGGCAAGCCGTATCGGTTCTGTCGGTTCACGCATTGTGGAACGTACGCTTGACCTGCGCCCACGTGTTACTATAGATCAGGGAACACCAATTAAAATTATGGTGAATCGTGATCTGAAATTTCCACAATCTATTGCCAGAGGAGCAAAATTTATCAGGTAATTATTTATGAATATCACAGCGTTAAATACATATCTCAGACCGTTTGAAAATTTGTTTGCACAGGAAGGCATTGCCGAGATTTCTGTAAACAAACCAGGAGAGGTGTGGGTTGAACGTTATGGTGAGATGGAACATCACCCGATGCCAGACCTTGATCTGGTGCATTTAATGGCACTCGGGCGTCTGGTTGCGCAGTCTACCGAACAGATGATCAGTGAAGAAAAACCATTGCTCTCAGCAACACTTCCCGAAGGGTATCGTATTCAGGTGGTCTTTCCACCTGCATGTGAGTCTGGCACTGTGGCAATGTCCATCCGTAAAAAAACGGTGATGAATTTAGACCTTGAAGCCTATGAGGCGCTGGGTGCATTTCAAAGCACAAAAGTGAAAGAAGAAATTGACCCGCATGATGTGGAATTGCGCAGGCTGCTGGATGAAGGCGCGGTACGCGAATTTCTGGCAAAAGCAGTGCAATATAAAAAGAACATTCTGGTAAGCGGTGGTACATCGACAGGTAAAACAACATTCCTGAATGCGGTATTGAAAAAAATAGCGCAGGAAGAACGTGTTATTACCTGTGAGGATGCGCGAGAACTGGATGTTGACCATCTGCCAAACCGAGTGCATTTGCTGGCGTCTAAAGGCGGGCAGGGGCGAGCTAATGTTACCATGCAGGATCTGATTGAAGCTTGCCTTCGTTTGCGTCCAGACCGCATTATGGTGGGGGAGATTCGTGGTAAAGAAGCCTTCAGTTATCTTCGTGCCATTAACACAGGTCATCCTGGCTCAATTACCACTTTACACGCAGACTCACCTGCATTAGCGTTCGAGCAGGTGATTTTGATGGTGATGCAGGCAGGTTTGGGCATGACACGCGATCAGATTCGTGAGTATGTGCATGAAATTATTGATGTAGTAGTACAGTTAAAACGCGGGGAAAAAGGCAAACGCTTTGTGTCTGAAGTCTATTTCTCTGCTCGTGATGGGAAAATGCTGTAAATGTCAGGTGGTGAACCAAATAGAGGTTTAATTAACTTCGTAATTATCACTACGATCATTCTGCTGATTGTTGGTGGCCCTGTCTATATTGGAATGGGTGGAGGGATGGTTATGTCCTATGGTCCTCAATACTGGACCTATCTTATGCATCCTAAGCAATTAATTATGACCTATTACATGTATCTGTTTGAGCCAGCCTACGCAGAAGCTATGGCAGCCCAGCCTTTCATGGTAAAAGCAAAGTTATTTGGTCCTCCTGCAGCAGGAGGTTTTTTTGGTTTATTAACCCTGTTCTTCGCACGTGCTCCATTAATGGATTTCCGACCATTGCAGGCGAAAGAGAGTATTCATGGTGATGCAAAATGGGCGACAGAAGCAGAAATTCGTCGTGCTAATTTGCGTGCTAAACAAGGGGTGTTAATGGGCAGAACAGGAAAGAATTATCTGGTAGCAGATGACTTCCAGCATATTCTGCTATTTGCACCTACTGGTTCTGGTAAAGGTGTGGGTTTCGTAATTCCAAACCTGCTTTATTATACGCATTCTGTGGTATGTCACGATATTAAAATGGAAAACTATGAGTTGACCAGTGGATATCGTTCCAATGTCATGAAGCAGAAATGTTATACGTGGAACCCAGCAGATCCGAACGGTATTACTAACTGTTACAACCCGTTAGACTGGATCTCTGAAAAGCCCGGGCAGATGGTGGATGACTGTCAGAAAATCTGTAACCTGATTCTGCCTGAACAGGAATTCTGGCAGAATGAAGCACGCTCGCTCATGCTGGGCGTGATGCTCTATCTATGTGCAGTGCCTGAGAAACTGACCTCGTTTGGTGAAATTGTGCGCACCATGCGCTCGGATGATGTGGTCTATAACCTTGCCGTGGTGCTGGATACGGTGGGCGGGCGTATTCACCCTGTATCATATATGAACATTGCTGCCTTCCTGCAAAAGGCAGATAAAGAACGCTCAGGTGTGATTTCTACGATGAACTCAGGGCTTGAACTTTGGGCAAACCCGTTAATTGACACGGCAACGGCCACCTCTGATTTTGACGTACAGCAGCTGAAAAAAGAGCTGATGACCGTGTATGTTGGTGTGACACCTGATAACCTTCAGCGTCTGGAACCATTATTGAAAGTATTTTATCAGCAGGCAACTGACTTCCTGACGCGTCAGATGCCAGGACCTGAAGAAAAACACGGCGTGATGTTCATGATGGATGAGTTTCCATCACTTGGAGAAATGCCACAATTCCAGATTGGTATTGCCTATTTCCGCGGATTTAAAGTGAAATTGTTCCTGATTGTTCAGGATACGCAACAGCTCAAAGGGATTTATGAAGAAGCGGGTATGAACTCATTCCTATCCAACTCTTATTATCGTATCACCTATTCTGCGAACAACATTGAAACGGCGAACATGATTTCGCAGATGGTGGGTAACAAGACGGTGATTCAGGAGTCCAGCAACAAACCAACATTTGTGGACTTTAACCCTGCTTCACGTACCAAGCATATTTCTGAAACGCAGCGTGCATTACTGCTGCCGCAGGAAGTGATTCAGCTGCCACGTGATGAGCAGATCATTCTGGTGGAATCGTTCTCGCCTATTAAATGCAACAAGATTTTCTATTATAAAGACCCAACTTTCACGAAGCGTTTAATGGACAAAATTCCTCTGCCAGTGCAGGAACCGTACGATCCACGCGCGAAAAAGGATGCGAAAGAGCCTGAAAAACCTGCTGCTGCAACGGCAGGAGGTGGTGGAGCTCCACAAAAAGCATAAGATAATGCTGATATGTCCAGCGAAGCCTTTACAGCTTATGGTTATCTGCTACATTTAAGAAGCAAACAACATTTACGGGAATATTATGTCTTCTATAGCCGTAGCTAAAGAAAGTCAGGGCGCATCAGTGCCATATACATCCATGCCTGAAACACAGATGAACGTGCAGCAATATGCAGATATGCTGGAGGCATTGCTGCTTAAACGCATGGAACAATTCTGCCCTATCGCGATTGCAAAAATCCGTGAGGTGATCCTGCCACTCAGAACCGAGGCGATTGCGGATGTATTAAATCAGGATTTAACACGCACTGAACGCAACGCACGCGCAGCTTTGCGCAAAGAACAATATGAAGAATTTTACGATGCACTTTACGGGGAACCAGAAGTGCGTCAACAGGTTATTGAAGCACAGGCGAAAATGCAGGAAATAGCTTCGATAGCGCGCAAACAAACCACAGTGCAGATTTTAAAAGCAGAGCAGGGCGAATATGGCTCGTCAGCTGATGATATTAGTTTCACCTTAATGCATTTTCGCAAACAGCAGGTGGATGCCGAAGATGTGCAACGCTACCTGGATGAGCTGTCTGCCACTTTCAGCCTGACCTCCCACCCTACCAACTCCACCAGTGTAGCTCATACGAAAGCGGCAATTGCACTGGAATGTGTGCTTGCAGATGATGATGCGCCCTATGAAGCGTTGATTGAAGCGCTGGATGTTTTTGCGCAAGCACCAGTGGCAGCACCTCGAAAAACGCCGATTGAAGAATTGCAGGAGATTATCCCTATTTTTGACAATCTTTATGAAGCCTGTCTGATACAGAAACGCGCGATTGACACAGCACTGCAAATTTCTGGCTACGGGGATGAAGGGGTGCATATTCGCACACCCATGATGCAGATGGAAGACTGGTCAGCCACGTTCGACGGGGACGGCAACCCGAATGCCACAGCGGATGCATTGCGCGCTGGCGTGCAGCTCAAACGTGAATGGATTAAACAGCGTTATCTGAAATGTCTGAAACAGTGCGCACAGAATTATGCAGATAAACCTGCCTATAAATGGCTGTGCGATGGCATCAATGCGATCAAGTCTAACCTGCGTACGCATCAATATAAATCACCCAATGCGCTAAAAAAAGAGCTTGAGGCGTTGCAGGACAATGCCGTTGCGATGGACGGTGTGCGAGTGCGGCAACTGGATAACCTGCTTTATCGTTTGTCAATTTTTGGCTTTCATGGTTCAAGAGGGAACATTCGTCATGATGCAGCATCCCTGCATCAGACCTTAAAACATCTTGCGGATATTGCAGGAATTGAACTGGCAGAAAATCAGGACATATTGTCTGATGCGTTGACCGCGTGGTTTGAGGAAGAAGATAAGCGCACATTAAATCAGCTGAAAGAGGTGGTGCAAAATAAATTTTTCGAATTTCGCCGCGCCTGTGAAAAAGATGATACGAGCGTGCGCATTGTCGAACGCCTGCAATATCTTGCATCCGCACCTGATATTGCAAACAAGTTGATTATTGCTGAGGCCACTCACCCAGCAGATGCAAAAGCAGCCTTGGCGCTGATGCATGTGACAGGCAATGAAGTCGCCAACCCCAAAGCCGCGCAGGAAATTGTCATGCTGGTGGAGTCTGTGGCAGATGTGCGCAATTTGCGCCGCAGCGTGAAAAGTCTTGCATATGACCCGATTTTTATGCGTCATGTGCAGGCGATGGGGCGCATCACTGTGATGATTGCGCATAGCGACAATCGCCGACGGGATGGGTATAGCGCAGGCGAAGTGATTACGCGGGCGCAAGGCAAGCTGGCGCGGTTGCAGCGTGAATTGTGGGAGCAAGCAATTACGGACGAGATTCGACCATTACAACATATTGCAGATAAATTCGGCGTGCCTATCTGCATTTTTGATGGGGGCGGGAATGACCTGATGCGCGGCGCCGCGGTGAACCCAGCGCAGTCTGGCAAGCAGCACGGGCATTCCGCCAGCCGCGAAAATGCGCCCACCATCCGCAACCCGCAAAACACTATTCAGGGTGAGCAGACGCGTCTGCTCTTTGGATATCCTGAATGTGCTGCCATGTTCCTTGAAATGATGGTATCACAAAGCATGTATGCCAAGGCGGCAACGGAACACCGCATTGGCGCAGCAATTGTGGATGAAAAAGGTGAAGTGCGCGTGACTGCGTCTTATGTTACTCCGCGTTATCAACAAGCGCAGGATGAAGCGCAGCGCAGCGCCGTTTTGTTTCACGATGCAGCACGAAAAGCCTTCCATCGTTACACGGAATTTCAGGTGGATGGCGTGAACCCGTTTGACCATCTATACGCTCAAAGCGGCGCGTGGATTACGACCTTGCTTGCGAACCGTTCGTCACGTTCAAATCAGCGCGGGGAACAAAGCACATCCTCTGTCAAAACTGTGCAGCAATTGCGCGGCAACAAAACGGCGTTAAGTCAGCGTGCGATCACGGGGAATTTGTTGTTCCAACTGACTGGTACGTTTCACCTCGGTCTTCTTGGACAGCTGGAAGCATTTGAAATGATCGGCGCAGATGCCGCTTATCAGATGTTTCACGCCAGTCTGCCAGATCGCACGCATATTGTCGGCGCAGCGCAGCAACTGCAAATGACAGATTTTGACAAAGCGTGGCGCATGATGGGCAAGCAGCATCCGAAGCGTGATACGATAATTGAGTTGGCAGAATTGTTCCGCAGCCTGCCAAAAAACAAACTGGCAGATCCTGAAGTGACACTGGCATTTATGGAAGATTACGGCACGAAGCTGGCAAAATGCATTTTTGCAGCCGCTACTGGCAAGCAGGCAGATTCCGAATTTGCAGACCCAGACCGCCCATTTACGATTCGTGATGCTTACCGCACATTGCTGCCGATTTTAGCGCGGCAGTTGGATATTCGCCATGCACGGCATGAGGCAGAAAATGCAGCACTCGCGCATCAGGAGCGGATTTACAACCAGCACCCAGAAATTGAAATTCTGCCTATGCTGGAAAATACGTCTGTGGCGCTGGTGGGTGCGCTCGCGCATGATATTCGCCCTGCATTAGGGCCTCTGGCAGTGAAGGGTGCAAAGGGGATTGCCACCACACGCGCAGAAAAAGCGCTGGATGCAGATGAAGCGGCGCAGCCTGATATTCGGGATACGCTCAAACAATATCACAAAGGTGTGCAGAGCGCATGGCGTGAAAATAGTGATGTGGCGCGAAAAATGCAGTTGCCAAAGCATGTGTGCAAAGCGTTCGGCATGTATGATATATTCCCGTCCGAGATGCAGGATTATTCGATGTGTCGTATTTAACCCTTCCAGACAGCGCCATGTTTACTTACGCTGGATAGATGAGTGAATCCGCACAATATCGTGATGCAGAAATGATGTTTGAGATGATGGCGCTACTGCAAAAAGGGCAGCGTCCACCAAGCACAATCAGCGATAACATTATGAAAATAGCCGTGACCATTTGTACGGCAGGCATATTATGGTTAGTTACCTCAGTGTCAGCATTGCAAAATCAAATGACCGAAATTACAGTGAAACATTCGGTGACGGAAAAAGCGCTGGAACGGCTGGACCTGTTCACCCAGAAACCTCGTTTCACAGCAGATGATTTTCGCTCCAACCTTGCACCCGTAAAACAGAAAGTGGAGCGCCATAGCGAACAGTTATCCGCACGACAAACATGGATGGACAGCACCAATCACCGTTTGGCGATTCTGGAAGGAAATCATGCGATGGTGATGGAAAAACTCAACCAGATTGCACGTCATATGAAATTAAATGACTGATTATTGTCTGAGGTTTTTTAGCAAAACATCGTCCACCACCGCATCCCCATGCAATATGGATACATCCCCCGTGGCTTCAAACACCGCTGCGCGCACTTCAGAAAGCTGCAACACATTTGCTTCACGCAATTTGGCATAAAGGTCACTTTCCGTGATGTTCACTTTTTTGAGATTGTCATGAAGGATGATGCCATCACGCATAATGATGATTGGTGTGTTTTCCAGTTTTGGACTATTTCTGCGCAACCGCCACCAAGAAAACATAGTTTGCAGTCCTAACAACGCAATAATCGCAATCGCGCCTTGTGTCACTGCGGGTGACTTGGCGGTAACGGTGCTAGCAATGATAGAGCCGATGGCAACGGTAACGGCAAAATCATGCCCTGACATTTTGGAAAAACTGCGCAAGCCATTAATGCGCACGATGATAAGTAGTGCGATATAAATGAACACGCTTGACGCAACAATGCCGCCAATATCTGATAGTGTAATATTAAACCATTCCATATGCGGACAATTGCACGTGCCGCATCAAGATGCTATGCGTTGGCTGAAATCCAGCCGCCACCCAGCACACGAGACCCATCATACGCCACACACGCCTGCCCAGGGGCAATGGCATATTCTGGTTCTTCTGGAGTGATGCGCGCCATGCCGCCATCCAGCATTTCAATGGTGGCAGGTTTGAGCGCTTGCATGGAGCGCCATTTAATCATGCATTTCATGGGGGCTGATTGTGGCGCACTGTCCAGCCAGTTGAGTTCTTTGATAGTGAAAGATTGTGTAGCAAGATGTTCTTTCTCACCAACAATCACTTCTTTTTTTTCAGCATCCAACTTGATGACATATAGCGGGTTTTGATGCGCAATCCGCAAGCCTCTGCGTTGTCCAACGGTGTAATGAATAATGCCACGATGTTTGCCCAGAATCGTGCCATCCACATGCACAATATCTCCTGGATCTGCAGCTTCGGGGCGTATTTTCTCAATCACTTGGGCGTAATTTCCATCTGGCACAAAGCAAATATCCTGTGAGTCTGGCTTGTCAGACACCATTAAGCCATATTTCAGCGCCAGTTCACGCGTTTGTTCCTTGTTCATTCCGCCAAGAGGAAAACGCAAAAAGTCTAGCTGTTCCTGCGTGGTGGCGAACAGAAAATAACTCTGGTCTTTGCCGTTATCCACGCCCGAATGCAATTCAGCACGTCCATTATTGTCTATCCGCTGCACATAATGCCCCGTTGCCATCACATCTGCATCCAGCTCCTTCGCAGTGGAAAGCAGGTCTTTAAACTTCACGGACTGATTGCAGCGCACGCAGGGGATGGGAGTTTCACCTGCGAGGTACGTCTCAACAAAGTCGTTCATCACGCCTTCTTTGAATTTATCTTCATAATTCAGGACGTAATGCGGAATGCCAAGTTGCTGCGCAACCGCGCGTGCATCATGAATATCCTGCCCTGCGCAGCACGCGCCTTTTTTGCCGACTGCTGTACCATGATCATAAAGCTGCAAGGTGATGCCTATCACCTGATAGCCTGACTCATGCAAAAGCGCCGCCACTACGGAGCTATCCACCCCGCCAGACATGGCGACGACGACTTTTGTCTCTGCGCGGGGTTTGTCTATGCCTAATTCAATATCCATGCGCGCAATTATAGCAGAATTGCGCTGTTTGGCAATCGGTAAGGCTTGAGTTTTGGCGGGTTCTGGCTTACCATTATGACATGGAAAATGACGGCATCAGCGCGATTGAAGAGGATATTCTCGGCACGTATGATTATCACTTGCGTGATCTGGCAGACCGCGCGGCTGAGGATGTGGCTTCTTTGAAAGAGGCACAGGCGATTGAAGATGAACTGGCTGAATTGGTGGCAGACGCACCAGACAGCATCCGCACCGAAATTGTAAAGCGATTCCGCGAAATGGTGCGGGCATTGCAGGATGAAAAAGGACTGTTTGAAGAACTCACGCCTGAGCAGGAAAAGCAGCTTGAATTGCTTAAAGAACATGAAAAACATTATATTGCACATCTGCTTTCTGACAAGGCGCTGGAAAAAATCCGCAAAATGCTGCTTGCCAACCCAGCACTCATGCAACAAATTCTGGGCATGGGGGAAGAGTTGTTCAAAAAAGGCGTGTTTGCAGGGCGTGCGCCAGATGCGGCGCAAATGGAGAATTTAACCACGCAACCCGTGCGAAATGCTGACCAGCAAAAAGATGAGAGCAGGGGGCGTTAGGCGAATTTGTCATCCTGAACGAAGTGAAGGATCCATTCTCTCCTTTTATGCAAGGGTCTCTGGATATTTCGCTTCGCTCAATATGACGACTATACTCTTTGTGCTAAATGCTTAATTAAAATGCAGTACGCGCACCTGTTTCACGCTTGGCAGTTCGGCAATTTTTTTGCATAAATCCTTGTCAATATCGCTATCGACTTCCACAAGTGCGACTGCATCACTTTTTTCTGCGTTGCGTCCCAGATGGAAGTTGGCGATGTTCACGCCTGCATCCCCCAGCAGTTTGCCGAGTCCGCCAATCAAGCCAGGTTTATCTTCATTATTCACATAAATCATGATAGGCGAGATGGTTGCTTCCAGACTTGTTCCATGCACTTCTACAATGCGTGGTTCTTTGGCAAAGAGCGTGCCTGCCACGGTGCGTGAGCGTTTGTCTGTGGTCACTGTCACACGAATCATGCTTTGATAGTTTGCCACTTCATCTGTCGTGGTTTCGCGCACGTTTATGTTGCGTTCTTTTGCCACTGCGGGTGCATTGACCATATTCACTGATGAAGTGAGCGGTTCCAGCAAGCCCTTGAGCGCCACTGCACTGAGGGGTTTGGTATTGAGTTTGGCAGCATTGCCTGAATACTCAATTTCAATAGTGTTTAGCCCTGTTTCTGTAATCTGCCCTGCGAAGCTGCCAAGCTGCTCTGCAAGTTTGATATACGGTGCAAGTTTTACCGCATCTTCTGCAGAAACAGACGGCATGTTGATAGCGTTTGTCACTGTGCCATCCACCAGATAATCCGCCATTTGCTCTGCCACCTGCAGTGCCACATTCTCCTGCGCTTCAGAGGTGGATGCGCCCAGATGCGGCGTGCAGATCACCTGCTCCATGCCAAAGAGCTGATTGTCTGTTGCTGGTTCTTCTTCAAACACATCCAATGCTGCGCCGCCCAGATGCCCAGACTCAATGGCTGCTTTCAGTGCGGTTTCATCAATTAAGCCACCGCGTGCGCAGTTAATGATAAACGCGCCTTTTTTGGTTTTGGCGAGTGTTTCTTTGTTCAAAATGTTGCGCGTTGCGTCATTGAGTGGCGTGTGCAATGTAATGAAATCTGCACGTCCGAGTAATGCATCCAGCTCCAGCTTTTCAATATTCAGTTCTGCAGCACGTTCTTTTGAAAGGAAGGGGTCATATGCCACCACTTTCATTTTCAAGCCCTGCGCACGATCCGCCACAATGGAACCAATGTTTCCGCAACCAATCAAGCCCAGTGTTTTGCCGTAAAGCTCTGTTCCCATGAACTTGCTTTTTTCCCATTTTCCTGCGTGAGTGGACGCATTGGCCTGGGGAATTTTGCGCGCACATGCCATCATCATGGAAAGCGCATGTTCTGCCGTAGTGACCGAATTTCCAAATGGTGTGTTCATCACCACTACACCACGTGCAGTACAGGCACTGATATTCACATTATCCACGCCAATTCCTGCGCGCCCAACCACTTTTAATTTGCCAGCCTTTTCAAGAATTTCAGGGGTTACTGTTGTGGCTGAACGTATAGCCAAACCGTGATAATCCCCAATGCATCCAGCCAGTTCTTCTGGAGACATACCGACTTTAGTATCTACCTCGATACCACGTTTTTTAAAAATATCTGCCGCTAAAGGGCTGAGTTTGTCAGAGATAAGAACTTTAATAGTCATAATTTATGCAGCTTGTTGTTGTGTTTGTTGTTTTGTTTCTTCAAATGCGTAATCCAGCCAGGGCAGCAATGCTTCAATATCTGATGTTTCTACAGTAGCGCCGCCCCAGATGCGAAGCCCTGCAGGTGCATCACGATAGCCGTTTATATCATATGCAACGTCATGCTCTTCCAGCATTCCTGCCATCGCTTTGGTGAAGGCACGTTGTGCCTCATCATCCATAGTTGCCACTGCATCATCAACAATTTTCAGGCAAATGGAGGTGCAGGAGCGAATGGACGCATCTTCCACAAGGAAATCCACCCAGTCTGTTTTGGACACCCATGCTGCAATAGCATCTAGGTTTGCTCGTGAACGCGCCTGAACGGCTTTCAGTCCGCCAATCGAATGCATCCATTCATGTGCATCAATCGCATCTTCCACGCAAATCATGGACGGCGTATTAATGGTTTCTCCTTTAAAAATGCCTTCAATTAGCTTGCCACCTTTGGTCAGGCGGAAGATTTTTGGCAGTGGTCTGTCAGGTGTGAAGGTTTCCAAACGCTCTACCGCGCGCGGAGAAAGCACAATCATGCCATGCGCCGCTTCACCGCCCATCACTTTCTGCCAGGACCATGTCACCACATCGAGCTTCGTGAAATCAACATCCATTGCAAAGACGGCAGAGGTAGCATCACAAATGCTTAAGCCTTTGCGGTCTTCAGGAATCCAGTCTGCATTGGGCACACATGCGCCAGAGGTGGTTCCGTTCCACGTGAACAGCACGTCATTATCCCAGTTCACAGATGCTAAGTCTGGAATTTCTCCATAAGGGGCAATTTTCGTCTCGCAATTCTCTAACTTCAGTTGCTTCACAGCATCTGTCACCCAGCCTTGCCCGAAACTCTCCCACGCCAGCGCTTCCACGCCGCGTGCTCCAAGCATTGTCCACATCGCCATTTCATAAGCGCCTGTGTCTGATGCAGGGACAATACCAATACGGTAATCGTCAGGAATATTTAATAAATCCCTTGTCTGATCAATGACTTTTTTGAGCTTCTTCTTGCCAAGCCCTGAGCGATGCGAACGTCCTGTTGCAGCGTCTTTCAGCGCATCCACTGTCCATCCAGGACGTTTTGCGCAGGGGCCTGAAGAAAATTGAGGGTTTTGTGGTTTTGTATCTGGCTGTTTCATGCCCCCATCTATTGAGCAAAATAGCCGTTCAGTCAATGACAAAAGTCACAAAAAACCAGACTACATCGGGGTAGTCTGGTTTATGTTACTCGGTTGAACAAATCTTAGCGAGGTGCTGCCAGAATATTTGTCCAGTATTGACGACCATCGGGTCCTGTAGTTACAGCAAATCCAACTTCTGTTACATTAGGATTCAAAAGGTTTTTGCGGTGTGGTGGAGAATTGATCCAGCCTTCCACGGCTTCTTCGTAACTGCGCTGACCAAAGGCAATATTCTCTGCCACCGTGCTCCACTGATAACCTGCTGCGGTCACTCGTGGACCGAGTTCGCCTGCAATTGTATGGCTCATTGTTGTTGCTTTCGCCATTTCATCAGACTGGAACTGAGACGCTTTGTTCAGCAGTGCGCTGGACTTCAGCGCGGGCAACCCGTTTTCAGCGCGGAATTTATTTACCGCATTTAACGCTGGAGCTGTAGAACCTACCGCATCATTTGAAGTGGTGGTGGCTGTCTGTGCCGCTGGCTTTTGCGCTGCTGGTTGTTGCGCTGCTGGCTGAGACGGCGTGGTTTGTCTCGTAGGAGTCGTCTGTGTGGTTGTGTTGCGCGTTGGTGTCGCACTGCCTCCGCCATTATTTGTGCTGCGTGTTGGTGTTGCTGCAGGACGCGTTGGCGTATTATTTTGCGTATTCGTATTTCTATTCGTTGTTCCGTTTGGAGTGGATGTTGACGTAGAAGTGCTACGCGCAGAACTTGGTCCTGAATTATTGGTCTGAACATCTGTATTGGTGTTGCGGTTCACATTTGGCGTAGCTGCAGGCAATGCTGCTGGCTGTCCTGTTTCAGCGCCCATGCGTTCACCTGCTGGGGCTCCTGTTTGCTGAGGAATATTATTTGGCATATTTGTCATATTACCAAGCTCAGGCATACCGAAGATAGCGTTCAGAATTCCAGTTACAATATCTGTAATGAGTTTAGAGATGAAATCCATAATCGCACCCATGAAGCCACCTGGCTGTTGCTGTTCTTCAACTGGCTCTGATGTATCATCTGAGGTGGGTTGCGTGGTTGGCTGCATCGTTTGATCAGGTGTTTGTGGAGTTTCAGGTGCTGTAGGCATTTCTGGTTCCTGAGGCGCTGCAGGAACATTCCCTGAACCATCTGCCTCGATTGTTCCGTCCATTGTGGCACGTGCCAGTTCCACGTCACTATCAATAAATTTAATATCTACGAAACCCTGCACGCCAGCATCCATATTCTCACACACTTTGCCTGTGGAAATCAGATTATTAGGTGCTGTGATGGATGTGCTCTGATTATTAAGTTTAATTTCAGCTGAAACGTTGCCATTTCCTGTTGCAGCGCTTGGCAGTGGATTGGCATCATCAAAACAGTTGGATTCAAACGTCAGTCCTTTTGATGTGCTGTTATCAGCCAAAAACGCATCAGCATTGGTATGAATCATATTTTTTGATAATGTCACCTCGTTCATGCCAGATTTTAATGCAGGGAAGGCAAGGGGTGCTTCAGCAGTATTGTAAATGGTGTTATTTGACGCATCAATTTTTGCCATGCCACCAGCATTGGCGCTTTCATTATAACGTAACCCCTCTGCCATATTGTAGATGTAGTTATTTTTAATATTTACCTGATGCAGCATTTCTCTATCTGGAGAAAAAGTGATTGCCGCAGACTCACTACCTTCCTCGGCAAAGATATCGTTCATTTCAATAGCTATTTTAGTTCCTTTATAAAGCGCAACCTGCGAAGTGCTGTTATCGTTTATCTTGTTGCTCTCAATTCTGATATCATTCCCACTGACAACAGAGACACCTGCTCCGTTACTTCCGTAAATATGGTTTCCTTTTAACGTCACTTTGTTTGTGCTATCAATCACGATACCAGCAACACCTTCGGTTGACTGCGCAAGCTCGCCAGAGTTTTTGACTTCATTATCATATAAGCGAACGCTATTTGCCTGCTTTGCAACAATACCGCTTCCCATACTGCCTGATATGACGTTATCTTCCAGTTTTACCTTGTTTCCAAACACATGTACCGCGTCATTATTTGCATTCATAATATGCATGTTATGAAGTTCAACATTATGTCCTTTAATCGTAATTGCGGCAACATCTGCTGGCAATTGTGATGCGTCCAGAATGGTTGGTTCATCTTCTGTTGCGGTCGTGATAATAATATTATGGTTATTAATTACCAATGGTTCATCCAGAACGTATAATCCTGCGGGAACTTCAATAGTATCACCTGGTTTAGCATTTTTCAGCGCTTCTTTAATAACGTTGACATCCGCTGTTTCCATTGCCTCATCAGCAGTAGTGTCACCATCTGTGGTGACGTTGCTTTCCATAATTTCAGAACCGCCGCCGATTGGCAAATTAACGTCCTCTTGCATCGCGCTGTCAACAGGCATGTCATCGCCCATAGGCATGTCATCCACAGACATTTCTTCATCATCTACCATTGTTGTCATTTCCATCATCATTTCGTCATCATCCATGCTTGATGAACTATCTGTTGATGTGCTGGTGCTGGTACTGCGTTTTACATCTTCATTCGAATCAGAATCAGTTTTGCCGCTATTAAGCGCATTCTGTAATGTTCCGTTTGCCATATTCGCAACATTGCCTGCGTTTAGCGCACCAAGCAGATTGCCACCAGTAGCGCCCATTCCCAAACCGCCAGTAGCGCCGCCAAGTGTTGCATCTAATATTGCAGCGTTCTGGGCATTTTTCACAATATTATCTGTAACCAGACCATTTGATGTCGATTCATTAGTAACATCTTCGCCATTTCTCTGGACAACAACATCGTTACTTGAAGATTGCGAAGTGTTCGTGATGGTCTTAGAGTTTTTCTGCACGGTTTCATCTGTGTTGTTCATGCTCTGCGAAAGCGCGCTATGGCTCATCATTGTAGTAACAATTGCAGGGATAATAAGTTGTGAAAATTTCATAATGCGCTCCTAAGGATTACTTTCAGTATTGCAATAAAATGAAATACAGATAAGTAGTGTTTAATGTAATTGTAATATTAATATAACGCAATATTAGGAAATACTCAAATATAAAATGTTAAAAATGCGTTAAAATATATCTTGCCAATCAATTAGATTAGCATTTGAGCGGTTTATTTGAATTACGGAGTAAAGGTATTTTCTTAGAAACTCATGCTGAGTTTCTTCTCATTCAGCGTGGTGCGGTAACCATCAAGTGAGGTTTCCAGTTTGCTCATTTCAGCGCTGAGGCGTTCAATGCCTTCTCTGTCCACAGGGTCGATTGCAGAAGTGATCACCGCAAAACTTTGTTGCTTATTCTTATCCGCAATTAAAGGTGGGAAGTAATCTTTGAGATATTGCAGCTGATCTGCATCCCCCATGAAACTATATGCTACAGCAAGTTGCAGCAGGGCGCGCGTCTGGTCTTCATCCAGATTTGCGGTTAAATCTTCACGGCTTGCCAGAATGTCTTCAGCAATGCCTGCCACATTGTCCCAGTCTTTATTGTCCCAGTGAATATCCATGCGGATATATTTTGCTGCATCGGAATAATCATCTTCAAGCAGGTTCAGTGCTTTTTGCCATTGCCCTGTCTTGGCATAACCCAATGCTGCCAGATGATTGCGCTTCTGCATCAATTCATCGCTATTATCACCATAACCCGTCAGTTCCAGCACATTCAGTGTTTTTTCGGGTTCACGATTGAGCAGATAAAGCAGGGCAAGCTGTGCGCCAATGCGGCTGCGTTCTTCTTTTTCCAGACGGAACGTGACCTGATGCTCCAGCAATGAGGCAGCTTTATCAAGCAAATCTACCTGCGCCAGACGGTCTGCCAGATTCTGAATCATCGCATCCCCCGCATCGCCCAGCGGAGTTAATTCACGAAATTCATAATACAGGGATAATGCTGTGAGTGGTTCCAGATCATCTGCCTTGCCATTGTTAAACAGTTCAACAAAAGTCTTCGCCATGCGGGATGAGGCATCCTGTGCGATGGCAGTATCAGGGAAGTAAGAAACCGCTTCACGCCATGCACGCAGCCCTTCAACATATTCATCATTATTGACATAAAGCTCGCCCAGCAGGTTCAGCAGGTTCAGTTCAAACCCATCCCCCCGCCACACGGTGCGCAGTGGTTCAAGCTCTTCAATTAATGCCGTGCGATCCAGCAATCCTGCTTTATATTTTGAGGTGGCGAGTGTGTAAGTTGCCCGCGCGCGCAGGAATCTATTATCTTCATTTTCAATAATAGGGGTCAGCAGTTTTTCAGCCACTTCCAGTTCCCCTTTTTCTGCTGCCATGCGCCCGCGCATATATTCCGTATGATCTTCAATTTGCTCCAGCAATTTGTCTTCACGCAGCTGTGCTATGATCTTTTCCACCGTATTATAGCGTTTGTTGCTCAGCGCGTGATCTGCCGCTAACGTGGCAACATGGCGTTGCATGTCAGGTGAATAAAAACGTGCATATTGTTTGCGGAATGCAAAATAAGGGAAGGTGCGGTTAGTGCCTTGCATCAGTTCCACTAAACGTTTCCACTGGGCAATTTCATCTTCTTCCTGCAATACATCATCTGCAAAGAGCTGCCCCGCCTGAGAGAAACGCCCTGCCATAAAATGCGCCATGCCATCCAGAGCGCTGACCTGATAGACCTTGTAAAAATCTTTATCGTTGTCTTTAATAATATTAAATAGCCCCATCGCTTCATAATACATGCCTTCTGCCATATAGAGTTTGGCGAGGTCAAGACGCAGTCTATTTGCCTGTTTATTATCCGCTTTTACAATATCCTGCAGGAAGATTTTTTCCTTTGCGTGGAAGTCTGAAATATCTTTCGCTTTCCATGATTCAAACGGGAAGAATGTCTGCGCTGTTAATTCACGCTGCACCAGATTTGCTTCATCCAGTTCTGCCAGATTCAGCGATAAGGTAGCATTATCTGCATTGGCAATGCGGATGCCGCTTCGCAGTTGGGCAGATTTCACGGTTGGCTGATGCGGGATAAAAGCAATCCCCTGAGAGGTGCGCAGCACTGTTGCATCCTGCGTAATCCGTTCTGGATATGTGCCGACAGATGGCTGATACATAGGAATGGTAGTGATCATTTCACCACTCACCGCGTGACGAAATTCTATTGGTGCAGAGGTCTGCGCACTATCAATAAATATATGCGGTTTACGGGTATTTTCCGTAACGATTTTTGGGATGATCACATCTTTCGGGAAAACGGGGCGGCGGGACGCATCAATCACCCATTCATAGCCTTTGCCCGTTTTGCGCGCTACCATAGACATATCCGAGCTTTTGGTGAAGCGCAACACAGTGCCGCTGCTGGAAGGCACTTGTTCCACATTGCGGATATAGTCTGGCGTTACAGAATTCAGGCGTTTTGTGTCAATCGTGCGTGGCGTGCTGAACACCAGATAGACATCTGCCCCACGTTCAAAGGTGGAAACGGCAGTGCGCTCATCAAAATTAAAGAAAAAGCGCGTATTCAATGTGGTCTTTTTCAGCGTTACCAGCATATCTTTATTATTGCCAGGTGCGCCGATGGAAGTGGTCTCCACCATTTCTTCAGACGTTACTTTTTTGTCTTTCAGCTTGGTAATCTCTGTTTTCTTCTCGGATTTTGCTGAATTGATAATGTCTGCAATCGGGTCTGCTTTTTTCTCTGTTGCCTGCTCAGTTTCTGCGTTGTTCAACTCTGCCACAACAGCATCTTTCTTTGGTGCTTCTGCAGGTTCAGGCTTTAATTTCGGCATCACCACTTTTTTTGCGTCAGCCACCTTTTGTGGTGCAGGTTTTTCATTTGTTGCAGTTTTGGTGGTTAGCAAAGATGTTGGCGCTTTTGCCGCAGGTTTTTCAGCTGCTTTAACTGGAGCTTTTTCAGCTGTTTTTACAGGGGGGGCTAATTGCGTTTTTTCTGGCGCTTTCGGCGCTGCTTTTGCAGCAGGTGCAACAGGCTTTCGCACCTCAGTTATGACGATAGGTTCAGGCGCTGCTTTTTTGGGAGCAGGCGCAATGCTTTGCGTGCTGGTTACTTTTGTTTCAGGGCGCGGCACATTGCCGAATACAATATCCACTCCTGTTTTATTTCCGCTTACGAAATTGCGGGTTTTATAATCACCTTTAAGCGCAATAGTAATAGTTTTACCATCAGCAGATTGGGATATAGTGCTGGCATATTGCGAAAGGCGTGCTTTCACTGCGCCTAAAGAAGCACGGTTAGGTTCACCAAATTGCAGAATAAGATTATTGCCTTTGCGGGATGTGGAAAAGCGCACTTCCTTGCCCCAGTCAAACATGATGCGGGCATAATCATCCCGTACGCTGGCCGTAGCATTTTTTGCAGCTGACGCATCATTTGCATATAATGCAATACCCGCGCTCAGTGCCACCAAAGCACAGCCACATTGCAGTTTATATGTTAATCCTTGCGCCATTATTGATAATCCCTATCAGCCTTAATCACAATGTCGACACGACGGGCGAGTCTTTCACGTTGTTTCATGGATTGGTTAAGAAAAGATGAATCAAAACGACTATCTGCCAGACCGAATACATCAATCGGACGGGTATATCCCGCGCCAGAGACCAGCCGCGCTACTGCATCTGCCCGCGCTAGCGAAAGTTCCCAGTTTGACGCAAAGTCTCCTCCGCGGATGGGGTTCGGGTCGCTATGTCCCTTGATTTCCATCTTGTTGGGCAATTTTGCCACAGCGCTGGAAATATATTCCACCTGCTTTAAGCCTTCATCAGAAAAATCGGCACTGCCAGAGTCAAACAACGCATCGCTTTTGAGGGTAATAATAATTTCGCCATCATTATCGTTCAAACTGTAATAGCGCGTAGCATCGCTGCCGAGCTGCTCTTTCAGCAGATTATAGAGGTAAGATAAATTCAACCCCGCGCGCACTGGCTTTAACGGCTGAGATTCTGTCTGTTCCTGTTCAAAACGAATCAGTTTCTGTGCAGGGTTTAACGTGGCGCTGAGGGAGCTTGTCAGTTCATGCCATTCCTTGTTGCGCACTTCGGACATAGAAAACATGAGGATGAAAAAGGTCAGCATGAGCGAGAGCAAATCCGCAAAGCTGATCATCCATGCATTGGAACTGGTGGTTTCATTCGGGCGCACAAAAGGCGTTTCGTCATACACGTAGCTCATTCAGCGCCTCCTTTGGAATAAATGTCAAAACGCAGTATGATAGCGTCATCCGTCTTGCTTTCTGTAAAGCCGACAGAAAATTGTGAGCGGGGCAGGGCAGTCTGTTCCATAAAGCGCGTCAGCGTCAGCAATTCTTTTGCATTGTTGCTGCTGCCTTGCTGGTAATATTCCAGTGGTGATAATGTCTGGCGTTCTTTCAGGAATGACGCATTCACTGCATAACCTTCACGCCAGTTCATGGAAGTGTTTGCAACGGCGCTTAAAAATGTTTTGGCACTGCTGGAAAGATCATCTCCGTTAAACAGGCTGGAAAGCGGCAGGCGAATTTCAACGCGCTTGCCCTGCAAATGCAAGTCCAGCACATCCAACGCAAGATAGCGGGAGGAATGAGCTTTGATAGCATCTGAAAATTCTTTTAAGGCTTTGCCTGAAAGGTCTGTCACTGCCAGTTCGCTTTTAAATTCGAGTGGTTTGCTGAATGAAAAACGCTGCTTAACGGCATCGAGAATTTCTTCTGCCTTGTCATCTTCATAAGTGGCAATAGTATTCAGCATGATGAAAAAAGCGAGCAGCACAATATAGAGCGACACAAAGAGCGGCGCATGATCCTGAGCAGGTTGCGTTTTACGCGTGAACTCGGCAATATTTTCTCCCATAGCCTCTATAATGCACAAAATATGCCTTTTTTTCAATCTTATTTGGGATTTTACTTTAGCAATGAAGCTAAAACAGTCCTGCCTGTGCTAAATGGTAATAAATGTCACAATTATGGTTTAAGACACCACCAACTGCACAATATCGTTATAAATCGTGAACAGCATCAGACCAGCAATGAACGCAAAACCGACCTTATAGCCCCATTCCTGAAACTTTTCTGCCACAGGGCGACCTTGCGCGCCTTCCAGTGCATAAAAGAGCAGATGTCCACCATCCAGCGGTGGAATGGGTAGGATGTTCACAAAGCCCAGATTGACGGAAAGCAGTGCCATGAACCATATAATCGTTGAAAAGTCTTTGGATGCAGCTTTGCCTGAAAGCTCTGCAATGCCTAATGGTCCTTTCAGTTCCTTCGCGCTGCGGTCACCTGTAATGATCTGTCCCAGATATGCCAATGACATCTCAATCATATTATAGGTGCGTTTTATAGACTCCCCAATCGCTTCAAACAAATTAACATCCTGAGAGGTAATTTTTTTGGTGCTGATGCCAATAAGCGGACGCTTGCCTTTATTGCCCAGTGCATCTTCAAAATCTTCCATGCGTGGGGTAAGCGTCACTTTTTCTGTTTCCCCGTCACGCAGCAAAGTAATATCAATCGGCTCGCCCAGATTCGTGGCGATTTTAGTGGAGATGTCATTAAAACTAGCGACCTTTTTCCTGTTAATCGTCAAAATGCGGTCATTAGGTTGCAGGCCAGCCGCTTCTGCGGCAGATTCTGCCATGACTTCACCAATCACAGGTTCTGTGGTGCTGAGTCCGTTCGTGTAAATCAGGCTGGAAAAAATGACGATGGCCAGCAGGAAATTGGCGAATGGACCTGCGGCAACGATAATTGCTTTTTGCCATAATTTTTTATAGTGAAAGCTGATTTTGCGCTCTGCCTCTGGCATTTCCTCCAGCTTTTCTGCGTCAGGCGTGCTGGCTTCTGTCGCGTCACCATGCATTTGCACATACCCTCCCAGCGGGGCAAGGGAGACTTTCCAGCGTGTGCCTGAACGATCTGTCCAGCCAAATAATTCTTTGCCGAAGCCAATGGAAAACGCATCAATCTTCACGCCACATAGCCGCGCTGCAAGATAATGTCCAAATTCGTGGATAAAAACGATGACAGACAGAATGATGATAAATGACAATGCTGTGTGTCCAAGACTAAGCATCATGTCAATATAGGAGGTTGTTTCCATGGGTTTCCTTAAAAATTATGCGGCGCGCTTTCGCAGTATTTCACGCGTACTCTCCCTTGAAATATGGTCTATTTCATAGACTTCGTCAAGATGTGTGACATGATGCGCATTATGTGTTTGCAATGCAGCGTCAATAATTTCAGGAATTTGTGTGAATGTGATGTGGCGATTCAGGAATGCTTCCACCGCCAGTTCATTCGCCGCATTTAGCAAAATGGACGCGCTCGCAGGCGCTGCCATAGCATTATATGCAAGTTGCAGACAGCCAAATGTTTTTGGATCCGCCACTTCAAAATGCAACGCGCCTGTTTCCACCAGATTCAGTGTTGGAATCTCCAGTTTTAGGCGCTTGGGATAATGCAATGCGTGCGCAATGGGCGTGCGCATATCTGGCAGGGCAAGCTGCGCAAAATGCGTTCCGTCGCTCATGGCAATCAGGCAGTGAATGATGGATTCAGGGTGGATAACTGCGCGGCATTGTTTAGGCTTTAATGCAAAAAGATGCATCGCTTCCAGCAATTCCAATCCTTTATTCATCAATGTGGCAGAATCAACCGAGATTTTTGCCCCCATAGACCAGTTCGGATGCGCCACCGCCTGTTCAGGGGTGACGTGACGCAGCTGTTCACGGGTATAGCCGCGAAATGGCCCGCCAGAGGCTGTGAGCGTAACCGTGTCTGGTGCATTGCCCTGCAGGCAGTGCCAGAGCTGAAATAATGCATTATGTTCTGAATCCACAGGCAATAATGTGGTGTGATGCGCATTGCACGCCGCCATGAACAGTGACCCTGCTGCCACCAGACATTCCTTATTTGCCAACGCGATAATATGACCTGCCTCAATGGCGGCCATAGTGGGGCGGAGTGCCGAAAAGCCAATAATGGCAGAAAGGAACATATCACACGGAGCTTTTGCCGCTTCCACCAGCCCCGCTTCACTATGCAGCACATCCACTGTTGCAGGCAACGCACCGCGCACTGTTTCATAGTGCAGATGATTACTGATAACCACGCGCTTTGGTAAAAATTCCAGCGCCAGCTTTATCAGCTTTTCTGCGTTGTCATGGGCGCTCAGCGTAACGATGTTAAAGTCACGCGGGTGCTTGCGAACAATATCCAGCGCATTGTCTCCGATTGTGCCAGTAGCACCAAAAATGGCGAGTTGTTTCATGATTTAATTTAGGTGATTTGAATAATGCAGCATGGCATAAAATACGGGCAGCGCGGTGATATAGCCGTCTGTTCTGTCCAGCAGACCGCCATGCCCTGGCAGCAATGCACCGCTATCCTTCACATCTGCGCGGCGTTTGGCAGCAGATTCCAGCAAATCCCCCATCTGCGCAACAAAAGCCAGCGTTGCTCCTGTTGCCAGTGCGATGAACGCAGGCATTGGCAGGTCTGAGAGCGTCACAATCAGCAGCGCAGTTACCGAAGCAGCAATCATGCCTGAAATTAAACCTTCCACTGTTTTATTCGGGCTGATGGTTGGAGCAAGTTTGGTGCGCCCGAAGGTTTTTCCGCCGAAATAGGCGAAAATATCAGTTGCGCTGACGCAGGCAATCAGAAAACCGAGATAGGTGAAGCCATGTTCTGCGCTGTAAATTAACGTGGCAGACGCGACGGCGCAGGAAATAACCAGCAATCCGCTAAAAAAGACAGGCTTGCGCATGGTTGCGGTTAAGCTGCGCCATTCATCCATCATGCCAGCCGCCACGGTGATGCAGAACATGCCCCAACCCAGCGCACCAGATGAAAGCGCCACTAATGTGACAGCTACGATAATGATGGCGGTGCTGGTGCGGGTAATCAAATCCGGAGGGATGTTCATGGGCGTCTCCCAAAGCGGCGCTCACGCGCACAATATGCATCATACGCCTCTTTTAAAATAGTTTCGTTAAAATCAGGCCAGAGACATTCCGTAAAATAAAGCTCTGTATATGCACATTGCCATAGCAGAAAATTGCTGATGCGGCAGTCACCACCCGTGCGAATGAGCAGATCAGGGTCTGGTATATCTGCGCAGTAAAGGTGACTGGAAATATCATCAGTGGTGATGGAATCTGCATCTGCTCCACTTCTGATTAACTCTTTGCAGGCATGTAGAATTTCCTGCCTCGCACCATAGCTCAGGCAGATATTTAGTGTTAAAGCTGTGCCACCTTCTGTGCGGTTGAGCGCTTCCTGAAGCTGCGCTTGCGTTTTTGCGTCAAAACGGGAAATATCTCCCGAAATACGCAGGCGAATGTTATTGTCGATCAGCGTGTCGACTTCTTTGGAAAGATAGAGTTTCAGCAGTTGCATCAAATCTCTGACTTCTTCTTCGCTGCGTTGCCAGTTTTCATGGCTGAACGCATAAACGCTGAGATATTTAATGCCCAGACGCGCCACGGGTTTTAAAATATTGCGAAGTGCTTCTGCTCCCTGTTTGTGTCCAAAGGCACGTGGGCGCAAATGACGCTTTGCCCAGCGCCCGTTTCCATCCATTATAATTGCCAGATGGGTGAGGGGGGGCGCTGCCTTCTCCGTCATAATAATAGCTTATACTTTTAAAATATCTTTTTCTTTATCAACAAGCAGACCGTCAATTTTTTCAACATATTTGTCTGTCAGTTTCTGCACTTCATCTGCCTGATTGTGCATATCATCTTCTGAAATATCGCCTGCTTTTTCTTCTTTCTTCAACTCATCCATGCCGTCACGGCGGATGTTGCGGATGGAGACTTTGGCATTTTCAGCATATTTCCCAGCCACTTTCACCAATTCCTTGCGGCGTTCTTCGGTCAGTTCAGGAAGTGGCACACGAATCAACTGTCCTTCACCGATTGGATTTAAACCCAGCCCTGCATTGGCTATTGATTTTTCCACTGCTTTTGCCATGCTGGCATCCCACACCTGCACGGTGAGCAATCGTGCTTCGGGAACGCTGACATTCGCCACTTGCTTGAGTGGCATGTTTGAACCATAGGCTTCCACTGTCACTGAATCCAGCAGGCTGGTGGAGGCGCGACCAGTGCGCAGACCAGAAAAATCTTTGTTCAATGCTTCAATTGTTGCGTCCATACGGGTGGACAATGCTTTCATGTCAGCCATAATATTGTTCCTTATGCGTTTATTCTGTAATGCGAGTGAACTTGCCATCACCTTGCAATACGCGAGCAAATTCACCAGGTTCATGAATTGAAAAGACCAAAATAGGTATGTTGTTATCACGGCAGAGTGAAATGGCTGAAGTGTCCAGCACTTTCAGATTTTTTACCAGAACGTCCTGATAGGTCAATGTTTCATAACGCTTCGCCGTGTCATCCAGTTTGGGATCTGCGGTGTAAACCCCATCGACCTGCGTGCCTTTTAACAAAGCATCACAACCCATCTCACTGGCGCGAAGTGCTGCAGCAGTATCTGTCGTAAAAAACGGATTTCCTGTGCCTGCGGCAAAAATAACCACACGTCCACGCTCCATATGACGGATAGCGCGGCGGCGAATATACGGTTCGCAGACTTCCATCATGTGAATCGCAGAAAGCACACGTGTTTCTACACCAATTTTTTCTAATGCATTTTGTACGGCAAGTGCGTTTAATACGGTTGCCAACATGCCCATATAATCTGCGCTGGAGCGTTCCATGCCACGCGCAGCAGCGGACATGCCGCGGTAAATATTGCCGCCGCCCACCACGAGGCAGACTTCCACGCCCATATCCACAGCTTTTTGAATGTCTTTACAGATGCGATCTATGATTACATCATCCTGACCATATTCTTTGCTGCCCATCAACGCTTCACCAGAGACCTTGATGAGTACGCGATTATATTCCAATGTATCCGTCATAATATTCCGTATTTTTTTGTGCGCTTACATTAACGTATATGCAGCTTTTTGCAATGGGAAATTATTAGCTAAAGAATCATAGTTAAATTGACGTAGTCAAAAATTAATGATATATTAAAATAATTAATTTTTCTAAGAGCCAAGTGCTACTTTTTGATATATACGGCGCTTAGAACAATTATCTACAAACTTACTTTTTAAAAAAATGAGCTTTTTTGATAATCTGGAACAGGAAACAGCTTCCGAGCTACAATGGACATTGGGTTTAACGTTTGAAGAAGTTAAACAAAAATATGATGGAGATGTTGTAATTGAAAGAGAGGATGGTGATCCAAAAAGGCTAGACGCCAACTTTGACCCAAAAAGAATTAATTTAACTATCGTTAAAGGAAAAACTGTTTCAGCAGAATTTTCCTAAAATAACAAAAAGCGGAGCCACCATCGTGACCCCGCTTTCTTTTTTATTATGCCGAAGCAGCCTTACGCAGCGCCAGCCGCTTTCGCCACTTCTGCTGCAAAGTCATCTTCTTCTTTCTCAATGCCTTCACCAAGAACAAAGAGTGCATAATCTGCCAGCGAAATTTTTGCGCCAGTTTCTTTTGCTACTTCATCAATCACTTCAGAGACCTTGCTCTTGCCGTCAATCACGAAAGTCTGCTCAGGCAGTACCACTTCTTCGTAGAATTTGCGGATGCGGCCTTCGACCATTTTTTCTGCAATCTCTTCAGGCTTGCCAGATGCCATTGCCTGTTCTTTATATACTGCGCGCTCACGCTCCAAAGAAGACGCATCAATGCCTTCACGCGTTAGTGCTTCTGGCTTAGCTGCTGCAACGTGCATGGCAATCTGTTTGCCAAGAGCGGCGATGCGGTCATCCTGCTTGTCGCTGTTTAATGCAACAATTACGCCGATTTTGCCAAGATCTGGCTTTACTGCATTATGCACATATGTGCTGATAATGCCGCTATCCACAGAAATGACTTTGCTGCGGCGAAGATTCATATTTTCACCGATTTTGCCCACTGCTTCAGTGATAGTGTCGGCAACATTTTTTCCACCTGCAGGATATTCTGCAGATTTCACGGATTCAACATCACCATCTGTTTTCAGCGCCACTTCAGCCGTATGTTGTGCAATATTCTGGAACTGGTCGTTGCGGGCAACGAAATCTGTTTCCGAATTAAGCTCGATCATAGCTGCTTTATTGCCGTCCTGAGCGATAGCGATCAGACCTTCTGCAGCAGTACGACCAGCTTTCTTCGCTGCTTTAGCAAGACCTTTAGTGCGAAGCCAGTCCATTGCTTCTTCAATATTGCCGTTTGTTTCCACCAATGCTTTTTTGCAGTCCATCATGCCTGCGCCTGATGTTTCGCGTAATTCTTTAATTTGACTTGCAGAAATACTCATATTCTTACTCCTAAATATTCAATCAATCTTGTGTTCGTGTATGTTGCGCCAAATGAGCGACTTTTTTGCTTGCTCCCGTTTTAAAACAGGAGGGGATGATACCGTGCAACAATGCCATAAAACCTGCGAGAAAACATTGCGCTGCGAAATTAAAGGCAACACGCTGATGTTGAAAATAAGTCTCTCCAACATCAGCTAAATGTTTCTTGCTGGCATTCAGCATATGCTTGCGTTTAGCTTGCGTTGCGGTTTTCTTCGCGTGCAAAGCCTGCCAGTTTCGCTGCCGCTGCCATTGCTTCCTTGCGGGTAGTAGACTTTGCAGACTCATCCACTTTCTCAGATGCTTTGGTGTCTTTCGCTTCGACCTGTTTTGGCTTTTCTTCAACAGCTTTCACTTCAAAACCACCAGCCTGCATTCCTTTGCGGATCGTTTCTGCAATCAGATCGCAATAAAGGCGAATGGCTTTTGTCGCATCATCATTCCCAGGGATCGGGAAATCCACATTTGCAATATCAGCGTTGGTATCGACAATTGCTGCAACAGGAATGTTCAGTTTTGCTGCTTCTTTCAATGCCAGATCTTCATGCACTACATCAATGATGAAAATCAGGTTTGGCACTGTGCCCATTTTGCGAATCCCGCCCAAAGAACGTTCCAGCTTTTCGCGGTTGCGCTCAATGTTCAGCAATTCTTTCTTCGTCAATGTCGCCTGACCATGCTCAAGCTGGTCTTCCAGCTCGCTCATGCGGCGGATAGAATTCTGAATGGTGTTCCAGTTGGTCAACATGCCGCCCAACCAGCGATTATTTACATAATAATGCCCGCAACCACGTGCCGTTTCTGCGATCACATCACTTGCCTGACGCTTTGTTCCAACGAACAGAATCTTTCCGCCTGCGCGCGCCGTTTCAAACACCGCCTGCAATGCGTTTTGCAACAAAGGCACGGTTTTGTTCAGGTCAATAATATGAGTATCGTTACGCACACCATAAATGAACGGAGCCATTTTAGGATTCCAGCGTTTTGTTTTATGACCGAAATGCACACCTGCTTCGATCAGTTCTTTCATTGTAAATTCGGCTGTTGCCATAGTCTTTCTTCCTTCCAGTTAAACCTCCATGAAACATAAGTAGTATCAACCACTGGAATTGTCTCATGTGTGAATTTCACGCAGCACCCGCCACGCGAGTCTGTCTTTATACACATATAAACAGTGAATTGCAAGCTTGTGATGCGTTATTTTTTGCGCTAATCTGCCGTAATGATAGGTTTATTTCAACGCGCCGCACGGTCTTTAATGTCACGCACATCATTGGAAATTCTGATGATATGTATTTTAGCAACCTCTTTTTTAATGTTTCTATGGGTGGGTGGGGTGTTTTTCGCCTTCCAGAACACCACCATTTTAGAAACAGGATGGATGGATGGTGCGTTTGACATTTTCGCTACAATAGGTGCAGCAGGGCTGGCATATGTTTTATTCCCAATATTATTACCTGTTATCGCAAGTTTGTTCCTGGACGGATTTATGGAAAAAATTGCGCGTCATGAATATGGCAAAGAATTGCGCAAAGTGCCGTTGCATGAAGAATTGCCAAAAAGTTTAGGGTTTATTGGCAAGGCATTACTCTATAATTTGCTGTGCCTTCCACTTTATGCCATTTTATTTTTCACAGGTTTTGCGTTTGTCTTATATTATGCGCTGAACGGGTATCTCCTCGCCAAAGAATTTTGGGTGATGGCGTGTGACCGCATGATGATTAAACCCACGCACCGCAACATTATGCGCGGCACGTTAATGGTGAGCGGCGCGGCGATTATGTTTGTTTCTACCATTCCACCATTCACGTTGATTATGCCGTTGATTGCTGCGTCATTTATGATTCATCTGGGCTTTGCTGCTTTGAAAGATGGGCGGGTGAAGCCGAAAACAGAAGGGCAGGAAATGCAGCCTGCGCAGGACGTGATTGCGCCTGAGTGATCAGCGGATTATTTGTGACTGTTGGGGATTGTTTTCCTGTTGCGCAGCCAGAGTAGCGTTTTGTTGTTCTAAATAATTTCGCTGGGCATCATTGCAATGGTTAGTGTTTTCATAACAGTTAAACTGATTATTATACTCACGCAATGCTGAGAGTTTTGCAGTTGTATCTCGGGTAAATCCAATAGCATCGCCATAAGCAGGGATTTTTTCTGATGCATCTAATGTTTCTTTTACCACTTTTGAGGTTGCCTTGCGCAGCATTTCTTTTTCAGATGCATCAATCACACCATCTTTTAATGCATCTTTTCTGACGGTAGCATAAGCTGCTACTGCCATTCCTGCTTCTGAGGTGTCTTTGATAGTATCTCCAACATTATAGATATTTTTAACAAAAGGTATATTGTCTAATACAGCATTTACCACTTTTCGAGCTGTTCGCCAACTGCCAGTAGGATCTGTGATATTTTTTGCAACATAGGCAGCCTGAGCGACTATATCATCCTGCTGAGATAATTCGGTTTTCGAATCTGTCTGAAATACTCCCATAGTTTAATATATCATAAATGAATATTTAATTATGTGACAAAAGCATTAAGATTAAAATGCTGGCATAGTGGGCGCTGCTTCGCTACATTTCCCAAAAGTAATTTATATCTATAGGACGCTACTCATGGAAATGACGCTATCAGCTGCATCACTCATCCCTTCATTGTTGGCTATTATTCTGGCACTTGCCACGCGGCAGGTGTTTGTGTCTATGTTTGCAGGCATCTGGGCGGGTGCGTTTATTATTGAAGGTTATAGCGCATCCAACATTATTCCCAGCCTGTTCCAAGTGGTGGATACGTGGATTTTAGAGGCGATTGTGCCGAATGATGGTGATAATCAACATTTTTCTATCGTATTATTTAGCCTGATTACAGGGGGAATGATCGGTATATTGTCTAATAATGGCGGGATGCGCGGTGTCGTCAATTATTTTACGCGCATTGCCGATACGCGCACGAAAGGGCAGGGAGCAACGTTTGCATTGGGTGGGCTTATCTTTTTTGATGATTATGCCAATACGCTGATTGTGGGGAACACCATGCGCCCGCTCACCGATGCGCTGAAAATTTCACGAGAAAAACTGGCATTTATTGTGGATTCCACTGCAGCGCCGATTGCATGTATCGCAGTGATTACTACATGGGTCGGGTTTCAGGTGTCACTTCTGGATGACAGTCTGCAATCTATGGCGCAAACGGAAAATGTGGCATTGCCCGCATCAGGTTTTGAACTGGTGATGGGAGCCATACCCTATAGTTTTTATCCGCTGCTTATGCTGGTATTTATTTTTATTATGATTGCCACAAAACGTGATTTTGGCCCTATGCTGCGTGCAGAAGAACGTGCATTGGCGCAACAGGTGGTTGTTGAAGAACCACAGGAAACAAAAGGCGAATTTGTTGTCCATAAATCCACGCCCCGTGCGATGAATGCGGTCTTGCCAATTATATGTTATATTGGCGGCACGGTCTGGGGGTTGTTTGAAACGGGGTCAGGGAACACGTTGAGAGATATTTTAGGCTCAGCTGATCCGTTCCAGTCTGTCTTGTGGGGGGCATTCCTGGGGCTGCTGGTCGCCATCATCATGAGCGTTGCTACCAAAGCTCTGTCTTTAACAAAAACAATGGAAGCGCTGGAAGCAGGGTTGCAGCCTATGATGGTTGCCATGATCATTCTGGTGCTTGCCTGGGCAATTGCAGATGTGAACACGCAGCTGAAAACAGCAGAATATATTGTCTCGCTGGTGGGGGATTCGCTTTCTGCCATGTGGGTGCCGCTGATCGTATTTATCATTGCAGCGCTGACTTCTTTTGCAACAGGGTCTAGCTGGTCAACTATGGGCATTTTAGTGCCGTTAGTATTGCCGCTTGCCATAAGCACATTGGCAGCAGACGGGCTGGAACTGGAAAATATTGCATCACACCCTCTGCTTTATGCATCTATTGCCAGTGTGTTGACAGGGGCAGTCTGGGGAGATCACTGTTCCCCGATTTCAGACACAACCATTCTGTCTTCTATGGCTTCAAACTGTGACCATGTGGACCATGTGCGCACGCAGATGCCTTATGCCTGCACCGTGGCAGGGGCTAGCATCATATGCGGTTTGTTGCCTCTGGCATTTGGTGTGCCTTACTGGGCAGGGCTGTTGCTGGGGTCACTTGCAATTTATGCGGTGTTCAGAATCTCAGGAAAACAACTATAAGGATTGATTAAATAGTTTATGTTATGTTACGTGATATGTTTTCAATTAACAGATGAGCACGCTGCCAATGACATATGAGCCGCCAAAGGAGCATTCGCCAGAACATATTGCGCATTTTGTGCGGGAATTTGTGAAACAGCATAAAGATAACGCAGAAGATGTTGCCTGCGAACATATGTTTGCCGCTATGGCAGATCAGGACGCAAAAGAAGCAGCGTTCTGGCTGGCAGTCATTCATGAGATCCGTCAGATCAGCGGTGCCAGCACTGCCATTAATTAAGCGGCAATATCCAGCAGGGAATCCTGCATATCCAGCATTGCAGTTAAAGATGTGAGATTGCTCATGAAGGACTGGCTGGACAGGATCTGTTCAACCACTTCCCGTTCTGGTGTAGCATTATATGCTGCCTGCAACATATTTTCATTTGCCGTGAACAGGGAGTTACTATTATAGCCCTGCGGGGAGAGCAATTCAGCAACAGGTTGACGCACTTTGCGGGACGTGCTGACGCCGCCCATAGGTTCCAGTGAGGACTGAACAATATCAGACGGTTGAAATGGTTTTAATGCTGTATCGCCTTTCACTGCCGTCAGTGATGACATATTCGCAACGTTATTGGCACTGTTTGCCAGTCTTGCAGAGGCGGCGTTTAATCCTGATAGTGGGATTAAGCTGTTCATAATATCTCCATATTCGTTATTACCATTAAAACATCATTTCGTTAACAAAATTAAAATAGATGGGATTGAAAGTAATTTACTGAAACTATTGGCAATTTATCTGGTGCATGTATAATGCGCAAAAAACAAATAAGGAATATTTATGGCAATGAATCCGTTTGTATGGTTGATACTTACAGTAGTGAACCTGATCTGGTGGGCAATTCTCATCTGGTTTGTGATGCAGCTGCTAATTCAGTTCAACGTGATTAACCGTTTTAACCCGTGGGTCAACCGAATTTATTCTGCGTTAGATGGATTAATTGAGCCTATGCTCCGCCCGATTCGCAAATTTTTGCCAACCTTTAACGGAATAGATTTTTCACCTGTGGTGCTGATTATTGGAATACAGTTCCTGAGCAAAGCGGTACTATATTACAGCTATTAATTAATCCACATAAATGTATATTTCATGATGGCGGCTGTCCCCCACAATTTCTCGTGATACGGAAATGCGGTCTTGCGGCAGTCCCATCTGGCGGAGTTCACTGACCAGCTTGTTTGTCTGTGCGCCTGCCTGATTCATTAATGTTTCCTTATTGCTATCATCCCCGAATTGCGGCACGAAAGACACGATGGAAAATTGCACAGAAGGTTTGATCTCCAGCGCTTTAGTCGCAGCATTATAAAGCTGGCGATCATAATAGACACGTTTCTGATTATAGCGGATGACCATCAGTGGCACATCACTTGGCTGACTGTAATCCACAAAATCCTGCGCATGTGTTGCTGCGGTGGAACCCGCAAAAATCAATATTGCGCAAATCATCATTATGATACGTGTCATGTTCTAATCCATTTTACCGTTGCTAATATAGCTAACAGATAATCCATTCACCCCCCGCAGGCAAGAGATGTTTTGCCATCTGACACGCTTGCCGCATTTTTTTCAAAAAAACAAATTTTTTTGCATTTCCTGCTTGACGATATGTTCTTCAATCGCTAAATAAATGCCTGTGTGCCGGCTTAGCTCATTTGGTAGAGCAGTTGATTTGTAATCATCAGGTGGCCAGTTCGATTCCGGCAGCCGGCACCATTTCTTAATTAATATATACCCAGATTAATGTTTATCAGATTATCACCCTACAGCATCGCGCTGACAGCGCTTTTTTTCATGTCTGCCTGTTCCCCGTCTTATCCTGATGTAGAGTTGCATAATGCTACAGTGCATGGGGCTTATAATATTGAAGAAATTAAGATCGTCTCCACCGATAGGGAAAATGCATTTGGTGTTCCTGCTGTAACCGAAGAAGATGCAGAAGTAACGCGTGCGCACATATTGGAAACATTGCCGAAGAAACTTCCTGAGAAAATAGCGGGAAAGAAGGCAGATTTGGAAATATCCTTGCAAAGCGTCAATATGAACATTGGCACAATGCAAACCATTTTATTGGTGATAGCATGTATATGTTAAGCAATCTTGCTTTGAAAAACGCCGATAATGGAAATTTGCTGTTAGAAACTTCTGTAAATTATATGGATGAACATGCAGGTGGACTATATGGCGCTATTGCAGAAGGTTTTACTAACGATGAAGATCAGTTTTCTGGTGTTGTAGAATCATATTCTGACAGAGTAGCAAAAACACTCTATCCCGAATTACGCGAAGATTAAATTTACTTATTCCCAGCCGTGATCGGACCTTCAGCATTGCCAGAGACAAACTGACGGACATGCGCATGGTCAGTGGTCATTACTTCTTCTGGTGTACCCTGCCACAATATGTCACCATCATAAATCATCGCAACGCGGTCTGCAATGGTGCGGGCGCTGGTCATATCATGGGTGATGGTCACCGCCGTTGCGCCAATATCCTTGCAGCATTTGATGATGAGTTGGTTGATCACACCAGACATAATAGGGTCCAGCCCTGTTGTCGGCTCATCAAAGAAGATAATTTCGGGGTCACCGCAGATGGCGCGAGCAAGGGAAACGCGTTTTTGCATCCCGCCTGAAAGTTCAGATGGAAACTGAAACGCCACATCTTCTTTTAAACCCACTTGCGAGAGTTTTTCAATCGCCTGTTGCTGCGCCTGTTTTTTGCTTAAACCCTGCGCACGTCGCGTGGAAAAGGTGATGTTTTCCCATACGGGCAAAGAATCAAACAATGCACCGCCCTGAAACAACATACCAAATTTATGCATTAAATCTTCACGTTCACTGGCGGAAAGATGCACCGTGTCTTTGCCATCAATCAACACTTCCCCAGAATCAGGTGTCATCAATCCTAATATGGATTTCAGCAATACGGATTTTCCCGTGCCTGAACCGCCAATAAGCACGAAGGATTCACCTTCCGCAATATCCAGCGAAACCCCGCGCAGCACGTCTTTTGTGCCAAAGGACTTGCTAATGTTATTTACGGAAATTTTTGGAGTATCGCTCATGAAAGGCTCATTACATGGAAAAGAAAAGTTCGGTGAGAATGTAATTGCTCAGCAGGATGAGGATGGAAGCTGAGACCACCGCGTGAGTGGTTGCAGAGCCTACACCCTGTGCGCCGCCACGCGAATGATACCCGTGATAACACCCCATAAGCGTGATGATGAAGCCAAAGACAGAGGCTTTTACCAACCCTGAAAACACATCCTGAAATTCAAGGAACTGCAAAGTGTTGTTAATATAAGGTCCTGCCGAAAAGCCGAGTTTATAGACGCTGACAAGATAACCGCCCATCACGCCAATAATATCTGCAATCAACACCAGAAATGGCAGGGTTACAACACCTGCAATCAAACGCGGAAACACCAGATATTTGAACGGATTGGTGGATAATGTTACTAAAGCATCAATTTGCTCTGTCACGCGCATCGTGCCAATCTCCGCAGCGCAGGCAGCGCCAATGCGTCCAGCCACCATAAGCCCAGCAAGCACAGGGCCAAGCTCGCGTGTGATGGACAGCACCACCACTGTGGGGATGGAGCTTTCTGCCGAAAAACGCGAAAACCCGCTATAGCTTTGCAGCGCCAGCACCGCACCTGTGAAAATGGCGGTCATCCCAATCACGGGCAGGGAATAAAAGCCAATATCTATCATTTGTTTGAGGATTTGCTTGCCATACCACGGAGGCGAAATGATGGGCATCACTCCCTTTTTGGCAAACAGCACCAGCGCGCCAATCGCCTGCATCAGCGAAAAGCTATAACGTCCGATAGATTGTAGTGGGTTCATCAGTTATTTCGGAAGTTTTTGCTGAAATTTCAGTTCTGAACCATCTGGCGCATAATAATTGATGTCAGCATTCTCAACTAACGTATTAATATAGTCAGAAAGCGCCTTTGCTTTTAACTGCTGCTCAATAATGGGGCGTTGCTCGGCAAAAGGTGGCAATGCTTTTTTGCGCTCATCCACTTTTTTGATGATGTGCCAGCCAAAATCACTTTCCACAGGCTCGGACACTTCGCCATTTTCCAGTTTAAATGCTGCTTCTGCAAATGCAGGCACCATTTTCTCTTTTGTGAAATATCCTAAATCACCACCTGCCACTGCGCTGGCTTTGTCCGTGGATTTTTCTTTGGCGAGATAGTCAAAATCTGCGCCATTTTCAATTTGTTTGCGGATTTTTTCAGCCGTTTCCTTATCTTTTACCAGAATATGGCTGGCTCGAACTTCTGTTTCATCGCCGCTATTTTCTTTCATGCGGTCATATTCCGCTTTCACCGCCGCTGGTGTTACGATGCTGGCCGCTTTTTCGTCCAGAAATGCCTGAACGATCACTTTCTTTTTGATGCGTTCAATTTGCTGCTTAATTTCAGGCTTGTCAGCAAAACCTGCTTCCACTGCCTGATCATTAATCAGCTGTTCGCCCACAATGCCGCGAACCAGACCTTGCTTTACATTCTCATCCACTTCCTGAAAACTGGGAGCAGACCCTTTTGGAAACATTTCCTGCCATACGGACAATACGTCCTCTTTAGAAAATTTCTTCCCGTCCACTTCCAGCATAGTATAATTTGCTGCATCCTGCGCATGGGATGCAGAAGATGCCATCATGGTCAATGCAATAGCCGTTGTGAACAGGGCTGAGCGTAGAGAAAAAGTCATATAATCACCTGATAATTTCTGTTTATTTCAAGAGTAGCTATGGCACAGCTATTATTAGAGTGCAAGTTTTTGATAATGATATCGCTTTATTGTTGGCGCTGCGGCGTTGCACGCGCTAAACTAGTATCATCTATGACAGAATGTTGGGCATTAACAGATTATCGACCAGGCACGGCAAATCAGGTGTTAGGAGTTGCGCGAGCTACGGGGTTTCACGTCACCGAAAAAAAACTGCATTACAATAAATTCGCAGATCTGCCAAATTACTTTATGCTTGGCAACGGGTTGCGGGGCATTTCCAAAGACCATCGCGCAGCAATAACGTCGCCCTATCCTGATATTGTAATTTCTGCAGGCAGGCGCAGCGCCCCTATTGCGGCGCATATTAAAGCGCGCAATCCTGCCACGCGACTAGTGCATATTATGCGTCCTGAATGGTCGCATATACGTTTTGATATGATAATCATGCCGCGTCATGACCGTGCGCAGCATTCTTCCAATGTGGTGACAACGCTTGGTGCGCCGCATCAGTTGACGGATGAAATGTTGTTTACGGCACGTTCACGCAACCCATTAAATGCAGACAGGCACGCAAAGCCCTACACATTAATATGTATAGGTGGAAAAACCTCTCAAGGGGCGTTCACCATTGATGATGGCAAAAAACTTGTGGCATCTTTAGCGCCTTTTTCAGGAAGAGGAACATTTCTGGTGACCACCAGCCGCAGAACACCAAATGCGCTGGCGCACAGCATATTTGAACGGCTTGCAAAAGAATATCCCCATATGCAGCTGATACGTTATATGCCAGAGCAGGGGGGAGACAACCCTTATTATGCATGGCTTGCGCAGGCAGACAGGGTAGTGGTTACGGCAGATTCCGTTTCTATGATTTCTGAAGCGGCATACACCGCCAAACCACTTTACTATTTTGCTGGAAAAGAGAATGTCTCAGACAAGCATCAGCGTTTTGTGGAACAAATGGTGGAGCATGGGCATTTAAAAGCTATCAGGGATTATGACCCACTCTGGACAAAAGCAGTGAAGCTGGATGAGGCGGCACGCATTGGTGCGAAAATTCGTGAATTGATGAAACGGTAAAAAAAATCCTTCGCAAAGTGCGAAGGAGATAAATTATTTATTCATCCAAAAAACTTGGGTCTGGTGGTTGAGGAACGGGCAGTGGTTGCACGTTCATCTCTTCAAAATGTTCAACTGTAGTTTTTTCTGCAGATTCACTTTTTTGTTGAGTTGATTGCTCAACCAATTTGTCTTTTTTGTTCCAGTAACAGCTATTTAGCAGACTGTTTTTCTTTAATCTCCTTTCAGCTTTCATGAAAATATCATTCGCATGACCATCAACATTTTGACAATCAATATTTGGTATTTCAGAAGCTAGCACAATATCGCGTGTATTAGATGGAGTATCCCCAACCATATATACACAAGTTTTTACATATGCCTTTTCATCACTGAAAGGTCTGAAAGCATCAGTTATAGATACTTCAACCAAATTGCTATCATCACGTACCTGACACCTGAACTGCTCTATTTCATTTAAGGGTATTTCTTTGGAATACGTTTTGTCGTATTTCTCTGAGGTCAAGTGGAAAACTCCAGCAATGACTGAGAAAACAACAAAACAATATAGTAAGTAATTTAATGGAGAAAAATTAGATTTAACGTTGGACTCGTCAGACTTCACACCAAGAAGAGCAGTCATCTACGTCTATAAATAAAGAACAAATTATAAATTAGCTTGTCGTTAACAAAATGTCAACAACCATTACACTTCCTTGATGCTGGAAACATTATCGCGTTTCACCTTGTTCATGCCTTCATCCATATCACGCAGAGATACAGGATAATCCCCCGTAAAGCAGGCATCGCAGAATTGCGGTTGCTTGCTGTCGCGCTTATCCTGCCCGCTTGCCTGATACAAACCATCAATTGAAATAAAGGCGAGGGAATCTGCCTGAATATGTTTTGCCATTGCGTCAACATCCATGCGGGAGGCAAGCAATTCTCCGCGCTCTGGCGTATCCACGCCATAATAACAGCTATGCGTTGAAGGAGGGCTGGCAATGCGCATATGTACTTCGGCAGCACCTGCGGCACGCACCATAGCAACGATTTTGCGGGAAGTAGTGCCGCGCACGATGGAATCATCCACCAGCACAACGCGTTTGCCTTTGATGCTGTTCTGGTTGGCATTATGTTTCAGCTTCACGCCCAGATCACGGATTTGTGACGTGGGTTCAATGAAGGTTCGACCAACATAATGATTGCGGATAATGCCCAGATCAAACGGAATACCAGATGCTTCAGCATATCCAATGGCAGCGGGAACGCCCGAATCAGGCACGGGGATCACCATATCTGCTTCGACAGGTTTTTCCTGCGCCAGCACCCGTCCTATAGATTTTCGTGCTTCGTAGATATTAACGCCTTCAAGATCACTATCAGGACGTGCGAAATACACATATTCAAAAATGCAGAATTTCTTTGGCACTTTTTTGAAAGGGTGGGTGGAATTAATGCCGTCTTTATTGATAACGATCATTTCACCCGCCTCAATATCACGAATGAAGGTTGCACCAATAATATCCAGTGCGCAGGTTTCAGATGCCAGCACGAACGCATCATCCAGTGTGCCAAGCACTAACGGACGCACACCATGCGGGTCACGCACGCCGATCAATTCATTTTCCGTCAGTGTGACAAGAGAGTAAGCTCCTTCCACCTGTTCGAGCGCATCAATCAAACGTTCGCGCGTAGATGCTTTTTTGCTGGTTGCGAGTAAATGGACAATAGTTTCCGTATCAGAGGTGGACTGAAACAGGCAACCCTGATTTTTCAGTTTTTCCCGCAGGCTATATGCATTGGTCAGGTTGCCATTATGCGCCAGTGCCAGACCGCCAAAATGATATTCTGCAAATAATGGCTGCACATTGCGCAGTGACGGCTCACCTGATGTGGAATAACGATTATGTCCTATGGCGGAGCGTCCTTCCAGTTTTTTCACTATATCGGGTGTATTGAACGTATCACCCACCAGCCCTAATGCGCGGTGAGAGTGGAAACGTGTTACAGTATCATATGAGATGATGCCTGCCGCTTCCTGACCGCGATGTTGCAGAGCGTGCAGACCTAATGCAACATATTCAGCAGCATCTTTGACATTATAAATGCCAAATACGCCGCATTCTTCATGGAATTTGTCGTCATCAAATTGAAAGAGAGTATGTTGCATAGGGGTATATATAAGGTAAAAATTGAGTATTTAAAAAGAATCTTCTTCGCGTGGTCTCGTCACATCCTGAATCAACTGCTCCAGTTTGGATGCATCACCCGCAGGTTTGTTCTGTTCCTGCTTTGCACGCTGCATTTCTTCCAGCAGGCGCTCCTCAAGGTTGGCAGCATTTCCTTGCAGCGGTTCATTTCGCACATCTAACGGTATATCTTCATTGATGGAGTCATCCGCAACATCCAAAGGTGATTCTTCAGGAATGGCATTGCCAAGATAATCTGGCAGCATCCGCGCCACTTTTAAAGAGATGCCCTGCACTGTGGGCAGAGTGGCTGCATTCTGCACCCATGCAGGGTATCCACCAGATTTGAAAATAAAGGAACCCATAATAAATAACAGTACAATAATCAGTCCGCCTTTAAACACGCCGAAAAACAGCCCCATGACGTTATCCACCCAGCCAACTTCTGTTCCGTCACGCACATAACGCACAAAGGTTCGGCTTAACATGCCAAAAATCAGAAGAGTGACAAAATATGTTCCCATCGTTCCGATGATGGCGGCGGCGGTGGCGCTGCCCATGTGATTTTCAAAAAATGCAATCACATTATCTGCAAGTGCAAGCGTTACCAGACCTGCGCCAAACCATGTGATCAAAGACAAAAATTCCCGAATGAAGCCTCGGAACAGCGAAATTATGGCAGAAACACCAAGGATGGTGAAAACGATACCGTCAAATAAGTTAAACTGAAATTGTGCATCTACCATAGCAATATTCTATCCGTAGTGAAAAAAACTAGTCACTCTATACAATGCATTGCCCCTTGTTGGCAACCATCAATATATTTAGGGGAATAGTAATATTTCTGTCACTTTCTTATCATATAATTAATATTGGTAATGATTACGTATCATGCTATAATACATCAAATTAATTAAAGAGAGTTACTAACTATGAGTTCAGAATCAAAAGACACGCCAAATGCGTTGATGCAGGCAACAGCGAAGATTGTGGCATCTTATGTGCAAACGCATAAAACATCACTGGATGATGTTGCAGATGTGATCAGCACCGTTTATTCTGCTCTGGAACATACGCATAGTAATGCAACACGTGCTTCTGAAGTGCAGGGGCATGAGGTGGATATTGAGGCTTCAATTACTCCAGAATATCTCATCTGTCTGGAAGATGGTAAAAAGCTGAAAATGCTGAAGCGTTATCTGAAAACCAATTTTGACATGACTCCTGAAGAATATCGCAAGCGCTGGAATCTGCCACCTGATTACCCGATGGTTGCACCGAATTACGCAAAGCGTCGTTCCCAACTGGCTAAAGATATTGGGCTTGGAAAACAATCGTTGAAACAGAAGAAACAAGCCGCATTTGCAAAATTAAAAGGCGGTCTGCCAATGGGCAAAGGGCGTTTGCGCATTGTCAAAAGTACGGACATTATGACAACACGACATAATATTGGAAATATCTGATAATTGAATTGCAATGAAGTTTCATACTGCATTTTTAGGAACATTTATATTGGTTGGACTGGTGATGTGGCCGCAGATTCAGGGTATGCCCATCGCCAGCCAGCTATCTCAGGTGGCAAATGCTACGTTGCTGCATATACAGAATCTAGCACATACCATTATCAATTATATGCAACAGTTCTTTTAAAAACGTTTTTTCTGGTCACATTCACAAAAGTGACATATTCATGTGCTACTATAATGTTATTGAATAATTTAAAATATTAGTATTATGGGTATCAAAGACATATTAAATGATGTAACCGAGGTTATTGAAGGTGTAGGGGATGTTTCTGAGGAACTTCACAAAAGCACTGGTGTCGGCATACCAAGTGGTGAACGCAACCGCAAAACCCAGTCTCGCGAAGCGCGATATGAAGAACGCCAGCGTCGTTCTGAAGTGAAGATTGAAGAATATAAGCATGAAAAAGAACGTTGGGAAGACCATCCTGATGAGCATACAATAAAAGTGCCTGACCACGGGCATACGCACCCTGGAAGCGGTGGAAGCTCTATAATTGTGGATTATGAATCCGAAGTAGAATATGAAGGACGTGGTGGTCGCACACGGTCACGCAGTGAAAGCTCGCGCGAAGAAATTATTATTGAAGAAGGTGATCGTGATGATGTGATTTATGATCGTGATGACAGATATGAGCGTGATAATGATAGAAGGTATGAGTCTCGTAGCTCTCGACGTGAAGAGCCAAGTGGTGATTATAGACCAAGTGGGAATCTCAGTGGCAGTGAAGCATTAGTTCGCTTTCATCAGGCATTTGATTTTGATAAGTTAGGTGAGAAAGAATTTAATTATCGCACGCGCGACATTGTTGATTATCTGAACGAAACCACAGGTTCTGAAATTGAACATGCGCCTATGGTAGACGGCAGCAGCGCCTATTCCGATATGTGGAAAGAAATTGCCAAGACGATAGAAAAAGAACATCCTGAAAAGGTTCCTGCACTTGAGGCAGGTGCTTATGGCGCATGGGAAGAATTCAGCAATGAAGCGACTGTCTATCTTAATGACAAATATGGCGCGGCCGAGCAGCAACCAGTAGAGCAGCAACCGCCTTCACGCCAGCGCGAAGAGCCATCATCTGATCGTGATAATGAATCATTTAAATTCACAAAAAATGAGCTGAATGGTGATGATATTGATAGATTGTACGATGAAGCACGTAGCCATTCGAACGATGGAAACTTGATGAGGTTAAATTCGCTCGTCAGTAACCTTACGGAGATGTATCCTGATAGTGCATTGGCAGAGCAAAAACGCAATGGAGAAAGAGCAAGTGCAGAAGCGGTTGCAGAATCCTTAAACTTTTTTATACAGCAATATGAAGAAAACCCAACTGACAGAATTATATCGCTGAAAGAGGGGAGCTTATCTGATGCAAATGCATTGGAACATTTGTCTGAGCAGGCATTGCGTGGCAAAGTACAGCCTTATGAAATGGAATATGATCAGCCAGAAAGCGCCCGTCAAAGGCAGCAGCAGGAAGCGCCTGAGCGTGATAATGTGCCGCGCGTGAAAGATTATGATTTGCGTGGCGAAGATATTTATCCAATTTATGAAAATCTTGAGCGTGAAGGCCGTGCAGATGAGCTAAAACCGCTGGTGCAGGATCTGGCAAAGTTGAATGGCTCTTTTAATGAGGCACTAAAAGAAGAAGGATTAACTCCTGAACAGGAAGATAAATATATCGCAGCGGCTATGCAGAATTTCATTGAACGAAATTATGATAATCCTGAGCAGGTTACGAATGCGATCAGAAATGGAGATCTTGATACATTTGAAGACCTTGCACGCATGGCAGATGAAAAAGCCAATGGACGCAGCTCTCGCCAATCCTCTGTTGAGGTGGAAGAAACAGCTTCTCAAACAGTTGCAAATGCACCTGATGCACAAAAAGAAAATAAACAGGAAGAAACGCTGGTCGCTTCAGCGCAGACTGTTGCCTATTCACGTCCATCTGCGGATGCATTAGGGCAGGTGGAAGCTAATAAATCTAACGAAGGGCGCGTTACTTTTGAAGAAGGACAAGCCATGTTTAACGCAATGGCTGAGCAGTTTGGTGCTGAAAATGTGAAGAACGCATTGGCAGAGCAAGGCATTTTTGAAAGCCCGTCAAACAAAGCCATGATGACAGAATATATGAATAGTCTGGGTCAGGAGCGTGACCCTCAGGCAATAGCAGATGCGCTGGGCAACCCAGAAATCCGCGCGCAGGCGCTGGAAACACAAGCGCAACGTCAGGCAGAAATTGCAGGTTCTGATGAAGTGCCGAAAGACGAAAAACTGGAAAAAGTTGCGCAAAGTCTGAATTTTGGAGATTTTGCTGAAGGCATCACCTATAGCTTTTTCGATCCTTCAGACACTGTGTCACCATTGGCAACTCAGGCAGAGCAGAAAGAAGTTAAAGGCGCGAGCATTTCATAATCCTATTTCTGCATTGTGTCTTTTGTGATAGTTTGCTAGATACTAACTTCACAAAATCAAACAGACAGGCAGATTATGAAGATTGACGGTGTTTCTATTCGCGTAGGCAATGTGTTGGAACATAAGGGTGAATTATGGGTTGTAGTGAAAACGCAGCACGTAAAACCTGGCAAAGGTGGCGCATTCAATCAGGTGGAAATGAAAGATATTCGCAACGGAACCAAGCTGAATGAGCGTTTCCGTTCCAGTGAATCCGTTGAGCGTGTGCGACTGGATCAGAAAGAATATCAGTATCTTTATGAGGATGGAGATAAGCTGGTCTTTATGGATCAGGAAACATTTGAGCAAATCGACATTGGCAAAGAAATGCTGGAAGACAGATTAGCCTTCTTAGAAGAAAATATGGAAGTGACGCTGGAGCTATATGAAGGTGAGCCCATTAGCGTGGCGCTGCCAGCGCAGGTGACGCTGGAAGTTCAGGAAACAGAACCTGTTGTTAAGGGGCAGACCGCTGCATCTTCCAACAAACCAGCCATCCTGACAAATGGCGTGCGGGTGATGGTGCCTCCATTCATTACTCAGGGTGACCGCGTGGTGGTGGACACAAATGAAGTAACTTACATAGAGCGAGCGAAAGACTAATGCAATCAGCCAATAATTATCAGCGCCGCTATGGTCTGACCACTCCGCTAATCAACGTGATGACGGCAGCCGCAGACAAAACAACCCGTCAGATTCTGCGTGACTTTGGTGAAGTGGATCATCTGCAGGTTTCCAAAAAAGGCGCGATGGATTTTGTGACGGAAACAGACAAGCGCGTGGAAAAAATTCTTTATCAGCAACTGAAAAAAGCCCGTCCTGACTTTGGCTTTTTAATGGAAGAAGGTGGCGAAGAATCTGGTGATTCGGATTGTCGCTGGGTGATTGACCCTCTGGATGGCACGACCAATTTTATGCACGCTATTCCTTATTTCTGCGTTTCTATTGGTGTGGAGAAAAAAACGCATAATGGCTCTGAAATTATCGCAGGTGTGGTGTATGACCCCGTGCATGATGAAATGTTTGTAGCGGAGAAGGGCAAAGGCGCATTTGTGAATACTCGCCGTTTGCAGGTCTCACGTCGTGAAACAGATTTTTACTTTGTCACAGGCACGTCTCGTCGTCGCGGGCAGGCATCAAAAGAATGTTCTGCACTGGCAGATTATGCCGACGGCATGGATTGTGTTATCCGCCGCAGCGGCGCAGCAGCGCTTGATCTGGCATATGTTGCCGCAGGCAGATATGACGCTGCATGGTTTCCAAAATTGCAGAAATGGGATCTCGCAGCAGGAATTTTGCTGGTGCAGGAAGCTGGCGGGGTGATGAGTCTGCCATGCGGCACAAAGGATAGCCCTTATGAATCCTTGTCTATTCTTGCGGGTAGCCCGGTTTCATGTGATGCGCTGTTAAACCGCAAATAACAAAATGGTTGATGACGTAAGTGAAAAATGAAGTTTCGCTTGCACATCGGCAAATATTCGCTAATTTAACGAATAATATAACATTTATAGAATCCGGGTTTTCTACGCTTATGCAACGCACGTCATTGGTTTTACTTTTAAGCACAGTAAGTATTGTGAGCCTTAGCGCGCATTCAGTGCAGGCGCGTCGTCAGCTCGTGCCAGATCAACCCAGTGTTGAAGTGCGTATGGATGCATTGCGAGCATTGCGCCAGTCTACCGTAGCGCCAGCAGTTCCAGCTTATAACCCTCAGGCGGATGCGCGCCAGCCTGTTCAACCACAGATTCCTGAGCAGATTCCGTTTGGTGCGCCAACGCCGCCTCCTGTGCGTCAGGCGCAGCCAGCGCCCGTTCAGCCGCAATATGCGCCAGTGCCACAGCGCCCTTCACCTGTAGTAGCCGCGCCAAAACCGCAGCCAGCGCCCGTGATCAAGGAAGTAATACCAGAGCCGCCTATGGTGGCAAAAGCGCCTGAAAAACCAAAAGAGCAGCCAAAGAAACTGGCTAAGCCAGCGCCAGAGCCAGTAATTGCGAAGCAGGAACCAGAAAAGAAAATTGCCAAGCCGAAGCCAGTGCCAGAACCGAAAATAGCTGCGCCGAAGCCAGAGCCAAAAGTAGCACCAAAACCTGTTGCGCCTGTGCCAACGATGGATTTTGACAATTTTGATGATCTGCCACCGCTGGAAATTGTGGAAGAGAATGTATCAGGTGGTCAGACGCAGGAATTTACACTGGATGATGTTGCACCAGAACCGCCAGTTGCAAAAGCACCAGAGCCAAAAGAACAGGTGAAAGTGGCGAAGAAGGAGCAAACTCCACCACCACCGCCAGCAGCATTACCTGAACCCGATCTGGAAGATCTGGATTTTGAGTCTTTCGGCGCAGAAGAGCCTGAATTGCCAGAATTAACACTGCCAAAAGCGGAAGAGAAGAAAGAACCAGTGAAAGTGGCAGAAAAGGTTGAAAAGGAAGCTCCTAAGCCAGAGCCTTTGCCAGAATTAAGTCTGCCAGAGGTTGATGAGACCAAAAATGATGTGAAACAGGCTTCAACTACCGTTGAAGAGAACGTGGAAGACGCGGTAAATCTCGATGATATTGAGCAGGAACTCGCCGCGTTAGATGATGGGATGCCTGAGCTTCCATCGCTTGATACGCTTCCAGCAGAACCGCAAGTTTCTGAAGCGCCGCCTGTGATTGAAAATTTGCCAGAGCCAAGCCTTGCGCCACCAGCAGTGCCTGATACAGCACCACCTGTTGTTACTGCACCAGAGCCGCCAAAGCCTGCTATTGCGAAATTGCCACCTAAAAAAGAAGAGGGGCTGTTACCAAGCATTAAAAGCTCTATACGTTCTTTCCTCGGTGGAGATGAAAAAACTGCAACGCCACCACCAGTCGGTCTGCCGCCACTGCCAGAGGTGAAAGAAGCAGCTAAGAAACAGCCTCCTGTTGCGGGACTGCCTCCATTGCCATCAGACGGTCAAAAACCGCCATCATTGCCGGAATTGCCAACTGATAGCGCTACGTCTGAAAATGCAGGTCTCCCTCCATTGCCAGATTTTGGCAACGTTTCAGAAGATGAGCAAAGTCTGACATCAGATAATTCACTGCCACCACTGCCTTCATTCAACAATGAGCAGCAGGATGATGTGGATGTGTTTGAAACAGCCAGTAACGAGAGCGGTTTGCCGCCATTGCCTGGGCTGCCAATGCCAGAGACGGCGAGAACGCAGGAAAGCATCAACTCTATTGTGCCAGATGATGTTGTAGAAAATGATCTTGCATCGCTGGATTCAGAGCCGCTGCCATCGCTTGATTCGCTGGATATTATGTCTGGAAACAATCAGAATGCTGATTTAACAGTGTTGTTCTCACAATCGGAAACGGAAGTGCCATTATCTTATCAACAGCCGCTTATCAATCTTTCGAAAGACCTGATTGCCAATGCAAACAGCAAAATCAAAGTGATTGCCTATGCATCTGCCAGTGATGACCAAAGCAGCATTGCAAAACGTATTTCACTGGCAAGAGCGCTTGCAGTACGTGCATTTCTGATTGATCTGGGAGTGGATAATGTGCGCATTTCTGTGCAGGCGCTTGGAAATGAAGCGACCAGCGGAGCAACAGAACGTGCAGATGTCATTGTCATTGATAATTAATATTATTTAACGCTTTTTTATGTTATATTTCTCAGTATAGAAATTAGAGAGGAACATTATGAGCGATAATATTAAAGATACTGACGGCTTCAAAGAGATTGATGCTGATAAAGACGGAAAACTTTCACGTTCAGAAATTGAAGCAATGCTAGGGGCAGGAGTGTCTCAGCCGCGCGGATCTGAGCCAGTGCAGGAAGTGGTGGTAGATAAAGAAGCATCCACATCAGCAGAGATTCCATTGAATCTTCGTGACAACGCACAAGTGCTGGAAGCAATTAAAAACACCCCACTTCCCGAGACGCTTGATTTTAGCAATCTGGATGCCCGTGAAGCAGATTCCAGTGATATGTTGCAGGCACCAACGGGTGGTGCAAAAGATAAAGGCGCAATAGAACGTTAAGCGGCAGGCTTTTCAGGGCGCACTCCAAGCAAATGACATATTGTTTTTGTTAACATGGCGCGGTTGAGGGTGTAGAAGTGAAATTCTTCTACTCCTTCCAGCCGCAAACGTCTGCACATGGATGCAGTCACATAAGCAGCGGTTTGTTGATAAAGGTCTTTATCATCCACAATATCCAAAAATAATTCATCCATCCACTCAGGCACGGACGAGCCGCACATTTTTGCGAACTTTTTAAGCTGATGAATGTTGCTAACGGGCAGAATGCCAGGAATGATAGGAACGGTAATGCCTGCCGCATCTGCCTTGTCCATAAAGCGCAGATAAAGGTCAGGGTCAAAAAAGAACTGCGTGATAGCGCGCGTCGCTCCTGCATCTATTTTGCGTTTCAGATGGTCTATATCATCATCAAGAGAGGTGGCTTGCGGATGCATTTCAGGGTAGGCAGCCACGCTGATATCAAAATCCCCTATTTTTTTTAACCCATCAACCAGGTCAGATGCATAGGCATAACCTTCAGGATGTGGCTGATATTCCTGCCCGTCAGGTGCATCGCCGCGAAGTGCCACAATATGCCGCACGCCTGCATCCCAATAGGATTTGGCAACCGCATCCACATCTGCTTTTGATGCCCCTACGCAGGTCAAATGTGCTGCAGGTTTTAAGTCAGTTTCATCAATAATCCGTTTAATCGTGGCATGGGTGCGTTCACGTGTGGAACCGCCTGCGCCATAAGTTACGGACACGAAAGATGGGTTCAGGGCAGAAAGCGCTGTAATTTCATGCCATAGTTCTTCTTCTGATTTTTCTGTTTTAGGGGGGAAAAACTCAAAAGAGACTGCTTTTGGTGGTTTCGTATAGAAACTATAAAGTGCCTGCTGCTTTTCTTCGCTGAAATTACGTGTCTGTTTCATTTTTACAATCATTTCTTTTTGTCCAGCAGAAATAGTAATGTCAGCGCAGTTTTAAGCAAGCCATTTTTCCTGATTTTTCTGTTTCAGACCCGTGTTAATTAGAATACATGATAAATTTATAATATTGTTTTCGAAATATGTCGTGGTTTTTACTGTTCTTACATCTTTAAAACTGATAATAATCATTAGAAATTATAATTATAAAAATGCCTTATGAAATATATACCTGTAATAGCGGCAGTTGCAATGTTTACTGCTGGAATCTCGTTTAACGCGCACGCGCAATCTCCTGCGGCAGAAGCCTATGATCCGCTGGAGCCTGCAAACCGTGTGGTTTATGAGTTTAATGTATATGCAGATAAATATGTGCTGAAGCCAGTTGCTCAAGGGTATGATTATGTGTTGCCAAAGCCTGCAAAGCGCGGGGTGACCAACGTGCTGAGAAATCTGCGTATGCCAGTCGTGTTCGTAAATTCAGTGTTGCAGGGCAATCCTGAAAATGCATTTTCTTCATTATGGAGCTTCATTTTAAATTCCACATTAGGGGTTGCAGGAATTTTTGATTTTGCAGGTGCTAATACTGATCTGACAGTGCATCGTGAAGATTTTGGACAGACGCTCGGTGCGTGGGGTGTTGGCGGTGGACCATATCTGGTGCTGCCACTATTAGGGCCATCTAATTTGCGAGACACTGGTGGCACATTTGTTGATTTTTACAGTGACCCTTATAACTATATCGAAGAAGATCGTTACGTAATCGGGCGCATTGTGCTGGAAGGCATTGATACGCGTTACCGTCTGCTTGGCACAATAGAAGATATTCGTGAGTCATCACTTGATCCTTACGCAGCATTCAGAAGCGCCTACCATCAGCGCAGACAGGCTATGATTGCCAATACTCATTCTAATGATGGTCAATAACGGATATATGATAATGTTAAGAACTCTGCTATTCAGCCTTATTATTGTTGTTTCTGCTGCATCGTTTGCGGAAACAACTAAAGCGCCAAAAACACCACAACAGGACTTTGTCCATAAAGTGGCAGAAGACGTGCTTGAAGTGGTGCAAAGCAACAAGTCAGATGCAATGGTTCGTCAAGAGCTGGAAGGCATATTTTCGCGTTATATTGATATTGAGTGGGTTGGCCGCTTTGTGCTGGGCCGCCATTGGAGAACGGCATCTGAGGCACAAAAGCAGAATTTTATCAAAGCATATCGCGCATTTATGATCGGAAGCTACACTGACCGTCTCAAAGAATATTCAGGTGAACATTATCAGGTCAATCTGCCAAGAGACCTTTCTGACAATAAATACGCTCTGACTATGGAGTTATTCCGCAATCAGGGAAAACCAGTGCTAATCGATTATAAAATCCGCGCGGATGGTGGAACCTACAAAATTTATGATATTGTGGTAGAAGGCATCAGTCTGATTACAACACAACGCTCAGAATTTGACTCTGTAGTAAGCCGCAAAGGGGTGGATGCATTGATCAAGGCGCTGAACAAAAAATCAGGTCGCGCATAATTATTGCGCGTCTGGCGCGTTGACGTTCATCTCTGTTTTCCACGCACCGTTATCCTGCTGTTTAACATAGGTCAGGTGGATGTTTCTCGCTTTATAAGCAGACCAGCGCTCGCGCGCCTTTTCTGTCGCTCCGCTATCATTGCCATTAAAAATGTCAAAAATGCGCGAAACTTTTGGAAGTTCTTCAAAATAACGATCATTAGTGACCATGCATAGTTCAGGATTATTTTCGTCAGTGACGCAATTATGCAGCAAGATTGGTTGTTCCTTCGCATGATCTGCTTCACATTCACTTAACTTCAGATGCGGCACAAAGCTGTTCTGGGAAAATGTCCACAGGCTTTTATCCAGAATATCTATCATCGCATCATCTGCCACCACCACACAACGCATCTCTTTTGCAACCGCCATTTCTGCCAGTTTTGGCAGCGCGACTTCAAGCGGAGTGGTCAGCAAATGATAAAACTGAATCTGCATCAGGCAGCGCTTATGAATGATGCATCCGTAATTGGCTGCCGTTTGAGTTTATCCAGACGTTTATTGATATAGCTTACAATATGATGAGTCGATTCTGGTTTGTTTTCTGCCGTGGCAAATGTGTTTTTTACTAAAGCCTCATGCATCGCCTTGTCATCTCCCAATGCCACTTCAAACGCGTGAATCCGCCCATAAAATGCATTAGCCATATTTTTAACGCGTTTGCTCACGCCTGTGTCGCCAATTCCCATTTCTCTGATAGAGCGATCCATATCCTCAAAAAATGCTTCAATCAGCTTGCGTTGCAGTTCTGTAGTGTCTTCAGACAAATTTTTCAGCGTATGCAGATAGATGAACATATGCAGCAAAATCATTTCAAATCTGCCATCCAGCGTGTCTGGCACGTTCCAGTCATCAAAGAAGCGCTGCTGGCGGGATTCCTCATTGATCTGCGCATATAAAGCGTATGCGTGATGCGTCAATTTGGAGGGAACGAAAAATTTTGTAATATAATGTAACATAGCAGTTGAATGAATTAAGGCTTTACATCACAATATAATGCATGAAATGTCAATTACCACTCTCAAAACCATCATTTTTAGCACTAATTTTCGTCATGTTGCTGACTGCCTGCATTCCTCCACGGGTGAATAATCGTGGGCATGTGGATGCATTTAACCGTGTGGAAAAAATTCAGCCTAATGTCAGCACCCGAGACGACGTGATGGAACTGCTTGGCAGCCCTTCCATCACCAATAATTTCGGTCAGGAAATATGGTATTATGTTGCCAAGCGCAAAGAGGCCGTAGCATTCCTAAAACCCGAAATCACCGAACAGAAAGTCACGCGCATCGCTTTTAATGATAGTGGTGTTGTGGAGTCTATTAATGGTTACGACATGAAAGACAAGCGCGATATTCAGATGGCAGAAGATATTACCCCCACCGAAGGGCATGAGCTTGGCGTGCTGGAACAGATATTAGGCAATGTCGGACGGTTCAATAGTGATGGTCGTCAGCCTGGTCTGCAAGGGCCTGGAGCGCCTTAATCCTCATCCTGAGTGCGCAGAATATATAACCCGCCCAACAGGGTATCCAAATTTAGCTGTTCTGGGAAATGCGAATTCTCTGGTCTGACAGACATAAACACAGGTGGTTCACCTTTTTTATATTTCTCCATTTTTTTGGCGTTATACCCTGCCAGAGGTGTGCGGAAAACGCTGTATGCCAGACAGGACGGTGAATCACATAGATCAGGCGCAATAGTAGGGAGTGCATAAATGCGGTTCAGGCGCTTGCCATCAAAACTGGTGGTAGTGAAAGGAAATGCGGCTTTTGGGGCGTGCGTTGCATGGTGCATGAAGGACAGCAGAACGGAAAGCGGGTCTTTCGCAGCATATTGCTGTTCATCGCTCAGCACAGTGTCATTATCAGGAACAGTGCGATAGCTGACAATATGTCCATTATCAAACAACATGGAAACGGATTTTTCCTTATTAGGATATTCCACATGAGAATTATATCGCAACGGGACCAGCTGCCCCTTTTCTTTTTTGCCAAATAGTTCAACCGTGCGCTTCTGCTTGCTTAACATACGCGCAATGCCAGAGGTTTTCACCAAAGATGTGACTTTGTAAAATGCATCATTTTCTTCCCACCAGAGCCATATCTTCCCCACATCAAGACCAAGATAACGTATAGTATAAGCCACTTTCTCATGTTGCGTAGGGTTTTCAATGACGGGCATATTCGCACGCGCACTGAAGGAAACTGCCAGCATGGCACATGCGGCAAAGAGGATATTAAGGTGAGACGCTTTCATAACCAGACTATAATTAAGCGGAGGGGCAACAGCAAAAGGAATATTTAAAATTTTGCGGCAAATTCGTGAAAATACCGCTTGCAATAGGGCGCTAATCCCTTATGTTTCTTTCCTGTGTGCCCCTGTGGCGGAATCGGTAGACGCTGCGGACTTAAAATCCGTTGACTTAGGTCGTGCCAGTTCAAGTCTGGCCAGGGGCACCATTTCTGCAAAATAATATGATATAGCTTTTGCGCAGAGGGTGGTTAGCTCAGTTGGTTAGAGCGCGTCGTTGACATACATACGGTCGAATGAACGTAGATTCTTGAAGAACTCAAATAAAACAGTTGGTTAGAGCGAATACAAAAGATTGTCATTCGCTTAAAAACGATCCCACGGGATCGCAACCGCTATTTTTGAGGAAAATCATGCCCTTTGACGTAACCATACAGCACGATCTGAAGAAGCTGAAGCAGCAGTTAAGCACGCTTGAAACCAAGGTCGCTCCGCAGGCAACGATCCGCACCCTCAACCGTGTGGCCGAGAGCGCGAAGGTGGCAAGCGCCAGACACATCGCCCCGCAGATGAACAGCAGGCAGGCTGCTGTCAAACGCCGGATCGAAACGCAGCGTGCCACGTTCAAACGGCTGTGGACAACGCTGGTGGCACGCGACCGTGCGCTGCAGCTGATTGAGTTTGTGGTCGGCAGCAAGAAGCCAACCCAACAACCAGGTGGTAAGCGTGGGCTGGTCAAAGCAAAAGTATACGGCAAGACACGGACGCTGACCGATGCCTTCATCGCCCCGCGTAGAACGGGCGACAGCAAAACAACGGTTTACATCCGCAAAAGCAAGAAGCGCAAACCGCTCAAACTGTTGTACGGCCCTGGCATCATGCAGTTGTTCCGACAGAAAGAAAACGATGCCATCATGCAGACGACAGTGCGCGAACGATTCCCCATCGAATTCGCACGAAATCTTGCCTTCTATATCAACCGCTTCAAACGCCGCTAGACCTGGCTGAATCCAGTGGATTAGCCACAGGTACTCCCCCGCCGTCCCCCTCACGGGTACGCCGAGGGTGCGGCGTTTTACTAGGGTCAGAATGAAAAAAAGCATTTCGTTTCGCTTTTTTGAAGCACTAACCTTTGTATATCAAAGGCTTAGTATCTAAAAAAGCGAAATGGGGTCTGCAGCGGCCATTTCGCTAACGTGCTGTATGCACAGAATTTAACATCAAAACAGGAAAGATTATGAAAGTCGAACTGATCGAAATCGGTCGGGTGATTCCCTATGCGCGTAATCCCCGCAAGAATGAAGCCGCCATTGCTAAAGTAGCCGCCTCGATTAAGGAGTACGGTTTCCGCCAGCCTATCGTGGTGGATGAGGAAATGGTTATCATTGCGGGTCACACGCGCCTGCAGGCCGCGCAGACGCTGGCATTAAAGAAAGTCCCCGTGCATGTGGCTACCGGCCTCACACCGGCGCAGATAAAGGCGTACCGGCTGGCTGACAACCGCACCCACGAAGACGCGGAATGGGACGAAGAACTGCTGGCGATTGAACTCGGTGAATTGAATGAACTTGGTTTTGATTTAGATCTGACCGGCTTTGATGCGATTGAGCTGGAAGAGCTGCTCGATGGCGCTACGATGGATGGATTAACCGATGATGATGCTATTCCGGAAGCGCCTGAAGTGCCTGTTTCCCAAGAGGGTGATATCTGGCTGCTGGGCGATCACAAGCTGATCTGCGGCGACAGCACCAAGGCCAAAACCATGAAGGCATTGATGGGCGACGAGCTGGCCGACATGGTGTTCACCGATCCTCCGTACAATGTCGATTATGGTCAAACCATGAAAGACAGCGTGCGTGGCAATAAGCGCAAAATCAAAAATGATAATCTCGGTGCTGGTTTTAAGAAGTTTCTCACGGATGCCTGCACTGAGATGGTAAAAGTCTGCAAGGGCGCTTTGTACATCTGCATGTCCTCCTCCGAACTACACACCCTCCACAGCGCCTTTGCAGATGCCGGTGGGAAGTGGTCGACCTTCATTATCTGGGGGAAGAATCATTTCACCATGGGTCGTTCCGATTATCAGCGCCAGTACGAGCCGATCCTGTATGGCTGGCCGGAGGGCAATAAACATTTCTGGTGTGGTGCGCGTGATCAAAGCGATCTGTGGCATTACGATAAACCGAAAACCAACGATCTGCATCCGACCATGAAGCCGGTGGAGCTGGTGTGCCGTGCGCTCACAAACTCCAGCAAAACCAAGGATATTGTGTTGGACTCGTTTGGCGGCTCCGGCACAACCCTGATCGCTGCCGAGAAATTGCAACGTAGAGCGCGTTTGATTGAGCTTGATCCAGCCTATGTGGATGTGATTGTGCAGCGCTGGGAAGAGTTCACCGGCAAAAGCGCGATGCTTGCCGGTGAAAAGAAGTCCTTTAAGGACGTTGCTAAAAAGCGTCAGGCGGCTTCCTGATCCCCTGGCAGGATTTGATAGCCGCGTTTACCATCGCTATTGGTAAATGCCTGGACAGGCACACCGTGCTTTTTACGCATGTTGGAGAGATGGCCACGCACCGAGTGAGGCTTCCAGCCAGTGGCGTCGATTAACTCAGCGATGGTTGCGCCTTCCTCGCGGGAAAGGAGGTTAATGATAATCGTCTGCTTAGTTTCGCGTTTCGGCTCGTTACTCGGCGTTACATTCTGTTTCTCCGCGTTACATGGCGTTACATCGTGTTGCGCGGTGTTACATGGCGTTTCAGGCTCTGCCTCCATGCCGTTGATGGCCTGCAGTCCCGTTTGGCTGATTACCAATTCAGTGGCTTTGTCGAATTTGTAATTGTTACCAACTGATTCCGTGCCACGTACCGTGATCAGCTTCTTGCGTAGCAATGCAGTGATCATCTTGTCTTGTATGGCTGGGCTTTTGATGTGCTGCATGAATTGTCGGATTTCAGTATCCGGTGCTTCAGCGGCGCTGGTTAGGATAGTACGTTGTGCTGTTGTAAGTTCAGTCATGATGGTCTCCTTTGGTTTGGTTAGTTAGAGGATTTGCCTGCTTCAAAAGCAGCTTCGAGGGCAGCTTTAATGCCCCATACCGAAACATCGTGAAAATCAAAGCTATCGCTTTTTCTGGTTTCCAGGGTTTCGATATCCAGATGATCCTGCGCGATGGCGGTCAATATCTCTGCTTTGCTTTTCGGCTTGGCAGGCTTGATGATTTTGCCTGTTTCGTCGCGGATGGATTTTTCAAAATGTCTGCGCCAGCCTTTGTCGGCGTGACGTGATTTAAGGTGGTTGGTAATGGCTTCAGCTGATACTGGCCCACCCTCGATGAAACTTAAATCGTCAGCAAGATGTCTACCAAATTTGGCATCCAGCAGCTTGCGTGTTTCTTCGGGGTTTAGTTTGTAAGTATCAGCAAAAAAGTGGCTGACGGTGTTCCAGCACATTGTAGCGTCATAGCCGCTTTGGATGCTGGTACCCCAAAACCCCCATTCGGGGTTGTTGGTTGGTAATAATGCAGTATTAGGCATCGTTATCTCCGTTTTTTGGTTAGCAATCGCCCTTAAGGACACCACCATGAATGCTTCAATCGAGAGCTTAATCAAGTCAATTCGATGGAAAAAGTTGAATAAAGTGAGTGTCTTAGTATGCCAACCATGTATCCAGTTACCACGATTGCCAAGCTGTTCGGCGTATCCGAGCGACGTGTGCAGCAATATGCCCAGGATGGTATCATCCCGAAGCCGGTCAAAGGGCAGTATGAGCTGGTGGCATGTGTGCGCGGCCTTATCAATTATCTGCAACAGCGTGCTTTCGGTCAGGGTGTAGCCCCGCAGGACACGCATCTGGAACGAGCGCGATTATTAAAGGCGCAGGCGGATATGGCCGAGATTGAACTGGCCGAGCGTACCGGCAAGCTGGTGACGGTGGAACGGGTGGAAACAGACTGGTCGGAGATGGTTACAGCCTGCCGCGCCAAGATGCTCAGTATTCCGACTAAAACCGCGTACCAGATCGCACATCTGGAAAACCCAAAAGAGATTGAGAAATTCCTCAAGCGCATCATCTACGAGGCGCTGGCGGAGATGGCTGCCCATGATTCAGACGAAGACATATCAGCAGATGATGAAGACGGTGATGCAGGCCTGGATGCCTCCACCGGAGCTGACGGTGAGCCAGTGGGCGGATCAGAATCGGAGACTGAGTCCGGAAGCGAGTAGCGAGCCTGGCACATGGGTCACCGACCGCGCACCGTATCAGCGTGGGATGATGGATGCGGTCAATGAGCCTGGTGTGTCCGAGGTGGTCTATATGACTTCCTCCCAAATTGGGAAAACAGAAATACTCAATAACATCATTGGGTATTTCGCACACCAAGACCCGTCGCCGATGCTGCTTATCCAGCCCACGCTGGATATGGCAGAGACGTGGAGCAAGGATCGCCTCGCCCCGATGATCCGCGATACGGATGCGCTCACCGATCTGTTCGGTGATCCGCGCAGCCGCGACAGTAACAATACGCTGCTGCATAAGAAATTCCCTGGTGGGCATATCACCATGGCCGGTGCAAACAGCCCATCATCACTGGCAAGCCGCCCGATTAGGATTGTGCTGCTCGATGAAGAAGACCGCTACCCGCATTCAGCCGGTACGGAAGGTGATCCTGGTAGCCTGGCGCAGAAGCGTACTACTACCTTCTGGAATCGTTTGCTGGTAACCGCCAGCACGCCAACGATTGAAGATGAAAGCAAGATTGAGTCGCGCTACCAGCAGAGCGATCAACGTAAGTTTTATGTGCCATGCCCTGAGTGTGATGCATTTCAGGTGCTTTCCTGGCAGCAGATCAAGTTTGAAAAAGAAAAACCAGAGGAGACTGTTTACGAATGCGAACATTGCAAGGCAAGGCTGAAGGAAAGCGACAAGATGTGGATGCTTTCCCATGGTGAATGGCGAGCTGAAGCAGCATTTAACGGGATCGCAGGCTTCCACATCAACGAACTCTACAGCCCATGGGTTAAGTGGTCGGAGATGGTGGCTAGTTTTCTCAAAGCCAAGCGTTTACCCGAAACGCTTAAGGTATGGATTAATACATCGCTGGGAGAAACATGGAAAGAAGCGACAGAAGGGTTAGACCCATCTGGCCTGCTCAGACGGAAGGAAAACTGGGGCCGCGTAGCGCCTGAAGGTGTGATCGTTATTACTGCCGGTGTGGATGTACAGGATGATCGGCTGGAAGCAGAGGTAATTGGCTGGGGTGTTTCTCAGGAAAGCTGGTCGCTGCAATACCATGTGCTGCATGGTGACCCCGCGCAAAGCAAAGTATGGGAGGATTTAACCAATGTGCTTACGCAAACGATTAAAACAACAGATGGTCGCACGTTACCAGTGGCTGCAGCGTGCGTGGATAGTGGTGGTCACCAGACTCAGCGGGTTTATGAATATTGTAAAGGGCGCGAGTATCAACGTATTTACGCGATTAAAGGCGCAAATCAGATCGGCAAACCGCTGGTTAGCAAATTCAGTAAAAACAACAAGCTCAGAGTCAAACTCTTCACCATCGGAACGGACACGGCAAAACAAATGATCTACTCACGGCTGAAAATTCATCAGCCAGGAGCCGGTTATTGCCATTTCCCTGCGGATTATCCGGAGGAGTATTTCAAGCAACTCACCGCCGAGCGCATCCAGACCAAGTTTGTCAACGGCCACCCCACTCGTGTGTGGGTGATGCCGAAAGGCCGCCGCAACGAGGCGCTGGACTGCCGCGTCTATGGCATGGCTGCGCTGCATATCCTGAATCCGAATCTGGATCGCCTTGCCAAAGAGCAGGAACGTGAACGGTTACGGAAACCTGAGATGCAGGAAGTGCCGGAGACCAAGCCTGCCAATGAATGGATGGGCTACGAAGATTGGAATTTTAACTAGGTATTGCCATGGAAAACCGCCCTAAAGTGCTGGATTTGTTTTCTGGCATCGGCGGTTTTTCGCTGGGGCTGGAGCGTGCTGGTTTTGAAACATTAGCATTCTGCGAAATCGATCCTTTCTGCAGGAAGGTTTTGCAGAAGCATTGGCCTCATACACCAATATTTGAAGATATAAGGAAGCTCGATGGAAGAGAATTCAAAGGAAAAGTCGACCTCATCTGCGGTGGATTCCCATGCCAACCTTTTTCCGTTGCCGGACGAAAGAAAGGAACGGAAGATCACCGTGATCTCTGGCCGGAGATGTTTCGAATCATTCAGCAAGCGCAGCCCACTTGGGTCATTGGTGAAAACGTTGCTAACTTCACCAATCTGGCATTCACCCGTTCGAAGATTGACCTGGAGCATGAAGGCTACACCGTGCAGCCATTTATTATTCCAGCTTGTTCCATCGGAGCACCCCACCGACGCGACCGAATTTGGATTATTGCCTACGCTGATGGCAAGCGATGCGATACAGGGAGCGATTATCGGCAAGAACGACCAGTATTACGTCACCAGCACGGGGATGCCGAGAAAGATCAACGGTCAGGGAACATCGAGCAGCGTCGGATTGGCGCGGCTGGCGAGATTGCTACCGACGATGGGCGCGAACGAATTCAAAGGAGCAAACCGCAATCGCTATGTGGGCAGCAAGCATTTTCGTGGTGCAAAGATGTCCGAAGGACTGAGGACTACTTCAACCGACCCGATATACCTAAACCCCTCATTTGCAGAAATAGTGATGGGTTTTCCACGCGGGTGGACAGACTTAAAGCACTCGGAAACTCCGTAGTGCCGCAGATTCCCGAAGTGATCGGGAAAGCAATTATTAATGCAATGACGAGGTAACTGCATGAGCCGCAAATCTAAACGCGACTACAGCACCATTAAGATTCCGTGTGAATTCCTTAATGGAACGCTACGGGCGCACCTGGTGAAGATCAAGGACAAGGAGGTTTTCCTGTCCCGCCAACACACAACCAAAATGAATGACGCTATCTGCATGCCCATGTGGTTAGCGAAAAAGGAGGGTCTGGTATGAGCATCACTGCAACACAGGCACAGGCCGCGCTCGATGCGTGGGTTGCTGCCGATCTCGCTGTAGCAAAAGGTCAGAGCTACACGATGAACGGGCGTTCTCTGACCCTCGCTAATGTGAAGGAAATCAGAGAGCAGATTCAATATTGGGAACGTCGGGTGGCTGCCTTCGCGCAGACCGTCCAGCAAAATCAACAAGCAGCATTGGCGGATTTTAGCGATGGTTAATATTATAGACAAAACGATTGAGGTTATCTCACCGGAGGCAGCGCTGCGCCGTGATACAGCACGTAAAGTGCTTAAAGCCCAGCGTGCCTATGAAGCCGCGCAGCCCTCGCGCCTGCGTAAAATTAAAACCGATTCAGGCTCCGGCGATGCCATTGTAGAGCGTGCCGGTGAATCCCTGCGCCTGCAGGCTCGTCACCTGGACGAAAACCACGATCTGGCCGGTGGCGTGCTGGACGTGCTGGTCAATAACGTGGTTGGCCGAGGCGTAGCGGTTGAGCCGCAAGTCAAACTGAAAAACGGAGATCTGGCTAAAGCGGTTAACGATCAGCTGATGGAGCTATGGGAGGAATGGGTACGTTTTCCGGAAGTGACATGGGAATGCCACTGGAATCATATGCTGCGCCTGCTGGCTCGGCACTGGTTCCGTGATGGTGAGGTGCTGGTAAAACATATCGAAGGCACTAACGCCTCCATCGATCACGGCACGCTGGTACCATATTCACTGGAGATGATCGAAGCCGATTTTCTGCCATTTGATCTGAACGATGAAAAAAAGAAGATCGTGCATGGTGTTGAAAAGAATGCATGGCGCAGGCCACGCGCTTATTATCTCTACAAGGAACACCCTGGCAATTCCCATACGCTGGTGACGCGGCAGGATGTTAAACGCTTCCCTGCCGAGAAGATGCTGCATCTGAAAATCACAAAACGGATCAGCCAGACACGCGGCATTTCTGTCTTTGCCAGCGTGATGACGCGGATGGAGGACATCAAGGATTATGAGCTTTCGGAACGGCTGGCCGCGAAAGTGGCCGCCAGCATTTGTGCGTTCATCCGCAAAAGCCTCGATGGGCCTGCCACCGGCGTACAGGTGGATGATGCTGGCCAGCGCCTCATGAAAATGCAGCCAGGTATGATCTTCGATAATCTGCTGCCTGGCGAGGAAGTCGGCATGATCGATAGCAACCGCCCAAACACCATGTTGGAGCAGTTTCGCAATAGCCAGCTGCGTGCGGTGGCCGCTGGTACGTCTACCGGCTTTTCTTCGATATCGAAGGATTATCGTGGAACCTATTCCTCGCAGCGGCAGGAGCTGGTCGAGCAGTCGGTGCATTATGCGGTGCTGCGCGAATATTTCATTGAGCGTTGTGTGCGCCCGATCTGGGAGCGATTCGTTACCATGGCGGTGCTATCCGGCCAGCTAAAAATCTCCGAAAACGAGATCAGCAAAGGCACGTTAATCAAAGCCGGATTCCAAGGGCCGGTGATGCCGTGGATCGATCCACAGAAAGAAGCAGTCGCAGAAGAGAAACTCATCCAGGCCGGACTTAAGGCACGGGCGCAGTCTATCCGCGAACGTGGTGGCAATCCGCAGGCGACGTTTGAGCAAATCAAGCAGGAACGCGAGCAGGATGAGAAAGCGGGAATCACCTTCTCGACCAGCAATGGAGCTAAATCCGCAACATCTAACCCAAAACAAGGAGAATCCGATGCCGAAGAAAACGACACCGACTCCGGAGAAGAAGAATCCGGAGCTATTGACACGAACGATTGATCTCACACGAGAATCGATTGTTGACGAAGAGAGCCGCCTTGTGCGGCTTTCTTTTTCCTCTGAGGAGCCGGTTACGCGCCAGAGCTTTTTCAGTGAGCCTTGGATTGAAGTGCTGGGCCATGAGCGCAGCGAGGTTGATCTGCAGCGCCTGAATAACAGCGCACCTGTGCTTTATAACCATGATCGCTCCGAGCGCGGCAACCGCATCGGTGTGGTGGAACGCGCATGGGTCGAAGGTGGCCGTGGCTATGCCGAAATCCGCTTAAGCAAGCGTGATGAGGTGGAGGGCTTCTGGCAGGACGTGCGCGATGGCATTTTGCGTAACGTCTCTGTGGCTTATCGCATTAATGAGCGCAAGCTGGAAGAGGAAAACAAAGACAAACCAGATCTGTATCGGGTCACCAGCTGGACACCGATGGAGATATCGCTGGTCGATATTCCTGCTGATCCCACCGTTGGGGTTGGTCGGAGTGCCGAGGATGATGCTCCTGACGAGCGCACCCTCGATTATCAACCCCAACTTAAACCAAAGGAGAAAACTATGCCTGATAAAGTCGTAGAAAAAGAAACGCCGGAGCGTAAGGAGTCGCCGCAAGTCGATGACAAGCGCAAAGGCGAAATCATGGATGAAGGTGCAAAACGCGCACTGGAAACCGAAAAAGCACGCCGCACTGAGATTCGCAGCCTCTTTGAAGGCCACGATGATCATTTGGCGGTGCGCGATCAATGCCTGGACGATCCAGAAATTGATATCAATGAAGCCCGTAAGCTGCTGCTGGATGCTATCGGCAAGGATGAAAAGCCAGCCGCTAACGGCCAGCGTGTGGAAATGGGTGAATCTGATGTCGAGAAATTCAGTCGTGCGGCTGAAGATGCGATTGCCTTCCGTGCTGGTATTGCTGGTGAAAACGTACAGCGCACAGAGCTTTACGGTTACACGCTGTTTGAGATGGCGCGTAAATGCTTAGAGATGCGCGGCATTCGTACCGAGCGTATGGATAAGCGTGAGCTGGTGGGCCGTGCCTTTACGCACAGCACATCTGATTTTCCAAAGATTCTAGAAAACAACTCCCGCAAGGCCATGCTGCGTGGTTACGATGAAGCGGAAGAAGTATTCCCTCGCTTTACGCGTACTGGAAACTTGTCCGACTTCAAACAGCACAGTCGCGTTGGTATGGGTACGTTTGATACGCTGGATGAGATTCCGGAAAGCGGTGAATACAAGCACGGCACCATCGGTGAACGGGCGGAAAGCATTAAGCTGGCCACCTACGGCAAGCTGTTCAGCATTTCGCGCCAAGCGATCATCAATGATGATCTTATGGCTTTCACGGATATCCCGCGCAAGATGGGTCGCGCTGCTGCCCGTACTGTGGGTGATCTGGTGTTTGCAATCATCAACGCCAACCCGACCATGAGCGATGGCACGGCACTCTTCCATGCCGATCACAGCAATCTGGCTGGCTCTGGCGCTGCGCCGACCGCTGCCACGGTGGGTGCTGGCCGTACCGCCATGCGGACGCAGAAAGATGGCAAGGCAACTCTTAATATTCCGCCTTCATTCTTCCTGGTACCAGCGGCATTGGAAGACACCGCTAAGGTGCTGATGATGTCTGAAACCGATCCATCCAAAACCAACAGCCGTATTCCGAACCCCGTTCGTAATGCTGCCGAGGTGGTGGTGGATGCACGTTTGGATGCTGCTTCACTCACGGCCTGGTATCTGCTGGCCGACCCGAATCGTTTCGATACGATCGAGGTGGGCTATCTGGATGGTGTGGCTGCACCGTTCCTTGATCAGCAGGAAGGCTGGACGATCGACGGTGTCGAGTACAAGGTACGCATCGATGCGGCGGCAGCGCCACTCGAATTCCGTACCATGTACAAAAACGCTGGCACTTAAATCCCAGCGCCAGTTCAACCTCAACCGCAGCGGCTTCGAGCCGCTTTTTTAATGCCTAACTCAAAGGAGAAAACTTATGGCAACTAACTACATCCAAGAGGGCAAAGCCCTCAACTACACCCCGTCTGGCGCAGATGTGTCTTCGGGTGATCTGGTGGTCATCGGCACTATTGCCGGTATCGCTAAAACCGATATCGCCGATGGCAAGACCGGCGCTGTACACATTTCCGGTGTATTCAGCGTGGCGAAAGCCAGCGGTGCAGTATCGCAAGGTGCAAAGCTGTACTGGAACAGTAGCAACAGTAATCTCACCACTACCGCATCCGGTAATACGCTGGTGGGTGTGGCTGCTGCGGCTGCACTTTCGGGTGATGCCACCATCCCACTGCTTCTCAATGTGGGTTTGTAACCATGGCATTCATCGAGGACATGCAGGAGCGTGATCTGGCGCTCCTGCAAACTCTGGATGGGCGCGAGGTGACCTATACGCCGGATGGTGGGTCGCCTCGCGTCATTTCCGGCATGCTGCAGGAGTTTTCAGAGCTGACCTCTGGGGAAACGGTAGACGTTGTTGTCACCAGCCCCGTGCTGTCGGTTCGCAGTATCGATATCCCAGAGATTCAAACCGGAGATCAATTCACCGTCGAGGCCCAAGATTACGAAGTTTCAGTTATCCGGCCCGATAACGAAGGCATCACCGAATTAATGTTGGAAAAATTATGAAACACGCACGCACCCAAATTCGCAATGCGGTCACCACTTTGCTCAAGGGCAATACAACCGCAGGCAACAATGTTTATGAAGCACGGGTTTACCCGCTTAATGATCCAAAACTACCGGCCTTGCTGATTTATACCAAGCAGGAAACCGTTGGTGAACAGTCCATGAGCCGCCCCCGCACGCAGCAGCGCGAGTTGTTCGTCACGGTGGAAGCCTACGTCAAGGCACGCGGCAATGTGGATGAAGACACGGATAATCTGGCAATGGAAATTGAGCAGCTGATCGCTGCCGATCCTACGCTGGGTGGTCTGGTGAAAGATACTGCATTGGACACCACGGAAACGCAGTTCTCCGATGATGGAGAAAAGCCGGTGGCCGTTGCAATTTTAACTTTTTCGGTGCTGTACACCGTCAAAGAACATGAGCCGCAAACGCTGACGTAGCCTCCCCGTCAGTAGCTCATGCTTAAGGGCAGTCCTTCGGGGCTGCCCTTTTTTATTTCAACCCAACTCAAGGAGAAAAACTATGGCAACTCACGCTGGTAGCGAGGGTAAGGTCTTTATTGGATCGAACCAGGTCGCTGAAATCAAATCATGGTCGATGGAGATTACCTCCGACACCGTGGACGCTTCCATCATTGGTACTTCATGGCGGAAGAATCAGGCAACCATCAAAGGCTGGTCGGGCAGCTTTGAAGGTTTCTGGGACGAAACCGACACGATGGGGCAAGGCGCTCTGTCTGCCGGAGCCACGGTGACGCTGAATCTGTATCCGGAAGGTGACGACACTGGAGCCACCTACTGGAGCGGTGATGCAATCATCACGTCCATTTCCTACAACGCATCATTTGACGGAATTGTTGAAGCCTCCTTCAGCTTCACCGGCACCGGTGCGCTGTCTGAACAAACTGTTTCTGCATAAGGGGGAGTCATGAGTGTTATTAATCGTGCTACTTCTCATTATGCGAAGCAGGAAAGACTGATCATTGCTGTACCCGAATGGGGTGATGAGTCCGGCCCACTGGAAATCCATGTGTTTCCGATGACGATGGCCGAGGTCAATATGATGCAAAAGGTCGCCAGTAAAAAGGCGAGCAACATCGAACAGGCCGCCAACATCATCGTGGTAAAAGCCAAGGATAAGGATGGCAAGCGCCTCTTTAGTCTCAGCGATCGTGACAAGCTGATGCAGGAAGCCGACTACCGTGTCGTTTCCCGCATCGCCGAGCGCATTGAGGAGCATTTCTTCGGCGACATGGAGACCCATAAGGGAAACTCCGACGCGACCCAACCCGCAGAAACCAACTAGCGCTGGCATGGCGGCTTTCTCGGCCTCTGGCTGAGATTGAAGCCATGTCACCGCAGCAATTCATGGAATGGGTCGCTTTTTTCGAACTTCAATCAGAAAACTTGAGTAAAAAAAATGGCAAGATTCGGTAGTGCAGAATTTGTCATCCGTGCCGTAAATAAAACGCAGAAAACCTTCGCCCAGATTGGTCAGGGCGTGGATAATATGGATCGGCGTTTTTCCAAGCTCGGACGTGGCGTCAGTCGTTTAGGCGGCTTAATGGCCACCGCGTTTGTGGGCAAACAGGTGGTGGATGTCATCACCAAGTTTGAGAAGCTGGAAGCGAGCTTGCGGACGGTGACAGGATCAGCGGAAAAAGCCGGTGTTGCGTTTGGATTTATTCAGGAATTTGCGGCCACCACTCCCTTCCAACTGGAGGAAGTGACCGATGCCTTTATCAAGCTGAAGGCGCTGGGGCTGACTCCATCTGAAGAAGCCTTGACCTCCTACGGCAATACCGCCGTGGCGATGGGTAAAGACCTCAATCAGATGATCGAAGCCGTGGCCGATGCCACCACGGGTGAATTTGAGCGTTTGAAGGAGTTTGGTATTAAAGCCAAAACCCAGGGCGATCAAGTCACCTTCACCTTCCAGGGTGTCAGCACTACGGTTGGTAAAAATGCCAAGGAGATCGAGGGCTATCTGCGCTCGATCGGCGATGTGCAGTTTGCCGGTGCGATGGAAGAGCAAGCCGACACGCTTAATGTTTCATTATCGAACATGGGCGATGCCTTTTCCAAGTTGGTGAAGGCGATCGGCGATGCTGGGCTGACAGATATCCTGCAGGCGGTGGCCGATGGAGTCAAGTGGCTGGCGGAGCTGATCACCAATTCGATTGAGCCTTTTAAGTTGGGTTTCAAGGCGATCATCGCCGAGGTGATCAAATTCGGAAATCTGTTTATTGCCGTATTTAAAGGTGTGGGTCGTGCGTTCCAGGCTTTCGGCGAAACGATATCCGCTCGGTTTGAAGCGCTGGGAAAAGACCTGGCTGCCTTCATTGAAGACCCGCTGGGTGGTGTATCGTTTGAAAACACCCGCGCCGCGCTGGAAACCGGCCTGCTGGATGCGATGGGCAATGCTTTCGATAAGGCGCTGGAAGAAGCGCGGGAGTTCAACGCCGCGATCGATGCCGAAATTCAGGATGCCGCCTTCAAGATTTACGAGGCACGGCAGAAGAAAAACGCATCGCTGGGAGATCTGTTTAAGGAAACGGAAACGCCCGAAAAGACAGAAGAAACCAATAAGCAAACCGAGAAGTTCACCAAGCTGCAGCAGGAAGCGCAGCGCATCATCGATGCCACCCGCACCCCGCTGGAAAATTACAACAAAGAAATGGAGTTGCTCAATAAGCTGCTGAAGGAAGGCCATATCAATCAGGAAACCTTCGGTCGTGCGATGGAGCAAGCCCAGGAGAAGCTGAAAAAGTCCTCGGAAAAAGCTGGTGATGTGATCAGCGACAGTTTCGGTGATTTAGGCAAAACGATGGAAGGCACGGTGGCTGATGCGCTGGATGGCATTAGTGGCCGGTTTGACAGTTTCGGCGATTTTGCCAAGGGGTTCCTGTCTGACCTTAATCGCTCACTGCTGCAATTTGCCCTGAAGGATCTGGGAATCACCGGCGAAGGCGGCATCATCGGCCAGATCTTCAATGGTATCGGAGGCCTCTTCGGTGGCTCTGGTGGCGGTGGTGGTGGCGGCTTCGGCAGCCTGCTGTCCAGTGCTGCGAGCTTCTTCGGCGGTTTCTTTGCCGATGGCGGCACGCTGAAAGCCGGTCAGTTCGGCGTGGTGGGTGAAAACGGGCCGGAGCTGGCATTTGCCGGTAGTAACCCGATGAGCATCATGCCGCAGTCGATGGCACCGGTAACAGTAAACATGAATATCCAGACCCCGGACGTGCAGTCCTTCCGCAAAAGCCAGGGGCAGATTGCGGCTGACATGGCGCGTTCGGTGGAACGGGCAAGGAGGAATTTATAGAAGGTTGAAAAAATAACCAAATACACCGCACCCAAGAATCATAATCGGAATGCTCCAGCGCCATTTCCACAGATACAGAATGGCAAGCGCTATGATGAAGATGATCGCCTGTAGAGGACTGGTAACGGCATGCAGGAAAATCTGTAAGGCAGTCACAGCCAGTAATCCGACCACTCCTGCGGAAATACCGTCCAGCAGGCCGTGTAGCATGGGATTTTCGATGATTTTCTCAAGCTGACGGTGGCCGACTAATGTGAAAGCAAAAGCAGGTAGGAAGATACCTGCTGTGACCCACAAAGCTCCGGCCAAGCCATCAGCCAGAAAACCGAGATAGCTACCGAAGATTACCAGCGGCGCAGGGATAACATTGGAAAGTGCGATACCATCGAGAAATGACTGCTCGGTGATGGCAGGATAAGAGCCGACCATGCTTTCCTGCAGAAACGGAATGACGGTGTAGGCTCCCCCGAAAGAGAGCATTCCGGCTTTCAGCCCTTCAATAAATAGAGGCTGGGAAGTAGAGACAGCAACTTCTCCCGATGTAGGCAACAACCATGTGATGGTAAGTGAGGCTACCGAAAGGAGGATAAGGGTGGCAATTCCTGATCGTTTCCTGCCGGAAGCAAACAGCGCCTGTGCAATACCGCAGGTCAGAAAAACGAGCATGAAATGTGCCTGCAGTAATGTGAGGGCTACAGCGACAGCTCCAGCAGCAAAGAGGAAGCGGCCATGCAATACATGCCCACCTATGCGATGTACAGCGCGGATTACAAGTGCCGCAACAGCAGGAGTAATCCCAACGAATAGTGGTAGTAGCACGGTTGCACCGTAAAGCATGTAGGCCCACGAAAGCAAAAGCATAAATACCAGTCCGGGCAGCATAAAACCAAGCCCTGCAAGCAAACCGCCAATTCTGCCTCGACGGATCATGCCGAAATAGACGCAGAGTTCGTGGGCTTCCGGCCCCGGCAGAGCCTGATAGACCGCCAACACGCGCTTGAATTTATCCGAAGTAATCCAGCCGCGCTGTCCAACCAACTCGTCACGGATCATGCCGATCTGCGCGACAGGGCCGCCCCATGCCAACAGGCCGAAGCGAAGGAAGGTCAGGAAGATGGATAAGTAACTGTCTTTCATAAAACTAACATACAGCAACCAATTCAAAAGGCAATAGTTATGACAGATTTTGCAGAAGTACAGTTTCCAACGGACATCTCCTACGGCGCGACTGGTGGCCCGATGTTTCTCACCGATGTGGTGACAACGGTATCGGGTCACGAGCAGCGCAACAGTAAATGGAGCCAGTCCCGCGCCAAGTACAACGTCGCCTCCGGCGTGAAGACCGAAACGCAGTGGCAGGCACTGATTGCTTTTTTCCGTGCGCGGCGCGGCAAGGCGGTGGGCTTCCGCTTCAAGGACTGGAGCGACTACAAGGCCGAAAGCGTACAGATCGGCGTGGGCGATGACAGCACCACCGAGTTCCAGCTGGTGAAGATTTACTCCAGCGGCCCGGTGGCCGTGTCCCGCGACATTACCAAGCCGGTGGCCGGATCGGTCGATATCTACGTCGATTCGGTGCTGCAGGTCAGCGGTGTGAGCGTGGATACCACTACCGGCGTTGTGACCTTCACCACGCCTCCGGCCACGGATGAAGTGATCACCGCCGAGTTTGAATTTGATGTGCCGGTGCGCTTTGACACCGATGAGATGGCCGTTTCGATGGACAGCTTCGATGCAGGCAACTGGAGCAGCATCCCACTAATTGAGGTAAGAATATGAGAGTAATATCTCCACAGTTGGAGGCGCACTTTGATGGTGGGCTGCAGACGCTGGCTACTTGCTGGAAAATTACCCGCGAGGACACCACCGAGATGGGCTTTACCGATCATGACGAAATGCTCACGATCGACAGCCTGGACTATGATTCCATCGCCGGATTTACACCCACCACGGTGGAGAATAAATCCAATATGTCGGTTGATAACCTCGATGTGGAAGGTCAGGTTTTCCCTTCGAAGATCACCGAGGAAGATCTGCTGGCCGGTCTGTATGATTATGCCGAGATTGAGATTTTCGTCGTTAATTATGAAGATCTGTCACAAGGTAAACTGATCATTAAACGTGGGCGGTTGGGTGAAGTGACACTCAACAGCCAGATGTTTCAGGCAGAGGTGCGTGGCCTGACGCAGCACCTGTCCCAGACCATCGGCGATGTGTTTTCTCCCTCCTGCAGAGCCATTTTGGGTGATTCCAAATGCAAGGTGGCGTTGGCTGGGTTTACCGTCTCCACCACCGTCAGCGAGGTAGTTAATAACCAGACCTTCAAGGCTAGCGCCCTTACAGAGGCTGCCGGATGGTACACGGGTGGCGAAGTGGTCTGGACATCCGGCAATAATGCAGGTCGCCGCATGGAAGTGAAGGAATTTGCTTCCACTCAGGTGGTGCTGGCGCTGCCGATGGGTAAAAGCATTCAGGCCGGAGACGGATTCGATATCATCGCCGGTTGCGATAAGACCCGCGAGACCTGCCAAAGCAAATTTTCCAACATTATTAACTTTCGCGGTGAGCCAGACGTGCCTGGTGTTGACAAGCTGCTCACCACGGCGGGCACTTTAGACAAAACCAATCGCAATGGGTAATGAGCAATGACGTACATCAAACCTGAAGAAATTGTGGCGCAGGCCCGCACCTGGCTGGGAACGAGATATCATCACCAAGGGCGGCTGAAGAAGTCATCCTCCGGCCCAGGCGGGTGTGATTGCCTTGGGCTGATTATTGGCGTGATCGACGAGCTTGGCCTGCAGGATGGCGAAGGTAATGCGCTGACGAATGCCGATGAATTCAACTACTCCATGTATCCGGAGCGCGGCAGGCTGGTCAGCAGCATCGGTAAGCACCTCCGGCAAGTTCCGATCGAGCAGATGGCGGTGGGCGATGTCCTGCTGTTCAAAACGTTCAAAGATCCGCAGCATGTGGCGCTACTGACGCAGTATCCAGGCAACGGCCCTGGCATTATTCACTGCAACTCCAGCGCCGGTCAGGTGGTCGAACAGCCTCTCTCCATGACGTGGGTGAAGATGCTGACGCATGTATATCGTTTCAAAAAGAAACAACTCAAATCGATTAAGTAAAAACTATGGCTGATATTGTTTTACCTGTTGCTGGTGGTGTCGTTGGCTTCGTGCTGGGCGGCCCGTCCGGTGCTATCCTTGGCGCGAATCTGGGCGCTATGGCGGCTGGCACCTTCTTCCCGACCACGCAGCGGGTGCAATTGCCAACGCAGGAAGGCCCACGCCTTGCCGACTTAAGAGCGCAGACCTCCACCTACGGGAATATGATCCCGAAAGTGTATGGCACGATGCGGCTGGCCGGTAATGTCATCTGGTCGACCGATATCAAGGAAGTGAAAACCGAAAAAACCACCACTCAGACTTCCAGCGGCGGTGGTAAAGGTGGCGGCGGCGGAAAAACCACAACCAGCCAGACCACCGTGACCTATGAGTATTTTTGCACGCTGGCGATCGCTATCTGTGAAGGCCCGATCGACGAAGTGATTCGTGTGTGGGCTGACAGCAAAGTATTAACCGAAGATGTGCTGTCTGCAGCGCAGGGTAAATACAATGTCCATCTGGGCGATGAAGATCAGGTAGTCGATGATATCATGGCCAAATACCTCGCGGCTGGTACAATTCCGGCCTATCGCGGCATGGCCTATGTAGTGATTGAGGATTTCCCGCTGGCCGAATACGGCAACCGGATTCCCAACTTTACCTTCGAAGTGCGCCGATCTGTGAAATTCACGCCAAGCGTGGAAGATAAGATCACCGATATTGTCATCATTCCTGGCGCCGGTGAAATGGTCTATGGCACCAGCATCCAAACCAAGCAGGATGGTTATTTCCCCGTTGGCGGAGGTTTTACACCATCGGGCGATAAGAAGCTCATCAACATGCATAATTATGAAGGTGTGGCCGATGCAATCGTTGCTGTGGATCAGGCAATCGATGTTCTGCCAAATCTGGAATGGGTGGCCGTGGTGGTGACATGGTTTGCCACTTCTACCGATGCCGGTGCCTGTGAAATTATTCCTAAAGTAGAGTTTCATGGCACCACGCAAGTATTGCCGCAGGATTGGAGCGTGGCTGGTATCAGCCGTGCCTCTGCTCAAGTCGTTCTACAATTTGATGCAGATACCCCGACTTATGGCGGCACTCCCTCCGATCATACGGTGGTACAGATTGTCGACCACCTGAAGACAAAAGGCCTCAACGTGATGCTGTATCCGATGGTTTTTGTCGATACGATCACGCCGGTGCCGAAGCCATGGCGTGGACGCATTGAGCCTGCCAATGCCACCGATGCCGCCAGCTGGTTTACCAAAACCAACGGCTATAACGCGTTTATCAGCCATTATGCCAATCTGGTGAAGAATAAGGTGGATGCATTTGTCATCGGCTCGGAGCTGATCGGCATGACCGGCTTTACCGATACGCCTGGTAATTATCCGGCAGTGAATCAGTTGGTTTCGCTGGCAGCGACGGTTAAAGGCATCATGGGCGGCAGCACGGATATTACCTATGCTGCCGATTGGAGTGAATATCACAGCACTGGTGGCTGGTTTAACCTCGATCCTCTCTGGGCCAGCGCCAACATCGATTTTGTGGGAATCGACAGCTATTTTCCCATCACCGAAGATCTGCCTCAAATTCAGATTACGGAAGAGTTGATTCAGGAGTATTGGGAGAAAGGCGAAGGCTGGGACTATTATTACACCGATTCGGTAGCTCGCACCGGACAAACCAGTTATGGTGGCGATCCTACCTATGCTTGGAAGAATCTGGAGCATTGGTGGAACAGCACACATACCAATCCGGATATGAGTGGTACCAGCTGGACAGCGAAGATGAAGCCAGTCTGGTTTACCGAATTCGGTTTCCCCAGCGTTGATGGCTGTGCCAACCAACCGAACGTGTTTTACGATCCGACTTCTGCTGAGAGTTTTTACCCTCGTGGGTCTAAAGGCCGTATCGACTTTCAGGCGCAGCGCGAGGCACTCAATGCCACGCTGGATTATCTGGAAGCACGCGGGTCACAATCCGGTAAGAGCGATCTGGTACCACGCCGTTTCGTGTGGACATGGGATGCTCGGCCATTTTCCTTCTGGCCAGATCTGGAAGGCGTGTGGCAGGATTCCATTTTATGGGCTACCGGCCATTGGGTGCAAGGCAAGCTGGGCAATTCCACGCTGGGTGCTATTGTAGCTGAATTGCTGCAGGCAGCGGGGCTGACCGCCAGTGATTACGATGTGTCACGGCTGACCGACACGGTGGAAGGGTTTATCATCGACCGTCCGATCACGGTACGCAATGCGCTGGAATTCCTCACCACTGGCTATTTCTTTGATGTGGTGGAAAGCGATGGCATTCTGAAATGTGTGCCGCGTGGCAACGAATCGGTCAAAGCCGTGCCGGAGGATGATCTGCTTCCCAGCAATAAGAAAGGCGTGCAGGACATTCTGGAGATCAACTACGCGCAGGAGCTGGAACTGCCGCAGCGGGTGAATGTGACGTATCTGGATCGGCCTTTCAATTACGATCCGGTGACGCAGACCTCGCAGCGCCAGACGGTGAGAGCCGTTGACCAGGTCACGATGAATCTGCCGATTGTGATGGGTGCAACGCTGGCTAAAAAGATCGCCGATATCACGTTGTATGGCACATGGAAGGAGCGCACCAGCTTTCAACTGAAGCTGCCGCCGCGCTACGTCCGGATTGAGCCAACCGATGTGATTACCGTGACGGTGAACGGCGTTGGGCATGAGATGCGGGTAGTAAAAACCGATATGGAAGCCAACGGCGTGATGAAGGTCAACGCTGTGGCCGAGGATATCAGCAGTTATGACTTCTACACTCCGCCTGGCGAAACCAGCTCGAATATCCAGCCTCCGGTGCTGGTACCAGAAACGATCGCGCAATTTATCGATGCACCGCCATTGCCGACCGACACAGTGCCGAATCAGGGACTGCTACGGGTTGGCGTAGCGGCAGATGGGCCGAACTGGAACGGATCGGCAGTCTATCGTTCCGACGATGGTGGCGAAGCCGGTGGCAACACCTTCACGCTGCTGGCTGGGTTGGATGGTGCTGCCACATTTGGTGCGATCATTACCAATCTGCCTGCAGGCCCGTTTGAGGCCTGGGACACCGTCAATGAGGTGGAAGTGATTCTCACCTCTGGTTCTCTGACTTCAGTGAACGAGCTGGCGGTGCTGAATGGCGCTAACGCTGCATTGATTGGTGACGAGCTGGTGCAATTCCAGAACGCCCAGCTGATCGGCGAAAGCACTTATAAGCTCACCAAGCTGCTGCGTGGCCGCCAGGGAACGGAATGGGCTATTGATGGCCATGCTGCCGGTGATCGGTTTGTGCTGATCACTCCGGCACTTTATACCACGGCAATCGCCAATAATCTCATTGGTCGCCAGCTGTATTATAAAGCGGTAAGCGTGGGCAACACCCTCTCCACCACGGATGAAGAGGCTTTCACTTATACCGGACGCAATCTGAAACCGTTTGCACCAGTGCATGTGGAAGGCAGCCGTGATGGAAGCGGAAACCTTACGATCGATTGGATTCGCCGTTCCCGCGTGGATAGCGAATGGCGCGATGGTGTGGGCATTCCGCTGGGCGAGGAATCAGAAGCCTATGAGGTGGATATCCTCGATGGCAGCACGGTGGTGCGAACTATTGAAGTCACCAGTGCGACCGCCAGCTATAGTGCCGCCGATCAGACTACCGATTTCGGCAGCCCTCAAAGCAGCATCGATGTGAAAGTCTATCAGCTTTCGGCGGTGGTGGGTCGAGGCTATGCGGCGGAAGCTACGATTTAGAGTTAAGTGCTAAGATTTTATTTATAAAAGCGTCTTTAGCGTTGCGGTAATCATCCATAGATTTCTCATTATATGACATCTTAAGGTCATTATATTCTTCTAGGATTTTAGGATGCTGTTTGAGTATATCTCGGAAAGCTGTGAAAACATCCAAGTCGGATTCAGAAATAACTAGCTGAATGCCAATATTATTTTCTGCTTCAATAAATGAGGAGAAAAAATCATTTCTAACCGACGAGTGATTGCGTGTGAAATGTTTGGATAAAATAGAATCGCACAAATCGAAATGCTCTTTCTCTACCCTAACGCAACAATCAATATCACCTTTTGTTATGGTGTTTGGAATGGATGTAGCCCCAACATGCTGCACATCAATTTTGACTGAAACAATCTGCTCCAGCTTTTCTTTTAGCTTCTGAAATTGTTTCTGAGCATACGTGGCATCGTAATCTTTAATAATAAATTTTTCTATATCCATTTTATAACGCCTTTTCAAAGTCGAATAAGAATTCGACTAATTTATTTTGTTGATATTAAGGAGGATATCATGACTTCAACTGGAAGACTAGGCCTGCCGTATATTGTTACGGCGCAGGCGCAAAAAGAAGTGACGCACAATGATGGGCTAAATCGGCTGGATGCGTTCGTAACACCCGTGGTGGCTGATATTGCCAGCGCACCTCCAGGCAGCCCCACTGTGGGCGATCTGTACATTGTTGGCGGCAGTGCCACGGGTGATTTTGCGGGTCATGAAAATGATCTGGCGCAGTATCTCACTGGTGGATGGGTGTTCTACACACCGTTCAAATGGATGGATGCAGTGGTGGAATCGCTTGATACCCGTATGGCTTATGACGGCTCCGGCTGGGTAGCATTCGGCCTGATCATGAAAGACACCGGCGAATATCTGCGTGTGGAGAGCTGGCAGGATGATGTCGATTTAAGTACCGATACCGAAACCGCCATCGATATTCCTGACCGCTCCAGTGTGCTTGCTGTCAATACGCGGGTGATTACCGCCATCACCGGCACGGTGACAACCTTCGGCGTGGGTGTGTCCGGCGACACGTCCCGCTATGGCAATGGCATCGGCAAAGGGCAGGATTCAACCAATACCGGTATGAGCTACCATCCGGTGACCTATTACAGCGACACGCCGGTCTTACTCACGCCAGATAGCGGCTCTTTCAGCACAGGGGTTGTCAGGATCAACGTGCAATATCTCAAGCCACACGGCCCATGGAATTGGTAAGGAGAAACCTATGGAAACACTATTCATCGTTGCCTGCATGATCATGAGCGGACTGCTCATCTGGGGAATCGGCTGGTACTGCCTTCTGGCCGGTGGCATTGCCACGGCTTTTATGATGCTGCTTTTCAGGATCGCCAGCCACAACTGATTTCAACAAAACAACCAACCAATGACCCGCCTCCCAAGCGGGTTTTTTTATGTCCGGAGAAACCCATGGCAGAGAAACAAACACACAATGAAAACACCAGCCTGCCGATGCATGTGGCCGTTTGCCAGGAGCGTTACAAGTCGCTGGAACGCCGCCTTGCTCGTCTTGAGAAGATCATCTGGTGGTGGGGAACCATGATCGTCACCGGACTCATCGGAATCATCATCAAATTAACAATCATTAACGGAGGTATCTAATCATGGTTACATTACTCGGATCACTTATTGGCTTCATCAGTGCGGCATTTCCCGACCTGTTGAAGATCTGGCGCGATGCTGCTGACCGCAAGCACGAACTGACCATCCTGCGCCTGCAGATGGAACAAGCCGCGCAGGGACACCAGCAACGGCTGGAAGAAATCAATGCACAGGCGGATATCGCTGAATCAAAGGCGCTCTACAAGACGTATTATTCCGGCATCAAGTGGGTGGATGCGTTGAACGGCACGGTGCGGCCCGTCCTAGCATATGCCTTCTTCCTTCTTTATTTCACCATCAAATGCATGCAGTTCGCCATGGTCGATCTGGGCAATCCGCTGCCCTGGCACATGGACATGCTGTGGAGCGTAGAAGATCAGGCAATCTTCGCAGGCATCATCAGCTTTTACTTCGGCCAGCGTGCCATGAGTAAAGTACGGAGCGGGAAATGAGACACATCACAAAAAATGGCATCGATCTCATCAAATCATTTGAAGGCTTTGAATCGGAAATCTATTTAGATGCCGCTGGCCTGCCGACGATCGGCTATGGTCACCTGATCCGCAAGGGTGAGCATAAGATGTTTGAAAATGGCATCAGTGAAGCTGCAGGCGAAGCGCTGCTTATTAAAGACGTGCTGGCTGCAGAAAATGCGGTGCTGCGGTTAATCAATGTGCCACTGACGGATGGCCAGTTTGATGCGCTGGTATCCTTTACCTTCAATCTGGGTGGTGGCGCTCTCCAGCGCTCCACCCTGCGGCGTAAGGTTAATCGTGAAGAGCATGAGGACGTGCCACGGGAATTCCTACGCTGGGTCTGGGCTGGTGGCAGGAAGCTGAAAGGCTTGGTGCGCCGGAGAGAAGCAGAAGCCGCTTTATACATGAGTTAACTTGATGATTTTTATAATGCTTCTGCTATGGTTTTTATCATGGCAGAACAACTTTACATCCGACCGAGTGACGCACGTTCCTGGCTGCATTGTAGGCGGCGGGTTTGGTACGACAATTTCCCGCCCGAAGGAATGGTGGAAGCTGAGCCTGATCCGTTTGAAGAATTAATCAAAGAAATGGGTATCCGCCACGAATGGGGCATCAAGCGCGATCTGGAACAGCAGTTTCAGGTGGTGGAAGCCACTTCTGTGGAGCATACCGAAGCGTTAATGGAAGCTGGTGTCGATATCATATATCAGGCACAGATCGCTGACCGTCAGAATAAAATCATCGGTGAGCCGGACTTTCTAATCCATCACGAAAGCGGCGAATATCAGCCAGCCGATGCAAAGCTGGCACGCAGCGGTGATAAGAAAGAGATTCAGATACAGCTGGGCGCGTACCGTGAATTGTTAAACAGTACGCTTCCGGCCCTGATATTCCTCGGCGATAAAAGCACGGTAGAAACCGGCGATGAAGCCAACAAAGAAGCCGAAAAGTTCATGGCCGACATGCGCGGCATCCTCTCCCTGAAAAATCCCCCTGAAGCTCGATACGGTGAAAGCAAGTGCAAGGTCTGTCCGTATGTAGGGCTATGCAAACCCGCATTTGAGGCCAAGGAAGACCTGACCTTGCTTTATGGTATTGATTCTCGTGCTGCTCCGCATCTGGAGGCACAGGGCATCACTACCATCACTCAGCTGGCAGAATCCCAACCTGAAGACATCGATGATGTGCCTTACCTGAAGGGCATCCATAAAAAGTACCGTGCCGTGCTGCAAGCTAAATCCTATAAAACCGGCGAGATGTTCAAAATTCAATCGCCGCGCCTGCCGGAAGGCACATGGGTGCATTTCGATATTGAATCCAATCCGCTCACCGATCATGGCGAAGATCATGTTTATTTGTGGGGTTTCCTGAAGCCGCCATTTGATGCCAGCGCGTTTGATTATGTCTGGACGGATCATGAAAGCCAGGACGAACAAGGTTGGCGACAGTTCCTCACGCTGATGGAACAGTACCGTGAGCAGTATCCCGATCTTATCCTCTGCCATTTCTCCAGCTATGAGGTGGTCAACATCAAGCGCTACGCCAAACGCTATGGCATGGAAGAACATCCGACTGTGCAGTGGTTGCTGGGTGATGATTCGCCGTTATTCGATATTCAGCCGGTGGTGAAGAACAGCTTTGTGCTGCCACTTGCCAGCTACGGCCTGAAACAGATCTGCAAGCATGAAGGGCTGGTGAATTTCCAATGGAGCGATGACGATTCCGGCTCGCAATGGTCAGTCGTGCAGTTCGTCAAATACCGTACCGAGCTTATCAAAGACCGCCGTGAGCAGATGAAAAAAGACATCCTCGCTTATAATTTCGATGATGTGGTAGCTACACGGAAGTTAGAAGAGTGGCTCAGAATTCAGAATTGATTATATCGCCTTTTGAAACTCAGATTTGTAGGCATGTGCTGCCTCACATATCTTCTCTATAGCCACTGTGATTTCTACTTTTGTTGTATGCCTACCTATAGAAATTCTAATCGAACTTTCGGCATCATCTGTACTTAGCCCTATAGCCTTTAACACATGGGAAGGCTCCGGAATTCCACTCGTACAAGCCGAGCCTGTAGAGACCGCAATTAGCGGCTGCAAACTTCCTATCAACGCTTTCGCATCTACTCCAGGAAAAGTAATATTGATATTCCCTGGATGACGATTTTCCCATGATCCATTGAGCTTTATATCAGGAGATAGTTCTTTAAGTCTATTCCATGCAAAATCTCTTAATGACTCAAGGTGAGTTATTTCGGCTGGGCGCAACTCCTTAAGCTCGCTAACAGCCGCTGCAAATCCTGCTGTTAGTTCTGTAGGAATGGTGCCGGATCGAAATCCATTTTGCTGACCTCCACCTTGAAATAAAGGTGTGGGTTCTATCGCTATATGCTGACTGATATAAAGTGCGCCTATTCCTTTTGGGCCATATAGTTTGTGGCTTGAGAGGCTCAGTAAATCTATGCCGTTTTCTACCACATCAATGTCACTATAAAGCGCTTGTGCTGCATCAACATGAAAAATAGCTCCGCTTGATCGACAAATATCTCCTATAGCTTTTAGCGGCTGGATAGTGCCTATTTCATTGTTTACAGCCATTACAGAAACAATGAGAGTTTCCTGATCTACGATTTTTTTCAGATCATCGATATTTACTACTCCACTATTTCCAACCGGAATTTTTTTCACCTCATAGCCAAAGTTTTCTTTAAGAAACCTTGCTGCCCCTAATACGCACTTATGCTCAATCTCGGAGATAACTATTTTTTTTCTAGTATTGTTTTTTTTGTAGGCGGACAGTCCTACTCCAACGAGGGCTAAGTTGTTTGCTTCTGTAGCTCCTGAGACAAAAACTATTTCATCCTCAAGCCCACCGATAAAATCGGCAATTTCGTGTGATGCATTTTCAACAATTTTTGCAGCTTCCCAACCTTGTGCGTGATCAGATGAATGAGGGTTGGCAAAACTGTGCTCACTCGCGGATTTCATGGCGCTCCGCGCTTTTTCGGAGAGTGGAGTAGATGCTTGGTAATCTAAATATATGCTTTCATATTCAGTCACTTAGACCTCATTTTATTTTATTAGGCGCTCTAACATAGAGAATCTCTTCTTCTGGACGATTTGTCCAGAAGAAGTTTGACTTCTTGAAAGAAAGATGTCATTTTCTGGATGAAACGTCCAGAAAAAAACAATAGGTCATTATGCGCGGTGCTCAAGCAGAATTACAAGATATAAAGCCGGTTTTTTCCGGTCATGAAACTTTTCCGTTGCGATACGGTTGGCTAAAAAAAGTATATGACTCAGTATCTTGCGGCGAAGAGTCCGAGCGACATGCTCGTGATGTTTTTAATAGCGATGAAGCAATAGCTACATTTGGCGTTGGCAAGAACATGGTTTCTTCTATGCGTCATTGGGCAACGTGGACTGGTGTGCTTAACTCTGATGGGGCAGTTTCGCCTTATGCTGATCTTATCTTGGGAGATGAGAGTCTAGACCCTTGGCTTGAGTCACCTATTAGCTTATGGATTTTGCATTGGCAGCTTGCAAGCAAGCCGCGTTTGATGACGTATTATTGGTTCTTCAATTATTATAACGGCACAGCCTTTGATCGTGATCAGCTTCAATCCTCTTTGCATTCGCTGTGTGAGGATTACTCACTAAAAGCACCTTCTGCAATGACGCTAAAACGTGACGTAGATTGCTTTATCCGTACTTATGTAAGCAAGCCGAGCAAAACAGGTAAAATTTCTGAGGATTCCCTAGAGTCTCCACTGGCAGAATTAAATCTTATCACACCTGTAAATAGGCGTGACGTATTTCAACCGCGTCGGGGAGCAAAGTCGACCCTCACTGACGGAGTTTTTCTCTTAGTCTTATTGGATTTTTGGGCTCGCTATTGGGAGAATCAAACTACGTTGTCGCTGGAGGCATCTGTTTATGACCCTTGTTCTCCTGGGCGGATTTTTTTGTTGGACGAAGATGCGGTACTAGAAAAGGCTTATTCTCTGGCTGCATTAGATATTGGGTTGGAATGGTCTGAAAGCTCAGGGATGAGACAATTTCAGAGGAATGCATCGCTAGATAAAATTAAAGAATCAGCAATGCACTTAATTAAAGATGAATATGCAGGAATGTAATGGCGCTAAGTGATGTAGTAAATATAAACGAGTATTTTAGAAGATCGGTCAACATCAAGAGCGATCTGCACAATAAAGAATTTCTTGAGGGGTATATCTGCCCTAAATCTTCTGAGGAAGCGCTGCTTGGATTGGTGAAGCACATTAACGGTACTGGGCAGTCTTCATTTACATGGACTGGGCCATATGGGGCAGGAAAATCGAGCTTAGTTATTCTGCTTTCATCTATATTATCGCAAGATAAGAAACTAAGAGATATTGCGCTTTCCAGGTTATCAGGAGATGCTACAAACCAGATTTCTGGCTTTTTTAAAGCAAAGGATAATAAAATCTTACCCGTAGTGGGAGAGCCGACAAATCCACTATCTGTTATTGGTCAGGCCATGGTTGTACATGGCTTTTGCAAAGCTCCGCCAAAAAACAGTCAGGAACTAATTAGCGTTATTGAAAAAACAGCTGAACAAAGCAATCGAGTCGTTATTTTCATTGATGAAATGGGGAAGTTTTTAGAGGCGTTCTCCAACGGACAATCGGATGCAGATATTTATTTATTCCAACAGCTTGCAGAGCTAGCAAACACCAGTGGCGGCAAAATAATTTTAATCGGAATTTTACACCAATCATTTAATGAGTATGCGCGAAATTTATCGAGAGTAGCTCGTGATGAATGGACTAAAATCCAGGGGCGTTATGTTGACTACCACATCAACGCCGCTGGCGAAGAGCAATTAGAACTGATTTCTAGGGCTATTGTATCGGAACAAAAACCCAAAAGACTCACTGCAGAAGCCAAAGAAACTGCTGCAATCATCAAAAAGAATCGCCCTATAAATGAGCAGTCATTTGCAAAAACATTAAACGCGTGTTGGCCCCTTCATCCAGTTGTGGCTGCTTTGCTCGGCCCTATATCAAGACGTAGATTTGGTCAAAATCAGCGAAGCATTTTTTCTTTTTTAAACTCTGCGGAACCTGGTGGTTTTAAAGAATTCCTTTCTTCTACAAAATCATCGCGTAACTCTTTCTACTATCCAGATTACTATTGGGACTACATACAGCTCAACCTTGAATCCTCAATCATTGCATCCTCAGATGCAAAACTATGGGCGCTAGCTAACGACTCTCTTGCTAAATGTGAAGCTCTCGGTGGAAACGAAGAGCACCTTCGTCTCTTAAAAACGATTGCTGTGATTGATATTTTTAAGGGGCGATCCGGCTTAGCAGCCTCTCAAAATTTATTAGAAACTTGCGGCTTTAATAAGAGCTTATCCTCACTTCTCAAAGATTTAAAAAAGTGGTCGTTAGTACGCTTTAAGAAATACAATGATTCTTTTTCTATTTTTGAAGGCAGTGACTTTGATCTTGAGGCAGCAATCGATGAAGCTGTCAGAAAAATTGATTCAGTAAACTTTGTACGTCTCACTGAAATAGCTTCTTTCAAGCCTTTTGTTGCTAAAAGGCATTATCATGCTACTGGCGCTCTGCGGTGGATGGACGTAAATATCGTTCCTGCTGATAGAGCAAAGGAGCTTATTAGTAAGACAGGGAAAACATCCAGTGCCTTTGGTGGCTTTTTTGTAGTTGTACCAACGAATATCGATGAATATGAGCAAATCACGGCTGATATTGAGGGGCTATCCAGAGAACTTTCAAATAATAAATATGCAGTAGTGTGCGGTGTTTCTGAAAAGTATGAAACCATTTCATCCTATAGTCGTGAATTGCTGGCCCTCGAGTGGATAGAAGAAAATAGACATGAAATGTTGGTTGGAGATTCAGTTGCACGCCGAGAGGTGGAGGCAAGAAAGGCACTGATTACCTCGCTACTTGAGGAACTCCTTACAAAACAGCTTAACATGGTTTCATGGGTCAAGGATGGTGATAAAGTTGGAGTGCTATCGTCCAGAAACATCATGAGCCTGGTATCTGACATTGCCGATAAAATTTTCAATAAAAGCCCAATTGTAAAAAGCGAAATGCTTAACCGCGATCGGCCTTCAAGCAACGCAAATGCGGCGCTTAATGCGTTGTTACGAGCTCTAATAATGAATAGCGGAGACGAAAGATTAGGCATCAAAGGTTACCCCCCTGAAGGTGGTTTATTCAAAGCACTGCTGGAAGATTCTGGTTTATACGAAGAAGTTGATGGAAGGTGGCAACTAAGTCCTCCATCAAAGGGGCATAAATTTAAGTTTGATTTACTTTGGAAAGAGGCTGATAAAATCCTTTCCAACCGTGAAGACTCCAGCCCTATTGCAAGCATGTACAATGCATGGGAAAAAGCTCCTTACGGCGTAAAGTCTGGGCTTTTGCCATTTTTTGCGACCGCTTATCTTTTGACTAGGCATGATAAAGTAGCTCTGTACCTAAATGATACTTACAGGCCAGCCTTTGATGATCTATTTCTTGATTATCTACTTAAGACTCCACAGACAGTTTCTCTCCGCTGGGTAGATTATGATGACTTGACTTTAAGAGTGTTGGAGGCCGTAAAAGAGTCTATCAACACCGTAGAGTCAAGCAATGTCAAGATTCCTACAGATGCCTCTGCATTTGACATAGCTAGGTCTCTGGTATCACTCGTTGATAACCTTAACCCTTGGGTACATAGGACACGAAAACTTTCGAGAGAAACGGTGCGGTTTAGAGAGATGATAAAAGCTGCACATGATCCCAACAAACTATTATTTGATGATTTACCTACCTTATTAGGTGTCGACTCTGCGAAAGCACATAACAAGAAAGAGCTGCAGCAGGTAACCGATAAAATCACAGATGCCCTCGTAGAGTTGATAGAAATATATCCTTCTTTGCTGAAAGAGTTAGGAATTCTTCTGCTTAACGAGCTGCAAGTGGGAGTAGCTTCGCCTACGAATATAAAACGATTACAGGAACGTGCTAAATCTATTCAGGGCGTAACAGGTGATTTCCGAATTGATGCTTTAGCAGCACGTCTTTCATCTTTTGATCAGACAGCAGAAGATATCGCAGGCATTGCTGGCTTAGCAGCAAATAAGCCTATTACAGACTGGATTGATCTTGATGTTGATCGAGCTAAGCAAGAGATCGTATCACTTTGCGCTGGCTTTAAAAAAGCTGAGCTTCTAGCTCGTGTGCAAGGGCGAAAATCAAATCGCCATGCTATGGCTCTCATTACAGCATTATCTGGCGACGAAGAGGTTTATGATTTGGAATTTGATCTACTTGATGATGAGAAAGAGAAGATTTTCCAACTCAAGCAAAAGATCCAGCAACAAATATCTGCAGATACGGTGGATGCTCGAACAGCTTTAGCAGCTATTGCAGAGCTAAGTACCCACTATATACGGCAATATAAAGAACAAGCGAAAAGCGCTTCAATCAATAAAAAAGTAGCAACAAATGCCTGATAAAGAAAAGCATGTACTAGGTCTTTCCGGTGGAAAAGATAGCGCGGCCTTAGCTGTGTTTATGAGAGATAATTATCCGGAACTTGATATTGATTATTTTTTTACAGACACAGGAAAGGAGTTGCCAGAAGTCTATGAGTATCTAAGCAAGCTAGAGGGCTACCTGGGCAAACAAGTTCTTAGAATTAATCCAGACAGGGATTTTGACTTTTGGCTTATGCAAAATAAGCATTTCTTGCCTTCACCAAAAGCTCGTTGGTGTACGATTCAGATGAAACTACGGCCATTTGAACAATGGATAAAGCCTTTCTTAGAAGATGGTTACAAAGTCTACTCTTATGTCGCTATACGATCTGATGAGGAGTACCGTGAAGGCTATCAGTCAAGGCACGAGAACCTAGTAGTAAAGTTACCTTTTAAAGATGAGGGAATCGATAAGCCCAGTGTGACAGCTATACTAGAGCATTCTGGCCTTGGAATGCCTGCGTACTACGATTGGCGCTCACGTAGCGGATGCACATTCTGCTTTTTTCAGCGCAAGATTGAATGGGTGCACCTAATGGAAAAGCATCCAGAAGCTTTCGAAGAGGCCAAAGCCTATGAAAAAAACGCCGTTGACCATGGCTCTCCTTTTACATGGTCTGAAAGAGAGTCGCTTGACGAATTAGCGCAGCCAGATCGTGTGGCGCAAATCAAAGATGACTATGAAAAACGCTTGGAGAGAGCAAAAAAGCAGCGTCTAAAAAATCCATTACGTGAAGATGAGCCTGTAGATCTGGACGAGCTATATGGAAAATCCAAGGTATGCTTAGCTTGTCACAAGTAATTTTGCTCTTTGGGAGTGATTGGGGCGAGAAATTTCGACCATATTAGGCAGATATACCTCGCAGTAAGCAAGCAAATTTTGCACGAGTGTTTTTACGTCCTTCCTATAAGGTGCAGGATCGTCCTTTAGCTCATCATGCAGCAAACGACTAATATTGCCAAAATACAGCTCGTTTTCTGGCTGCTCCTTTAATTGTGATATAAACCACTGCACACAACGAGATGAGGCAACTTTTTCATTTACGCCTTTAGCCGAAGGATCAAGTGAGTCAGAGCCGATAATTTCTAGGTCATGAATTTTTTCATTACCTTGCGGGGCTCTTGATTGAGGATTGAACCAGAAAAAGTCGCGCACCCAAATACCTTCTTCATGCGGTAATATGTCGTGTGGCCATTTATCAAAATGTATAACGGGCTCCTTCTCTTGAATGCACGCATCCATTCTTTCAAGTATATCATGGCTCAATTTCGTTGCTGAGGCTTCGATATTAGATATAAAGCGAAGGTTTTCTTCATTAGCAGGAACACTTGAGCAAGCCTCTATGTTACCAACTCCATAAATTCTTAGGCCGTTGCTCGTTAGATTAGCACTGCCAACGTATACCTGCTTATCGTCAATCGAGTACAACTTTGCATGTAACGAATGAAGGCATGAAACTTTCCATCCTTTATTTAGAGCTGTGACCAAGGCCGAAATATTGGTTGAGCCGTTTAGTACATCCATTGGTAAAAGGCGGCAGATTAAATGCACCTCAATTCCATCTGGTGCATATCTATCAAGCCAGTCAATTGCCGTCTGCGTCATGTAAGCGGAAATAAATAATAACTTGTTCTCACATCGTTGGATTGCTTGCTCAAGAATGTCCTTGAGTTGTTCACCATCAATTAAAGCCTGTTCTGCCGCTGCCATATTTTACCTGCTAACTATTGTTATATTCGTCCAACATTTCCTTCGCTATTTGGCCCCATAGCATCCGGATGTCTTCTAACTTTTCCCTTTCCTCCTCAGAACCCGCACCTAGACGATCTTCCATTCTTCCCCAAGCAGCAAAGAGCAACTTTAATGCGTCAAAGGAAAGCCCTTCTTCACGCTCTAGGTGCTCTATGAACTGCTCATATGCAGGATGCTTGGAATTGAATGTAATTTTAATCTTACCAGCTGGCTGCGATACATCAAAGATAACCCGACTACCCCGAATCTCCGCAGTATTGAAGATATACTTCGACTTTCCTAGCCATGCTTCAAGAATGGTGTTTTTTCCTTCTTCATCAATTTCCACACCGTCTTTCTCTAGTTCTTCCTCAATTTGTTTGCTTTTTTCTTCCTTGCTAAGTTGTTCATCGAGGATATCACTAGTACCTTTTTGTCCATCTTTTTCTGTTGATTTCGTAGCAGCATCTTGAGCTTTATCCGACCCTTTTTCTGCAGCTCTTTTAACCTGAACACCCTTGGTTTGCTTTTCTAAGTTTTTACGAATTACACTTAACTTGCTGTTGATCAGTTCTGAAATGGTTATAATAATGAAGCGAGGATCATTATCACTTTCCAATAAAGTTCTCATTTCTCCTGGTAGCTGACCTTCATCCTCTGCAACCTCGTTCAGTTTAAGATTTCTAAATGCTGTTGCAGATTGCTTATTGTTAGTAACACCAAATACTTCGTCTAGCTCAGGCTCGAAAGAAACCTCAATTCCCCACCAACGCTCCACAGGATCGTAGGCTATTTCAAAGGCTCTATTCATTTCTAGCTCACGTCCAGCTCTTACAATTGATACGCCTTGGTTTTTAGCGCATTGCTTGCCTAATTCAGTATCACCAGCTTTTTTACCTTGTTCAGCTAGAGTGCGCCTAAAATCTTGTCTTGCCTGACTAACCTTAAGCCCTACGCGATATTGGTTGCCTTTCCATGTAACCTCAACAGGCTCTGATCCTTCAGCTTCAGAATCGTAGAAGAGGTCAAATGCAGCTTCTTTATCAAAATTGTAAGTCTCTCCACCCATTTTAACTAGTGGAGCTTGAGTATTTTCCATTAAATAAAGCGGATCATTAGGACGCACATATTCGCTTAACAGCAAGTTGTTACTGCGATCATAAGCAGCCATTCTGATGCGGCATTTTTCTTCTGCTATAAAATAGCGGTACATTCTGCCAACAATGAATTCAGTATTGGAGAAGAAAGCACGATGACGTTTCCATTTAAGCCTTTCGAGTTTGCTCCATACTATCAATGTGCCGGAGTCTCTGATTTCTGCATCAAGTTTTTCCACCCATTCCGATGGTAGTTCATCTACCTTCTTCGCTTCTGGAATGGTGTCGTAGCGTTTTTCCTGAATTTCATCGATATCAAGATAGGTATGATGAATTTCATCATTTTGCCACGACCAAACATCCACTCGATCACATTGAGAAATTGAGGCATTAGGAAGCCCCATACCAAATTTCCCCATACCGCGCTTTGCATCACGGCGTGTGCCTTGTCCAAATGCCAGTGCTAGCGATAGCACATCAGGTGACATACCAGAGGCGTCATCATAAACCGCGATCTTTTCAATCTTGCTGCTTTGTCTATCATTAACAAAGTTCTCTTTTTCTATGCATATTACTTCTACAGAAATGGGATGATCAACATCATCACCTGCCTGGATACTGTTATCAATGAGCTCGGCAACGGCATGCGCGGCATCTTTGTAGCCGCTATCTTTCATTGAATCGATTGCAAGCTCAGTTGGAAAAATTTTATATTTACTCATTATCACTCCTAGTTTTATTCCCAAGCATCATCCCAATGTTTAAATGCTTCGGTTATGTTTCTAAATCCTGGGATGGCTTCATCGATTACGGTGTAAACATCGCAATTTTCATTCCCTCCCGCTTTTGTACCACGGGCGGCACGGCCAACCATTTGGCTATACAGTGTTAGCGAGGTGGTTGGCCGCGCTATCAGTGCAACATTGGTAATAGGTGCATCAAAACCCGTAGTGAGTACCCCAAAATTTACCAAAATATCTAAATCACCCTTTTTGTAAGACTCGATGGTGGATCGACGCTCATTTTTATCTGTATTTGATGTTACTGAACCGACTTTGACACCTTTATACTTTAATAAAGCATGCAACGCCTCTGTGTGAGGGACTGAACAAGCAAATAAGATGATTTTTTTGTTTTCTTTTATTAGGTCAAGTGCGAGTGACAGGATTTTTATATTTCTGACTGTGTCGTTTCCTAATTCAGCGAGCACACGCTCAGGTACGTCATCACGATCAGCCAAACTTTTTAGCTCATTGGCCGTTAGTTTGAGATCTTTGGATTCATATGGTAAATCATGGTAATGAACGTGCGCCAAATATCCCTGATCCTGCAAAAATTCAATAGGATTATCATATCCTTCGACTTCTAGAGTAACTTTCTGGCGATCAAAGAATTCGGCAAATTTTCTGTTTTCTTCATAGTCTTTTGTGGTGCGTCCAGGTGTTGCAGAAAGACCTATTAATTTTGCGGTTCCAGCCTCCATAAATAGCTCAACAGCATGCTGATATGTAGGAGCCAGGATTTTATGTGCTTCATCGAAAACTACCAGGGAACAACTTCTTGCTAATTCAATCATAGCCTGCTGATCTTTTTCGAACCGACTATTTAATTTTGCAAGCCCCGCCACTAGAAAGCCTGGTTCAAGATCAGACAGAGGCAGGTCGTAATTTCCATAGAGGCGTTGTTGGCATACTTCTCCAGATCCAAGATAGTGCCATGCTTTACAAAATTCATCAGATGCCTGCTCGCACAATTCCTCTGTGTCGGCAAGCCATACAACTAACTTCTTTTGACGCTGCTGGATAGAAGACCTCAGAAAATCACAGATAATGTTCATACTAGTGCGGGTTTTTCCGGCACCGGTTGGCATGTGTAATAAGACACGTCTATGGCCAGCAAGAATGCTCTTAATATTAAGCGCAGCCCTCTCTTGATGTACAAAAAGAGGGTAATTCGAAGTTATGAATTGCTTGGGATTGTATTCTTTTTGTTCGTTCTCTTCATCAGGGGCTTCCTCTTTTACTTCAAAGAAGTCATAGAGGGCATGCTTCTGAGGCTTGTTCGAAAAACGACATTTAAGGATTGGCTCCCACGGATCAGAGGCATCAAATTTTATACCCACATTGACTGCTAGCTCAGACGCATGATCTTTGTCCAGGTGCTCCAGCAAAACACTTCGTTTTTTTGAGTCTCGTAGTATGTCAATAGGGTTGTAGATTTCATTGATTGTAGCCGCAAGAGAACGTTTGTTCGGCGCTTTATCAAATGCATGGATGATTTCCAAAACGGCAGGGTCGGTTAGTGCCTGAATCTCAGGGAGTCCTAGTTTTTGGATAGCCTTTTGAAAATTAAGGGACATATTTTACAATTATCAAGTTATAAATTCAAGTCTAGCATATAAAGGTATCTCTAAATGAACAAGACATTTAAGAAAAAAGCATAAATCTGTTCGCACAGTGAAGGTTCTTGGGGCTAACAAAAAAAACCCAGCATTTACGTCAAGCCAAAAACAACTTATACGTGCCAAGAGTTGCAATTATTATCTTATAGGTTGCAATTTAGCAATAAGCCGATTATGAATAACGATTCCACAGAATAAGGGCAAAGATGCAAAAAAGGCAAAAAAAATTTATGTGAGGCAAGATCATGGCATTCCCAGCAAAAGAATATTACAGACTGAAAACCCTTAGAAAGCAGTGGGGCCTCTCTCAGGATGATATGTTCTATGCTGTTGAAAATGGAATCCTACGTGCCTGCATTTGGCTACCTTTACGTTACGTTGAACGAATTGTCTTGAGCGAGCGTAAATTTGTTTGTGAGTGTCATGAACATAAGGAAGGATTTGTTGGTGTTCGGCCAGAGGATTGTCGCCGTATCTGTAGTACCGGCAGGGCGAAGTTACGAATTTTCACCTCGGTCTATCGGGATGACCAGATTCTCCGGCTAGCATATGAACCACCGCAACCAGCTATTTGCGTTCGGATGAATGATTTGGTGGTGTTGAAAAGTGATCGGGATAAGTTTGAGAAATCCTACGATATAGAGGAAGACAACGTTCATCATCTACAGCCTGAGAGATCCGATCCTGCATTTGCAGCTTCCGATGACTATCGTTATGTCCGCGCCGAGGGTAAGGAGTATCATCTAGGTGATGTGCAAGCGCGGGTAATTGAGCAGCTCTATGATGCATCACAGAGCCACCAGCCCTGGGTGCATGGAAAAACTCTCATCTACGAATCAGGCTCTCAGGCTATCCGGTTGCGCGATCTTTTCAAAAACAGGCGGACTTGGCGTGGCTTGATCATTTCCAATGAACGTGGCTATTATCGTCTAAATGTGCCATTAGAAGAGCTTCATAATAAGCCACCCGATAGTGCCGTAGAACGCAAGCAGGCATCCTGCTGACATAAAAAGCCAATAGAGTAGTTTTTTCCACCACGGTGCATATTGCCAATACTCCCGTTCGGCTTCTTCATCCAATTTATCCTTATACCTTTCGCCCATGATCTTTTCTCAATTCTTTGATCAAAGCGATCATACTGTTGCGGCATGGGCTAGGTAGTTGGCGAATACAGTGAATTAGGTTATATTCTTGCCTGCTAATGATAGGCTTGTCTTCCGATTCGATGCTAAGGTCAGGAATAAAGTGCGGAATTGGAACCTGCAGCGCCTCCGCAAATTCATAGATACGCGAAAGCGACATACGGTTGATGCCTTTCTCATATTTCTGAATTTGCTGGAAGGTGATAGGTTGAGATAATAGCTGCCCTAACTTGGCCGCTGAAAGGCCGCGAGATTGACGCGCTTCTCTGAGCTTTTGTCCGGCATATAAATCGACAGGATGAGGAGCTTTTTTCATGGTCACCTCTCCAGTTGCCATGCAACCTCTTTGGTATCGAAACGCATATAGTAAGTTTGGCCACTCGTGCAATTAACCGCGTAAGCTTTTTGATCTGCATCATACATCGGCCCATCATTGATGGCCTTACAGGTTTTGCCCTGATCATTTAGAAAGGCCTTGAAACCTAGTTTCTCAGCTTCATAGCGGAATGGCCTGATATAATCCCATGTCACAGCTGCTGCGTATGATGGATTGTTACTTCCTGCCATACGCTGGCAATTCTTTTTATCTACCTCCTGTAACGCATAGCACTGCAAAAATGCCAAGTGCAGTTCTTTTCCTGCGTTGCGTGCGTCGTTAATGCCAGCTTGTTTTAAAGCGGTTATTTCTGTCTGGCCAAGTGATGAACATGCCGTGAGGCTTAGGCTGATAATTGTTGTTGTAAGTATTTTTTTCATAGGTAATTCCCCGTTGTGAGTTAAAGCCCGGGGTTTTACCTTCTGGCACCACACTGGTGCCGAGTGGGATAGCTGAGTTTGGGATTTTCTCCTGTGTGTTAGATTTAGTTTTCAACTGACACGAAGGAGGATTTATGAGTAAGAGTAAAGTTAAGAAGAAAGTTGCGACCTTTGACTCGAGCAAGCGTTTTTATGTAGGGCTTGATGTTGCCATGAAGAAGACGCAGATCTGCGTGCTTGATGAGCAAGGCAAGCTGTATCAGCAGAAGGAGATAGCGACGCATCCGGCAGCGATTGCGAGTTATCTGCGTAAATACTGCCGTTCCAATGTTGAGGTTATTGGCTTGGAAACAGGTTGTATGAGCGCATGGCTGTATCATGGCTTGAAGGCCAGCAACCTGCCGGTGGTGGTTCTTGATGCACTGCATATACACCGGTTTTTATCAGTGAAGCGTAATAAGACAGATGTGAATGATGCACGTGGCATTGCCGAGCTGGTTCATAAGGGGCTGGACTGGTTGAATGTGGTGCATGTAAAGAGCGCCATGTGTCATGAGATACGTAGTCTTCTGACTATCCGTAATCAGTTGGTCAAGCAGCGTGGGCAGAGCGAGATGATGGTGCGTTCTATCCTGCGGATGCATGGCAGTCTGATAGAGTGCAAAGGCAGTGGCAACAAAACCTTCCGCGAGGGAGCCATGTCTATCATGTCTGAAATATGGGATACGCAAGATATGGACTTACGGCCTCGCTTGGTTCCCATTCTTGACCTGTGCGAAGAAATCACCAAACGGATGCAGCAAATAGAGGTAGAACTCAAAATGCTGGCAGAATCAGAACCGGTGGTGAAACGCTTTACCGAGATACCGGGGGTTGGTCCCATTATCGCACTGTCATTCTATACCGCCATTGAAGACCCGAAGCGGTTCAACCGAGTAGAAGATGTGGGTGCTTACTTCGGTCTGACACCACGAGTCTATCAGTCCGGTGAGACGGAGACGGTTGGTAAAATCAGTTGTCGTGGCAATCAAATGACACGCACGCACCTCGTACAGGCCGCCAATGTCATCCTCACTCATACGCATAGCTTCTCCTCCCTAAAAGCATGGGGAACCAAGCTGTCCAAGAAGGTAGGATATAACCGCGCCAAGGTGGCGGTAGCACGTAAACTGGCCATCATCATGTTATCCATGTGGAAGGATGATTTACCCTTCTACTACAATAATGAAAGGCTTGCAGAATATAAGGCGACGCGCGCAACCGCTGCGACAGCCTAACCGAAATAACATTCCGGGCAACCGGTGTGTTATCCGCCCTCGCGAAGGCGAAGGGACCTGTGACTTCGGCGAACTCCCTGCGGCGCTCTCTGTTCTGAAATGAACCGAAAAGAGACTGACCGCGCTAGTCGTGAGGAAGCACAACCCTTTGTTATGTAGTGCCCATAATGCGGCGTAAGCAGTGACCGAATCATGCACAATAAGACGCTTACGACCCCGAAGAGAGTGATGTCATCGCACGGTGGAATAATACAGCAGTTGCAAACCGGAAAAGGAGTATCTATGAAATAAGAGCAATACGTCAAAACACATAGGCGCTAATCCAGCACCAAAATCCCAAACTCAGCTAGAGAGGGAGGTTGATAAAGCCAGAAACCGGCCCGCGATGTATTTCCGGCAAGCCGGTGTTATATTCCACCGCCCTCCCGACATAGTCGTGGAGGGACATTTGGCGAATACGCAGTCCTGTTGATTTACATCAAACGTATGCTTCTGAGGTTATCACGCCCCGTCACTAAGTCAGCATAGAATATTCATAATAAAGTTCAACGTATTCAGTAATAAATATGAGGGGGGAGTTCGTGCGCCCCACCTTGACTCCACCCTGACTCCCCCCAG